>JBBQRR010000035.1:0-40988 GCA_038214655.1 Bacteroidia bacterium | reverse complement strand
TGTCCGGGAACTGCACTTGACTAATTTGGCAAGCTGGCTATTGTTGGTTTGAAGGGTAGGAAGATTTGCTTCTTGTACTTCCTGGAATCCGTTTGCCTTCAGCAATGAGATACCATAAATGCGGATCAGCTCCTTAGCAGTCATCACAGCACCGGTGCGGAGTTTATCTTTTGTCTTCTCCACGTTGGCGTTGTAAGCATCTATAAAGCAATCTAAGGCTTTATAAGCTGTTGGGTAATGTATAACGATCATAGTAAATTGGATTAGTTTCCTAACGTGTGAATTGATATAGAAACATCATAAATTGATAATTGAGTTTGATTTTTCCGGGCAAAGAAAAAATCCATTTAAAAAATTCTTCGATCAGTGTTAGTGGAACTGAAATAGTGAGTAAAAAAATAATTAGTAACCAGTTGAAAAGTTTAAATCGTTTCATGTTGTATGGTTTTATTGATTAGCAAATAATTGTTTTTGTCTTTGATAAGTTTGGCTCATGTGCTGTTCCAGCACTTTTATATCCTCTGCCATAAAATGATATAACTCATCTTTTATCTTGGAGAAAGAAGGGAAGTAATGCCCATTAGCGGATTGCAATTCAGGATATTTAATTTCGATGGCCTGCGTGAATCGTAAAGCTCTTTCATCATTCACAAAACAGCAAACTGTTCTGTACCCTCGCTCAACATTTATTGAATCGGTTGCCTGTGCCTGGTTAAATTTCCCCTCTGTTTCAGAGTATTCTAATCGTATATTCATATTGTAGTTTAGTTTATATCTATACATAAAATATTTTCATTCGAGTATCATTCCTATCGCATAGCTATTCAGTAAATCCTGTGCTTTCTTTTTTGTATTTTCAAGCCCTATGCAGGTTTCATTGCGGATACCATTCTGGTCTGTTCTAATAAAATATTCTTCAGGATGCCGGCCAGTAGGTGTTATAAAAAATTGGATATGGTTAAACAGTCCATCCATTTTTCCAGTCCAGAGGCAATGCTCTTTTCCAATATATGTCCATGCGAGTGTTTTTATTTGCATACTAAATTTGATTATTAAATAATTTGTCGGAAGGCACGGTAAATGCCAAAGCGTTTGAGATCGAGGTTAGTTGCTTCTCTAAACCAGGTTTGGCTGCGATTTTCTTCGTATTTCATTAAACGTATTTTTTTTCCGTGTTGTTTTCAAGGAACTCAAACAGGCTTGGCTTAGAATAGAGTACCTTTCTTCCATGCTTGCTAACTTTAATTTTTTCGTCTTCCCTAAGCTGGCGAAGTTTATCACGTTTACACTTTAGAATTAATTGAGCCTCCTTTCCATCTATCCAATGTTCATCACCAGTTATTTTTTTAGATTCTGTTTTAATTTCTTTCACAGCATCTTTTACAGTACGCTTCATCTCTGCAAGCATTCTGTAATAAGTTTCTTTTTCAAATACAATTATTTCCATAAGCGGATATTTTTAATAGTTCAATAAAATGATTAATCGGCATCAAAGTTTTCGCTAAGGATTCTTGATCGCTGTTGTTTTATCTTTTGCGTTTTGATTTTATCACGCTCAATAATTTTTAATGCGGCTATGTAAATGTGTTCCTGTAGCCTGGAGCGGATTTTATTACCTTTTAGGAACCTATAAATAGTAGGGCGTGAAATCCCTGTTTTTTTTGAAATTTCGATGACAGCGCTTGATGGCAGCTTATCTGCAATGATATTAACATCCTCTTGTGTAAACATTTTTCTCAGTTTGGTAAAATATTATTTCTTTCTTTCTAAGTTTGTTGTATATTTGACAACATTTTGTTACTTAAAAGGAAGCAAATGTATTGTATAAAAAGCAATATTTCCAAATAATATTTCCTAAAAAGAAACATTTTTAATATAACTAACTATGAAACAGGCTGTTATAAACAAAAAAAATAAATCTGATGTTTCCATTAAGAGAATGGTTTCGAACAGATTTTTCAAAACGGTATTGGAAGCGATAGAAAAGGATGTTGTAAGAAACCAACGAGAGTTCGCCATGCGGATAGATGAAGATCAGGCAGAATTTTCCAAGATTAAAAATTCCTCTGAAAACAGGTATGTGGATATTGAAATGCTTTGGAAAGCTGTAAACATGCTTGGTATCAATGCCAATCATATCCTTGCTGAAGACGGTTTAAAGACAGACAAACTTCAGCGGGAAGAAACTACCATTAACGGTGGAACCATTAATGGAGGACAAAATAATGTTCTTTTAACTGGCCAGGCAGTAGCTAATAACGGAGATGTATATTACAAGGTAGAAAAGATAACGCAGGGAATGCCTGCTAAAGAGCGAAAGGAAATATTAAAAAACTTTGATGATCTTCAAAAGCAAAATATACAAATGACCAATGAAATTTTGGATTTAAAAAAAACGATTGACCGTTACGAAAGAGAGATCGGTAAGGATAAAAAAATAATTGAGACACAAGAAAAACTGATTAAATTCATGGAATTAGATAAAAATCAAAAAAAGTAATCAACCAGAATAAACGTTGGTTATAACGCCGTATAAAGGCGTTATATTAAGAGATAAAAATTTAATTTGCTGCTAATATTTATACAATGGCAAAAGACGATAAAAAAAAGTCTAAAAAATTTACCGGAGATTTTAAAGAAAAAAATATTGTGAGCCATAAATTTATTGAAGCTTACAATAAGTTAAAGCAAAAAGGGATTTTCAATACCTACGATGATTTTGCTGTGCAGTACGGTTATGGGAAAGAGGTAATGACTAAAATAGCAACTGGTGTCCAGGAAGTCCCCATGATATTACTATGGGCCATGATAATAGATTATGGTGTTAATCCAGGCTTTTTCTTTGATATAGAAAAAGAGTTGTTCCGTAAATAATAAATAATTTTTCAAAAAAAGAAAGCCCGATCAAATGAATGATCGGGCTTTTCTTTTTGTAGCGAGAGAGAGACTTGAACTCTCGACCTCAGCGTTATGAATGCTGCGCTCTAACCACCTGAGCTACCTCGCCATATTTTTTTTGCAAATATAATACTTGCGGCCTCTTGTTTTTCTTCTTTAAATGAACTTTTTATTCTGTATTGGCAATTTCTAAACTAAAACTTTCTACAACCCTTGTCCCTCATTGGTTACAGGGTTATACACCCGACCTATTTTCTTACTAAAGTGTGGAAACCATGTGGAAACCGCACTATTTAAAAACCTTTCAATCGCCTGTAAAATAAGCATTTTAAAGAACTTATTAATAGGGTTATGAATCCTGTGCTCTAACCAAATGAGCTACCACGCCTTTTAGGGCGGCAAAGATAATATTTTTTATACATAAGAAAAACCCTAATTTCAGCCCTTAATTAATGTTCCAATTTTTAGAAAATACCGATAAAGAACTTTTTCTTTATTTAAACGGGATACATTGCAGTTTTTGCGACGCCGTTATGCCCGTTCTGACTGAATTCTGGATATGGATACCACTTTTTGCCTGGTGGGTATTTAAATTGTATAGAAAATACGAAAACAAAGTAATAACCGTACTCATTTTTGTAGCCGTTTTGCTTTTTGTAAGCGATCAGGGCGCAAACATCATTAAAAAATCAGTGAAACGTTACAGGCCAAGCCATAATATTGAACTACAAGAAAAAGTGCATATAGTTAAGGATTACCGCGGCGGCCAATACGGTTTTATTTCAAATCACGCCTCAAATGTATTTGCAGTTGCGTTTTTTTTATTTTTTATGTTAAGGCCCGCAAAAAAAATGCTGCTTGCAAGTTTATTTATATGGGCGCTGTTTGTGTGCTATACGCGCATTTATTTGGGGGTGCATTATCCTTTAGATATTGCAGGCGGGGCACTATGGGGGTTTATTTGCGCACTGATAGTTTCAAAAATCTGTTTTAAGATACTTAAATGAAAAAAGCGTTTTACATATTTCTGCTAGTTGATTTTTGCCGCGCTTTTGCTCAATTGCCCGAGACCGAAATATTTTTGGCCGATATAGAAATTAAAAATAAACTTATAAAGTTTGAGAAAGCCGAAAATATTACCAACCGCAAGGGTTACGATAATCAACCTTACTTTATGCCCGATGGCAAGAGCATTTTATTTTCTTCGGAAATAGGTGCGGATAAAAAAATTCATACTTGTTTATATTCAATAAAATCAAAAAAAATAACGCAGCTTACAAATACTTCTACCAGCGAGTATTCGCCCATGTTAACTTTAAGCGGACAAACAATTTCCTGCGTTGTGGTTGAAGAAGATTCTGCGCAACGTATATGGCTTTACGATAGTAAAACGGGAGCAAAAAAAGCATGTCTTACCGAAGGCACTGATTCTATCGGCTATTATTCCTGGTTGGGCAAAGACAGTCTTTTATATTACAAACTCACCGACCCACATTCGCTACGAGTTTTAAATTTAAAAACCGGCGAAGATAACTGGCTTTGCAACCATCCAACCCGTTCCTTCAAAAAAATAAATAACACCACAATTTTTTATGTGATACACGAAGAAAAAGAAAACCTGATTTACTTTTTTGATACGCACACAAAAAAAGCAACTCTTTTTGCTACCGATAAACCCGAAAATGAGGATTACGTTTGGCTGGACGATTTAGGAATGATAAAATCAGAAGGAAGTAAACTTTATCATTACAGTACCGAAACAAAAGTATGGGTTGAAGTAGCTGATTTTACATCTTACGAAATAAAGAAAATTACCCGATTTACTTTTAGCGCCGATAAAAAACGTTTAGCCGTAGTCTCGAACATTGAAAAATGAATTTACCTGTAGGATATTCCATATCAACCGATAAAAGTAAACTGGAACTTGAAGTCATTCATGATTTTTTGGCAAACAGCTATTGGGCAAAAAATATTCCAATCGAAATTGTAAAACGCTCAATAGAAAACTCACTTTGCTTTGGTGTTTATCACAACAATAAACTTGTTGGTTTTGCACGTGTAATTTCCGATTTTGCAACTTTTGCCTACTTGGGTGATGTTTTTATTTTAGAAGCGCATCGCGGTAAAGGACTTTCAAAAATTTTAATGCAAGAAGTTTTCTCTCACGCGCAATTACAAGGCTTAAGAAGATTTTGCCTCGGAACAAAAGATGCGCACACGTTATATGAGCAATTTGGTTTTTATGTTATTAAGAAACCCGAATTGTGGATGGAAATTAAACAGGAAAATATTTACTCGTAAGATTTTATGATTATCGCTTGCCTATATATAATTCTTTTATCGTTTGTAATTTACAAACTCCCTTTTTTTAAAAATGATTTTTTTGGAAACAAAAAGATAAATGCGGTTAATATTGTTTTTTTTGTAAAAATATTTTTTGGTTTCGCGCTTTATTGGGTTTATACGCGTTATTATGCCGACAGGTCTACCGCCGATATTTTTAAATACTACGACGATGCAGGTGTCATGTTTTCTGCCTTAGAAAAACATAAGTACGGAGATTACTTAAAAATGGTTTTCGGTTTCTCAAACGACCGCCCCTATTTTGATACTACGTATTATAATCAAATGAACCATTGGTACAGGCAGTACGATTTTGGTACCTACAATGATAATCATACCATGATTCGCTTTAATGCTATTGTAATGCTTTTTGCTTTTGGTAGTTTTCATGTGCATACAGTAGTGATGTGTTTTATTTCTTTAGCCGGTTTAATGGCCTTGTATAATACGTTTGTTACTTATCTGCCTTCCAAGAAAAAAATAATATTTCTTTCTATATTTCTTATTCCTTCGGTATTATTTTGGGGCTCGGGGGTTTTAAAAGAAGGGATTTTACTTTTTGCTTTGGGCTTTTTGTTTTACTCTTTCTTTAATGTGTTCGTTCATAAAAAGCGAATTATTGTTAATACAGTAATGCTTTGCCTTTCGGTTTACCTTTTGCTCATTAACAAAACGTATTTGCTTATTGCTGCCGGTCCGGCTCTGACTTGTTTTTTAGTAGTTGACAAATTTAAAATATCAAAACCTTTTCTTACCTATCTGGGCTTGTACGCTCTTGCTTTTTTTGGAAGTATATTTATCAGCGCTACTTTTTTTGAAAGTAATATTTTAGAAACGCTTTCTCTTAAGCATCGTGATTTTATTGCTGTTTCTAAAGGAGGAGTTTTTTTGCAAAACGGAAAAGAGTTTGCGCGTATAGCACCTGATAAAAAAGAATTTCTGGATACACTCTCAAAAAATACATTTAAGATAAAACAAGGTAGTAATTACATGTATTGGAAAAATGAAAATTTGAATGATACAATTTTTGTAAAGAGCAGCACAGATACTACGGTTTATGCCTTAGTTTGGGATATGCCATTAGTAGGAAGTACTATTGCCATGGAGCAATTACAGCCAAATTATACTTCGTTATTTAAAACTGCTCCTTCGGCCATTTATAATAGTTTGTGCAAGCCCGGCTTCATGTCGGCAAAATCAATTTTCGAACGAATTTCCGGCCTCGAAAATACACTTGTACTATTATTCCTTCTTATTTGTACAGCTTGGTGCCGTACAGGGATGGATAAAAACCTGTTTTCACTCTGTTTTTTTGTTTCCATTACTATATTATTCCTCATTGGTTATACAACGCCGGTGGCCGGGGCTATCATGAGATACAAAGTACCCGTTATGCCTTTTATACTAATGTGCGGCATTATTATTTTCGACATAACTAAAATTAAAATCTTTTCCGATAAACATAAGCCATAATTTATACTTTTGCTTAGCCTATGAGTTTTAAGGACCTTTTTAGAAAAAAATCAGCGGAAGAAGTGCTTAAACACGGCGACCCTTCTGCCGAGCAACATACACTTCATAAAGTATTGCGCACACGCGACCTTACTTTTTTTGGTATTGCAGCAATTATTGGCGGCGGAACTTTTAGTGCTATTGGCAACGCTTGTTTTTCGGGTGGACCGGGAGTAATTTTTCTTTATCTTATTTGTGCCGTGGCTTGTGGTTTTACTGCACTTTGTTATGCCGAGTTTGCAAGTCGTGTGCCTGTATCGGGAAGTGCTTATACCTACGCCTATGTTTCATTTGGAGAATTGTTTGCCTGGATTATTGGTTGGGCGCTGTTAATGGAATATTCTATCGGAAATATTTACATCGCTTTTTCTTGGAGCGGATATTTTACCAATTTGCTTGATGGTATGAACGCCCACATTCCCGAATGGCTCAGTATAAATTATTCGGAAGCGCATACTGCTTTTCTGGATAGTAAAACCGGTACTGAAGGTTATCGCGCTTGGGCAGATGCACCTATTATTGGTGGATTAAGAATAATATTTGATTTACCAGCTGTTATAATCAATGCATTAATTACTGTTCTTGTTTACGTTGGCACCAAAGAATCACGCAATATCAGTAACGCGATGGTGATAATAAAATTGGTAATTATTACATTGGTAATTTGTGTTGGAATATTTTATATAGATATAGAAAACTGGACTCCCTTTATGCCCAATGGTTTTACTCCCCAGGTAGGCCCTGATGGAAAAATGGTTGGAGTAATGGCGAGTATCTCTGCTGTTTTCTTTGCGTATATTGGTTTTGATGCCGTATCTACTCTTGCAGAAGAGTGTAAAGACCCTCAGCGTGATTTACCCCGCGGAATGATTTACTCCTTGATAATTTGTACCGTTGTATTTATTATTTTGTGCTTAGTACTTACAGGCATGGCCTCATACTCATTACTTGGTGTGAGCGACCCCTTAGCAGAAATATTTAAAATTAAGGGCGTTAAATGGATGCTATTCGTTGTTTCTATTGCCGCCGTAGTTGCAATGGCCAGTGTGTTACTTGTTTTTCAAATGGGGCAACCACGCATTTGGATGGCAATGAGCAGAGATGGTTTATTGCCAAAGAAGTTTTCTAAAATTCACCCGCGCTTTAAAACGCCCGGCTTTGCTACTATTGTAACCGGATTTGTAGTTGGAGTGCCTTTGTTTTTTACCAATGAAAAATTTGTACTTGATTTTACCAGCATAGGAACACTCTTTGCATTTGTACTTGTATGCGGCGGCGTGCTAATGTTACCGCGGCAGGCAAAACGCAACGACAAAAAATTTCAACTGCCCTATATCAATTCAAAATGGATTATGCCGGCAATTTGTATAACGGTTTTCGGGCTGCTATATGTTTACCAGCAAGAATATTTAATTTCTAAATTTAATATCACTAAAGAAAACGCCGCACAAAATATACCAATGCTTATTTATTTTATTTTGATTATTGTACTTTCTGTATTCTCATTTATAAAAAATCTTTCGCTTATCCCGGTGCTTGGCTTATTATCGTGTTGCTATTTGCTTACCGGCATGGAAGCGCAAAACTGGAAATTCTTTTCGATATGGTTGCTTATTGGATTGGTGGTTTATTTATGTTACGGATTCAGAAAAAGCAAACTTGCCAAAAAAAATTAACCACAAAACACGCTAAGCCAAAATAGCTTTGAGCCTTCGCGCCTTTGTGCAAAAAGAAAAAAGTATGATAGCACTAATAACAGGAGCAAGCTCAGGAATTGGAAAAGCAACTGCGGAAACTTTCGCAAAAAATGGGTATAACTTAATTATTACCGGGCGTCGTGCCGATCGCTTGCAAAAACTTTCCGATGAATTGCAAAAAAGATATAAAATAAAAGTGCAAACACTTTGTTTTGATATTCGTAAATTGGAAGAAGTAAAAAGTAATATCGCATCTCTCTCGGCAGAAAATAAAAATATTGATGTACTTGTAAATAATGCGGGGCTCGCTTCAGGCCTGTCTACTATTCAGGACGGAGATATAGATGATTGGGAAAAAATGATTGACACCAATATCAAAGGCCTGCTTTACGTTACCAAAGAAATTGCCAACCTCATGATTCCTCTTAAAAAAGGGCATATCATTAACGTTGGCTCTGTGGCGGGTAAAGAAGTTTACGCTAACGGTAATGTGTATTGTGCCAGCAAGCACGCCGTAGATGCTTTAAACAAGGCAATGCGTATTGATTTGTTGCCGCACAACATCCGTGTTTCAGCGGTACACCCGGGCATGGTAGAAACAGAATTTAGTTTAGTACGTTTTCACGGCGATGCTGAGCGTGCAAAAAAAGTGTACGATGGTTTACAACCCTTAACGCCTGAAGATATTGCCGATACAATTTATTGGATGGCCAGTCGCCCTGCACACGTAAACATAACGGATGTGATTATGACTCCAACGGCGCAGGCAAATGCAACAACGCTTATACGCAAGTAGAATTTACCCTTATCTTTGCAAAAATTTATTTATGAAGCGGATTTTCTTTTTTACCTTTTTCTTTTTAACGTTTTACTTAGTTAACGCTCAAACCGAAAAGCATTTAAAAAATCTGAAGCAATTAACTTTTGGCGGTGATAATGCCGAGGCGTATTTCAGTCCCAACAGTAAACAACTTACTTTTCAGAGCAACTATGCAAAATGGGGTTTATCCTGCGATCAAATTTTTTTAATGGATATACAAAAGCAAGAAAAAGATACCACAACAAAACCTTCTTTAATAAGCACCGGTAAAGGAAGAACTACTTGCTCGTACTTTATGCCCGACGGGAAACATATTTTGTATGCATCTACGCACGCGGCCAATGATAGTTGTCCGCCCGTGCCGCATATAAAAGGAAAATACATTTGGGCCATTTATAAAACATTTGATATTTATGTTGCGGATGCGAAGGGAAAAATTGTAAAGCAGCTAACAAATTCACCGGGCTACGATGCCGAGGCTACTATTTCGCCTAAAGGAGATAAAATTGTTTTTACGTCTACACGTAGCGGCGACATTGAGTTGTGGACTATGGATATTGACGGAAAAAATCCAAAACAAATTACTAAAGATTTGGGCTATGATGGCGGTGCTTTCTTTTCTCCTGATGGAAAACAAATTGTTTTTCGTGCTTCGCGGCCAACCACCGAGGAAGAAATAAAAGAGTATAAAGAATTATTGACCCAGGGATTGGTGGCACCTACCAATATGGAATTATATATTTGTAATGCGGATGGAAGTGATTTGAAGCAAGTAACGAAATTAGGTAAAGCAAATTGGGCTCCGTTCTTTCATCCATCCGGAAAAAAAATAATTTTCAGCAGCAATCATCATTCGCAAAAGGGCTACGACTTTCAGTTGTTTATGATTAATTTGGATGGAACAGGGCTGGAGCAAATTACTTCAGAGAGTTTGTTTAACGCTTTTCCGATGTTTTCTCCCAATGGAAAAAGACTTATTTTTTCTTCCAACCGCAAAAACGGCGGCACGCGCGATACTAATTTGTTTATTGCCGATTGGGAAGATTAGTGTGTAAGAACATAATTATTTTCGGATGTATTTTATCTTCTATGCCCCGTGAAAAATCTGATCGAAAAAAGCTAAAAACAAAGAGGGTCTTAACACAATAGTAAATAGAAATCCAAAAAGTGCTCCGTAAAAATGCGCGTTGTGGCCAATGTTATCGCGGCCCTT
Organism: Bacteroidia bacterium; assembly: GCA_038214655.1. Classification (GTDB taxonomy): domain Bacteria; phylum Bacteroidota; class Bacteroidia; order B-17B0; family Aurantibacillaceae; genus PALSA-968. The sequence continues at coordinate 30,505 of JBBQRR010000035.1, read as the reverse complement.
TTTTGACATGTAAGCACTGTAAAGCAAATACAATCCGCCAAATATCCAGGCAGGAATGAAAAATGGAAGAAACAGTAAACCCATTCCCATCATCGGATTTATTAATATAGAACTAAAAACAATGGCATTAACAGCGCCGCTTGCTCCAACCGAACGGTAGCTGCTATTATTTTTGTGTAACGCTAAATCGGGCAGCGAAGAAAAAATTATTCCACCAAGGTATAATGCCGAATAAAGAAAGGGGCCTTTAGCACCAAAGAGTTGCGGTAAAGAAAAAGCCTGTTCAAGCATATCGCCAAAAAGATAAAGCGCATACATATTAAAAGCCAAGTGCATATAATCGCCGTGCAAAAAAGCATGTGTAAAAATGCGGTAGTACTGTTTATAATGTACCACAGCATACGAACTAAAAAGATATTTTTCGAAAACGGCCTGGTTGTTAAATGCAATTAACGAGAAAACTATACAGGCGCATATAATTATTGTAGTAATCATAGCGCAAAAGTAGCATTGTTTTAGAGTACCAGCGAAGATTTTGAAATGGGCCGTTTGTAAAATAATTGCAGGTTTAATATAAATAAACTGCACTTTTTGAAAAAAGCCAAGGGCGAGACACTATAAACCGCTAAAAACCGCCCATTAATCGCAATTTTAGTAGTGTAAACTTGAGTTTGTCTTTTTTTTAGTATTTTAGAGGTTCATAATTTTGGTTCATGAAAAAACTTTTACTTTTAATTGCAGCAACTTTAAGTTTAACTTCATTTTCGGGCACAATTACCAGTAACGGAACCGGCGGCGGTGTATGGAGTGCCGGCGGAAGTTGGTTGGGAGGTATAGCCCCCGTTGCCGGCGATAATGCAATTATTGCAGCCGGCGATGTAATTACCGTTGGCGCAGCTACTGCAATAACAACAGTAACAGTTACAGGTTCTATAAGTTTTACAGCCGTAAGCACCATTACCGTTTCCGGAAATTTAGTAATGAATCCGGGGAGTTCTATTGACGGGGCAGGGTTTACCGGAACTATAAATGTTACAGGAACTTTTCAGGCTATAACCGGTGGCATAGAAACTATAGGAAGACTGAATATTACAATTAACTCTACTTCACAAATTGACGGAACTTTAACTTATTAGCGCCACTGGAACGCCAACACTTAAAGGCACGGTTACTCTATCGGCCACGGGCTCCATAAATTTTACAACCGCTGCGCAAACCGTAGTAATGTCGGCTAATCTGATAATGAATCCGGGTAGTTCTATTGGCGGAACCGTAACGGGAGTAATAAATGTTGCGGGGACTTTTCAGGCAGTAGTGGGTGGTACATCAACTATTGGCAGACTTACAATAACCGTAAACTCTACCTCTCAAATTGACGGAACATTAACTTTTACCAGCGGCACCGGTACTCCAACCTTAAAAGGCAATGTAACACTATCGGCAACAGGATCAATAAATTTTACTACGGCCGCACAAACCGTGGTTATGCAGGCTAATCTTATAATGAATCCAGGTAGTTCTATTGATGGAAGTGTAACCGGAGTTATAACTGTTGCAGGAACTTTTACAGGCGTTGCCGGAGGAACAGTAACTTTAGGAAGGCTTACGATTACGGTAACCGGTGCAACCGCTGTTAACGGTACGCTCTTGTTTTCTACTGTTACGGGAGTAAAAACTTTTACAGGCGATGTAACCCTTGCCGCAGCAGCTAAAATTAGTTTTTCGGCAGCGCAAACGGTAGCGATGGGTGGCAATTTAAATGCAACTGCAGGTTGTACAATTGGTGGAGGTGGCGCTGTTGGAATAATTAATGTTGCCGGAACTTTTAACGTGCCTAATGCCGGAACAACAACTTTAGGTGGGGTAACTTTAAACGAGGTAGGAAATCTTATTTTATCGGGCACGGGTGTTCTCGACGCGAGCGCTGCAAACAATACATTGGGAGTAGGAGGAAACTGGACGTCAACAAGTACAGGTAATGCAAACGATCCGTTTATTGAAGGAACAAGTACGATTACTTTCAATGGTACAGTTGGCACACAAAGTGTAAGTACTGTAAAAGCAGGAGGCGAAACATTTTATAATATCACAATAAGCAATACGTCAGCTACAAGTCCGGGAGTGCAGTTTATGCAAGGTCAGGTGCTAGTAGGTTCATTGTTCTATACAACTACAGCAACTGTTGGTATCACCGGAAATCTTACAATGAATAGCGGAAGCTCTATGGATGGCAGTGCTACCGGAGTTTTAAATATTACCGGTTCATTTATTGATTTTGTTGGTGGAACAGAAACAATTGGAAGAGTTGCCCCAACGTTTCCTTTAGCTACGCTGATTAACGGGACGCTTACTTTTTCTAATCTAAACGGAACAGCAACTTTTTCTAACAACTTAACCTTAACCGGAACAGGCTCTTTATATTTTACAGGAACAAAAACTGTAAGCGTTGGCGGTAATCTATTAATGAATTCGGGAAGTTCGATTGACGGAACTGCAACAGGAATAGTAAACGTTACCGGAACATTTGCCGATGTGGTTGGCGGAACAGAAACAATAGGAAGAGGAACTATTAATGTAACCTCTACATCGCTAATTTCAGGTACGCTAACTTTTTCGAACGCATCCGGAATTGCCACCTTTACCGGAAACGTAACACTTCCTGCAACCGGAGCCATATTTTTTACAGGAATAAAAATCGTAGCTATGTCAGGTAATTTGATGATGAACCCGGGCAGTTCGATTGACGGAACTGTTACAGGGATTATTACTGTAGGCGGAACATTTTCGGCGGTAATTGGCGGAACAGAAACTTTAGGGAGGCTTACTATAACAGTAGCATCTACTTCGCAAATTGATGGCACACTAAGATTTACAAATGGCAACGGAACACCAACTTTTACAGATAACGTTACTCTGTCTGCAACCGGGGCTATTTATTTTACTGCCGGCCAAACAGTAGGAATAACAAACAATTTAATAATGAATCCCGGAAGTTCTATTGACGGAACAGTTGTTGGAACCGTAAATGTAGGAGGTACATTTAACGCCGTTGTAGGCGGAACCGAGAGTATAGGATTTTGCACTGTAGCTGTAACATCCACATCTCAAATAGACGGCACGCTTGCAATTACAAACGCCAACGGAAGTAAAACATTAATCGGTAATGTTACTATGAGTAACGGCAGTGCAATTAGTTTTACTGCGGCAGAAACACTTGCTATGTCGGGCAGCCTTACAATTAGCGGAACCGCTAGTATTGGCGGAACGCTTACCGGGTTTGTTACTGTTGGCGGAAATTTAAATATTGCAGGTACGTCGGTTCTTGATTGCAGTTCTTCCGGTTCGCCTTCTTTAAGTGTAGCGGGTAATTGGAATATTACAAGTACGGCCGCCGATCCTTTTAGAGAGGGCACAAGCGCGGTTATATTTAACGGAAGCAGCGGAACACAAATAGTTAGTACTCCGCTTGCTCAGGAAACATTTTACACGCTTACAGTAAATAATACTTCAGTTACAAATCCCGGAGTAAGAACCAGCGTGCCTTTATTAGTAACCAGTAATTATAATCATACTGCCGGTATCCTTGATTTAAACAGCAAGGCATTAACTGTAAACAGCACAAGGCCTTTTTTAGCAGGAGCAAGTTTTATTACCTGTGCATTAAGCGGCGGCTCAATTATTACAGGTGTTGCGGGTTCAACCATAAGTTTTACCGATGTAAACAATGATTCGCTTTACGTAAATTTTACAGGAACCAAAGTAGGTAATTCAACTTTTTCCATCCCCCTAACCATTAATACCGGAAAAATAAATATTCAATCGCTTGAACTTTACGGCGTGGGAACTTTTATAAAATACCTTCCAAGCGACGACGCCTCCTCTTTAGGCAATAATAAATACCATAACGACGTTACGTTTACCGCTCTTAACGCAGCAAGCAGGTGGAGGACGAGTACCGGTGGCACAGCAAAGGCAGATACTTTCTTAGGTAAAACAACATTTAACGCGTTTGCTAACGGAGGTGCAAATAATAATTTTATTATTGGTGCAAACTCAGTAGGTAATTATTATGTGGATACTGTAAAAATAACAAGCACAACAGTGGGCGGCTTATATATTGGCAGATCAAATGGCGGATCGGGAGCCGGAAGCAGTCATACTTTTATGGGGCACGTTGAGGTAACAGTTACATTAACCGGTAACGTTTCTTTTGCCGACGGCGGTGCAGGGGATCCGAGTTCGGTTATTTTTAATAAATCTTTGCGTTTAAATTCATCCGCTTCTTCTACAGGTGATATTTATGTTGGAGAGGCTAATGCGTTTTCTACTGTAACGATGAGTAACACCGGACAGCTCATTGATGGCACCATTAATGGCGCCACCAATGTTTATTTTTATAATGTAACGCAAAACGGAGCACTGGGACAATCAACAATTAACGCCGGAGTAACAAACAGTAATATAACAGTTGGTGCAAGTGGAAGTCCTTGTACCTGGAACGGTTCGATCACACTTTCAGCGCCAAATATAAATTTGGCTTACAGCACGTTTAACGGTACAAGCAATATTTTTACAATGAATGGTTTAACAAGTAACCAAAACTGTACCGGCGGAAATACTTTTGGCGCCGGTGGCACAAGTACATTTATAAATAACGGAACTGTATACTGGCGCCTTGCAAATACCGCTGCCGATGATTATAACGGAGATGTGGCTTATAAACGAGCGTCTACAGGGCAATTAAGTCCTGCCTATAATGCAAACTGTACGTATGCAGGAAATATTTCAATTCAAGCCGCTTCCGATTCTGTTGATTTTGCCAGTGGTGCAGGAGGGCGCGTAATTTTTGATGGGGCAAGCTCGGCAAGTTTTACAAACAGCGGCACTAAGGGTACCAGTATAAAAAACATTACAATGAATAAAACCGCCGGTAATTTTACTTTAAACAACAGTATAGGAATGCCAACAGGAGGAAATCTTGCCCTTACAAGCGGAAAAATAATTACATCATCTACCGGACTTTTATTTTTGATGGACGAAACCTGTTCGGCTCCTGCACTTACATCTTCAGCTACAAGTTATATCGACGGGCCAATGAGGTATGATGTTTCAGCTAGCGGAACTACACAAACATTAAATTTTCCTGTCGGAAAAAGTAGTGATTGCAGGCCCGTTGTTTTAACCGTAAGGCACAGCGCTGCAACTTCGTTCAGCTATACAGGCGAACTTTTTAATGCGCCCGCAACTTTGCTGGCATGGACGCTCCCCGCAACAGTTGATACCGTTTCGGGCGTGCATTATTGGAATATTGATCGTACAGTTACAAGCAGCGGAGCCGCGGCTTCTAATACCAGTTTAAGTTTTAGTGCCGGAGCTTTTCCTTTGGTTCAATTATATTTTGACGTAAATGATGCAGTTTATCAAGGAAGTAATTTAACTATTTGTAAAAACACAAATGGCGCTCCTACCACCTGGATAGATATCGGTGCAACTTGTGCTTTAGGTAATTTTGCAACGCCGCAGGCCGGAAGTATCACATCTACAACATCCGGAACACCGTTTAATTCTTTTTCAACATTTACGTTAGGAAGTAAACTTACAGGATGGAATTCTTTGCCGGTTGATTTACTTAGTTTTACGGCGGTAAAAAGAGATAATCAGGTAGATATTAAATGGAGCACCGCCACCGAAACAAATAATAAATATTTTACCATCGAAAGGAGCCAAGACGGAATAACATTTAAAGAAATCGAAAGTGTAAATACAAAAGCTCTTAACGGTAACAGTCTGGTTAAATTAAATTACAACACGGTTGATGTAAATCCATTAGCAGGCACTTCTTATTACCGTTTAAAGCAAACCGATAAAAACGGAAAATTTAAATATTACAGTATCGTTAGCGTTGAGTTTGCAAAAGACAAAGCCATAACGTTTAGCATTTATCCAAATCCAAACTCGGGAGAGTTTACGGTTGATTTTTCGGGAATAGAAAATAATCATGAGGTGCAGATAACAATTTACGATGAACTTGGTAAATCTGTTTATGTTACATCGGTTTATTCGGATTCAATCAATTCAAATAAATTTCTGATTAGTCCGGATAAAAAACTGGCTGCCGGCAAATATTTTTGCTCTTTGGTGCTTGAAGGAATAAAACATACGGTGGTTTTAATTATTAATTAAGCCTGTTTTAAGCTCATAAAACCACTTTTCCTTATAATTTACCACTGCTCCTTAATGAGCCTTTGTGCACCGTAACTTGTTGAAAAACAAAATTTTGATTTCAGAGTAATTAGTTTACTTTAGCGAATACCAAGACTAATTGCATGAGAAAGGTTTTATTTATTTTGCCTTTATTTCTTTCGCTCCTTATTCCGGTTAAGAATTTTGCGTCTGTTAGCGGCGAAAGGAAATTAGCCTTACTTGAATTTAGTGTAGTGCAAAACGGTACCAAAACAGATATTAAATGGAGTATGAACAGAGAGCCGCTTGGCACTTTTTTTACAATTGAAAAAAGTGCTGACGGAAAAAATTTCTCCAAAATAATTGATATGCCGGTTGCAACGAATGGCAATTTATTTGAAGAATATCTTGAAACCGATTACCAGCCTTATAAAGGATTTTCTTTTTACCGCATCAAACAAACAGATGATGCCGGAATTGCTTATTACTCCGATGTAATAACTTTAAAATATAATGAAGAACAAACACAGCGCACTTGCGCAGGTATTCCTAAAAATGAGCCGGTGGTTGAGTCGAATATAAAAAATGCTCAGGGTCATCAGTCGCTTTTTGTGCTGCGCGATGTGGATGGAAATGATTACTACGCTAAAATAAGCCTTGGCAGGGAAGACAATTATTTATATGCCATGAATACTTTTCCTCAAATGCCTACCGGTATTTACCGCATAGTGGGCGCCTCTAATAACCAATTATACAGCCTAAAACTCATTATTAAATAGGCTTCGGTTTTCAAAAAAATGTTATTTTTGCGACTCAAAATCTGGCTATAGTGCTTTGGTGGTGGCCAATAGGGAAACTTCAGCGCTTTGTCAGAAAGAAAACTAAAATCAGGCTGTAGTGCTTTGGTGGTGGCCAATAGGGAAACTTCAGCGCTTTGTCAGAAAGAAAACTAAAATCGGGCTGTAGCACAGTTGGTAGTGTACTAGCATGGGGTGCTAGGGGTCGCAAGTTCGAGTCTTGTCAGCCCGACTTAATAAAGGGAAAAATAAATTGGCTGTAGTCCCGCCACGGCGGGAGTAGTGTACTAGCATGGGGCCACCGCTGAAAAGCGGGGTAGATGCTAGGGTCGTCCCGCAGAGGCGGGATCAGCCCGACTTCTTGAAACGGCTTGTTAATGCAAGTCGTTTCTTTTTTAATACAATATAAAAAAAGAGCAAGAGGTATATTAAAACTCTGCGTACTTTGCGTCTTTGCGCGAAACAAAATGGGAAAAGCAATTAATCCATACATAGTAGAAAACGCCGAAATCATAGATATTTCGAGCGAAGGGATGGGCGTTGCCAAAATCAACGACCTCGTAATTTTTGTAGAAGGCGCCGTGCCCGGCGATATTTGTGATTTTAGAGTGTATCGCAAAAAAAAATCGCACGGCTTTGCAAAACTTACCGTGCTTAAAAAAGCTTCAGAACATCGTGTTAAACCCGAGTGCAGTTATTTTGGTACCTGCGGTGGTTGCAAATGGCAAAATCTTAATTACCAATCGCAATTAGCCTTCAAACAAAATCAGGTAACGCAGGCCATAAAACGCCTTGCTAAAGTGGAAGTAGGAGAGACCTTGCCCATTTTAGGTTGCAAAGAGCAATACTTTTACCGTAATAAGCTCGACTTCGGTTTCTCTAATAAAAAATGGCTTACGCTTGAGCAGATTGAAAGCAAAGAACAATTTGATAACCGCAACGGCTTGGGTTTTCATATTGCAGGCGCGTTTGATAAAATTTTGGACATTGAAAAATGCCATTTGCAAGTTGACATCTCTAACCAAATAAGAAACGAAGTAAGAAAATTTACACTGGCCAACGACTACACTTTTTATGATATCCGTAATCAGGTGGGGTTTATGCGTTCATTAATTATTCGCAGCAGTTCTAACGGCGAGCTAATGACTATTTTTTCTTTTCATGAAAATGATGAAGAGAAAATTAAAACCTTGCTTACTCATATTCAAAAACTATTTCCGCAAATAACTTCTTTGGTTTATGTAATTAACCCAAAGGGCAACGATACTATTTTTGATTTGCCGATAAATTGTTTTTACGGCAACACTTTTATCATTGAAGAAATGGAGGGCCTTAAATTCAAAATCGGGCCAAAATCTTTTTACCAAACAAATTCCAAACAGGCTTACGAGTTATATAAGGTAACCAGAAATTTTGCTGATTTAAAAGGCAACGAAATTGTTTACGATTTGTATACCGGCACAGGTACCATTGCCCAATTTGTTTCTAAGCAAGCTAAAAAAGTAATTGGCGTTGAGTATGTACCCGAAGCTATTGAGGATGCAAAGGCAAACGCACTGCTAAACAATATCAGCAATTGCTCGTTTTTTGCAGGCGATATGAAGGAAGTTTTAAGCAACGAGTTTATTGCCGCTCACGGAAAGCCGGATTTAATTATTACCGACCCGCCGCGTGTGGGTATGGATGAGAAAGTAGTTCGCAAGATTTTAGAAATAGCCCCGCAAAAAATTGTGTACGTAAGCTGTAACCCCGCCTCTCAGGCGCGTGATTTGGCTATATTAGCTGAGAAATACAGGGTTATTAAAATGCAGGCCGTAGATATGTTTCCGCAAACTCTGCATATAGAAAACGTAGCGTTACTTGAACTAAATTAGTAACTTTGGCCTACCTATGTCGGCACAAAAAATAATTATCGATTCTAAAAACCAAAACACGCGGTATTTCAGAGATATCTGGGTTTTTAAAGGCCTGTTTTATTTTTTGGCCTGGCGCGATGTACGTGTTCGCTACAAGCAAACGGCTATTGGTGTACTTTGGGCTTTACTTAGGCCCTTGCTTACCATTTTTGCCTTAAGCCTTATTCGTTTTTTATTAAATAAAGATGAAAAATCACTTATTCCAACTCCGCTACTAATAGCAGCAGGTACTTTGCCTTGGACTTTCTTCTCATCTGCGTTCAGCGATGCTTCGCAATCACTGGTGGCAAATTCTAATTTGGTTTCTAAAGTTTATTTTCCTCGAATTATTGTTCCGGCCAGCGCGGTTATCGTTTGCCTTATTGATTTTTTTATTTCGCTTGCAATTTTTATGGGTATCATGCTTTATTATCATTTGGTTCCGGGTATGCAAGTTGTTTTTCTTCCTGCATTTTTACTACTCGCAATTATAACAGCGTTGGGCTGTGGTTTATATATTGCCGCACTAAATGTAAAGTATCGCGATTTTCGTTATATCATTCCTTTTATAGTACAGTTCGGTATGTTCGTTTCTCCTGTAATGTTTAGCAGTAACGAAATTTATGCCAACGCTTCAATTCCCGGATGGCTAAAAGAAATTTATTCGCTAAACCCTATGGTTTGCGTTATCGACGGATTTCGTTGGTGTATGTTTGGTTCGCAGGTTCCTATTGATGTATCTAAGTTTTTAGTTTCGATGGCAGTTAGTTTAGTAATACTTATTCTTGGCATCATCACTTTCCGTAAAATGGAAAAAGATTTTGCAGATGTAATTTAAAATTTAAATCATGAGTTTAATACTTTCTCAAACAGAAGGACAGGTTTTAAAGTTAACGCTTAATCGTCCCGATAAGTTTAACAGTTTTAACCGCGAAATGGCCTTAGAGTTACAGCAACACTTAGATAATGCCGCCGGTGATGAAAATATCCGCGCCGTTTATTTAACAGGAGAAGGAAAAGCGTTTTGTGCAGGGCAAGACCTTGCCGAAGCAATTGACCCAAACGGTCCCGGACTTAAAAAAATTGTATTTGAACATTACAATCCCATCATTTTAAAAATAAGAAATTTAGAGAAACCTGTAATCTGCGCCGTTAATGGTGTTGCGGCAGGAGCAGGAGCAAATATTGTTTTGGCCTGCGATGTTATTGTTGCTTCTAACACGGCTTCATTTATTCAGGCCTTCAGTAAAATTGGTTTGGTGCCTGATAGCGGCGGAACATTTATGTTGCCGCGTATTGTTGGTTTTCAGCGCGCCTTAGCATTGGCCTTGCTTGGAGATAAAGTAAGTGCCAACGAAGCTCATCAAATGGGAATGGTGTATAAAGTTTCGGATGCGGAACATTTACAAACAGATGCGATGCAAATTGCGCAAACACTTGCCAATATGCCCACCAAAGCTTTGGGACTAACCAAAAAATTATTCAATCAGGGATTATACCATAACCTTGAAACGCAATTGCAAAACGAAGGCGACTTCCAGGTGCAAGCCTCCTTAACCGAAGATTATAAAGAAGGCGTAAGCTCTTTTTTAGAGAAGCGGAAACCGGTGTTTAAGGGCAAGTAGTTAATACAAGTAGCCAGTTATACACAATATGCCCGACAACTGAAAATGACAATTTCTTCCGACAAACGACAACCAATCAATCTTACGGACTACTATTTGAAAATCCCTATACAAAGCGACAAAAGGGATTTACCATCGAAAATTGGAATATATGGTATTTTCATTTGTTTAATATCTGGACTTATTAATATCTGCGCGTTTGACACGAACAAGATTGTAATGATAATACTTGGTGCTGTCTTCATATCTACATTGGTTTATGTTGCAATTTTCACAAAAGGCTATGATTTCATTGGAGAAATTCATCTTGGTAAAGACCACCTCGATGTAAAATTAAATTCAGGAGCCCTCCAGTCATTTCAACTTAGCGACATTACTTTTAAAATTAAGTATTTCTCTTTCGATGGAAAAAATAATTTTCCCAGCAAAATAATAGGTAATGGACTTGGAAATATTATCGAAATCCATGTAAAAGAACACAAGCGCAAATTTCACGTTTATTTTATGCGGCATGACATACGGACTTTAAACTTGTATGCTAACTTATGGGACAAAAATAATTACAAATATTCCTTTATTAATTCATGGGGATTAAAAATTAACAGACTGCCTCCTCAGTAGACAGGTGTATAGTGGACACCTAAGTGTTTCGTAAACGGGGCAAGGGCATACTGTGCTTTTACATAGGTGCTTGCAAAAACGCGGGCGACAGGCAAGTGCTTCGGCTTACATTGTTGCTCACTTTAGGGGCACTCTTTTTTCTACGCCTCCGTTTAAAATAATTTGTACCTTTATCTAACATTCTACCGGCCGACAGTTGCGCGCTTCCAAAGCCGGGCATTTGCAAGTGGAGGAACGTTAGCACTAATTGCTGCGGACAAACATTCGGTAGAAAAAAATATTTCGTTGGACAAAAAATTATGCAGACAACAATAATAGCACTTACTACAATATTTCTTTTCACAAATTGTTCTGGAGACGACAAAAGTAGAAAAGACCATAAACGGACATACAAAGTTTGTACCGACCTATACGCGGAAGTGTTTTGCGCTTTTGGACAAGGTGCGTTTGGCGGTAGCAGAAACGTTGAATGGTTAACTGATTCGGCAAATTTTAGACTTTTCCTTGGTCCGTTTGACGAAACTGAAGGTGGGTTTAGTTATAAATGTAACGGCGACACCATTTATGTTACTCAACGACCTGACGCAATATCTGGTAATCCAAAAAATAGTTCGGTGACAACGCTCTATAAAATTAGGGACTTAAAGAAAAAGCAAAATCTCAACGACTATTAGTTTATATGCGTACACTTGAGCTTTGCGTAATTGCGTGGCAGCAACAAGTGCTAACAACCGCTCGAAAAAATGCGGGCGAATACAAGTGTTTCGGCTTACATTATTGCTCACTTTCAGGAGACTCTTTTTTCTTCGCCCCCCCTTAAAATAATTTGCACCCTTATCTGACATTCTACCGGCCGACAATTTGCGCTTCCAAAGCTGCGCATTTGCAAGGGTGGGAACCTTGGTAGTAAGCAGTGGAGGATAATTATTTTCTTTGTAACAAAATCTATTGCTGTTTTTATTTGTACGAAGTAAATGCCTCTTCATAAAATAAAGACAATAAAAAAACGGCTAAGTTCCCTCAGCCGTTCTCAAAAATCATAATTCACAATTTTCTAATTCTTCACCATCTTCACAAAAGCAGTTTTAAATTTACTTTCTAATTTTAAAAAATAAACGCCTTTTGTTAAAGTTAAATCTTTTGTGTCCAGTTGCAGTTTATGCTCTCCGGCACTTTGCTCATTCGCGCTAAACAAAGTAATTTCTCTTCCGATTACATCCACCAGTGAAATTTTTACGGGCGAATTATCATTTAAAGAATAATTTACCGAAATATTTTCAGTAAACGGATTTGGATACACTGCCAAACTACCAACTGTTAACTGGTTGTTAATTGAAGTTGTGTTCTGCACGCAAGTCCACGTTGCCGCAAAGCCCGCATGATTCACAAAGGGGTCAGATTTAAAACGTAAGGTCATCGCCCCGCTGTTTGCAACAACGGTACCCGGCCCAGAAGTTCCTTGATAAGCCCCTATAAGCGGCGCGGCTGTAGAATTGCCATTGTATATCCACAAAGTATCGCCACCGGGCTCTGTATCAAAAGTTGTAAAATTCATAGTAACACTCGCAGCATTACTCGGCTCAATAATTTCTACATAATCTTCATTTCCCATATAGGCTGCGCCCGATCCACCCGTATCATAAAATGTTCCACCACATGTTGTGTCCTGGTAATTACAACTCGGCGTCATAAAACTATTTCCGTACGTATGAGAAGTTCCATCCCAAACTCTCCAGTAATAAGTTGTGTTGGGCGCAAATGCTAAATACAAACTTGCGTTTAAATTATTTGCAAATCCACCCGGACAGCCAATGCGCGTTAAATTAGGAACCGCCTTATTATAATAACTTGTAAAAGTTGCATCATCTGTTACATCCACAAACCATCCGGCTCCGCTGTTTGTCCATTTTAGAGTCACGCTGTCTTGCGGACAAGTAGCAGTTGTGATTGCTAAATTTGCAGGAGTAATGGTTGATGCGTTGCTGTTCCAAGATGCGTTCCATCCTGCAGCGGTTGTAGCGCAATCAGAACGAAATTCAATTGTCATTGTACCAGTACTTGCAATTAAAGTTCCGGGATTAGTGTTGCCGGTATAATATCCAATTAAATTTGACCAAACATTGGGCCCATCGTACACATACATATAATCCCAGGTATTTTCGGTAGCAAAACTGCTAAATGTAAGAGTTACGTTTGTTGCTCCTGCTGGTGCTATCCTCCAGATTGTGCGCTCATCATCCGAGTAATTTGCTCCGGCTCCGCCGGTATCGTAAAAACTTCCGCTTGCTGTTGAATAAACTGTTGCTGCAGGGCCGGGGTTGTTTACTAATTTGTAAAAATAATCCCAATCCCAATTTGGCCCGGGGTCGGTATGCGTTTGATTTGGATAATGCATATGCCCTTTTACTTGTGTGCAAGCGCCGGGAATTGCCGATTGACTGTAATAAGTTGTATTGCCCCATGGTTGAAATAAAGTCCGTTGCGGACTAATACCGTGACTTGCGCAAATATCGGCAACCAACAAAGCAGATTGCGTGTACATATTTACTGTGTACCATCCGGTTTGATTAGCATACCCTTCATGTTCAATTCCAACTGTGTAATTATTTTCACTGCCAACGTGCCAGGCTCGGTTTGATTCGAGAACCATTTCTGTAATTTGTCCGTCGGAAGAACGAACGCAATAATGCGCCGAAACGCCTGATGAAGTATTTTGAAACCACGAGATTGCTCCAGCGTAACTTCCTTCCATATCGTGAATGGTAACTGCGGTAATGGCTGTTCCGCCGCGCGAGTTATAATTTGGTGATGCAACCCAAAGAGCAGGGCCGTAATCGGCTGTTTGTACCGAGCTGTTTCCGCTTTTAAATGTGTTGCCGTTTTTATCCGAAATTTTTTCGGGAGAAAGAATTACGTTTGATGAGTTTAGTACTTTGTAGTTTTCTTCACCAAAATATTTTTGTAAATCAAATTTAGGATCGTTGAATTTATAAAGCGCCTGCATCTTTGCATCGTTCATAAAAGAAAGCACTCCGTATAATTGTGTATTAAGTGCAAACTTTTGCGAATTTGTATTTTGTGGAAGCTCACTTAAATAACTTACAACGCGGCCAATATTACCTTCTTTTTCTTTATAGCGACTTGCAAATATCAAAACTTCATGATACGCTTTTGCGTAGGCAAGAATATTTTTTTCTGGAGAAGAAATGATATCGTCAACAGAATAACCGGAAAGCTCGGCTACTTTTTTAAGATTGTCGTTAAAATATTTTTTTCCATTTAAGGTAAGTCCCATCACGCCGTAAGCTTTTGGTATGCCGCTGCAGCTTTCGGGTTCGCTAACCGGATGGGTGATATGATTAAAATGTGTGTTTGTAAAAGCAACCGCCTCTAAAGTTCCTCGCGGAATTTCGGGATAAAGATCATAGGCTTTAGTAAAATACGCTTCGTACGGATTTACTACAGGCGCATCGGTTTTGTGAGCAGCAAGATTAAGGCTAAAAAATGCTACTAAAACAAGAGTGGTTATTTTCTTCATTTTGCAATTTTATACTGAAGCTACCGGTGGCCCGCTTCATTGGGGTTAGATATTCAAAAATATACTATTTAAGGCCAAAAACAAGGACTATTACTAAGTTTTTAAATCTAAAAGGGTTTTGTAACTATTTTTTTACCTTTACAATGCAGTTTAGAGGCTTGTTTGTGTTACTTTTTACTGAGTTTTGCATTATACTAAAAAGGGTTGCCGTATTTTATGATTAAGTGCCTGCCGGTTTTGTTTTGTTTACTTTTTTCGTTCAGCGTTTTTTCGCAAAAGATGCAGGTAGGAGGAAACGTGCAGGATACCGCCGCCAAAAAGCCTTTGGTGAATGCAGTAGCAGTTGCCATAAGATTATCCGATTCGCTTTTAGTGCAGCATACACGCACTAACGAAGAAGGTGTTTTCCTTTTAAAAAATTTACCGCTCGATACCTATCAGGTAGTTATCTCGCACCCGCAATTTGCCGATCAGATTTTTGTGGTGCTTGGCAGCGAAAAAAATTCGGTTTATGATTTCGGAAAAATTATAATGCCGCTAAAATCTCAGCAGTTAAACGAAATTGTAGTTTACGCTTTTAAGGACCCGATTTATTACCGGGGCGATACACTTATTTACACTGCCGATTCATTCAAAGTAAAACCAAATGCCACCGTGGAGGATTTACTAAAACGTTTACCGGGAATAAAAGTTGACGCGCAAGGAAAAATAACTACGCAAGGCAAAAAAGTGGACCAGGTTTTAGTTGACGGCGATGAGTTCTTTGGTTCTGATCCAACTGTAGCTACCAGAAACCTGAATGCAAAATCTATCGAGTCGGTGCAGGTATACGATAAAAAACCCGAAAATTCATCGAGCACTACTTCCGATAACGAAACAATTAAGGTGATGAATCTTAAATTGAAAGATGATGCCAAAAAAGGATACTTCGGGAAGATATCCGGCGCCGGAGGCGGGCCCGATTTTAAATTGCAAAAACAATTTTATGAGGGAGAGTTTTTGGCAAACAAATTTAGTAACAAGCAAAAAATTTCGATTTTTGGATTAATTGGCAATACGCCTAAAACTAATTTGGGTTGGGGAGATATTTTTAAATACGGAATCACCAGCGATTTAAATATGACAAGTACGGATGACGGCATTATGTTTAGCGGTAGCTCAAGTCAGGGGCAAGGTATACCGCAAACTTTTAAAACCGGGGCTTATTATACTGATAAAATTGGCAAGAACACCAAATTGCTTTTTAACTATACCTATGTTTCAAGTAAATTAACTACTTCTTCAACTACCCGCAACCAATATTTTTTAAAAGATACAACTTACACAACTACTAACGAGAGCAATACCACGCAGCAGGGGCAAAGCCATGTTTTTAATTTTTCGGTTGAGCAAAAATTGGATTCGCTTACAAAATTAACTATCAAGCCAAAAATAACATTGGGAAAAAGTATTAATACCCATTCAGAAATAAACCAATTTATTACGCAAAGCGATACTTTAACACGACAAACAGATATAAGCAATAATAGCAATGGCAGCAGTTACGAAATAGACAATGCGGTTAAATTGAAAAGAGAATTTAAAAAAGTGGACCGCGTTTTGCGCCTGGATTATGATTTTAATTTGAGTAATTCTGACGGAGCCGGTATTTTGCAAACGCAAAACTCAAATTTTACAGGCGGCACCCCTCTTAAAGATGTAAATCAGCAAAAAACTAATAATACCAAAGGCATGGGGC
The DNA here is from genome assembly GCA_038214655.1 of Bacteroidia bacterium. GTDB lineage: Bacteria > Bacteroidota > Bacteroidia > B-17B0 > Aurantibacillaceae > PALSA-968. The sequence goes on along the minus strand of JBBQRR010000035.1, from coordinate 14,108 downwards.
ACGATGCCACCTTAACTTTTACCGAACCTCTTACTAAAAAAATTAAATTGGAATTTACTTTTGATTTTATAAACAGCACAAGCACTCAGGAAAAAAAGACGCTGAATTATTTTAACGGCGATTATACTGTTAAAGATTCTGTTTTAAGCAATACTTTTAAAAATACACGGAATACATACCGTAGCGGCTTAAAATTTATTTTCGAAACAAAAAAAATACGTTTCTCAACCGGTACACGCGTACGGGATGTTTTGGTGGATAATTATAATGTAGGAACCACACAAACCATTAAGCAGGATGTAAAAAATATTTTGCCTTATATGTCGTGGCGCTATAAATTCAGCGATAACCAAAGTTTTCAGTTTAATTATTATACCGGTTCAAGTTTGCCAAGTATAACGCAGTTGCAGCCCGTTCAAAATAATACGAATCCCAATTATATTACAATAGGAAATCCCAATTTATTGCCTTCGTACGAGCATCATTTTGAAATGAATTTTAATTCCTTTAAACCAATTAGCGGAAAAAATATTTATGCGGGCATAAACGCGCTTGTTACTAATAATGATTTTGCCAGCTCTACCAATTACGATAATATAGGCCGTACAGTTACGCAAGCTGTTAATGTAAACGGAAATTATAATGCAGATGGATATATAGGTTTTAGTTTGCCTTTCTTCTCTAAGGTTTTAGAAATAAGCCCTACTTTAAATGCAGATTATTACAGCAGTACAAATTATATAAACTCGCAAAAAAATATTACCACTAATGCTTCCGCCTCGGGTGATTTACGCGTATCGGTTACAACCGAGAAATTTTATTTTGTTGTGAGTGGTAATTACCAATATACTGTACCCCAGTCAACTTTAAACTCTTTAAGCAGTAAGCCTTACGGAACACAGGGGTATGATGCAGAAATGACCTGGACATTGCCAAAGAAATTCAGTGTCAGTACAGATGCCGAGTACGTTATAAATACAAAACGCACGGCGGGGTATAATATCAGTTATGTTTTGTGGAATGCATCCGTAAGTAAGACTTTTTTAAAGAGCGAAAACCTGATTCTTTCTTTTAAAGGAAACGATTTACTTAATCAAAACATCAGTGCCACGCGTACTGTAAATGGCAATATTATTACGGATAACAAAACAAGTATTATAAAGCGTTATATCATGATGCAATTAGTTTGGAAGTTTAACAGCCAGAAGAAAAAAGAAGAAGATGACTGGGGCGATTAAGGAATATAAAATACTAATACTTTTAGTACTTGTGCAACAAATTGTATGCGCCCAGATAACCTGTGGTAAAATTGTGTACGAGCGTAAAACCAATCTTTACAAAAAGTATAAAGATGATTTTATGAAAGAGTGGATTAAGGAAGAAGATAAAAGCAAAGTAGATTTTTTTGAACTTTACTTTAATGATAGTCTGGCCGCGTTTGCCCCACAAGAAAGCGACCTGAAAGAAAAAATGAGCTGGACCACCAGTAAGAATTCGGTTTATCAGAATTTTAAGCAGAATAAGCGTTTAACTATTAAAAGCATTTGGGGCGAGCAATTGTACGTGGAGGATACTTTGTGTATTCGTAAATGGAAAATTACAGAGAGTAAACGTACCATTTGCGGTTATCTGTGCCGCAAAGCAATTTGGCAGGCAAACGACAGTACGCGTTTATATGCGTGGTATTGCAACGAAATTTCTGTGAGCACGGGGCCGGAAAGTTTTATTGGTTTGCCCGGAGCAATTTTAGGATTGGCAACAGAAGATGGCGGAGTAATTTATTTTGCAAAAACCGTAGAAATAGCAAAATACGGAATGGATAAATTATTAATGAAAAAGACCAGAAGTAAAATGTATACCGCTCTCGAGCTAAAAGCAAAACTTCAAAAAGAATTCGGAAAAGAAAAGTGGGGCAAGGAAATGATACACGAGGCCTTTGATATTTGGTAAATGCCTTCGGATTACGGATTTTGTACGGATATACGGATGATAATTCCAATAATTTAACTTCGTGCAAAAATAGTAGAACGAATTATCAGTATATCCGTGGGCTGTTATCGGTAATCCGTAGTTACCTAAACTGATAATCAACTCCCGGCATTACTTGCGTTAATAAAGTGGCAGGTGCATCAGTTGCAATAGCTCTTCCTTCAATTTTTGGCGATACGGGCGAGAATTCGGCTAAATAATCTTCAAGCACATCGTGCAGCCAAACATTTTGTCTAACGGCGTTATGTACATTCGTCATTCGGCATAACATATTATCAGGGTCACCGTCGCGCTCGCACGCAACCATCGTATACATTTTTTCTAAATCTATTGGCTGATCTTTTATGCAAACTTCCTGTACGCGTTTTCCTTTTTCGTTTCCAATAGTAAATACCACTTGCATGCCATTAAAGCGAACGAACCAGCCGCCAAATCTTTTCTTAGGGTCTTTTGCAAAAGCGTTTTCTAATTCTTTCTCCAGCCAGTTCCATATTTGCCTTCCTTTTACATCGGCGGTTTTTACTTCTGAGTTTCCGGGCAACATGCTCCACAAATAATCACGCGTAATGTCTGCAACACCGGTTTTAGGATCGGGTACCAATGGCGGACAAAATCTAAAGCCGTTAGAAACCGCTATGTCTGTTTTAAACTTCCACATCACCGCGTCGGTGATTAAATTATCCATTGGCGTTTCTATAATATAATAACGTTCAAGCGTAGTTTTTGTTTGCCCTAATACTTCAGTAAGAATTTTCTTGAAAGGTTTTTTAACTCTTTCAATCATGCGTTTTACTTCTTCGTCCTCTTTGTATTTCTCGGGGTCAACATCCAGTAATTGATAGCTCTCGTCTTTTATTTTTCCGTTTTCAATTACAATATCCAGTTTACTTACAAACGAAGCAAATGCTCCGGGCTCTGTAACTTTTGCAAATTTTCCCTGTACAGGAGTTCTTACGCGCTCGTGTGTATCGGCGCCCAAAATATAATCAACACCCTCGGCACATGGCAGGTTTGCCAAATGCACCTGCTGCGAAAGCCCCATATGAGAAAGCACAAAGACCATCGCGCAATTTTTTTCTTCGCGCAGTATTTTTACGTATTTGCCCAAATCTTTTTCGGGCTTGCTGAAATGAATTCCTTTTGAGTAAGCCGGTGATTGACGAATAGGAGTGAGTGGATCGTTATAACCAATGAAGCCGATGCGCATTCCGCCCATATTAAAAATTTGGTACGGCGGAAAAAGTAAATCATGGTCAAGGTCATCGTTATGAAACATATTAGCGCAAACTTTTGCTGCCGTGTATGAATTCATATCGTGTATCATCATTTGTTTGCCATACGCAACTTCCCAATTGCCGGGCAATACCAAATCGTAATTAATCATGTTGGCAATGGGTACAATACCTCTTCCTTCGGTTAAAGAAGCTACGCCGCTTCCTTGAAAACAATCTCCTCCATCAATTACTAATGTGTTTAGCGGATTTTCTTTTTTCAGTTCGTCCACCATCGTTTTTAGTGTAGCAAAGCCTCCGCGTTTTTTATAAACGGGTTTGCCACTCTCCCAAAAAAATTCATCGTGTATATCCAGCTGACCATGCATATCGGCCGTATGTAAAATGGTAAAGCGCTGGGCTTTGCCGCTTGCCAATGCAGGATTTTTAATAATCTCTTTTATTTTTCCTTCGTCCTGCAACCAATAAGAAATAGCAGGGCCCAATCCTAAACCAATAGCCGCCATGCCCGAATATTTTAAAAAATCCCTGCGCTGCCTGTCGTGCCCGTCTTTTTTCTCCACAGCATTCTCAAGCGGATGATTGCAATCGCATTTACAATTGGGGTTGGTACAGTTTTTATCGCTCATAAAATTTTTAGTGTGGTAATTTATCTTTCATCACTCCATAAACATAAGTCCCAAACACGGCGCTTAGCAAAACCACAATTACAACCAATAGCCCGCTGCCTATTAATGCGTACAAGGGGCCCGGACAAGCGCCGGTCATTGCCCAGCCAAGGCCAAATATAAAACCGCCGATTACATTTCCTTTATTGAATTTTTTAGGTTCAATTTTAATGGGCTCTCCGCTCAGTGTTTTAATGCTGAACTTTTTTATTATTTGCAAGGAAATCAATCCTACAATAATAGCTGAGCAAATTACTCCGTACATGTGAAAAGATTGAAACCTGAACATTTCCTGAATACGGAACCAGGAAATTACTTCGGCCTTTATTAAAATAAATCCGAAAATAAAACCAAGCAATAAAAATTTGATATTTTTCATAGTGTTTTTTGTTTTGACACGAATTTCACGAATTTTTTTATTTAATTAGTGCAAATGGCGTCTGTGTTTTTTAAAATGGTAAATGCATGATATAAGGTAAAATCAACCAGGTCATAACTAATCCTCCGGCAAAAAAGCAGCAGGTAGCAATTAAGGAGGGCAATTGTAAATTAGAAATTCCCATAATGGCATGCCCCGATGTGCAACCACCCGCGTACCGTGTGCCAAAGCCCACAAAAAATCCGCCTACTACCATTAATGTAAATCCTTTTACGGTCAATAGCGACGAGAAATTAAAAACTTCCTTCGGAATTAATCCCGAGTAATCTTTAATTCCTAAATCATTCATACTGGCAATAGCTGCATCCGATAATTGTATAGGATTTGGATTAGCGAGAAAAAATCCCGCAATCAATCCGCCAATGGCAACGCCCAAAACAAAAACCAAATTCCACGATTCGTTTTTCCAATCGTAATCAAAAAATTTTGCTTTGGTAGGAATGCAAGAAGCATAGATATGCCTAAGCGAAGAGGAAATACCAAAAGCTTTATTTCCTAAAATTAAAAGTGCCGGTATCATCAGTCCGATCAACGGACCGCTAACGTACCAGGGCCAGGGTTGAGTGAGTATATTCATGTTTTGTTTTTTATTATGACACTAATTTCACTAATTATTTTTTAATATTAATTGGTGGAACTCGTGTCCTTATTTGTGTTTTTCTTTTTACTAATTTACTTACTTCTTATACTAACTCCTTATACTAACTCCTTCTCTCGTACCTCTCACTTCATCCCTCGTACCTTTTTGGCTGCTGCAATTGGTTCAAAGGGTCCGTACTTATGTTGTTCTTCAGTAAAATTATCTGCATAGGGGCCAAAGGGATGATCAACAGGTTTGCCTGTAATTTTTGGCCAGTCTTTGCTTAAATCTTTTTTCGGGCGTGGTTGCGAGTTTACAAATGCGGCTACATCCCATGCTTCTTCATCGGTTAATTGTGGCGCGTCATAATTTGTTGGATGCGGCATATTTGATTTTACGTAACCTGCAAAACGCGAGAGGCGATATAATCCTGCGCCATTGTTATAACTGTGCTCGCCCCAAAGCGGTGGATATTGATAGGAAATTCCGTCGGCGTTTAATTTTCCTTCACCATTTTCTAAATGACAGCTTTTACATTTTTGTATGTAAACAGTTTTTCCGTTCTCAGGGCTCGCTGCGCGATTTAAATAAGCAACTTCAGTTATTCCGGCGCCTTTTGGTTTTTCTTTTTTCGGCACGTCTTTGCCCATCCATTTTATGTACGCCTTAATGGCTAGCATTTCTTTGCTTAATGTGTCCAGCGCTTGCCCGTTTAAACTTCTTTCAAAGCAGTCGTTCACGCGTTTAAAAATATTTTCCATTCCGCCCGATCGCTCTCTGAATTTTGGGTAAGTAGAAGCCACCGCGCTGTAATTATTGCCAAATGGTTTTGTGCCCGCGTCTAAGTGACAATTCTGACAATTCATTCCGTTAGAAAAATAAGCCACGCTGCCTTTTGGACCGAGATATTTTGCAGTGTTGGCAATGAGTTCTCTTCCATATTTAATAAGTTCTCCGTTTGAATCATTTGGAATGGTTGTAATATCGGGAGCAGTCCACATATTTAATTTTTCTGCGTCTTTCTTTTTTAGTTTATTGAACTCGGCTACTTTTTCCTTGGCTTCTTTATCTTTTTCAGGATTGGAAGACTCTTTCTTTAAGAAATCAGGAACACCGTTAATAAGAAACACTAAACAAGTTCCTAATGCCAGTACCAAAATAACTACAAGCGTTATTAGTTTGCTGATTATTGTGGGATATTTGTTCTGCTCCATAATTGCCTTACAAATCTAACATTTGGGATGGATTTATAAGCTAAATTGTTATTCACTTTTAGGTGTCGAAATAAGTAATAGGCGCCGATTTTTGCACAAAGGCACGAAGACGTAAAGTTTTGTTGGAAGGGGGAGATTTGAGAGTAAATACCTATTTTTGTGTTGTAAATGTACAAAGCACTTATAAAGCCTATACTTTTCCTCTTTAACCCCGAAAAGGCGCATCATTTAACTTTCTCCTTACTTAAATTTTTTCTGGCATCCGGTTTTATGAAAAAATGGGTTTCCTCTATGTATTGCGTGAATTCCCCCAAGCTTGAAAGGACTATCGCGGGAATAAAATTTCCGAACCCTGTAGGTTTAGGTGCAGGGCTTGATAAAGATGCGGTTGTTACGGATGAGATGTCGTGTTTGGGATTTGGCTTTATTGAAATTGGAACCGTAACTCCCAAAGCGCAACCCGGTAATGATAAGCCCCGCGCATTTCGCCTGCCAAAAGATGAAGCCTTGATTAACAGAATGGGTTTTAATAACCACGGAGCAAAAGCTGCAGCCGAAAAATTAAAATGCAGAAAAAATAAAAAAGTAATTATAGGCGGCAATATTGGTAAAAATAAAAATACTCCCAATGAAAACGCGGTTGATGATTATGTAATTTGTTTTAACGAGCTGTTTGATGTGGTAGATTATTTTGTGGTAAATGTAAGTTCTCCCAATACGCCAAATCTTCGCGAATTGCAGGATAAAGAGCCTCTGCAAAATTTACTAATGACTTTGGTTGGCGAAAATAAAAAGCGTCCCGCGCAAAAACCTATTTTCTTGAAAATTGCGCCCGATTTAAATAACGAACAGCTTAATGACATTGTGCAAATTGTGACTTCAACTAATATTGCAGGAGTAGTTGCCACAAACACAACCATTTCTCGCGAAGGATTAAAAGCCAATCCCGAAGAAGTAAAACAAATGGGCATGGGCGGCCTTAGCGGAAAACCATTGACAAAACGCAGCACCGAAGTAATAAAATACCTGCGTCAAACTTTAGATAAACGCTTTGCCATTATGGGAGTGGGGGGAATACACAATGTTGAAGACGCAATAGAAAAAATAAACGCAGGCGCCGATGTAATTCAACTCTACACCGGCTTTATATATGAAGGGCCAAAACTAGTGAAAGACATTAACAAGTTTTTGGACACTAATTTCACCAATTAATTTTTTTATAATTCGCAGAATTGGCGGCCGTTACGCTATCAATTAATTTTAATAATTAGTGTAATTCGTGTCATTACTCCACAAAGTAAATATCATCATAAGGAGAATTTATTGGCGAACCTAAATTAACAGGCGCCCCCCAGGTTTCGGTTTTCTCATCCCAAACACTTTTAAAAATATCGTAGCCGCCCATATTATTAAAGCCTCGCGAAGAAAAGTAAAGTGTTTTTCCATCGGGCGATAAAGAGGGAAACTCTTCATCGTAATCGCTGTTTATACTGGAGATATTAAAAGGAACCGCGCTCCATTTACCATTACCCATTTTCTTTAAGCGAAAAATATCTTTTCCATGATCTTCCGTCTCTCCGTAACTGGAATAGTAAATGGTGGTCTTGTCAGGAGTTAAATACATAACAGGCTTGTACTTTTTTCTTTTATCAACGCTTGTAAGCATATCCTCGGTTCCCATTAAAATTTTTGCGCCCGATTCTAAATGTGTAAACGCATTATGCACACTCTCTAACGAAATATGTTTTTTATCAAAAACCTCAATAACAACCGGGTTATTTACAAGCTTTAGTCCGTTATTGCAATGTTCAATTTCTTTTTCTACGTCTAATTTTTTTACGTCGGCCGGTTTAGCTACCGCTATAAATTTTTGATACGCTTTAATAGCAGTGCTGAATTTATAATTTAAATGATTTGCTTTTCCCAAGTAATAAAACACATCCACGGGCACTGATTTAGCGGTAGAAGCCATTTCAAGTAATTGCGAGCAATGTGCCTTATCTTTTTTAGCATAAAACAAACAAACGCCGTAGCTGTAAGAATTTAAGGCGTCTAAATCAATGTTCAATTCTAACTGACGATATAGAAGCGCCGCCTCCTGGTAATTTTGCTGTTCAAAAAGATTTTTGGCATCTTTTAAATTTTGTTGATCCATTGCCGTTTCTTCGGCACTGCGTTTGGGCCTTCCCAGTTTTACTTCGGGCCTGTGTTCTGCTTTTTTTACCGCGACAATTTCTTTTACGGGTTTCTTACTCTCAAATACCGCCTGGTTGGCTTGCTCCTCGGTAAAATAATTTACTACGTTAAACGATTTCTGTAAATTATCCTTACCTAATTTAATACTTTGCTTTAAAATAAAATCACCTTTCTTTTCGGGTACATCAAAAGAATTTTTCAGCTCGGGATAGCCTTCTGTTTCAATGGTCATATAATAACTTTGCCCTGAGGAAAGTACCATCAGGTAATTGCCGTTATCGCTGTTTGTTTTGTAAACGCCGGCAATTTCTTCTGTCTGCGAATTAAAAACCGTAATAATGGCGTCCGAGTTTTTTGAAGAGTCGATAGAGAAATTTCCTTTTATGATGGAATACGAAAATGCTTTTTGCCAGGTTTTTATTTGGATGTATTCAAATTTATCATTTTTTCTATTCGTACAAAAAGAAGCGTAACGGTTATCGGGATCGGGAATATAAAGTATATCGTCATAGGTAGAATTTATTGGGAAGCCCATATTTTGAGGTTTACTCCATGCGGCACTGCTATCGGTACGCGTGCATTTAAAAATGTCGTATCCGCCCATGCTGTTATGGCCCTTGGATGAAAAATAAAGTGTTTTACCGTCTTTGCTGATGTACGGATAGTTTTCGTCAAACTCCGTATTGATTTCCGCGCCTAAAGACTGCGAAGCGCCGAAACTTCCGTTTGCAAATGTGTTTTTGTATAAATCTAAATTACTTGCGTCTTTCACTCCATAACTTGCATGAAAAATTTCGCTCTTGCCGTTTTTGCACATTAAAAGTTTTGGCTTCTTTTTATCAATGGCAGTAGTAAAGAAATCTGTTTTATACATTACTTTATCATTGATAAATTCGGGATTGTAATTGGCGGGCAAATTGTCTTCCTGCACGGGCGAGCGCCGTAGTACTTCAAAATTTACCGGATCGTTCATCAGCTCGCCGCCACTTTTGCAATTAGTAACTAATTGGATTATTTCGGGCGCACTTAATTCGGCCGGCTTGGCATATTTTTTATATTCTTCCAACGAGCGCATCGCATCGCGAAACATGTATGACAAATGATAGGCCTTGGCTAAATAGAAAAACACATCGCGTGGCGTTTCTTTAAAATGCGCAGCTAACTCTAAACAAGTTATAGCCTTGCCCTTGTTACGAGTACTTTTTACAAGACAAATTCCGTAATAATAATTCAGAAATGGATCGCCCGGGTCATTTTTTGATAGCGCAGCGTACAGCGGTAAAGCAGTTTGGTAATCTTTATTTTTGAAAGCTTTTAAGGCTTCGGCGGGTTTCTTTTTTTCTTCCTCCAGCTGCTTCTTCACCAATTCATCTACGGTAGAGTAGGCCTTTTCATCTTTTTTTGCCGAAGTTTTTGCGTCTGTATCTGTATAGCCGGCATTCTCTGCTTCTTTTTTTGTGGAGTCGGCACTTGTTTTAAGAATAAAAATCTTTTCAGTATCATCCGTAAAAAAGTTGGCGATGTTTAAAACCGATTTTCTTTGCTCGTTTCTTTTTATTTTAATTTCCTGCTTGCCTACTTCATAATCAAATTTCATCGGCACTTCTACAACTTGTTTTGTTACCTCGTAGCCTTCGCTCTCAACTTTAAATAAATATTTTACGTTAGGCACCAAAACCATCAGATAATTGCCGGTATACGAGTTTGTATTGTAAATACCCACCACTTCGTTATTGGTAATGTTAGATACGGTTATTTTAACTTTTTTTTGCGTTGGGTTGTCAATCACATCGGCATGGCCGCGTATAATGATAACGCTTGGCTCTCTGTCTGACGGAATAAATTTAAACATATCGTATTTGTCGTCTTCACTTACGCGGTTAGATACAAAATACAGGAATTTTCTTTTTTTACTTTGCAAAATATCGTCTTTTGCTATTGGCGGTGTTGTTTTAACACTATCTTTTTTTTGCGAATAGCCGCTAAACCCTATTAGGGATAATAGAAGTGCGGTGATGCCCTTATAGAACAACGTTTTTTGCATGTGTTTGTGATTGACAAAAATAGAAGAATAAGTGAAACTTGGGCGTTTTGTTGATTATTTACTGAAAGATGGGTTTTGATTGCTTATGTTGCGTAATTTTGACACGAATTACACGAATTAATTGATAAAAATTGGTCAAGTTTGTGTCTTAATAGCCGAATGATTTGTGAAAAAGGTGCTTACCATATTGTTTATTTTTACGGTATTCTTTTTGCGTGCTCAGGAATTAACACAAACAATTCGTGGTACGGTGGTGGACAAGCAAACGCAAAGTCCGCTATACGGAGCCGTAATACAAGTTTTGGCAGTTGAAGGAAAAAATGCTTTGAGTGATGAGAATGGAAAATTTAGAATAGAAAAAGTAGATATAGGGCGCCGACAAATAAAAATTTCATTACTCAGTTATAAAGAACGTGTTTACACAGTTAATCTTACGTCGGGAAAAGAAATTGTTTTATCGGCCGAGTTGGAAGAAAGTGTGATAGAGGGGCAGGAGATTGTAGTTATTGCTGAGACTGATAAAACCAAAACCAATAATAAAAATACAACTGTTAGTTCGCGCGGTTTTACCATTGAAGAAACTTCGCGTTACGCAGGTAGCCGTAACGACCCCGCGCGTATGGCCGCAAACTTTGCAGGTGTAAGTGGGGCCAATGATTCAAGAAACGATATTATTATACGAGGTAATTCTCCCTTAGGGGTTTTGTGGCGCTTAAACGGCATGGATATTCCCAATCCAAATCACTTTGGCTCTATGGGCTCTACCGGTGGCCCTGTAAGTATTTTAAATAATAATACATTGGATAATTCTGATTTTCTTACCTCCGCTTTTCCGGCCGATTACGGAAATGCCATTGCCGGCGTATTCGATTTAAAAATGCGCGCAGGTAATAATGAAAAGCATGAATTTTTAACGCAGTTTGGTTTTAATGGTTTTGAATTGGCTGCCGAAGGCCCTTTATCCAAAAAGAAAAGCGCGTCTTTCTTAATTGATTATCGGTATTCGACCCTGCAAATTTTTAAAGCACTTGGAATTAGTTTCGGCGCAGGTGCCGCCGTGCCGCAATATCAGGATTTAACTGTAAACATAACCGTGCCAACCGCAAAGGCTGGTAAATTTACTTTTTACGGTATAGGCGGCCTAAGTTATGTGGCTTTGCTTGATAAGGATCGCGATAAAAAAGCCGATATCTTTGGCTATAAGGGCATTGATACTTATTTCCGATCTAATGTAGGCGTGGCCGGCATTAATCATACGTATATTTTAAATTCCAGTTCGTATTTGCGCACCAACCTAGGCGTGTCGGGACAATACAACGGTATTATTGCCGATAATGTTTTGTTTGATAGCACAGGAGTTCCTACAGGTAAAACGGTTCCCAATTATCATAGCACAACTTCTACGGTAAAATATTCTGCGAACTTTGTTTACAATAAAAAGTTTAATGCCAGGAATTTTATAACCACCGGTATTTATCTGGATGATTTTGTAACCAAGTTGGCCGATAGCACCAAAAGCGAACGCGATACTTTGCCTTACCATGTACTTCGTAGTTTTAACGGAAGCGCGGTATTGGTCCAGGCATTTATAAACTGGCAACATAAATTTACGGATAAACTCACGCTGAATACAGGTTTCCGCTATGTACATTTTTTATTGAATAATACGTTTAATCCCGAGCCGCGGGCCGGACTTCGCTGGAGTTTTACACAAAGGCAATCTGTAAGTTTGGGCGCCGGCCTGCACAGCCAGGTGCAGCCTATGTATATTTATTTTTCTTCAAGTTATAATCCGGTTACGCAGCAAAGTGATAAAACAAATTTAAATTTGGGATTAACCAAAAGTGCGCACGGAGTAATTGCTTACGATGTAAATATTGGAAAGAGTGCCCGCATAAAAGCAGAGGCTTATTATCAGTATTTATATAATGTTCCCGTAAAAAATTCGCAGCCTGCTTTTTCTGTTTTAAATTTAGGTGCAAACTTTGAAAGCCCGAATGTAGATAGTTTGGTAAATAAAGGCACGGGCGAAAATTACGGAGTGGAATTTACGTTGGAGAAATTCTATTCTAAGGGATATTATTATTTATTTACCACTTCTTTGTTTCAGTCGTATTATTATGGAAGCGATAATATGAAACGCAACACCGCCTTTAATGGTAATTATGTTTTTAATTTACTGGGCGGCAAAGAATTTAAAATTAACAGCAGGCATACCGTTTCTTTAGATATGAAATTGACTTACGCGGGAGGAAAGCATTATACCACAATTAATGTTGCTGCTTCGCAAGTGGCGGGCGAAGAAGTGCGCGATTATACCCAGGCATATGCAAATCAATATCCTGCTTATTTCAGATTAGACATTAAGCCAAGCTATCGTTACAATATGAAAAAAGTAACGATGGAATTAAATTGTGATTTTCAAAATGTAACCCGCCACGATAATATCTTCCAACAGGTTTATGACCCCACGCAAAAGAAAATTGTTACCGATTACCAGTTAAAATTCTTCTTTATACCGCAGTTCAGGTTGTTGTTTTGATTGCATTAGTAAATTGCGTAACTTTATACTATGAAAAAAATATTTTTAGCAAGCCTGTTGATTTTTGCCATGTACGAAGCTTCGGCCCAAAACAAATCAAAAAATAAAGAACCCGTAAAAGAAACGGCGAAAATTGTGAATGAAACCATTTCGGTAGATGATTTTCAGAAAAAACTGGGCGAAAATAAAAACGTTCAACTGGTTGATGTGCGTACGCCCGAAGAGTACAATGAGGGGCATGTAAAGGGCGCCGTAAATATTAATTATAAGGCAGATGATTTTGCCACGCAAATTGAAAAGCTTGATAAAAGTAAAACCACAATGGTATATTGTTTGGGTGGCGGACGAAGTGCCGGTGCTGCAGAGCAAATGCAAAAAACGGGCTTTACCACTGTTTATAATATGCAAGGCGGTATGCTAAAGTGGAACGCTGCCAATAAACCTGTGGTGTCTCCTCAAAGTGCGCTTGATAAACCGGCAACAGGGATGAGCCTTGCAGAGTATACGAAATTGGTTACCGGCGAAAAAGATAAATATGTGCTTGCCGATTTTACAGCTAAATGGTGCGGCCCTTGCCAAAAAATGTTACCCATGCTGCATAAAATTTCTGAAGAGAAAAAAGATAAACTTACTCTGGTAAAAGTAGATGCCGACTTAAATAAATCTCTTTTGCAGGAAAAAGGAATCAGCGGTATACCTGTTTTAGAATTATACCTTAACGGAAAATTAGTTTGGAAGCACCTTGGTTATATTGACGAGTCAACTTTTTTAAGCGAAACTAAACTTTAGTTTTTTGTAACGAAAAATACGCGAGGCAAGAAGTGTGCGCCGTTTTATAACCGCTAAGGCATACCTTATCACAAATCATTTAAAATTCTACTTTTGAATAGTTCAATTCGGGGGAGCTTACAGCTAGAACACTACTTTAAACCCATTTTTTTATATCCTGCAAAAACTTTGCTTGTCTCAAAGTAGTATGTCTTTTTGTTACCGTCAACTTTAACGTCCATTTTGTCGCATAGTCCACCTTCATTGTCAATACTTTGTTTTTGTAATTTTGCTCCAACCATTTCAAGCACAAAATATTCTTCTGTAATTTGAATTACTGGCCAAGCTGTCGCACAAGATTTTCCGTCTCCTTTTTTAACAATGGACTTTAAAAGTCCAAATTGTATTGTCTTATATTTTGCAGCGTTGTTCTGCA
>JBBQRR010000034.1:0-46065 GCA_038214655.1 Bacteroidia bacterium | reverse complement strand
AAGAAATGAACAAATTGCGCTGTAAAAAATAGGATAGAAAAAAATAAAAATGGGAGTATAGAAAAAAATTCCGAAAAAAAATTTTAATTTGAAACGAAAATAGAATACATTTGCTAAAATCAATTTATAGAACTACCCTTAAATAAACTAAATCACATGAAGAAAATCTACTTATTACTAGTGCTGGCTTTATCTTTTTCAAACATTAAAGCTCAATGTACCTACGACCATAATTTTATTATGACTCATAGGGGTGGCGTATGGCCCGATAGCGCCACTAATTTTGTAAGCGGCACAGTTGGTACTCCCTACACGCAAAACGTTACCGTAAAAGTTCCTTACGATACAATGGCAACTATTTTCAGCCAAACCAGTACTTTTCATTTCTCTCATATCGATTTGCAAACTAATATCTCTAATCCCGTAAATTACGGTTTGCCTCCGGGCCTTACCTTAGTAGGAAATCCTTCTAACTTTAAATTTCCGGGTAACGATACCAGTTGCATGATTATTAGCGGTACTCCAACCACTGTTGGTTCTTATTCACTTTCCTTTACGTTAAAAGCGTATATGACTGAGTTTCCGGGTATCGCTGTAAGCACTCAGGTAATAAAATATTATGTTATTAATATTGCTCCTGCTGCCGGCATTGCAAGCAACGCAAATATTAGTTTTGCTGTTATGCAAAATAGCCCTAACCCGGTAAAAGATAATACAAGCATTAAATTTACTTCTGCCGGCGACGGAAAAGCAAGACTTAATGTATTTAATATTGCAGGGCAAAAAGTTGCCGATAAAGAAATAAGCACAGTGCGCGGCGATAATAGTTTTGATTTTGACGCATCGCAATTAGAAAACGGTGTGTATTTATACACAGTAGAAATGAACCAGCAAAAGCAATGTCGCCGTATGGTGGTTGCGCGATAATATGGAGTTATTTGAAGTTACTGTTTTAGGTTCAGGCTCTGCAACTCCATCATTAATAAGAAATCCAAGTGCCCAGCTGCTAAATGCAGCGGGGCATTTTTTTTTAATTGATTGCGGCGAAGGCACGCAAATACAATTACGAAAAAACAGCATCAAGCTGCAACGCATAGGCTGTATTTTAATTTCGCATCTGCACGGCGACCACTATTTTGGGCTAACAGGGCTTTTGCAAACTATGCACTTGCTTGGCCGTAAAACAAAAGTCACGCTAATTTGTCCACCCGAGCTAAAAGAAATAATTGATTTGCAAAACAAGCATTCGCAAACGGGCTTAAGTTTTGAGTTGGAATATATTTTTACCAATCCCAAGCAACAACAAAAAGTATTTGAAGATAATAATCTGGAAATTTATTCTTTTCCGCTAAGCCATAGAATAAACTGTACCGGCTTTTTGTTTAAGGAAAAACTTGGTTTGCGAAAAATTAATATTGAAAAAATTCAAAAGCATAAAATTTCCTTATCGCAGGCCACTAATTTAAAAATGGGTTTAGATGCAGAAGACGAAAACGGGAATATTGTTTTAAATAAGGAGTTAACAGAAGATCCGGCGGAGGTTCGCAGTTTTGCGTATTGCTCGGATACCATTCATGACGAAAATATTATTCCCTATATAAAAGAAGTAAATTTATTATATCATGAATCTACTTTTTTAGAAGCGGAGGCAGAGCGCGCAAAAAAAACTTTTCACACCACGGCTGCGCAAGCTGCAGATATTGCAAAGAGGGCGGGAGCGAAGCAATTATTGCTGGGCCACTTCTCGGCCCGCTACGGCAGCACCGCCGACTTTTTAAAGGAGGCGCAGCCCGTGTTTGAGAATGTGCTTATTGCGGAGGAGGGAGTTACTTACAAGATAGTGTGAAGCGCTTAGCGGCAATAGAACGCCGATAACACGGATGATTATGATTTGCGCGGTTTTTTTTGTTAGTGTTGGATAATTATCTTACCTTTATTTAACATCGCCTAACGCCGAGAGGTGAAACAACGGAACGTTAGGCACAATTTTTTTATGCAACAAATACTTCTATTTTTCATATTGACAATTGTGACTTTTGTTGCTGGTTCCAAAGCACAGCAAAAATTTTAGCTGTGGAACGCTATTGGGATTTTAGCAGACCCTAACCAAAGACAATAAACAGATAGCAAATCACAAAATGATAACAGGAAAAGACATATTAGACTTAGGCTTCAAACCAAGTCAATGGTTCAAGGACGTAATTGATTACGCAAACCAGAATAATCTAAGTGGCGACAGTTTGAAAAGCTATATTGAGTCAGTTCGACCTAAGTATATTGACCCACATTCTGAACCTATTGCCTTTTATAAAAACATAAGAGCTGAAAATGAAGAAGAAAACTCAAATGTTGAAATGGTAATTGCCACAATGAAACAGATAATGGTAACGCCTACAATCGTGAATGGTTGTGTAATGCCCGATGCTTGTCCTACCGGCGAAATGCAAATACCTGTTGGCGGTGTTGTTGTTTCTAAGAACGCTATTCATCCATCGTGGCATTCGGCTGATATATGTTGTTCGGTAATGATGACAAATTTTGGAAATACTAATCCTAAAAGTGTTTTGGATGCAGCACACTCAATTACTCACTTTGGCGGTGGTGGAAGGGATGAATATTCAGAACTGCCAAAAGAATTTGAAGACAAACTTTTAGCGAATGAATATTTGAAAACTGAAAAGAGTATGAACTTTGCTAAAAACCATTTGGCAACGCAAGGCGATGGAAACCATTTCTTATTTGTGGGGATTTCAAAAAAGACAGGTGAAACAATGATGGTAACACATCACGGAAGCCGTGGACTAGGTGCGAACCTTTACAAAAAAGGTATGGAATTGGCTGAGTATTTTAGAAAAGAATTATCACCAAAAACAAATTCTAAAAATGCTTGGATACCATTTGAAACTATTGAAGGGAAAAACTATTGGGAAGCGTTGCAACTTGTGAGGGAGTGGACAAAACTGAACCATACAACTATTCATAATGCAACTGCTGAAAAATTAAATGAAACTCCAAAGGATAGATTTTGGAATGAACATAATTTTGTTTTTAAAGATGGTGATTTATTTTACCACGCCAAGGGAGCAACACCATTGGATGATAAGTTTGTGCCTGATAGCAAAAATGGATTGCGTTTAATTCCTTTAAATATGAGCGAACCGGTACTGATTGTAAAAGGCAATACGACTGAAAATAACTTGGGATTTGCACCACACGGAGCAGGTAGAAATATAAGTAGAGGGCAACACAAAAGAAACATGGTTGGCAAAACCATTGATGAAATATTTGCAGATGAAACGAAAGGATTGGATGTGAGATTTTTCTCAAAACATATTGATATTTCTGAATTACCTTCTGCTTACAAAAATGCTGAAATGGTAAAAAGACAAATGATTGAATTTGGACTTGGAGAGGTTGTTGATGAAATTATGCCCTATGGTTGTATCATGGCTGGCGACTGGGAAATCGACGCACCTTGGAAAGTAAAAGCCAGAGAGAAGTATAAAAACAGACAAGAAAATAGCGACATTGCAAAATAGACTGAAAAGAAAAACCGCATATAACAGCACCTACAAAAAAAAGAGCGGTTAAGTGGTTGATTAAAGCTTTGGTCTCAGTATCAAGTTTAGTTATGGCGGACAGTTTTGTGCTTCGAAATCGCCAATTTCTTGTAGCCCCAACCCTTACTTACAAAGCACCGTATCAATAAACGGACTGTATCCGCACCAAACGCCCAATACGTTTTCGCCTTTTATGTTGTTTTCTAAATTGCTTGGGGCAGCAAATGGATTTCCGTTGCTGATTATGTTTGCATCGTACGAACGGAAAAAACGAAACTCGTCATAGCCAATGGCGCAAAATTTTACAATTACATTATCGCCCTTCACAAAAAAACCTTTTACGCTATTGTTGTCGTCGGTGGCGTTTGAGTTTTGGATAACTCCGCGGTCGTAAGCAAAATCAAAAGATTTTCCGTTTATAAATTTATCATCAAACGAAGAACCAAGCGGAGCAATAAAACTCTGATCCTTTCCAATGCGTTTTCCAAACCAGCGGTATTGGTTGCCGGGTGCAGCAGGCTCTGTAAAGTGCGTGTAAATATAACCAAGCGAATCATCTCTTACAACTTTAAACCAAAGTGTATCGAGTTTTACAACCGGATAAATGGTTGTATGAGACGTGTATGTTTTTCCATTCAATAAAATAGTAAGATTATATGTATTACCAACCACACCAACCATGGTATTTGCTTTGTAATAATAACCCAGGCCCGGTATAACTTCTTTTAATGTATCGGTGGTGCTTCCGTCGGTAATAGTAATAAGCGCGCCTTTAACAGCAAAATCAGAAAGGCTACAGGTATGATTACCGAAGTAGGGAACAGTGTAGCTTAAATAAACTTCGGGGTTCAAACCCGTTTCAATGCTTCCCTGCACAACCAGTTTTTGCACGTAGTCGGGTATTTTTACATCAATATTTTTTTTGCAGGAGGTTAGGGCTACTAAAAGTAATAAACTAAGTAGGGTGAGATTGCTTCGTCGGCCTGGGCCTCCTCGCAATGACGGTGTTAAAATATGTTTTTTCATTTTCAAAATTTAAAATTCCATGTTACACTTGGCAGTACCGGAAACAGCGAAACCTGTTTAGCCTGCACCTTAAAATCTCCTTTCAAAATGCTTCCCTGCGTATCAAAATAAATAAAATAAGGGTTATGCCTATTGTAGGCATTAAACACACTAAAGGTCCAGCTCTGCGAAAAATTCTTTGCATAACCCTTGGGTAAAACAATAGTAGAAAAATCTTTTCCTTTACGCAGGTATCTTTTCTCGATGCGTTTTCTTCTTTTTTCAAGTTGCTTGTTTCTGTCGGGTGTAAATGTGGCAGAAACATCCAAACGACTATACGGCTGAAATTGATAGGCATTTCTGCCTCCATAATTTACATTTACCGATTGTTCAAAATAATACAACGAGTTTGGCAATGTGCCGCGGTTGCCTGTGTTAAACACCCATACGGCCGAAAAATTCCAACGCGGCGTTAGTTCGTAAGCAGTTACTATCGAAATATCATGTCTTCTGTCGTATTTAGCAAAATATGTTTTACCGCCATTAATTTCTGCAAAAGTGCGGGTGGTCCATGATAAAGTATAACCAATCCACCCTGTAAATTTTCCTTCACGCTTTTTAATAAAAAACTCGGCACCGTAAGCCTGTCCTTTTCCAAATGTAAAAGAGTTATCCGGATTATCTTTTACATTATCCTGCGGCTGCGAACCTTCCTTATACTCAATTAAATTTTTCATGTCCTTATAATAAGTTTCGATAGAAGTTTCGAACATGTTTTGTTTAAAGTTTTTAAATATCCCAAGCGCGTATTGATTGCCAATTTGCGGTTTAATTAAATCGGTGCTGGGCATCCACACATCTGTTGGCAACGAAACCGAAGAGATAGAAGCAAGATGTATGTACTGATAATTTTTAGTGTAGCTGGCTTTTAAGGAAGTTGTTTTTGTTAACTCAAAACGCAAAGAAAGTCGCGGCTCAAAGCCATTGTAATCGGTAATTTTTTTTCCGGCGCTGTAAACAACAGTATCGGTAGTTTTTAAAAACTGGTCTTTTACAAAACGCGTAAACGGGCCCACGTGCACAAAGTAACTCATGCGCGCACCGGCGTTTAAGCGAAGACGATCGGTAATATCCCAATCATCGCCGGCATATACGTGGCCTTCGTGACTATATAATTTAACCACATTTCCCAAATCAAATTGTGTTTCGCCTGCGCGCGCCGATACGTTTGTTGGAATGAAAATGTGAAACACATAATTGGCTCCGAATTTTATGCTGTGTCTTGCATTAGGATACCAGCTAAAATCAACTTTCGCATTATGGTCGCGTATGCCCGAAAATATTTTAAATTCAAAATTATCCTGCAGGGCGGTAAACGAAAAATTGTAGTACGAATAAATTAATGCAGAGTTTACAAAAAGTTTAGAGTTAAAAATATGACTCCACCGTAATGATGCGGTTGCATTTCCCCACTCGGTTTGCACGCCAAAGCCCGAGCTTTTGTCTTTAAACTGAAAAATATCTCTTCCAAAATATCCGCTTAAGTACAATGAGTTTTTATTATTTATGCGGTAATTAAATTTTGTATCGAGGTCGTAAAAATAATAGGAGGTACCTGCAAACTCGGTATTTTTAAAAATGGGTTTTGTAATTACATCTATATACGTGCGGCGTGCAGAAACTATAAACGAGCTGGTATCTTTTTTAATTGGCCCTTGCACAGTTATTCGCGAAGCAATTAATCCAATGCCGCCGTCCACCTGAAAGTTTTTATTGTTTCCGTCTTTCATGGTAATGTCAAGTACAGAAGATAATCTTCCTCCGTATTGCGCAGGCATTCCTCCTTTTGTGAGCGTTACGTTTTTGATTGCATCACCATTAAACACCGAAAAGAAACCCATTAAGTGCGAAGCGTTATACACAACGGCTTCATCCAGTAAAATTAAATTTTGATCGGGCCCGCCCCCGCGCACATAAAAACCGGTTTGCCCGTCGCCTGCCGATTTTACTCCCGGCAAAAGCTGAATGGTTTTTAAAATATCTACTTCGCCCATAAAAGCTGGCAGCGATTTAATTTGCTTTATATCCAAAGTAACGGTACCCATTTGCGAGCTCTTGATGTTTTGGTCGGGCCGCTCACCGCTAACAACTATTTCCTGCAAGTCGCCACCTAATTGAGAAAGCGAAATATCAAGGGTTTGATTTTTATCAAGTACAACACTATCGCTATACGTATTATACCCAAGGTACATACATATAAGCGAGTAATTGCCTTTTGGAAGAGTGATAGAGAAGAAGCCGTAGTTGTTTGTAGTGGTTCCTTTTTTTAACTCTTTAATATAAATGGTGGCGCCAATGGCCAGTTCGCCGGTTTTCTTTTCTTTGATGATTCCGCTGATGGAATAATTTTGCGAATTGAGTTCTGCAAAAGCAAAGACCATTAACAAAATCAAAATATGCTTTAAAAACGAAAAATTCATTTTATATGGAAGTCAAAGATAAGTCAAGAAAGCCTTAATTTGGCTGTAAATCTGTTTGGTTAAGTATCTTTATTTTTTTAATATTGTATAAATAATTCAATAGATAGAAATGCGATATAGGTTGTTATATTTTTTTTCCTTTTTATTTTATTTTTCCGGAAAAACGCAAATTATTGCAACTATAGCCGGGTCAGGCGTTTCGGGTTGGGCCGGTGATGGTGGCCTTGCCAAATTGGCTAAAATTTCTGCGCCCCGTTCAACTATTTCTGACAAACAGGGAAATTTATTTATTGTGGATGCAGGTAATAACCGTATAAGAAAAGTAGATAACGCGGGGATAATAACTACGGTTGCGGGTAATGCTGTAGGAGGATTTTCGGGAGATGGGGGGCCGGCAGTAAATGCAGAAATACATGACCCTAATTTTTTAGCTTTAGATAACCTTGGCAACTTATTTATTCTTGATGCCACAAACAAAAGAGTAAGAAAAATAAACGCGGCAGGAATTATAACAACTTATGCAGGAAACGGCACACAAATATATCCCGGTGATGGTTTGCCTGCCACATCCGTAGGGTTTATGAGTCCGTTTGGAATTTGTATTGATAAAAACAGAAACATGTATGTAAGTGATGCGGGCAATAATGTTATACGTAAGATTGATACATCAGGAATAATTACCACCATTGCCGGCTCCGGCGCTTCCGGATTTAGTGGTGATACAGGGCCGGCAATTTTGGCGCAATTAAATAATCCTTACGGCCTTGCTATTGACACTTTGGGTGCTATTTACCTTGCCGACGCAGGTAATAACCGTATTCGTAAAATCGATACTTCGGGTATAATAAATACTATTGCCGGTAATGGATTAACGGGTTATGCAGGAGATGGAGGGCCGGCAACTTCGGCTGTATTTTCTATATATGGTTTGTGGGGTTTGGCTGTAGATTTTGCAGGCCACGTATTTACTACTGATTATAATAATCATCGAGTAAGAATGATTGATACAAACGGCATTATTAATACCGTTGCAGGAACAGGGGTTGGCGGTTATTCGGGCGACGGTTGGTATGCTAATCAGGCAAAGTTAAATGTTTTGGGTGTTAGCGTTGATCAATACGGGGATTTTTACATTAGCGAATATTATGATCACAGAATTCGTAAAGTTTCTTATTGCCGTACACCGATTTCTCCTTTTATCACAGGTACCACAAATATTTGTGGGGGCACATCAACTAATTTAACTATAAATGGAGCTTCAACTTATACATGGAGCGCAAATTCGGGCGGAGGAAATTCGCAATCTGTAACGATAAGCCCGGCTACCTCAACAAACTATTCCGTTTTAGTTACCGGTAACGGCTGCGTTGATTCAGCAAATGTTACAGTTGTTGTAAATCCGGTTATTACTTTTACCGGGCCATCTTCAGTTTGCGCAGGAAATTCGCTTACACTTACCGCAAACGGAGCCACAACTTATACTTGGAGCGCAAATGCCGGTAGCGCAACTACAAGTACGGTCATTCTTACTCCAACAACAACTATTGTCTATACTGTAACAGGTACATCAGGCGGATGCATATCTTCCAAAATAATTCAAATTACAGTAAATCCGGATTTGATTCTAGTTCCATCTGCTACAACTATTTGTCCGGGTACATCTGTATTATTAACCGGCTCCGGTGCAACTTCATACACGTGGAGCGCCAATGCGGGAAGTGTAAATACAGATACAGTAAGAGTGTCTCCTGTGGTTAGTACGGATTATACTTTGAGTGCGTCAAGGGCAGGAACAACATTTTCAATTAACGGAAATGCCTATATATGTTCAGGTCAATCTACTGTTTTATCCGGCCCTTCGTGTTGTTCTTACTCATATACTTGGGCTCCCGGAAATTTACACACTTATTCTGTTTCAGTTGCTCCATCCACAACTACAATATATACTTTAACATCTGTTTTAACCGGATATTGTCCGCATTCTGACACTATCACGGTTCATGTAATTCCGAATCCTGTTTCTGTTATCAGCGGCGACTCATTGATATGTTTTGGCGACAGTACTGTGCTTACCGCTTTAGGTACAACAACCTATACGTGGAGTTCAAATCTTAATAATGCGAACACTAAAACTGTAACTGTAAAACCCGCCACAACAACTGTTTATTCTGTTAGCGGAACAGTAGGAACATGCATGAGCTATGTTGGCACAGTAACCGTTACTGTTCTTAATTCACTTGCTTTAATAGGACCATACACTATGTGTTTAGGTGATAGCGCTTTTTTATTGGCAAGTGGTTGTACATCTTATAGCTGGACACCTGTTTTATCAACTTCTCCGGTAGTTAAAATTTCACCGACAATAGCAACCATTTATACAGTAACAGGCACTACAGGTACTTGCATAAACTCAGACACAATTAAAGTGCAGGTTATAAATTGTTCAAATTCGGTTTGCAATAATTTAGGATTTGAATCCGGAAGTTTTTCTGATTGGGCCGGGCAAATTGGGTTTAATTGGTCTTCATCACAACCTCTTACAATAACCGGCTACGGAATATATCCTGCAAATTTCAATTCAGACGGCTATCACAATATTGCAGGTGCCGGAACCGATATTTATGGAGGGTTTAACACATTAGCTCCAGGTAACGGAATATATTCGGCTATGCTGGGCGGACCAAACATTAATGTTGGAAACGGTGGCGAAACAATTGAACAAGGTTTCAGGGTTGATTCTACTAATTATTTATTTACTTATAAAACCGCAATTGTTTTACAGGATGGTTTGCATCCTTATGGAGAACAGGCATATTTTAAAGCTGAAATTATTGATGCCAATAATAATATTATTCCGTCTCTTTCATACAGTATACAAATAACAGCCAGCGTAACACCAACGGGTTTCCAGCAGTCAATTTATGATTCTTATTCAAAATATCAACCCTGGAAGAACACAGTATTAAATTTGTCGACCTATATCGGACAAAATTTAAAAATCAAATTTACCGCCGCCGGTTGTGACCAAGGCGCTCATTTTGGATACGCCTACGTGGATATTCTTTGCGGAAACCAAGTATTTTATCCTACAAACTATTTGTTATGTACCGGCGCCAATGTTTTACTCACAGCCATGGAGGGATACAATTTGTACAATTGGAGTGGCCCGGGAATTATAAGTTTAGCTACAGCGCAAAGTGTTCTTGTTAATATGCCGGGAACTTATACTGTTGTAAGTACTGATATTGGCGGCACAAACGATACAAATATAGTTTTGGTTACTCAGTTTAATCCTACCGTTACGGTAACCGGTAATGATACAATTTGTGCAGGCACATCAACAACTCTTTACGCAGGAGGTGCAAGTACTTATGTCTGGAGCAGCAACACCGGTAATGCAATAACCGATTCGGTAGTTGTTAGTCCAACTGTCTTTACCTCTTACAATGTAACAGGAACCGATACCAACGGGTGTAATAATATAGGTACTTATGATGTTTACGTTTATACCATGCCTCCGGTTAGTATTATTGCCGGCGCAGATTCAATTTGCGCAGGCGATTCAACACTGCTTACAGTATCGGGTGCAAATACCTATACATGGAGCGCAAATGCCGGGAGTGTAAATACCGCATCCGTTTTTGTTTCGCCTAACGTTACAACTACGTATTCGGTTTTGGGTACAGATAATAATGGTTGCGTAAATAATACAGCACAGGTAATAAATGTTACATGCACGGTAGGAGTAAATACTTTTTTCGGAGCAGAAGATGTTTTTATTTATCCTAATCCGGCAAGTAATGTATTAACCATTCAATCATCGGGCAAACGTGTACCCGTAATTATTTACGATGCGTTAGGTGTAATTGTTTCTCAATTAAATATCTACTCAAAAAAAACGGATATAGACATAACTAAATTACCTGCGGGAGTTTACACAGTTAGTATAGCCGGTAGGTATTACCAGATTATGAAAGAATAAAATAAGACGTATCTTTTTTATCAGGTCCTGCATCGTAATATGCGGTGCAATTAGTCCTATTCTGCTTTTTGTAAATGTTACATTTTTAATTGCATCATCTTAAATACATAAAAGAATCCTATAAGGTGAGAAGCATTGTAAACAACGACTTCATTCAGCAAAATTAAATCCATGCCGAGCACGTCGCCCGCCGATTTCGCTTCGTTTAAAACTGAAGAGATAAAGAATATTAACCCAATTTATCCGCTTGTTTTTTCCAAATTTAATAGAGTAAGATCAATTTTCACCTATTGATTACCTATGTTAACCGAATGTTTAGTGCTATACTTGCATTGCTTTAACTTGTTTCGTATATTTGGTTGTATCTAAGTTGTAACAAAACAAATAAAAAACCCTGCATGAAAAAAAATTACTACTCCATTATTTTACTGATTTTGTTTGGCGCTTGGGTTTTAAACTCAAACGCTCAAACTTCCGGTAACAAAATTAATTCAAACCTTCAACAGGGCGAGCAGTGCAGCTCGGCAATTATTCATAACCGCTTAATGCAAACCGATCCAATATATAGGGCAAAAGTTTTGGCCAACGAGCAAAAGATTCAAGCTATTATTGCAAGCCAAAAGCAAAGTAAAATTACTAACCCAAACACTGTGCAGGCAACGGTGTATACAATTCCGGTAGTGGTGCATGTTATTCACCTTGGTGAGGCAGTTGGGGTAGGCACAAATATTTCGGCCGCGCAAATTCAAAGCGCTATTACTAATCTTACGGCGGCTTACCGCAACCAATCTCCTTATGCAGGAATTGATATTGAAGTGCAGTTTGCATTGGCACAAAGAGACCCAAGCTGTAATGCTACAACCGGTATTAACCGTGTTAACGGAGCAGGGGTGAGCGATTATTCTACTAACGGAATAACATCTAATGGCGGTGCAGGAACCCAAAACGAAATTACTATTAAGGCCCTTAGTAAATGGCCAAGCTCTACCTATTATAATATTTGGGTAGTTGCGGGTATTGATGGTAATATGGGCGGAGGCGGAGTACAAGGCTACGCATATTTTCCGGGTGCAGGATCAAATGTTGATGGCGCTGTTATGTTATACAATGCTTTTGGTTATGATCCGGGCGGAACCCTAGGATATAATCTTAAAAACTATACCAATTTAAATGCAACATCCAACCATGAAATGGGGCATGCCTTTAATTTATATCATACTTTTGAAGGAGACGATGCAAACTTAGACGGAACGCCGGACCAATGTCCGGTTGCAGCAGGATGCGGAAGCGGAGCAGGAGATTGTTGCCCCGATACTCCACCACACCAAAGAAGTATGAGTACTTGTAATGCTGCCGGTACAAATGCATGCGACGGAGGTTCTTCAAACGCACTCTTCGTTCATAATTTTATGGATTATTCGAGCGATGCTTGTAAAACACAATTTACATCTGATCAAAAAAACAGAATGCGCGCTGCAATTTTGGCTTCGCGAGGTTCGCTTATAAATTCACTTGCTTCATCTGCGCCAAGTGGCTCACTTCCTTTGTCTGCCTGTATACCTGTTGTGCAAAACGCAGGAAATTTTGCGATAGGCGTTTATGGTTTTACTTTTAGCGGTATTGATGTAAACTCAGGAACTACGTTTGCCGACGGCGGCTATGTTGACAGAACGTGTTATTTTCAAACAACTGTAACTGCCGGAACATCTCCTACAGTTACTGTAAATACCGGAACCAGTTACAACCATGATGTAAGAGTTTATATTGATTATAATAATGACGGCGATTTTGCAGATGCAGGCGAATTAGTTTTTTCCTCGGATAATGTAATGACAACGCATGCCGGCACAATTGCAATTCCCGCATCACCTCCTCTCACAAATACATTGCTGCGCATGCGTGTGTTGGCAGATTATTTCACAAGCACAATTACATCAGCTTGCTTTAATCCGGCGTACGGCCAGGCAGAAGATTATGGTTTAACAATTACTCCGGCTGCAGGTAGTCCGCCTGTTGCAAATTTTTCGGGCACACCAACTACGCTTTGTACAGGTAGCACGGTTGCTTTTACAGATTTAAGTACCAATACACCTACATCGTGGAGCTGGACATTTCAGGGAGGAAATCCTGCAACTTCTGGTTCGCAAAATCCGGTTATAACTTACACCGCAGCGGGAACTTATTCTGTTTCGCTTCAGGCAACAAACGGTAGTGGCAGTAATACTATGACTCAATTATCTTATATTACAGTTAATGCAACACCAACTGTAAATGTAAGTGGTACAATGACTATTACTTCGGGTGGTAACACAGTATTAACTGCTTCAGGAGGCACAACTTATAGTTGGACGCCGGCAACCGGATTGAGTGCAACTTCTGGCAGTATAGTAACTGCCAGTCCAACGGTAACAACTGTATACACTGTTACCGGCACAAGCGGAACGTGCAGCGGCACTAAAACTTTTACCATAACTGTTAATCCCGCGGTTGGGCCTACTAAATTGTATTATGGTTCGTGCGGTATAACTGAAGCTGCCTTGACTACCACTCTCTGGTGCGATCAAGTTGCAAATGCGCAGCAATATATGTACGAGGTGACGGATATTTCTAACGGCAATATTTATTTTTATACACGCACTATAAACGCGAGCGATTTTCAGATGGCCTGGATTTCTTCTATACAATATGCAAAAACTTATAGTATACGCGTTAAAGTGCAAGTTGGGGGCATATGGAGCGCTTATGGCACAGCGTGCAATGTAACAACCCCGGCGGCACCTACCACTAAATTATATTATGGTTCCTGCGGTATAACAGAAGCAGCCATAAACCAAACTTTATGGTGCGATCAGGTTATAGGCGCACAGGGTTATTGGTATCAACTAACAGATATTTCTAATGGAAATGTTTATACGTATCTGCGTAATGGTAATGCTAGTGATTTCAGGATGGATTGGGTCTCGTCGGTCGGCTATGCTAAAACATATAGCATTAAAGTGGCTGCGGTTGTAGGTGGGGTAACTCTTGCTTATGGCTCTGCCTGTACTGTAACTACTCCTGCTTTTCCAACTACTCAGTTAGCCGCAGGTTCTTGTGGAATTACTTTGGCAACTTTTAATCAGTCGTTAAGCTGCAATTCAGTGACCAGCGCCACCAATTATATGTACGAAGTTACCGACCAGAGTAATGGCCGTGTTGTTTATTATACGCGCGGCAATTACCTTACAAATTTTCAGTTAGACTGGTTAGTTACTACCACCTATGCAAGAACTTATAATATTCGCGTTGCGGCTTACTTAGGAACTGCCTGGGGAAGTTACGGCACAGCTTGCCTGGTTACAACACCCGCTGCACCAAGCACGCAACTTCAGGCACCTTACTGTAATATTGTTGAAGCAACTACTTCGCAGACACTTTATTGCAACATTGTTACTGGTGCAGATAATTACCGTTATCAGTTAACCGATCAAACAAACGGTAATATTTATATTTACACGCGTGGAAATTATTTAAATAATTTTCAAATGATTTGGGTGCCGGGCATTTCTTTCTCAAGAGCATATAATGTTAAGGTAGCCGCTTCGGTTGGTGGTAACTGGTTTTCTTACAGTTCAGGCTGTTTGGTAACAACCGGCGCTACTTTAATGGGTGACCCGCTTGCTAATGAAGCAAGAATAGCTAATACGAATGAAAATAAAATGATGGAGGGCGGAATAGCACTTTCTGTATATCCTAATCCTAACGACGGCCACGTATTTTTACAGGTAAATACAGATGCAAAAATAGTTGTAATGAATTTACTTGGTGAAAGTATTTACGAAGGAAAAGTTACCGAAGGCAGCAATGAATTATACTTTTTAAATGCTAAACCCGGAATGTATATTATAAGGGTTAGCGATGGAGTGAACGCAACACAGGTAAGGATGATTAAAGAATAACATAGAAATAAAATATAGAGAGAAACCGCCGCAGCAATGTGGCGGTTTTTTTATTTCATAAAGAGTAAGATTATTTTAGTTTTAAAGCAAGGTTCTCTTTTACCGAATTAAACCATTCGTCTTGCAGAATACTTAGCACAATGCTGTTTCTTCTTCCTCCTGTGGCTGTAGGAACGTTTTGCCGAAGCACTCCTTCAACCATACAGCCAATGCTTTTCATGGCGGCTACGCTGCGGGCGTTATCATTGTCAGCCCTGAATTCTACACGTAACATATTTATTTTTTCGAAAGCAAAATGGAGAAGTAAAT
This sequence comes from Bacteroidia bacterium, assembly GCA_038214655.1. Taxonomy (GTDB): domain Bacteria; phylum Bacteroidota; class Bacteroidia; order B-17B0; family Aurantibacillaceae; genus PALSA-968. The sequence goes on along the minus strand of JBBQRR010000034.1, from coordinate 30,791 downwards.
ATTTGCAATGCTTGTTAAGCCCCGTGCCCTGAAATTCTTTGCCATACCAGGTATAACCTAACTGCAGTGTACGAAAAAGCAATTGTATATCGTAAAAACGTGTGCTGCCCGCGTATTTTTTTGTTCGCTTGTCAAAAACAATAAAAGGGTATTCTTTTTTTTCTTCGCGCTCTTTTAAAGCGCTTTTAATATAATTTTTTAATCCTTCTTCTCCAATGGGCTGTACCAAAGAATATTTCCAGATATCGGTTTCGTTTAACGAGAAATGTAAAAGGTTTGCAATGTCGTCCGACTCTAAGGGACGAAGCAAAACATGCTCGTTTTCCAATACGTAGTTCTCAGAAAAATTAAATTCCATAAAACATTTTTTTAGTTGAGCACAAGTTTACAAAAAAAAGAACAATCATTTTTTTTGTCTTCAAAAAATAAATACCCCGGGAAATTGAGATAAATCGGCTACGGAAGATTTTATTTTCATCAGTTTTTCTCCCGGAGTATTGTATAGCGTAGGGGTCCGCGCCAGGTTAATTATTCCCGACGAAGGATTGGGATAAAACTAAATGTACAACAGGTAATCTTCAAAAGACAAAGAAGGTTATTCTTTAATCAACCTGGTGTAAAACCCCGAAGCAGAAAGAACATATATGCCGGCGGCTAAATGACTAATGTCAATCTCTGCTGTGGTAGTTTTACTTTTTGTTTGCAGTACAATTTGGTTCATTGAATTGTAAATTGAAATTAATCCAATTTCTGAAACGTATTTAAGAGTAATAGTATTTGTAGCCGGGTTTGGAAAAACAGATGGCGCAGCAGCGGAATTAATTTCTTTTATTACGTTTACATTAATAGTACAGGCATCATAAGCATTCAAGAACGAATTGCCTGTATGCGAATTAACTGTTGATGCCTCTGCCCGTAAATTCCCCGTTGCAATAACCTGGTTATTTGCGGTACAAGGCGCAAAATTTACCGAAGTGTTTATGCGCTTTTCGTGGCAACCAAGACTGTTACCCATGGAATCGGTTTTAATAATGTAAAAATTTCCTGCAAAATAAGCGTGCGCCGAAATAATAAAACCTTTATCGGCAGTTTGTTTAATCGAGTAAATATCATCCACGCCGGGCTCGCCGTAAACTTTTGTCCAAAGTGTATCGCCCGCAATATTTGTTTTTACAATGTAAATATCCGTGCTATCACCTGCAACACTTTTTGTGGTGCCTGCAAAAATATAGCCGCCATCACTTGTCTGACTAACAAATTTTAATATTTCATCTTTTGTGTCTCCGTAACTTTTTGTCCACAGTGTATCGCCCAGGGCATTTGTTTTTATAACGGCAAAATCATACGAACCGTTATTTACAGAAGTTCCCATTATATATCCTCCGTCGCTTGTTTGCTCAATGGCGTTTATGCTGTTGTTACCATACGCGCGTGTCCACAAAGTATCACCGTTTTTAGTTGTTTTTACAACTGACGAACCGGTTAGCACATAACCGCTGTCGGCGGTTAAGGCGGCTGTAACACTTCCATTACCATAACCAACGCAGTTGTAATAATATTTAGACCACAGTGTGTCTCCGTTTGTATTTGTTTTTATGAGGTAGGTAAGTATTCCGCCCTGAGAGCACCACACGCGTGCAACACCTGTAATAAGGTATCCTCCGTCTAAACTTTGCAGGGCCTCTTTTACTCCGCATGTATAGGTGAATATTTTGGTCGATAGCGTATCTCCTACCGAATTTATTTTTACCAGGTAGGGATAACCCTGCCACATAGGGTATCCCGCAATAATATAGCCTCCGTCACTTGTTGGCTCAATGTTGGTTGGTATTAAGGCGTAAGGGTTGCCGGTTATGCCGTAGGTTTTTTTCCATAGCGTATCTCCGTTGGCATCTGTTTTAACCACAAAATATTCTCCCCAGTGGCTTGCTGCAATAACATAGCCCCCGTCTGAAGTTTGCTGTATATAATTGCCTGCATCGCCCCAGTTATAATTATAGCATTTGTGAAAGGTGGTTTGGGCCCTGCTATATTGTGCAAAAAACAAGAATATAAAGAGTATGAGCAGGTTTTTCATTTGCACATTAAATAAAATAATTGAAGTTACCGTATATAAAGTAAAGACGTAAGAAATTTAAAAAAGGTTGCTTAAACAAAAAACCCCGCTCGTTGCCGAACAGGGTTTCTTCTATTTTTATTGAAGATTACTCTTCAGTTTTTGTTTCGGTGGCAGTACCTTCCGCTTTGTCTTCGGTCTTTTTTGTTTTTCCGCGACGCGTGGTTTTCTTTTTGGTTTCTGCACCTGCAGTTTTTTTGTTGTTGCTGTAAAGCTCGTTAAAATCAACTAACTCAATCATTGCCATATCAGCAGCATCGCCGGGGCGGTGTCCTGTTTTAATGATGCGGGTATATCCACCCGGACGGTCAGCAATCTTCGGAGAGATGTCTTTAAACAAAGTAGAAACAGCAATTTTGCTTTTCAGGTAAGCAAATACAGTACGACGGCTGCCGGTAGTATCTTCTTTACTTTTTGTTAAAAGTGGTTCAACATAAACGCGCAAAGCTTTTGCTTTGGCAATGGTTGTAAATACGCGCTTGTGCTCAATAAGCGAGCAAGCCATATTAGCTAACATAGCCTTACGGTGTGAATCGGTGCGGCCTAAGTTGTTTATTTTATCTCCGTGTCTCATTTTATTAGTATTGAGATTTGAGTAGTGAGTATTGAGTTTTTATTTTCCCAATCTTACAGCTCGCGTCTGTTTTTATTATTATTACTATTTAGAATTGAATTCCGAGATATCTCATTACTCAATTCTCATTACTCACTACTCTTTATCTAACATGTATTTACCAACGTTCATTCCAAACTGTAATCCTTTTGCAGCGATTAAGTCTTCTAACTCTGTAAGTGATTTCTTACCAAAGTTACGGAACTTCAACAGGTCGCTTTTATTGAAAGCCACAAGCTCGCCCAATGTTTCAACATCAGCAGCTTTTAAGCAATTTAATGCGCGCACCGAAAGATCTAAATCAACTAATTTAGTTTTCAATAACTGACGCATGTGCAATGTGTGCTCGTCAAACTCATTTTCTTTCTTCTTATCTTCGGTATCCAAAGTAATGCGCTCATCGCTGAACAACATAAAGTGGTGAATAAGAATTTTAGCAGCTTCTTTTAAAGCATCTTTAGGATGCACAGAACCGTCGGTAGTAATATCGATGATTAATTTTTCGTAGTCTGTTTTTTGTTCAACACGGTAGTTTTCTACAAAATATTTTACGTTTTTAACAGGCGTATAAATAGAATCGATAGCTATTAAACCATGAGAAGCGTTGGCCGGCTTGTTATCTTCTGCAGGAACGTAACCGCGGCCTTTGTTAATGGTAACTTCCATTTTTACTTTGGCTGCGTTTTCGCAATGCGCTACAACTAAATCCGGATTTAAAACCATAAAGCCATTTAAGAATTTACCTAAATCGCCAGCAGTGATAGTGTCTTTACCCGAAAAAGTACAAACTGCTTTTTCGAAATCGTGGTTATCAATTTGTTTTTTAAAGCGAATTTGTTTTAAGTTTAAAACAATTTCGGTTACGTCTTCGGTAACACCTTTAATAGTAGAAAATTCGTGATCGGCACCGTCGATTTTAACCGACGATATAGCAAATCCTTCAAGCGACGATAAAAGAATACGGCGTAAAGAATTTCCAATGGTTATACCAAAGCCTGGCTCTAAAGGACGAAACTCAAACTGACCTTCGAAGTCGTTTGAATTCAGCATAATCACTTTATCGGGGCGTTGGAAGTTTAATATTGCCATGTTTTATATTTTTTATGTTGTTTTTACTAATTATTAATTTTAATAAACCAATCCTGATAGCTATCGGGAAAGAATCTTATTTAGAGTACAACTCGACGATAAGCTGTTCCTTAATATTCTCGGGTATTTGTTGACGCTCGGGACGGTTGATGAATTTACCTGTCATGTGCTTTGTATCGAAATCTAACCAAGAATATTTGTTTGTTGCACCGGATACGGACGTAACAATAGCTTCGTGAGATTTTGATTTTTCGCGAACGGCAACTACATCACCCGGTTTTACCAAGTAAGAAGCGATGTTTACTACTTCGCTGTTAACGGTAATATGACGGTGGCCAACTAACTGGCGCGCGCCCGAACGGGTAGGAGCGATGCCTAAACGAAATACCACGTTATCTAAACGAGATTCGCAAAGTTGTAATAACACTTCACCTGTAATACCATTGGTTTTTTTTGCCATGTGGAACATACGCTCAAACTGACGCTCTAAAATACCATAGGTATATTTTGCTTTCTGTTTTTCAGCTAACTGTACGCCGTACTCACTTACTTTGCTACGTTTTTTAGCCAAGCCGTGTTGTCCGGGAGGGTAAGGTTTTTTCTCTAAAGCTTTATCGGGGCCAAAGATTGGTTCTTTAAACCTTCTTGCTATTTTTGATTTGGGGCCAGTATATCTTGCCATTTTGTTTTTCTGTTTAAATATTAAATTTTATACGCGACGTTTTTTAGGAGGACGGCAACCGTTGTGTGGAACCGGGGTGACATCCATAATTTCCATTACTTCGATACCCACTGTTCCTAAGCTGCGGATGGCGCTTTCGCGTCCGCCGCCCGGGCCTTTTACATAAATTTTTACTTTACGCAAACCTGCATCAAAAGCAACTTTACCGCAATCCTGCGAAGCCATTTGCGCTGCATAAGGCGTGTTCTTTTTAGAACCACGGAAACCCATTTTACCTGCACTTGACCAGGAGATAACCTGCCCGCTCATGTTAGTAAGTGAAATGATAATATTATTGAAGGTTGCATTAATATGCGCTTCGCCTACTGCTTCAACTTTTACCACGCGTTTTTTTGACGTTGTTTTTGCTAATGTAGCTCCTGCCTTCGGATCTTGTTGTTTTGCCATTACTGTGTTTATTCTTTAATTAACTATTATTATTTGGTAGCCATTTTCTTGTTAGCAATTGTTTTACGACGGCCTTTGCGTGTACGCGCATTGGTTTTAGTGCGTTGCCCGCGAACCGGTAAACCACTGCGGTGGCGTGTGCCACGGTACGTGCCGATATCGGTTAAACGCTTAATGTTAAGCTGCGTTTCTGAACGAAGCGCACCTTCTACTTTAAAGCCTTCGTTAATAATTTTACGTATGGCGTTTTGCTCGGCATCACTCCATTCGCTTACTTTTTTATCCCAGCTGATACCGCATTCGGTTAAAATTCGCTGTGACCTGCTGCGGCCAATGCCGTAAACATAGGTTAAGCCTATTTCTCCTCTTTTGTTTTTCGGTAAATCTATACCTGCTATCCTTGCCATTTTTTACTTTATTTTAAAGTTTGCAAAATTACTGTTTATTTTTGACGTTGCTTGAATTTAGGGTTCTTTTTATTGATAATGTATAACTTACCCTTGCGACGAACGATTATACAATCGGCGCTTCTTTTTTTGATGGATGCTCTTACTTTCATGCGTTCTGGTTATTTATATCTTAGTGTTATTCTTCCTTTTGTTAAATCATATGGAGACATTTCTAACTTAACTTTGTCTCCCACGAGTATTTTTATGTAGTGCATGCGCATTTTTCCTGAGATGTGGGCCACTATTACGTGACCATTCTCTAACTGCACACGAAACATCGCGTTACTCAACGCTTCTAATATGGTTCCGTCCTGTTCAATCGCTAACTGTTTTGCCATTCTCTCTGTTTCCCCTTCGTTTTAGCTTTGAACCTGCATAGCCGGAGCCCTGCCTTTTATTCTTCCACTCTTCATTAAACCATCATAGTGCCTGTTTAATAAATAGCTTTCAATTTGTTGTAATGTATCTAAAACTACACCAACTAAAATCAATAATGAAGTACCACCGTAAAAGTTGGCAAACTCATTAGTAATACCTAAGCGCATTGCAAAAGCAGGCATAATAGCTACTAAGGCAAGGAATATTGAACCGGGTAGGGTAATGCGCGACATAACCTGATCGATAAAGGCTGCTGTGCTCTTGCCCGGCTTAACACCCGGAATAAAGCCGCCGTTCTTCTTCATATCATCAGCCAATTGATTAGGGTTAATCATAATTGCTGTGTAGAAATAAGTAAACGCAATGATTAAAAGCGCAAACACCGCATTATACCAAAAACTAAAGTGATTAGTAAACGTATTTAAAAACCCGCTGCCCTTGCTGCTGCCCATTTGAGCAATAGCTGCAGGAATAAACATAATGGCCTGAGCAAAAATGATTGGCATTACACCAGCCGCGTTAACTTTTAAAGGTACATACTGACGAACGCCGCCATACTGTTTGTTACCTACAATCTTTTTAGCAAACTGCACCGGTATTCGTCGGGTGCCCTGCACTAACAGAATACAAGAGATGATTACAGCGATTAGGAATACAATCTCTAATAAGAACATAATTAATCCACCGCCCTGAGACTCTAACCTGTGGCTTAATTCTGAGAAGAAAGCAAAAGGAAGACGTGCAATGATACCAATCATAATAAGGATAGAAATACCGTTTCCGATACCGCGGTCGGTTATTTTTTCACCTAACCACATAACGAAAATAGTACCTGTAACCAAAATCAAAATAGATTGAATGTACCAGAACGAAGAGGGGTTAGGTACCACACCTGCGTAATTAGTAATTTGCGTAGCGATATAACCCGGGGCCTGAATAGCTGTAACACCCACCGTTAGGAAACGTGTATACTGGTTAATTTTTTTACGGCCGCTTTCTCCTTCTTTCTGCATTTTCTGGAAATACGGTACCGCCATACCCAACAGCTGAATAATGATAGACGCTGTAATGTAAGGCATGATACCCAAACCAAAAATGGAAGCGCGGCTAAAAGCCCCACCCGCAAAAATGTTAATAAGAGCTAAGATACCGCCTTGGTCAGCGTGACTGCGTGCGTCGGCTAATGCGTTTGCATCAACACCGGGCAGCACCACGTAAGAGCCTAAACGGTAAATCAGGATTAAACCAAGGGTAAGCAGTATGCGCTGCTTGAGCTCCTCAATCCTCCAGATGTTTTGTATGGTTGAAATAAATTTCTTCATAAATTAGTCTAGTGTTGTAACAGAACCGCCTTTTGCTTCGATTGCAGATTTTGCAGTCGCAGAGAAAGCATGCGCTTTAACATCTACTTTAGTTTTTAGTTCGCCGCGACCTAAGATTTTTATCAAATCAGTTTTAGAGGCTAAGCCGCTTTTCATTATTACCTCAGGAGTAATTTCTGTAAATTTTTTACCATCCATTATTTTTTGGATAGCATCTAAATTAACGCCTACGTATTCAATACGGTTAATATTTTTGAAACCGAATTTTGGAACACGACGCTGTAAAGGCATCTGTCCACCTTCAAAACCACGCTTACGTGAGTAACCGCTACGTGATTGGGCACCTTTGTGTCCGCGTGTAGCTGTACCACCACCGCCAGAACCTTGTCCGCGGCCGCGACGGAAGTTATTTTTTACCGAACCTTTTGCAGGTTTTAGATCGTTCAATTTCATCTCTTAGATATTTTCTACTTTTAATAAATGCTTTACTTTATGAATCATACCTGCAATTTGCGGGGTAAGTTCTTTTGTGATGGTATTGTGCATTTTTTTAATGCCTAAAGCTTCAAGCGTTAAATTCTGCCTTGCGGTTCTTTTAATTCCGCTTTTTACCTGTGTTATTTTAACTTTTTTCATCTCGTTTAAAATTAACCGTTAAATACTTTGTCTAATGAAATACCGCGTTGTTGTGCAACCGTAATTGGGTCACGCATTTTCATCAGCGCATCTAAAGTTGCTTTTACCACGTTGTGGGGGTTAGAACTTCCTTTAGATTTTGCAAGTACGTCTCTAATACCCACACTCTCTAAAACTGCACGCATAGCACCACCGGCAATTACACCTGTACCTGCTGAGGCTGGTTTTAAAAATACACGCGAACCGCCAAACTTACCATTCTGCTCGTGCGGCACGGTAGTGTTGAACATCGATACTTTTACCAGGTTTTTCTTAGCATCGTCGATACCTTTGCTGATAGCATCAGTAACCTCGTTTGCTTTTCCTAAACCAAAACCTACCACGCCTTTTTCGTTTCCTACAACCACAATGGCTGCGAAGCTAAAGTGACGGCCACCTTTTGTTACTTTAGTAACACGGTTTATGGCAACTAGCCTGTCTTTTAATTCGATCTCGGCTGACTTTACTCTTTTTACAACTTCTTTTGACATCTCTTTATTCTTTATTTATGATAATTAGAATTTTAATCCACCTTCGCGAGCACCTTCGGCAAGCGCTTTAACACGCCCGTGATACAGGTAACCGCCACGATCAAAAACAACTGTTTCGATGCCTGCCGCTTTCGCTTTTACAGCAATTGCTTTACCAACCAAGCGGCTAAGTTCAGCCTTAGGGCCTTTAGATCCTTTAAGATCTTTCTCTAAAGAGCTTGCTGCTACCAAAGTTTTTCCACTGCGGTCGTCAATCACTTGAGCATAAATGGCCACATTGCTGCGATACACACTTAAGCGCGGGTGAGAAGCTGTTCCGGATATTTTTTTACGGATCCTTTTCTGGATGCGTTTTTTTCTTTCAATTTTTGTAAGTCCCATTTTTCTTTTTTTATCTTTTCGGTTTCCGTTTTTGCAGAAGCCCCTGTTAGTATTTTATTTATGCTTTACTTGCTGATTTACCTGCCTTACGACGTAAAATCTCGCCGGTAAATTTGATACCTTTTCCTTTGTATGGTTCAGGCTTACGCAGCGAACGTATTTTAGCTGCAACCATTCCTATTAACTGTTTATCGCAGCTCTCTAAAGTAATTTTAGGGTTCTGTCCTTTTTCAGTTATAGTAACTACTTTTATTTCTACCGGTAGTTCAAACATAACGTTGTGCGAGTAGCCTAAGCTAAGCTCTAAAATATTTCCTTTGTTGCTGGCGCGATAACCTACACCCACTAATTCCTGTTGGGTTTTGTATCCTTCAGAAACACCTACCACCATGTTGTTAATCAGAGCGCGGGTTAAACCGTGCAATGCTTTATGGCGTTTTTGTTCTGTTGGGCGCGCAACAATAAGTTTTCCTTCTTCGGTTTTGATAACCATATCCGGATCGAAAGATTGCGACAGCGTTCCTTTTTTTCCTTTTACGGTAACGGTGCTCTTGTCGATTTTTATTTCAACATCTTTTGGCACTTCTATTGGTAAATTTCCTATTCGGCTCATGATTTCTTTTGTTCTACTATTAATAAACGTAACATAATACTTCGCCACCCACATTTTGTGTTTTGGCTTCTTTATCGGTCATAATACCTTTTGAGGTTGATAAAATAGCAACTCCCAAACCGTTTAATACGCGTGGCATTGTAGTAACGCCGCTGTATTTACGTAAACCCGGCCTTGATACGCGCAACAACTGGCGAATAGCCGATTGCTTGGTAACAGGATGGTACTTCAGGGCGATTTTAATCAGGCCCTGATGATTGTCCGTGTTTTCAAATTTGTAGTTAAGGATATAGCCTTTTTCGAAAAGAATCTTTGTGATTTCTTTTTTAAGGTTTGATGAAGGAATTTCAACAACCCTGTGATTCGCTTTAATAGCGTTCCTTACGCGGGTAAGGTAATCTGATATGGTATCTGTCATTTTTTTGGTTTTGGTATCTTGCTCCGTTATCCGGGGCAATTATACGTTTAACAATATTTTTCTATTTTTCTTTTTTTACCAGCTACATTTAGTTACACCGGGTATTAAACCGAACAAGGCCATTTCGCGGAAAGTTACGCGGCTAACACCAAAGGTGCGCATGTAACCACGCGGGCGCCCGGTTAATTTGCAACGGTTACGTTGCCTCACCGGAGAAGAGTTACGGGGAAGTTTTTGCAACTCATCCCAGTTTCCTGCTTCTTTTAGTTCTTTGCGCTTGGCGGCGTAATGATCTGCCAGGCGTTTTCTTTTGACCTCACGGGCCTTCATTGATTCTTTTGCCATGCTTATTTTTTAAACGGAAATCCGAATTCAGTTAATAATGCTTTTGCTTCGTCGTTATTCTTTGCAGTAGTAACAAAGGTAATATCCATACCATTCATTTTTGTTACTTTATCGATATCAATCTCCGGGAAGATGATTTGCTCAGGAATACCTAGTGTATAATTTCCGTGGCCGTCAAAACCTTTCGCGTTGATTCCTTTGAAATCACGGATACGGGGTAAAGACGCAGAAATTAAACGATCTAAAAATTCGTACATCGTATTACCGCGTAATGTAACACGTACACCAACCGCAACACCTTTACGTAATTTAAAGTTCGAAATATCTTTCTTAGAATAAGTAGCTACCGCTTTTTGCCCGGTAATCATAGTCATTTCTTTAACAGCGCTTTCAATAAGCTTCTTGTCAGAAACCGCTTCGCCAACTCCCTGGTTGATGCAAATTTTTTCCAGTTTTGGAACTTGCATCACCGATGAGAATTTAAATTTATCTTTTAAGGCCGGTACTACTTCTGCTTTGTACCTTGTTTTAAGCCTTGGAATATACTTTGTTGTTGCCATTATTTTATTACCTCTTTAGTTGCTTTAGAAATACGAACCACTTTTCCTGTTTTCTCGTCGGTAGAACGGCCCAAACGAATTGTTTTGCCATTTTCTACATACATTAAATTAGAAACGTGTACAGAACCTTCCTGCTTAACAATACCGCCATTGGTATTTTTAGCGCTGGGCTTGCTGTGTTTTGAAATCAGGTTAACACCTTCAATTAACACTCTTGATTTTTTAGTGTCAATTTCCAGAATCTTGCCTTCCTGGCCCTTTGATTCGCCCGATATAACGCGGACTAAATCACCTTTTTTTAATTTGAATTTTACTTTTTCCATCTCGGTATGTATTATAGAACTTCGGGTGCTAATGAAATAATTTTGCTGAATTGTTTTTCGCGTAATTCTCTAGCAACCGGGCCAAAGATACGCGTGCCGCGTAATTCGTCGGTAGCACTTAGTAATACACAAGCGTTATCGTCAAAGCGTATGTAAGAGCCATCGTGACGGCGAATTTCTTTTGCAGTGCGTACTACCACGGCTTTAGAAACGGTTCCTTTTTTTACGTTGCCCGAAGGTAAAGCATGCTTTACAGTAACTACGATTTTATCGCCTACTGAAGCATAACGTTTTTTAGTTCCGCCTAAAACACGGATAACTAGCACTTCTTTTGCTCCGCTGTTATCTGCTACTATTAATCTTGATTCGTTCTGTACCATTTTTTTATCTCTTTACAGATTATAATTATTTTGCTCTTTCTAAAATTTCTACCAGGCGCCAGCACTTTGTTTTGCTCAAAGGGCGGGTTTCCATGATGCGAACTGTATCGCCGATGTTACACTCGTTCTTCTCGTCGTGTGCAACGAATTTCGAAGTTTTGTTAAGGAACTTCCCGTATTTAGCGTGCTTTACTTTACGCTCTACCGCAACAACAATCGACTTAGTCATTTTGTTACTGGTAACCGTACCCACTTTTTCTTTGCGGAATTTTCTTACTTCTGTTGTTGTTGTTTCTGTTTTGTTTTCCATTTTCAAGGCTTTCTGTTATTTATTTTGAAGCTTTGTTCTTCTTGGTTAATTCAGTGCTTAAGCGTGCTACTAACTTACGCGAATCACGAATAGTCATAGGATTCTCAACGGGAGAAATTTTATGGTTAAGCTTCATCTTTCCAAGACCTGCTTTTTCTTCGTGTAATTTTTCTTTCAATTCGTTAATTGAAAGCGCTTCGATATCTTTCTGTTTCATTGTATGTAATTCTATTTAATAACTTTTTCTTCGTGATAATCGTTTCTAACAATAAATTTGGTTGTTACCGGTAATTTTTGAGCCGCTAAACGTAATGCTTCTTTTGCAGTTGCAATAGGCACACCTTCTGCTTCAAATAAAATACGTCCTGATTTTACAGGAGCTACCCATAACTCGGGGTTACCTTTACCTTTACCCATACGAACCTCTGCAGGTTTTTTGGTAATAGGTTTGTCGGGAAAAATACGAATCCAAACCTGTCCTTCACGTTTCATGAAACGGGTAATGGCTACACGGGCTGCTTCGATCTGGCGGGCAGTAACCCAACATTCTTCCTGTGCTTTAATGCCAAATGAACCAAAGGCTAAACGATCGCCACGTTTGGCTTTGCCTTTCATTTTCATTTTGTGCATTTTCCTGAACTTTGTTCTTTTTGGCTGTAACATATTGTTATCGTCTTAAATTCTGTTCTAAAATATTATCCTTCGTTTTCGTCTCTTCTTTTCTTACCACCGCGGCCGCCGAATTTAGGTTGAGGATTACCTTCTTTTCCGCCTTCGCGTTTTTTGTCTTTGCCCATACCCTGGTTAGGAGATAAATCGCGTTTACCGTAAATTTCTCCTTTGCAAATCCAAACTTTTACGCCAATTAAACCGTAAGAAGTTAAAGCTTCTCCAACGGCATAATCAATATCAGCGCGGAACGTATGTAACGGCGTACGTCCTTCTTTGTACCACTCGCTACGTGCAATCTCTGCACCCGCTAAACGGCCTGATACTTTTATTTTAATTCCTTCTGCACCCATGCGCATAGTAGAACCAATTGACATTTTTGCAGCCCTACGGTAGGAGATACGTCCTTCAATCTGGCGTGCAATGCTGTCTGCAACTAAACGTGCGTCTAATTCCGGACGTTTAATTTCAAATATATTTATTTGAATTTCTTTCTTGGTAACTTTTTTAAGTTCTTCTTTCAGCTTATCAACTTCTTTACCGCCTTTACCGATAATGATACCGGGACGTGCCGTGTGAATTGTAACTGTAATAAGTTTTAGGGTACGCTCTATAACAATTTTAGAGATACTGCCTTTTGGCAAACGCGCTTTTAAATATTTGCGCAGGTTTTGATCTTCTACCAATTTCTCAGAGTAATCTTTTCCACCAAACCAGTTAGAGTCCCAACCTTTGATGATACCTAATCGAATGCCTATCGGATTTGCTTTTTGTCCCATTTTATTTTGTTGAAATTTTTGAACCTATTACTAATGTTACGTGATTTGAACGTTTTCTTAAACGGTAAGCCCTTCCTTGCGGAGCGGGTAACATACGTTTCATCATCAACGCGCTGTCAACCATTACCGATGTTACAAAAAGGCTGTTTTCCTCGGGCTTAGCTCCTGTTTTCTGTTCGAAATTAGAGATAGCTGAGGTTAATAGTTTTTCTAAACGCTTGGCGGGGTGCCTGGTGTTGAATTTTAATATATTAAGTGCTTTGTATACTTCCTTACCGCGAATTAAATCGGCTACCATACGCATTTTGCGTGGTGAGGTAGGACAGTTGTTTAGCTTCGCAAAATAGATGGCTTTATTTGCCTCTTTGCGAGCATCGGCGACTAATCTTTTTCTTTTGCCCATGATATTATCTTCTTACTATTTTATTTTTTGTTATGTCCTGCGTGGCCTTTAAATACACGGGTAGGGGCGAACTCGCCTAACTTGTGTCCTACCATATTTTCGGTTACATAAACAGGGATAAATTTAGCTCCGTTATGTACTGCGAACGTGTGTCCAACAAACTCGGGTGGAATAGTTGATCTGCGGGCCCAAGTCTTTACTACAGACTTTTTGCCTCCGCCATTCATTTTCTCAACTTTTCCGGCCAGGTTGTGGTCGATAAAGGGTCCTTTTTTTAGTGATCTTGCCATTTTATTTGTTTTTTGTTATGAATGAAGACAACATTGTCTGCACCATTAAACATTAATTTTTATTTTTTCCTTCTTTCTATAATGTGTTTGTTACTTGCTTTTTTCTTGTAACGTGTTTTCAATCCTTTTGATTTTAAACCTGTGCGCGAGCGTGGGTGACCACCTGATGCACGGCCCTCGCCACCACCCATAGGGTGATCTACCGGGTTCATTGCTACAGGACGTGTGCGCGGACGACGACCCATCCAACGTTTGCGACCTGCTTTACCTGATAGCTCTAAGTTATGGTCGGGGTTAGAAACCGCGCCTATAGTAGCTTTACAGGTAATTAAAATCATACGAACCTCGCCTGAAGGCATGCGTAACACGGCATATTTTCCTTCGCGTGCGTTAAGCTGTGCGTAAGAACCTGCGCTGCGGGCTAATGCTGCACCTTGACCGGGACGTAATTCAATATTGTGAATGATAGTTCCTAAAGGAACATCAGATAAGAACAATGTGTTGCCAACTTCGGGAGTAGCTTTTTTGCCAGACATTACTGTTGCGCCAACAACTAAACCTTGCGGTGCAATGATATAACGCTTTTCTCCGTCTTTGTAATAAACCAAAGCAATACGCGAAGTACGGTTTGGATCGTACTCGATACTTTTTACAGTTCCGGCAATTCCGTCTTTATCTCTTTTAAAATCGATGATGCGGTATTGTTTTTTATGCCCGCCGCCCATGTAGCGCATGGTCATTTTACCCGTATCGTTACGGCCGCCTGAACGTGTTTGTTTAGACAGTAAGCTTTTTTCGGGTTTATCCGTGGTAATATCCGCGTAATCGCTTACCAGCTTAAAACGCTGTCCGGGTGTTAGTGGCCTTAATTTCTTTAATCCCATTTTTTCTGCTTCTTACTAGTTATATACTTGCGTAAAAATCTATTTTATCGCCTTCTTTTAATGTAACCACTGCTTTTTTGTTACGGTTAACACGGCCTACAGCCATGCCACGTGTTGTGTTGCGCATTTTAATTTTACCAACGTATTGTTGGGTATTAACTTTTACAACATTAACACCGTACATTTTTTCGATAGCGGTTTTAATTTCCAGTTTATTGGCCCTTTTATCAACTACAAAACCATAACGGTTAAATTTATCCGCTTCGGCAGTGTATTTTTCGGTGATGATAGGCTTAACTAATGCTTCCATTTTTTCTTAGCTTAAAATATTTTCAATTTCTTTTACTGAACCTTCAGCCAGAATAAGATTAGTGGCATTAAGGATATCATACGTATTTAAATCCGCAGCTTTGATAACCTGAGCGCCCTTAATGTTACGGGAAGATAAATAAACGTTTGTGTTTGTATTTGGTAATACAAGCAATGTTTTTTTATCAGACATGTTCAGGTTTTTCAATAAGTCAATATAGTTTTTGGTTTTTGGAGCTTCAAAGTTGAAATCTTCAATAACCATAATTGCGTTGTCTTTTGCTTTGTATGTTAAAGCCGATACACGAGCCACACGTTTTACTTTTTTATTTAATTTAAAAGAGTAATCGCGGGGACGAGGGCCAAATACACGACCACCACCAATAAACAAAGGTGATTTCATTGAACCGGCACGAGCCCCACCTGTACCTTTTTGGCGTTTAAGCTTTTTGGTGGTGCGGTTAATTTCGGCGCGCTCTAACGATTTGTGCGTACCCTGGCGTTTATTAGCTAAATGTTGTTTAACATCTAAATAAATGCAATGGTCGTTAGGCTCAGAATTATATATGGCATCTGCTAACTCAGCTTTTTTGCTGGTTTTCTTGCCGCTGATATTTACTATTTCTACTTGCATGACTATTTCTCAATTACAACGTAAGAACCGTTTGAACCCGGGATAGATCCCTTAACAATAAGCAGGTTTTTTTCGGCCATGATTTTTACTACTTTCAAATTTTGCATTTTCACACGTACACTTCCCATGTGACCACCCATACGCATACCTTTCATTACACGTGAAGGATCAGAAGAAGCTCCTAATGAACCGGGCGCTCTTTCGCGGTCATGCTGCCCGTGCGATTTATTCGCGTGACCAACACCGCTAAAGCCGTGGCGTTTTACAACACCCTGGAAGCCTTTACCTTTTGATGTACCTACAACGTCAACAAAGTCGCCTTCGGCAAATGATTCTACAGTTATAATATCTCCTAAGTTCTTAGCTTCTTCGAAGTCTTTGAACTCAACAGATTTGCGTTTAGGAGTGGTTTTTGCAATTGCAAAGTGGCCCTTCATGGCACCTGAGGTGTGCTTCTCTTTCTTTTCATCAAAAGCAAGCTGTAAAGCCTCGTAACCGTCTTTCTCCTTGGTTTTTACTTGCGTAACAACGCAAGGACCTGCTTCTATAACAGTGCATGGCACATACTTGCCAGAGGCCTCAAAGAAGCTGGTCATTCCTACTTTTTTACCAATTATTCCAGACATTTTTATTTTTATTTATTAATTCTAACTTTTAAATTTTCAATTCTTTAAGTAACTAAACTTTAATCTCCACTTCAACACCACTTGGCAATTCAAGTTTCATCAGGGCGTCAACAGTTTTTGATGATGAGCTGTAGATATCAAGCAAACGCTTGTAGGTACAAACCTGAAACTGCTCACGGTGCTTTTTATTTACGTGCGGCGAACGCAACACTGTAAATACACGTTTGTGAGTAGGCAATGGAATAGGGCCGTTAATAACCGCACCGGTCATCTTTACCGTTTTTACAATTTTCTCGGCCGACTTGTCAACTAAGTTGAAGTCGTACGATTTTAGTTTTATTCTTATTCTTTGGCTCATCTTATATTGTAATCTTAGTATTAAACTTTTTCTGCTTTACCTTTACCTTTTCCTTTTGCTTTAGCAATTACTTCCTGTGCTACGTTGTTTGGCGCTTCTGAGTAGTGCGAAAACTCCATAGTAGAAGTTGCACGCCCCGAAGTAAGTGTACGTAACTGTGTAACGTAACCAAACATCTCCGCCAAAGGAACTTTTGCTTTAATAACCTGCGATACTCCTTTAGAATCCATTCCTTCAATCTGGCCACGACGACGGTTTAAGTCACCTACCACATCACCCATGTTTTGCTCAGGGCAAAGAACCTCAATTTTCATGATTGGCTCAAGTAATACGGGCTTACATTTATGTAATGCCTCACGGTAAGCCGAACGGGCACAAATTTCGAATGATAATGCGTCCGAGTCAACTGCGTGGTAAGAACCATCCGACAGTGTAACTTTTAAATTTTGCAGAGGGAAACCGGCTAAAACACCATTTGATAAAGATGATTTGAAACCTTTTTCAACGGCAGGGATAAATTCGCGGGGAATGTTACCTCCTGTAATTTCGTTTACAAACTGTAGATCACCTTTAGTGAAATCCCAATCTGCATCAACAGGACCTAATTCAACATAAATATCGGCAAATTTACCACGACCACCGGTTTGTTTTTTGTACACTTCGCGGTGTTCAACGGTTGCCGTAATTGCCTCTTTATAAGCTACCTGAGGTGCTCCTTGGTTAATCTCTACTTTAAACTCACGCTTAAGGCGGTCAACAATAATTTCTAAGTGAAGCTCGCCCATACCACTAATGATGGTTTGGCCTGAATCCTGATCTGTTTTTACACGGAAAGTAGGATCTTCTTCAGCTAATTTGTTTAACGAAACACCTAAACGATCTAAATCTGCTTGTGTTTTTGGCTCGATAGCAACACCAATTACAGGTTCAGGGAAATTCATTGCTTCAAGAACGATAGGGTGGTCCTGGTCGCAAAGCGTGTCTCCTGTTTTAATATCTTTAAATCCAACGGCAGCTCCAATATCTCCGGCTTCGATAAAATCTACGGCGTTTTGCTTATTGGCGTGCATTTGGAATATACGTGAAATACGCTCTTTATTACCACTACGGGTATTTAATACATAAGAACCTGCATCCAAACGTCCACTATAAGCGCGGAAAAAGCAAAGACGGCCCACGAATGGATCCGTAGCAATTTTAAACGCTAAAGCAGTGAAAGGTTCAGTAACATCCGGCTTACGACGAACTTCTTCTCCGGTATCAGGGTTAGTGCCTATGGTTTCTTCTTTGTCCATTGGACTAGGCATTAACTCCATTACAAGGTCAAGCATAGTTTGCACACCTTTGTTTTTAAAGGCAGAACCGCAAACCATTGGTACAATTTTATTGGCGATACATGCTTTACGCAATGCATCTAATACTTCTCTCTCAGTGATAGTTTCAGGAGCGTCGAAGAATTTCTGCATGATGTTGTCATCAAATTCAGAAACCGATTCAAATAATTTCTCTCTCCACTCGGCTACATCAGCCTTCATATCTTCAGGAATCGGAACTTCCTTAAAAGTCATTCCTTTATCTTCTTCGTTCCAAACAATACCGCGGTTGTTAATAAGGTCAACCACACCAATAAAATTCTCTTCAGCACCTATTGGTAATTGTAAAGGAACAGCGTTACCGCCTAAAATTTCTTTTGTTTGCTTAACTACGTTTAAGAAGTCAGCACCTGAACGGTCCATTTTATTAACGAAACCAATACGGGTTACGTTATAATTATCAGCTAAGCGCCAGTTTGTCTCAGATTGAGGCTCAACACCATCAACTGCAGAGAAAAGGAACACTAAACCATCTAATATACGTAGTGAACGGTTCACCTCAACTGTAAAGTCAACGTGGCCGGGGGTATCTATAATGTTTACTTTGTATTTATTGTTGCGGTAGTTCCAGAAACAAGTGGTAGCGGCAGATGTGATGGTTATTCCACGCTCTTGCTCCTGTACCATCCAGTCCATAGTAGCGGCACCGTCATGCACCTCACCAATTTTGTGATTTACGCCTGTATAATATAGTATACGCTCGGTGCAAGTGGTTTTACCTGCGTCGATGTGGGCTGCAATCCCTATGTTTCTTGTAAAATGTAAATCGCTCATTGTATCTTTTTCTCTCTAATCAACTAAAAACGGAAATGCGAGAAAGCTTTGTTAGCCTCTGCCATTTTATGTACATCTTCTTTCTTCTTGAACGCTGCACCCTCTTCTTTAGAAGAAGCTACGATTTCGCCGGCTAATTTCTGAGCCATTGATTTTTCGTTGCGGTTACGCGAGTAAGTAATCATCCACTTAATAGCTAAAGCTAATTTACGTGCAGGGCGAACCTCAGAAGGTATCTGGAAAGTAGCACCACCCACACGGCGAGAACGAACCTCAACTTGCGGAGTAACGTTTGCCAAACCTTTTTTAAATACTTCTAAGCCGTCTTCGTTGGTGCGTTTTGCAACCGTTTCGATGGCTTCGTAAAATATTTCGTAAGCGGTATTTTTCTTACCGTCGTACATAAGGCTGTTGATGAAACGGGTTACCAACTGATCGTGAAACTTTGGATCGGGTAACAGGGGGCGTTTTTTTGCTTTCGTTTTCCTCATTGGGTATCTATTTCTTTAACTTTTTAATCTTTTTAATTATTTTTTTGCTGCTGCTTTTACCGGTGCACCTGCTTTTGGTCTCTTAGAGCCGTATTTAGAGCGCTGTTGTTTGCGTCCTTCAACTCCGCTGGTATCTAATGCGCCACGCACAATGTGGTAACGTACTCCCGGTAGGTCTTTTACACGACCACCGCGTACCAAAACGATACTGTGTTCCTGCAAGTTATGTCCTTCTCCGGGGATATAGGCGATAATTTCCTGTTGGTTGGTTAAACGCACTTTAGCCACTTTGCGCAATGCAGAGTTTGGCTTTTTTGGCGTAGTTGTGTACACACGAGTGCATACGCCGCGACGCTGTGGTGCAGAGTTTAAAGCAGCCGATTTACTTTTGTAAACCTCTTTTACGCGGCCTTTTCTTACTAGTTGTTGTATCGTTGGCATCTCTTAACCTATTGTTTTACTGTTGTTTAACCTATATTTACACTATACCCCTTTTTACGGGAGGGCAAAGGTACATTTTTTTAGTTTAAACCTGCAAACTTTTTTACACTTTTTTTACCTGAATGTTAATAAGATACCCCTTAAAGCCCTTTTTTTAGACAAAAGCGGGAAATGAATGGATTGATTTTTGGAGACGGGCCCGCAATTTGACCCCTTATTTTAAAAATTGACAAGATATCGGCTTGGTGTTTTTTAAAAAAGATGGAACTGAAACCGGTACTTTTCTGTTAATCCTGGTTTTTTCTTATTTTTGAGATAGGATGTTTAGAAGAAACGTAATTTTAATTGCTATGGTAATTGCTAATTCAGGCAATTTACTTTCACAAAATTCATTTAACCCTTTTAATCTTAGCGATACCGAATGGTCAATTGGTCTGTGTGATGGAAATCAGCCGCCAAATTATTATACGGGAAACTATAAATTATGTGGCGACACCCTTTTAGGCTCTGCTAAGTATAAAAAAATATTTTTTTCTCTTTTGCCGGCCGGCAACAATCAGCCGGGTTACAATTTGTATGGTTTTTTCAGACAAGATTCTATTTTAAAATGCAATTATTTACGATTGCCCACGTGGACAAAGGATTCTTTATTGATGAATTACAATTTAAATGTAGGTGATACGGTAAAAAAAGGGCATTATGCCCATGTTAATTACAGTCAAAACGCCATTATTGTGAAAACTGATTCAATTCCCATTAACGGAAAAAAAATCCGTATTTTATATACTGATACAACTGTAGATTTAAACTGTAATTCGGGCGACCAGTATCTCGGTAATTTGTATACCGGGATATTTTTTGTGGAAGGGTTGGGACATTATTACGGAATTTTTATCACTCAGGGGTAAAATAATCGACTCGTTGCAGGGAGTTTTAAAAATTGCTAAAGAAGATACCCATAAAGTTATTGTGCTAAATGAGCTTGGTTGGAAGTATCAAAAACTGGGGGAGTTTGAAAAAGGACTTGACTATAATAATAAAGCATTGCAGCTTTCAGAAAAACTGAAATATAAAAAAGGTGTTGGTTCTTCATTAGGAAATTCGGGCACAGCGTATTTAAATAAGGGAGAGTACAAAACTGCTATGGAGTATTACGAGCGTGCCATGCAAGCCTTTACCGAGGGTAATTACAAACGTGGTATTGCCAACATGCTTAGCAATATAGGAGGCGCTTATTACATACAGGGATTTTACCCAAAGGCACTTGAATTTCATTTTAAAGGTTTAAAAGTAAGAGAGAGCATTGCAGATTCAGCAGGGCTTTCGGCTTCGTATAATAATATTGCAAATGTGTACGGTCAGTTGGAGGATTTTGAGAAAGCGCTTTCGTATCATTTTAAATCGGTTGCTATCAATGAAAAAAAGCATAATAAATTAAATCTTGCGCAATCGTACTCAAATATTGGCGAGGTGTATCGTTTGCAGGGAAAATATACGGCTGCAAAAAAATATCTTTTAGAAGCGCGGGTTTTGTATGAAGGGCTTCATCACAAACAGGGTGTTGCGGGCACTTATAATAATATGGCCAGCACTTTCGCTTCCATTGGCGATTCGGCCTTAAAAACTAAAGATGTACTTGCTGCGGATAAGAATTATAGGATGGCGCTTGAAAATGATTTAGAAGCACTTTCTATTAGAACCGAAATAAATTATAAGTGGGGCATTGCTGTTTCGCTCGAAAGTATTTCGGAAGATTATTTAAAATTAAAGGATTACAATCAAGCATTGTTGTATGGTCACAAAGCATTAAAAACTGCAGAAGAAATAGAAGCTATTGAAGTAGTGATGAACATTAGCGAACTTTTAAGCGTTGCCTATTCAAAAAAAGAAAATTATGCGCCGGCATTAAAATACTATAAGCAATATATACAAAGCAAAGACACTATTTTTAATGAAGAGAGCACAAAAAAGCAAGTGCAGATAGAAATGAATTACGAATTTGATAAAAAAGAAGCCTTTGCAAAAGCCGAGCAGGAAAAAAGGGAAGCGGTTACAGTAGCCGAAAGCAGGAAGCAACGCATTGTCTTAATTCTTGTTTCTTGCGTTTTGGTTCTTGTATTTGTATTTGCTGTTTTTGCGTATAGAAGTTTCTTGCAAAAAAGAAAGGCTAATGTTGAAATTACCAAACAAAAAGAGATCATAGAAGAAAAGCAAAAGGAAATCTTAGATAGTATTTATTACGCAAGACGCATTCAGCGAAGCTTGCTTACAAGTGAAAAATACATTCAAAAGAAATTGCTTCATTTAATGAAAAATAATTAGGCGAACCAAGCAGCATTTTGCTATTTTTACAGCTCAATTCATGGAAGTAAAAAACGATAAAAAAATAATACGTGCCTGGACCTTTTACGATTGGGCCAACTCATCGTTCCCGCTTGTAATTAACTCGGCCATTTTTCCTGCTTTTTTCGAATATCAAACCACCCATGATGCTGCCGGCAATATTGTTAACAGCGATATCACAATTGGCGGAATGATTTTTAGAAATACCGAACTCTATTCGTATTTTGTTTCTTTGGCTTTACTTGTTGTTTGTTTTACCGCGCCAATTTTATCGGGCATTGCCGATTATAAAGGAAATAAAAAACGCTTCCTGGCGCAGTTTTGTATTTTGGGTTCTTTCTCTTGTGCAGGCCTTTACTTTTTCGATAAGGGACACATTGTTTTATCAATGATTCCGTTTGTAACCGCTACCATCGGTTATTGGGGAAGTTTGGTTTTTTACAATGCGTACCTGCCCGAAATTGCCAGTACCGACCAACAAGATAAAATAAGTGCGCGCGGTTTTGCGTTGGGATATATTGGCAGCAGTCTTTTACTAATAATAAATCTGGTTCTTATTACATTGGGAAAAAAAGCAAAAGACGCTGGAGGAGAAAATTTTTATCCTGCCGCGTATGCATTTATATCAGTTGCCATTTGGTGGTTTGGTTTTGCACAATACACTTTACGAAATTTGCCAAAAGGTGTTGCATCCGGTAAAACAGGAGAGGGTAGTGCCCTGTTAAAAGGTTTCAGAGAAATTGGCCACGTGTTTAAAGAATTAAAAACGCAAATTGCTTTAAAACGTTTTTTGCGCTCATACTTTTTTTACAACATGGGCGTGCAAACAGTAATGTACATGGCAACCTTGTTTGCAGCAAAAGAAATTGACTGGCCCGACGAGAATTATAAAAAAACGGCTTTAATCATCAGTATTTTATTAATTCAGTTTTTAGGAGTGGCGGGTTCATTTTTATTTTCGTACATCTCTTCAAGAATCGGAAATATAAAAGCTTTGTTAATTGCAATTTTTATATGGATAATAATTTGTGTTTGTGTTTTTGCATTTGTTCACAGTCCGATGCAGTTTTATTGCGTTGCGGCAGGCGTTGGCTTAGTTATGGGAGGCATACAGGCATTATCGCGCAGCACCTATTCTAAATTATTGCCGGAAACAAAGGACCACGCAAGTTATTTTAGTTTTTTTGACGTGAGTGAGAAATTAGGTATTGTATTGGGAGTTTTTGCATTTGGCTTCATTGAAGGACTGACGGGCGATATGCGCTCTTCGGTTTTAGCATTAATTTCCTTCTTTGCCCTCGGTTTTGTATTTTTACTGATGGTGCCCAAAAATAGTGTACGTACCGAAAATTGAAAACAATAGCAAAACAAAGGATAAGCATGACCGAAAAATGGACACTAATTACACGAATTAGAACAAAAAACAGAAGTAAAAAATAAGAAGTAGTGTGACAGTAAAATTTAAAACAAGTACATGAATAATCTCTAAGCAGACACGAATTAAAAAAAATGAAAATAGAAAATTAATGAAATTAGCGTCAATCTTGTATTGAATAAAAATAATTAGTGAAATTCGTGTCATAATAATTGAAAACAATAGAATTAAATAGCAAAGTAAAAATAAACTCTCCTGTTCTGGATTTAAAGCAGCATGCCAAATTGCGTGCTTGTATAGAAATCTCGAATGCAGAAATTATTACGGCACTGTTTTCATTGGAGAATGAAATCGTGCATTTAGAACATTTTATGCTTAAAGCAGGTGAAAAAACGGACGAAGTATTAGAGCACTTAATTAATAACAACGATTTCTTCTCGCATAATTACGCTAACGTGTACATAGGCATAAGCACACCACATTACACACTGGTACCCGGTGCGCTGTTTGAAAATGCAAATAAAGAGCAATTGCTAAAATTTAATCATGCTGTAAGCAGCGATGAACTGGTTTTGTCGGATGAAATTATAAGTGTAGAAAGCCATTGCGCATATGCTGTAAATCGAAAAGTAAAAGAGTTGCTCGGCAAAACTTTTCCCAACAACCACATCAAACACAAAACTACTTGTTTAGTTGAGAGCCTTTCTTCAACTGCATCCAAAACACATAAAACATGTTTGGTTAATGTGCAGGGCGAAAATATGGATGTTGCCTTGTACAATAAAAAACTTTTGTTCTTCAATTCCTTCAGCTTTCAAACTGCCGAAGATTTTTTATATTTTATTCTGGCTTCGCTCGAGCAGAACGCTTGCCATTTAGAAGAAACAGAAATTGTTTTGGCAGGCGAAATTGAAACAGGCTCGGCTTTATACAATACCGTTAAAAAATATATTCCTAAAGTAAAATTTGCGGTAACCGATACTTCTATTGTTAAGAAAAATGATTTTATGAAATTGCCCGAACATTTTTATTACTCGCTCTTTAATTTGTACTTGTGCGCATTATAAGCGGTACATACAAGGGCAAGGTATTGCATCCGCCCAAAAATTTACCTACGCGCCCCACAACCGATTTTGCCAAAACAGGTTTGTTCAATATACTGAATAACATGATTGATTACGAAGCTACGAGTGTATTGGATTTATGCGCCGGCACCGGAAATATTTCTTTCGAGTTCGCTTCACGCGGGGCAAAACATATAACATCTGTTGATAATCACGCCGCTTGTTTAAAATATATAAGCGATACGGCTAAAGAATTAAAATTTGCCAATTTTAAAACCTGGAAGATTGATATTTTTCGTTTCATTGATAAAACCGAAGAAAAGTTTGATTTGATTTTTGCCGACCCGCCCTACGCAGCCACCTGGATAGAACAAATTGCCGAAAAAGTATTTGAGAAGAATTTATTAAACGAAGGCGGAATGCTGATTATAGAACACGGCAGCAAAACCAAGTTAGCCGAACAAAAGCATTACAGCGAAACCCGTAACTACGGTAATGTAAATTTTAGTATGTTCAGACAAGAATTACGCTAATTTTTTTATTTCTTTAATTCGTGAAATTAGTGTCTTTTTGTATCTTTATGCATGATGAATAATAAACGTATAGCAGTTTTCCCGGGATCTTTCGACCCCTTTACCATTGGCCACGAAGCCTTGGTAAAACGCACCTTAAATTTATTTGACGAAATAATTATAGCGGTAGGAGTAAACTCCATAAAAAAATACATGTTTGCCGAAGACAAACGCACCGAATGGATAAAAAAGGTTTTTAAAGGCGAACCCAAAATACGCGTAACCAGTTTTACCGGTCTTACAGTGGAGTTCTGCAAAAAAAATAATGCCGATTATATTCTTCGCGGCGTGCGCACCAGCAACGACTTTGAATTTGAAAAAGCCATCGCACAAATGAACCGCACGATTTCTGACATAGAAACTATTTTCGTAATGCCGCTTCCCGAGCATTCGGCTATTAACTCCACCATCATCCGCGACATTGTGCGCAACAACGGCGACGCCAGTATGTTTGTGCCTAAGGGGGTGCAGTTGAAGTAAGGGGATTTATCAGCGAGCAATAACTAATTTTTTGTTACTGATTCTAACAGCACTTTTTATTGTCAAAGTATAAATACCGTTATCAAAACTGTTCACGTCAATGTTTGTTGTACCACATATGCTTTTACTTAATACGTGCCTGCCATTTACATCAAACAAATCCAAGGTGAGTTTGTCAGTTATACTTGATTTAATTGTAAAAGTAGAGTTTATTGGATTGGGAGAAATTGTAATTGTGCTCTCATCGATTTGCTCTTGAATTCCAATTCCGCAACTTGGAATTCCATTTTTGTATTTGTAACTATCTATAAACCCCGGAAAGGTGTAAGCTGAATTGCAAGTAGTGATGGCATTCTCAATAAAATTGCAAGCATTTCCCGAAAGATTCGGAGAATTTATAATTCCAATGTCTGGGTTTTGAGAAACATAGATTTTACCATCGTTAGCCAATTGTAAACCGGTTCCTGCATATCCAGTCGATGTTGTAACATTAAAATATGAATTTTTAATTGTATCGGGAATGCCGCTTGATAAATCATATTGGTCTAAGCCGGTTGGTGAACCGCCCCTTTTATATAGTTTTGAATTGTCAGATGAAAATGCAACGCCATAAGGGTTTCCTCCATTTGTAGAAGTTGGTAGATCTATATAATTAGATATTGTGCCATTAGAATTATTGAAATCAAATAAGTTAACTAAATGAGGAGTTTGATTCCCTATTGCCATAGCTAATTTACTTCCATCAGGAGAGATTTTCATTTGTCCAATTGCGTTGAAGGCAGCCTGCATTGGATTTGCCCAACCTATTGCTGAAATAACTGGAGCGGATATTCCGCTTGAAGTTAGTAGGTATGAATAAAATTTATTTGTATAATGCTTACGAGTTACAAACCAAATGTCTGTTCCATTAGCATGATAAGTTGCTGTCATTTTTTCTCCTGTGCTGTCAAGCAGTAAGGTGTTTTTAGTAGCGGAAATAAGATCACCGTTACCATTGTCAAGACACATGTATACGATTGAATATCTTAATCCTTTGGCAAAATTGTTTTGCATTTCATCCAAGGTAAAAACATAAAAGGAATCATTGCTTAATGGCTTTGGCAAGATTAACACACCTTGTGTACAAGAAATGCCTCCCATTAATCCTGTTCCATTGGGCATAAGCTGGTTGTTTCGATTCCAAATACTATTTGGAGACGCACAAAACAAAATATTTCCAGAGCTATCGCTTATACTTGAGCAACCTTCAGAGTTATCTACGCCTGAATGTATTTGTCCGCCGGTGATTGGAACCGCTACACCACTGCTAAAATTAAGTCCTGAGGATTCAGCAAAATACCAAATATTACCTTGCTTTTGAGAGAAACAAAGCGAAGGGAACAAAAAAAGAATCAATATAATTACTCTCATTGTTTAGTGTATTGTATCATTGCAACGAAATAATTCCATAACCAAACATAACAAATCCTTCGCGTCTTAGCGCCTTCGTGGCAAAACAAGGAAGAACTACTTAATCGAAGTAAAAAACCCTTTAAACGTTTTCTTTTTATCTGGTACTTCTAAAATGTAATAGTACGTGCCGTCGCTATAGTCTTTGGCGGTCCAGTTGTTTTTGTAATCGTCACTTTGGTAAAGCAAGGTGCCCCAACGGTTGTAAATCCAAATTTTATTATTTTTAAAATATAAAAGATTGTGAAATTCTAAATACTCGTTTACGCCGTCGCCGTTGGGCGTAATAATATTTGGCGCCACAATGGGGTATTGTACATCAATGTAAATTACTACTGTATCAATACAACCTTTATCGCTTTTTACAATTAGCGTAACGGCGTAATGCCCACCCGTTGTGTAGGTGTGCACGGGGTTCATATTATTTATGGCGGTGCCGGTATCTCCAAATGTCCAGCTATCCCAAATAATAGTTCCGCCACTTACTGTTGATGCATTATGAAAAGAAATTGTTGTTCCCGCTTCAACAGGCGAGGGAGGCGAATAAGTAATACCCGCATTAGGCACCGGATTATAAATTACCTGTGCGTTTGCCGAATCTTTACACCCGTAAACGTCTGTAACAACAACTGTATAAATGCCCGCAACAGCTGTAGTATAATTTTGTGTGGTTGCTAAACTTGGTTCCCACAAATACGTTAGTGGCGCTGTGCCCGAAGCGTTTGCATGCATAATTGCGTTTTTACCAGGACAAACATGAACCGTTTGCGGTTGCACATTAGGGTTGCTGAGTTTTACAATCATTAAGGCAGAGTCTTTACATCCTTTGGTATCTGTAACTATAACTGTGTACGTATTGGCAGCAGTAACGCTTGTTGCTGATGTGGTTGCGTTGTTAGGATGCCACAAATATGTATAACCCGGATTTCCTCCCGAAGGAGTGGCAGTAAGCAAATCATTTTTGCCCTGACAAATAGTATTATTACCACTAACCGAAACGTTTGGTGCCGGATACATATTTACAAAAAATGAAAGCGTGTCTTTGCACTGCGTATTATTATTAATTGCAATTACGCTGTAACTTATGCCTGCCGCGTTTAAAACTTGCGTTGCGCCGGTTCCAATATTTGTGGCGCCATTATACCAGGTAAAAGTATAGCTTCCGTTTGGTGTTGCGCTCGCTGTCATGATTGTACTTTCTCCCGGACATAAAACGGTATCACCTGTAACAGTAATTACAGGAACACCGGGAGTAGATAAACTATACGTTGCGCTAACCGTACAATTATTTACAATAACTGTGCAGGTGTATGTTCCGCCTGTAGATACGTTTATAGTTGAAGTATTTCCACCACCCGGCTGCCAGTTGTATGAAGTGCCATTGGTAATGGATGCGGATAAAGTAACTGCGCCCGTGCATAAATTTCCGGCAGATGAAATTGTTAAGTTAGGCGCGTTAGATGTTACCACTACGCTTACAGTATCTTTACAACCGTTTGCATCGGTAAC
Organism: Bacteroidia bacterium; assembly: GCA_038214655.1. GTDB lineage: Bacteria > Bacteroidota > Bacteroidia > B-17B0 > Aurantibacillaceae > PALSA-968. The sequence continues at coordinate 2,376 of JBBQRR010000034.1, read as the reverse complement.
AATTACCGTGTGCGTTCCGTTTGTTGCGTTAAATAAAGTATCGGTTGCCGCAAGGCCGTTATCCCAATTAAAAATATAAGGAGCTGTGCCCTGCGACAAAGGAAGCGGCACGTAAATGCTTGTACCATTTGTAGGCGGACAATAAGTTAACACACCGGCAATAGTTGCAATAGGATCCGGAGAAACTTTTATATACGTAATTACCGATTTATAGCAACCAACTTTTGTTACAGTTAAATACAAAGTATCGGCGGTTGTAACGGGAAAAGAACAGCTTGTATCGCCATTACTCCAAACATGTGTATCAAACAAATTGCAATTGGTAATTGTTACAACCGGGTTTTGCGAGAGGCAGGCAGGATTTGGAACTAAAGTAATTATTGGATTTGGAATCGGATTATTTAAAACATGAATGATGTAGGTTACTGTGGTGCTAAGTACCGGTGTTCCGTTATCTGTTCCGGTAACTGTTACAGTATAATATCCGGCAGTTAAACCCGAAGTCGTTATCATAAAAGTTAAACTTCCGTTAATGCCGCTGGTGGTACTGTAAATAGAAAAACTTCCTCCCAAACTTCCGCCACTCGCTGTGCAGGTAACAGATTGGCCTACTTCCGGCGCTTGAAAATTAGTTGTGTAAATTAGTGTATCGCCAATGCCACAAATGGTAAGTGTATCTCCGCAAACAGATGCGCCCGAAGCAATAGGCGGCAAATTAGTTCCGGTACCACAACAATTAAAAACAAAAGATTTATTATCGAGCCAATCAACTCCGCTGGGTGGTGTGCCCGCAGGATTTGTGTAATTTGTTCCCGCGTGGTCAAACAAACTTATTTGTGTAATTTATTCCGTCTCCTTTATTAATTCCTACTGTAGCTGGAGTTCCGCCAAAACCATTTGTTCCGCCCGATGCGTCGCCTGTTGTCCAGGCCATATCGCCATAGCAAAAAGAAATATTATTACCGGGCTGAATGATAGGATCATTTCCATCCGTAATAATTAATTGAAAAGTATTTAATTTATCAACGTACGAATCGTAATAACCAACGCTGTCCCACTGAATAATTAAAGCCGTGTTAGTTAATTTATAATGCACATATCTGCTTCCAACGCCACGCGTATCTACATCTCCCCAAAAAGGTGCAATCATTATATACTGATTACTTGGAAACGGAACTGCCGAGAAAATAGAGTAGGGCGCACCAATAGAAACATTACCGTTGTTGTTTATGTAAACCTGATTGTAAGTAGTACCATACAAACAAAAACTGAATGGAAGCGTTATTGGAGCTGTTGACCAATCGTCGTTTTCGTAATTGGGAGGAATGCCGGGGCCGCCGTTTCCGCCGCTGGCGTCAAACGGACAAACGCTGAAAGTAGAGTCTTGCTTTATCCAGCAATTACACGCGCTTGACGAGGAGGTTGTTTTGTTTTTGGGAGTTTTAGTTAACTTAAAATTTGTTGTGCCGCCGTTTGGATTGTAAAATTGTTCATCACCATTAAGTTTTTTTTGTTTTTTTAATTTGCTTAGGGTGTCGGCGTTATAAACTTGCGCATGCGTAAGGAGAGAAAGGCAAAAGGCGGTAAATAAAAGTAAATGTTTCTTCATATATCAAATATAAGAAAACCTGAAGCGACAACAAAGACAATTAACAATTAGTTTTGCTAAAAATGACGGGAATTTTATGTGTTCAGGGGTTTATAGGAAAGAGCTTATCATATAAGACAATTATTTTTTGTATATTTGTTATACTTAAATTGATAAAATGAGTGATTTTACTCAAATAGTAGAAAAAATAAAGAAGCTTTCTTTTGATGAAAAAGAAGAGTTGCATTTATTGCTCGAAAAATACCTGATTGAAGCCCGCAGAGATGAAATTTATACTCATTTTGAAGAAAGCAAGGTTGAATATAAAAAGGGAAAAGCTAAATTTTCTTCAAGCCTGAAAGATTTAAAAAAATCGCTTTAATTATTTATGATTGCAGTTGCATTTAGTTCTTCTTTTAAGCGCGGTTTTAAGAAAATTTCCAAAAATAAAACTCTTGAAAAGAAATTTTGGGAAAGAATGGAGATATTTATTGAAAACCCATACGATTCACGCTTACGTACGCACAAACTTTCCGGCAAATTACATGAACTTTGGAGCTATACAGTTGATTACGATTTGCGTGTTATTTTTTATTTTGTCGATAAATCAAACGCTATCTTCATTGACCTTGGTACCCATAACGAAGTTTATTAAGGTGGGTTCTAAAAATTCATTTTTATGGATTTTAATAAAAATCGGAGAACCCGTTAACCGATTTTTGGTAATCTGTTTTTCAAAAATACATTATTTTTTTCTTACAACCTACTAATTTTTCTATCTATCTATC
>JBBQRR010000033.1:0-48144 GCA_038214655.1 Bacteroidia bacterium | reverse complement strand
TTTGCTGGTAGTTGCTTCGTGTTCTACAATACCGGTTTTATCTTTAATTTCTATATATGGAAAAGTATGTGCCCCGCATTTATCGCCAAGGAGCAGCGAATCGCATTGCGAAAAATTCCGTGCATTTTCGGCCCGCTTTATTACTTTAACCAAACCGCGGTAGCTGTTGTTGCTTTGTCCAGCCGAAATCCCTTTGGAAATAATGGTGCTTTTGGTGTTTTTGCCGAGATGTATCATCTTTGATCCGGTATCGGCTTGCTGAAAATTATTGGTAACGGCTACCGAATAAAACTCACCAACCGAATTGTCGCCCATTAAAACCACGCTGGGATATTTCCAGGTAATGGCCGAGCCGGTTTCGACCTGTGTCCACGATATTTTCGAATGGCTTCCTTTGCAGATACCACGCTTGGTAACAAAATTATAAATTCCGCCTTCGCCTTTCTTATTGCCTGGATACCAGTTTTGTACGGTGCTGTATTTTACTTCGGCGTTTTTATGCGCCACAATTTCTACAATGGCAGCATGCAATTGATTTTCGTCGCGCTGTGGCGCTGTGCAGCCCTCTAAATAAGAAACGTAAGAATCCTCGTCCGCAATAATTAAAGTGCGCTCAAACTGCCCTGTGCCGGCCGAGTTGATACGGAAATAAGTTGAGAGCTCCATCGGACAACGAACGCCTTTAGGAATGTAACAGAAAGAACCATCGCTGAACACTGCACTGTTTAATGTGGCGTAAAAATTATCGGTGTAAGGCACTACCATGCCCATGTATTTTTTAATCAGTTCGGGATGCTCCTGTACGGCTTCGCTGAACGAACAAAAAATAATTCCTTTTTCGGCAAGTGTTTCTTTAAAAGTTGTTTTTACCGATACACTGTCAATTACCGCATCAATAGCAATATTACTTTGCACGCCGCTGATACGTTTTTGCTCGTCGAGCGAGATGCCCAATTTTTCGAATGTTTTTAAAAGTTCGGGATCAACTTCATCTAAACTGTTTAAAGTTTTAGGTGGCTTGGGGGCCGAGTAATAAATTATTTTATTGAATTCGGGCTTCACATATTTTACGTGCGCCCATTTAGGTTCTTCTAACGTTAACCAATGACGATATGCCTTTAAACGAAACTCTAAAAGCCACTCGGGCTCGTTTTTCTTTTTAGAAATAAAACGTACAATGTCTTCGCTTAATCCCGCCGGGGCATTATCAGATTCAAAGTCGGATACAAATCCGTACTTATATTCACTACCAATATGTTCTTCTAAAATATCGCCGGCCATTTGGTAATCAGGAAATAGGAAAAAATAAATTCATAAAATTATACGGAAAAGCTTTCGCCGCAACCGCAGGTGCGCGATGCGTTAGGGTTTTTAAAAACAAATCCTTTGCCGTTAAGACCGCCGGTATAATCCAACTCGGTACCTACCAGATATAAAAAACTTTTACGGTCAACAACAACCTTAATGCCGCGGTCCTCAAAAGTTTGATCACCTTCTTTCATTTGATTATCAAAAACCAAATTATAAGTAAGACCAGAACAACCACCACCATCAACACCTACGCGAATAAATGTATCCGCAGGCCTGTTCTCCTCTTTTATTAAATTAACCGCATGTTCTTTAGCGGCTTCCGAAATTGTAATCATTTTGTTTAGATTGATTCTAAATTATACCACAAAGATACCACAAAAGAGGTATTTATTAAAGAAATTCTTGAAAAATTAGACGAATAAATAAGATTTTAAGACGGGTTTACTTTTTAACGAATTCACCCATTTTATTGTCGTAGTTGAGGAAATATCCCCCTTTTGGCAGATTGCTGCAGTCTATTTTGGCGCCAAAACCACGTTTTACAATATTACCGTACTGATCATAAATCTCATACATAGTCTCTGCCGGCTTACCCGAGCACTCAAAATTGATGTCTTTAGATACTTTTTGCGGAGTAAAGGTAACATCGCAAGAGGTGCTGTTAAAGTCTACCGGTTTAGAAAGGCGGGGCTGTCCGCTATAATCTGTTTGTTTTACCCTGAACTGGTTTTTACCTGAATGGGGAGCTACTTTATATTCATAAGGATTGGTAGTGGCGGTTCCAATACCGTCAAGTTCGCCAACTTTTACCCATTTGTTCCAGCGAAACTGCTCAATCACATAAGCTAATTTACCGCTTTCGCCTTTAGTACTCCATTTTAAAGAACCTTCACCTGTAACGCTCATAGATATAACCTCGAAAGTACTTTTTGGTTTTAAAACCTCGGGGTTAAGCACCTTAGGGCGACAATCGTCTTTATGTTTGATCTTTATCTCTACTTTATCTCCGATGGCTAATTTGTGAGGCTTGAAGTCAACTTCAAAAGCGCTGCTTTGTGTCTCGTCGGTAGTTAAATTTCCATTAACATATACTTCTGTTACGCAAAAACCTACTCCGCCGCTGGCAAAGGGGTTTTGTACATACAGGTTTTTACCCTGATAATTTCCTTCAATAATTATTACACCACCCTGTGAAAAGGCCCACGCGGATTGAATTAGCAGTATAAAAACAATAAAATATCTTTTCATCTTAAATATCAGTGGCAAATTGTTCGCAATAATAAAAGGAATTATCCGAAAAACCAAAATAAATAAGTGCATTTTTTTTCTTTGTTTATACGAATTTTTATTATAGTGGCTTATTTTAAGCCAAAAAAGCCGCTTCTTCGTTTTAAATGGGCATATTGCTATCTTTACGGGCTTGAAATACCTCTCAATTATATTATTTTTTTGTCTCCCCGGCTTCCTCAAAGCGCAGCAATACCCGTTTTGGACGCAGTATCGCAGTAATTTGTTTATGATGAACCCGGCAGTGGCAGGCACCCGTCAGCAGATTGATGCCCGTATTAGCTACCGTAACCAATGGGTGGGTTTTGACGGAGCCCCAAAAACTATGGGCGCCAGTTTTCATACCAAATTGTATAAAAACAAGATGGGCTTAGGTGGTTTTGTTTTTCAGGACCAGATCGGCCCTTTTAAAACACTTACAACAGCGCTTGCTTATGCTTTTAAAATTAAGTTTGATGATGTGGCTCTTTCTTTTGGACTAAACGGGAGTTATAACTCGCAGCAGGTAAGTACAGCGGGAATGACTTTTCAAAACTCTCAGGATTTAGCTATAAACCATGTTACCGCAACGCAGAAGTCGAATAATTTTAACGCGGCGGCAGGATTTATGCTGTATAACGACCGCTTTTACATATCGGCATCGGCAAATAATTTACTAGGCAGCAGTTTTGTATATGATAAAACAAAGGCCACAACAAAATTCGGCGAAATTAAAACCGTTATGCACGTATGCCTTTCAATGGGATATAATTATTCTGCTAATCCGGATTATGTGTGGGAAAACAGTACCGCAATTATCTTTGTTGCCGGAACGCCTATTTTATTTGATTATAATTTAAGACTGCACATTAAAAAAGCGCTTTTAGTTGGCGGAGGAATTCGTCTGGGAACAGCATTGGTTGGACAAGCAGGCTGGACTTTTAGTGACCGCCTGCAAATAAGTTATTCGTACGATTTTAATTATAATAATTTACGCACCACTAATAGCGGCAGCCACGAAATTAAAATCGCGTACTTCCATACCAGAGAGCATATCAATCACCACAAAGGCGCCAAAGAATTTCAGAAACAAAAATTTCAATATATTTATTAATGGCAGGAAATTCGTTCGGGCATATTTTTAAACTCACAACTTTTGGCGAATCGCACGGCGAGGCTATTGGTGGAATTATTGACGGATGCCCCGCGGGATTGAAAATGGATTTTGATTTTGTGCAAAGCGAACTTGACAGAAGAAAGCCCGGGCAATCGCACATTGTTACGCAGCGTAAAGAAAGTGATGAGGTAAAATTTTTATCCGGAATTTTTGAAGGAGTAAGCACCGGCGCGCCAATAGGATTTGTTATTCAAAACGAAAATCAAAAAAGCAAAGATTACGAACATTTAAAAGATGCATTCCGCCCATCGCATGCCGATTATACGTACGAAAAAAAATACGGCACGCGTGATTACCGCGGCGGCGGCCGCTCATCGGCACGTGAAACAGCAAGCCGAGTTGTAGCAGGCGCTGTTGCAAAACTTTTATTGAACCACTACAACATTAAAATCTTTGCCTACGTATCGCAGGTGCAGCATATCAAGTTGGAAAAAAGTTTTTCTGAAATAAATGTTGCCGACATAGAAAAAAATATCATACGTTGCCCGGATGAAAAAACTGCGCAACAAATGGTTGAGCTTATTGAAACTATCCGCAAGCAAGGCGATACGGTGGGAGGCATAGTAACTTGTGTGGCAAAGCAAGTTCCCATTGGTTTGGGAGAGCCGGTTTTTGATAAACTACATGCCGAGTTGGGAAAAGCGATGTTGAGCATTAACGCCGTTAAAGGATTTGAATACGGAACAGGTTTTGACGCCATTCACTATAAAGGCTCTGAGCAGAACGATATTTTTGAAAATAGAAATGGGATACGGACTAAAACAAATAACAGCGGTGGTATTCAAGGAGGCATTAGCAACGGAGAAGATATTTATTTTAATGTGGCATTTAAACCCGTTGCAACCCTTATTCAAAAACAACAAACCGTAAATAAAAGCGGGGAAGAAATTATTTTAGAAGGCAAGGGCCGGCACGACCCATGTGTTTTACCCAGAGCGGTGCCCATTGTTGAAGCAATGACGGCACTGGTACTAGCCGATTATTTGTTGCTTAATAAAACTTCTAAACTTACATAAAGAAGGATGCTTATTTCTGTTAAAGAAGCAACTACAGCCAACGCTGAAACCATCAGCCGCCTTGCTACCGAAACTTTTTACGAAACTTATTCGTGGTACAATACGGTGGCAGATATGCAGGAGTACACCGAAACATATTTTAGTTTAACCAAAACAAAAGAAGAATTAAAAGAGCAGGGCACGCATTTTTTATTGGCTTATGCCGGTGATGCCGTAATTGGTTATGCTAAATTGCGTAACACAGAAAACCCGCCCGAGTTAAAAAATAAAAAGAACATCGAAATAGAAAGAATTTATGTGCAGCAAAAATTTCAAAAGCACAAAGTGGGCTATGCTTTAATAAAAGAATGTATGGATTTGGCGCGCAGAAAAAAACTTGATTGTATTTGGCTGGGTGTATGGGAAAAAAACACAAAAGCGCATGCGTTTTATGAACGCGTTGGGTTCAAAACTTTTGGCACACACATTTTTACTTTAGGGAAAGATCCACAGTTGGACCACCTGATGAAATTTGATTTTTAAGGAGTTTTTTTAAATATATTTTCAAAACTATCGTAGCATATAATTTCAAGATCATCAAACCATGCCGGCAAAGAATCTTCGTTATAAAGATAAATTGTAATTTCTTTTCCCGCTAAATTTTCAGGTATAAAAAATTCTTTAGAAAGTTTTTCCCATTGGCCGGCGGTTTCGGTTACAATAAATTCGTTATTATAATAGGTAGAATCGGCTGAGGCAATAATGGTGCTTTTTGTTTGCGCCTGCTTTTTTCTCCATACGGTAATTACAAAACTTTCGCCGTATTTAACATCCGGAATTTTAACGGTCATGCCGTAAGGAATGTTTTTATCCAACCGGCATGCGTATTTTCCGCCGTGGGCGCAACTGTCGTTGCGGCTTTTTCCAAAACTAAATTTTGTACTGTCGGCTCCCATAAAAAATTCTTTATCGGCCGAAATACTTTCGGCATCGCAAGAAAAATTTTTCAAAATTTTTCTTTGCCCGGCCGAAAAATTGGCAGCACCACTTTTTAAATTAAACACAAGTATTTTATTGTATTTGCCAATCAGCCGGGTGGCAAATTTTTGCAGGTAAGGTTTTTTATACAACTCTTCAATGCCATTTACAATTAAATATTTAGCGCCTTTGCTAACAGATGATTTAATTCCTGCTTCATCGGCATTATAAGGCACCGGATTCCCGCGGTTCAATCGCGCATCGGTATATTCTGTCCATCCCCGTACATTCATCAGATACAACGAAACATTGGTCATATCCGGAACAGAAATTACCGTATCACCCGGGGGAATTCCTATTTGGCGCAAATACGTGCTAACCCAATAAAAATCTTTGTTGGCGGCATAATCATTTACGGGCCCTGTATATCTTTCATTTACTTTTCCCTTGGCGTAAAAAACATTTAAGCAAACAAAAACAGCAAAAACTATTTTTAAAGCCGGTGACGAAAAAAATTTGCCGTACTGCTGCTTCAAAACAAAAAAAGCGCCGGCTAGTACTAAAACAGGCAATAAGTACAAGTCAATCACATAATAATCATGATCGGCAAACTGCCGGAATTGAAGTAACACATATACAACAGCCAGAATCAATATTACCGCAAAGCAAATACCAAATAAAGCCGGAAGTTTTTTATAATTTATACCGCAGTACACAAACGCAAGCAGTAAAAACACAAGCACCGAAACATGAAAATAATCGGGCAGCCAGATGTTTTTTACATTATCAATAACGTGCCCGATTTCTGTTTTATCTAAATCCCAAATGGGAAAAACAGTTGTAGAAAAATAGGTGCAGTCGTGCGCAACATTATAATCATGCGCATATTTTAACCAGGCCGCTACCAACAAAAAAATCAATCCCAACGGAAGCATACATTTTTTAAAAGAGAGGAACAGCTTGCCTTCGCTACCAAATTTGCGTAGTTTAAAAAGTTCGAGCAAATAAATAAAGCCAATGGCAACCGGACTAAAGAGCGCGGTAACTTTTAACGCCGCCGCCAGAAAAAAGAAAAGTACACATATGTAAAACCATTTTGTTTTGCGCTCAAATAAAAAGCGGCTAAAATAATACCAGGCAATTATCGATAGTGCAAGGGCCGTTGTATTAATAGGATAATTATTAGCGTAATATACTAAAAGAGGAGAGGTAAAAAATAACAGCGGCAGGGCAATGGCCCAAAAAACATCTTTAATCAGGTATAAAAACAGGCGGAATAAAAAGAAGAGCCCGCAGAAAAAAATGAGTGTATTAAGCCCGCGGTAAATCCAATCGTGATAACCAAAAATCTTATAAAGGCAGGCAACTGTATAATATAAAACGGGGGCTTCGCTGGGACAACACTTACCGGAGGTACCGCTGTCGGAGGTAAGATTATGAACCTCGGGCTTAAAAAAATTCATTCCGCCCTGATAATAATTAAGTGCTATTGAGGCGCCGTCGGCTTGTCGCCATTTATGAACCGATTGCGGTTTTTTAACAAGCATATCCTGATATCCATACACAAAAGAAATTATGGCAAGCAGCACAATAAAAAGCAAATGTGGATAATAAGGGAATGTCGGTTTTTTCATTACATGGGCTGGTGTCAAAGGTAAAGGTAAAAGATTATTTGTAATGGCGGCCTTGGGAGCCATTATTTGCCACCTATAAAAAGGTGTTTTTAAAATCAAAAAAAATTCGGATATTTACAAAGAACAAAAACTTAGTTTATGGAGGCTTTTTTAGAAATTTTAAAGATTTTAATTCCGGCAGCAGCTGTATTTGCGGCTACTTTTTTTATAGTAAGAAGCTTCCTGAATAATGAAACCAGAAGAAACGATTATGAATTGCGCAAATCGCAGCTGAGTTTAACCACCCCCATTCGCTTACAGGCTTACGAACGCATTATTATTTTTTTAGAGCGTATTGAACCAACTAATCTTGTTTTACGTGTTAATAAAACAGGCATGAATTCAGCGCAATTGCATAACGATCTTTTAAAAACTATTAAGGGCGAGTACGAACACAATATTTCTCAGCAAATATATATCAGCGCCGGAGCCTGGCAATTGGTAAAAACAGCCAAGGAAGAAACTTTAAAACTGATAAACATTTCGGTTACAAAAATTCCGGATAACGCAAAGGGACAAGACCTGGCACAAATAATTTTGCAAATTGCGGCCGGCGTAGATAAAACGCCTACACAAATTGCTACCGAATTTTTAAAGAGAGAAGTTGCCCAACATTATTAGTTGTTGATTTATTGATCCCGATAGCTATCGGGAGATAAATTGCAGATTGGAACATGGAAAAATTATTTTCTGAATTTAACGCTTCAACAGCTAAAGACTGGAAAAACCAAATCATTAAGGATTTAAAGGGGGGAGAATTTGAAAAATTAATCTGGCACAACCCCAATGGCTTTGATGTAAAACCTTTTTATACCGCGGAAGATTTAATTACAAGGCCCGCGCCGGTGTTTACGCATCACAACTGGGATGTCTGCGAACAGATTACTGTTGAAGACGAAAAAAAAGCAAATGCCCGCGCTTTAAAAGCATTAGAGGGCGGAGCAAGCGGACTATCATTTTACATTCACAAAAAAATTGATACCGCCGCGCTACTAAAAAATATTTCTTTAGAACATATTTACACGCAATTTTTTATCAGCAACGATGCCCTACATGTTTTAACTGATTTAAAAAACGTGTACGGAAAAATAAATCCGCACGATGGGCAGATAAAATGTTTCGTAAACATCGACCCACTTTGCATGTTTGCTTTTTATGGAGAGTGGCATGATAAGGAAGAGAAAGATTTAAGTGTTATAGAGCAACTCGTTCACATTCCCGTAAACGTAAGTTTGTATTCGGAAGCCGGAGCAAATACTGTTTCGGAGTTAGCAATCGGACTTGCACATTGCAACGAGTATTTTAATTACCTCGATAATAAAAAACTTTTAAAAGATAAAACCTTGCATTTTATTTTTTCGATAGGCACCGATTTCTTCAATGAAATTGCAAAGCTGCGTGCGTTCAGAAAGTTAATTGCTTTGTTGCAGGAGCAATATAAAACTAATTTCAACATTCATATACATGCACAAACTACGCTGCAAAATAAAAGTAATTTAGATGCTTACAATAATATGCTGCGCACTACTACCGAAGGGGTGAGCGCCGTGCTTGGCGGTTGCAACAGTCTTTGCATTTTACCTTACAACGAAACTTTTGAAGATGCAACAGAGTTCAGCGCACGCATCTCGCGCAACCAGCAATTTATTTTTAAAGAAGAGAGTTATTTAGATAAAGTGGCAGATATGGGAGCGGGCTCATATTACATTGAGAATCTCACCAACGAACTCGCCGCAAAAGCATGGAGCGAATTTAAAAACATTGAAAGCAAAGGCGGATTCGTAGCTTGTCTCAAATCAAATTTTATTCAGACAAAAATAAAAGAGCAGGCCGCGCAATTGATAAAGCAATTTAAGGAAGAGAAAATTATTTTAGTAGGAGTCAACACGTTTAAAAATGCTAAAGAGAATGTCAAGTCAGTAGTTGGCAGTAATCAGTCGGCAGTAGTCAGTCAGCAGTCAACGGCCGGTGTAGGAATAGAGGCGATTAAACCAATTAAGCTCAGCGATTATTTAGTGAAAGAAAATGCGTAAGGATTTCTCAAATATAGAATACAACCCTATCACTTCGAGCGTAGTCGAGAAGCTTGTAAGCCCGTCCTTCATGACAGCGGAAAATATTGAGTTAAAAAATTCATACACAGAAAAAGATTTAAAAAATTCAGAGCAAGTTCATTTCGCTGCAGGTATAGCTCCATTCTTACGCGGACCTTATGGAAGTATGTATGTGCAAAACCCATGGACTATTCGTCAATACGCAGGATTTAGCACAGCTGAGGAGAGCAATGCTTTTTACAGAAGAAATTTAGCAGGCGGACAAAAAGGCTTATCGGTTGCATTTGATTTAGCAACGCATCGGGGTTATGATAGCGATCATGAACGTGTGGAGGGCGATGTTGGAAAAGCGGGCGTTGCGATTGATTCTATACTCGATATGAAAATTTTGTTCGATCAGATTCCACTTGACCAAATGTCGGTTTCTATGACGATGAACGGAGCAGTGCTTCCGATACTTGCCTTTTATATTGTTGCGGCCGAAGAGCAGGGCGTGAGCATGGATAAACTGAGTGGCACTATACAAAATGATATTTTAAAAGAGTTCATGGTGCGCAACACGTATATTTATCCGCCAACGCCATCCATGAGAATTGTTGCAGATATTTTTGAATTCACTTCTAAAAAAATGCCAAAGTTTAATTCTATTTCCATAAGTGGTTATCACATGCAGGAAGCAGGTGCCACGGCGGATATTGAATTGGCTTATACACTTGCCGACGGATTAGAATATATACGCACCGGAATAAAAGCGGGATTGAACATTGATGATTTTGCACCTCGCCTTTCTTTTTTCTGGGCCATTGGCATGAACCATTTTATGGAAATTGCAAAAATGCGTGCGGCAAGAATGCTTTGGGCAAAAATGGTTAAACAGTTTGAGCCGAAAAATAATAAGTCGATGGCATTGCGAACACATTGTCAAACGAGCGGATGGAGTTTAACTGAACAAGATCCTTTTAATAATGTGGCTCGTACTTGTATTGAGGCCTTGGCTGCGGCAATGGGCGGTACGCAAAGTTTGCATACTAATGCGTTGGATGAAGCAATTGCATTGCCTACTGATTTCTCTGCACGCATTGCGCGCAACACACAAATTTATTTGCAGCAGGAAACAAATATTTGCAAAGTGGTTGACCCCTGGGGCGGCTCGTATTATGTAGAATATTTGACTGAGCAAATTGCGCAGAAAGCATGGGCGCTTATTGAGGAAGTTGAAAAACTGGGCGGTATGACTAAGGCCATTGAAGCAGGAATTCCAAAAATGCGTATTGAAGAAGCTGCTGCCAGAAAACAAGCGCGCATCGACGGCGGTAAAGACATTATTGTGGGCGTGAATGCTTACAAAACAGATGAGAAAACAACGATTGATATTTTAGACGTCGACAATGCAAAAGTGCGCACGCAACAATTAGAGCGCTTAAAAAAATTAAAAGCAGAGCGCGACAATAAAAAAGTAGAAGAAGCATTAACCGCATTAACCGAGGCAGCGCAAAGCGGAAAGGGAAATTTATTAGAGTTAAGTATTAACGCAGCCAAAGTGCGTGCCACCTTGGGCGAAATATCTTTTGCGCTCGAAAAAATTTATGGCCGCTATAAAGCCACCAGCCGTTCTATTGCCGGCGTTTACTCAAAAGAAATTGCTATGGATAAAGATTTTACCAAAGCCAGAGAGCTTGCCGATAAATTTGCCGCGCTGGATGGTCGCCGCCCAAGAATTATGATTGCAAAAATGGGACAAGACGGGCACGACCGCGGGGCAAAAGTAATTGCCACCAGTTTTGCCGATTTAGGTTTTGATGTGGATATTGGTCCGTTGTTTCAAACGCCCGCGGAGGCTGCGAAGCAGGCGGTAGAGAATGATGTACATATTATTGGTGTTAGCAGTTTAGCGGCGGGGCACAAAACTTTAGTGCCACAATTAGTTGAAGAATTAAAAAAGTACAAACGCGAAGATATTTTAATTGTAGTAGGCGGTGTTATCCCTCAGCAGGATTACGATTTTTTATACAAAGCCGGCGCCACGGCCATTTTTGGCCCGGGCACTGTTATTGCCATTGCAGCGCAAGATATTTTGGAGAAACTTATTTCTAAAAACTCTTAATTATCTGACAAAAAAAAGAGCGAACTAAAGTCCGCCCTCTTTTAAAATAAACAAACAGATTACATTTTATTGCAATGCTTTGCTGCCTCGCGGCACTCTTCTGCACATTTATGACACTCGGGCGCTTCAAATTTAGCACACTCGGTTGCGCATTTTTCGCAAATTTTTGCACACTCCATACATTCGCTTTTACAGTCTTTGCTGTCTGCTTTCATGTGTTTAATTGCAGTATTACAAGAAGCAATACATTCTTTGCAAAGTTTTTCGCACTCGGCCATTGTAGCCTTTTTTTCTTTGGCACACATCTTCTCTACTTTTTTGCAAGAAGCAATGCAGGCATTACATGCATCAATGCAGGCTTTGTACTTTTCAATAGTTAACTCGCCTGTTAAAGTTGCTTTAACAGTTGGCGTTGCCATTTTTGTTGTTGCAGCAACGGCAATAAAGCCAATAGCTACAAATGCTAAAATCAGTTTTTTCATTTTTTTATGTTTTTAAGGTTTAGATATAGTACAACACAAATGTGCTGTATGCAAAAGATTTTAGATATGATTGCAGTCAATGACGGCACTGACTTTTATCACTAAAATAAATTACCGGAAACAAAGATGGGGGCATTATGACTTTAATGCGTTACAGATTTCTTTAAAAAGATTGCATGTTTTACCTATTTGGCTTTGCCGCGTATCGATAAAAACATATAATAGGAAAAGGAATCAGAGACCTCTAGATAAAAATCGTCGTGAGTTTAGAACATTAATTTTCGCCTTATGTCTGCAATTTAATTGTCTTTGCCTGTTAAAACTAAGGCTTGTTACTAAAGAGGATATACAAAATCCTCCTAATTCTCAGCGCCTTCCTTAGCTAAAACTAGCCAAAAAATCTTTGCGTCTCCGCGTCTTAGCGGTTAAAAAAGAGTGTAAATTTGCAGTATGATTACAGAACAGCAGATAATAGACGCACTTAAGTATGTGGATGATCCCGACTTAAAAAAAGATTTAGTTACGCTTGGCATGATTAAAGATATTAAGGTAGATGGTAAAAACGTGGCCTTTACCGTTGTGCTTACCACGCCGGCTTGCCCTATGAAGGAGATGATTAAAAACGCCTGCCTTAACGCTATAAAACATTATGTAGATAAAGAAGCGGTGGTTGATATTAATATGACCGCCACTGTTAAAGCAAGCACGCAAACTGGTAAGCAAATGCTGCCCGGTATTAAAAATATTATCGCCATTGCTTCGGGCAAGGGCGGAGTAGGTAAATCTACCGTGGCAAGTAATTTAGCTGCGGCTCTTGCGCAGCAAGGTGCAAAAGTTGGCTTGCTTGATGCGGATATTTACGGCCCGTCTATCCCAATGATGTTTGATGTGATGAACGAAAAACCACAAATGAAAAATGTGGATGGCAAAAGCAAAATGATTCCGGTTGAAAGTTATGGAGTAAAAATATTATCTATAGGGTTTTTCTCTCCGCCATCGCAAGCAATTATTTGGCGCGGCCCAATGGCATCTAAAGCACTTAACCAATTAATTTTTGATGCCGAATGGGGAGATCTTGATTATTTATTTATTGATTTACCTCCGGGCACCGGCGATATTCATATGTCATTAGTAGGAGCGGTGCCAATTACCGGTGCTATCATGATTACCACGCCACAACAAGTTTCTTTAGCTGATGCGCGCAAAGGTGCGGCGATGTTTAAGCACGAACATATTAAAGTTCCGCTTTTAGGGGTAATAGAAAACATGTCGTGGTTTACGCCTGCCGAGTTACCCGATAATAAATATTTTATTTTTGGAAAAGGCGGCGCACAGCAATTGGCCGACGAGTTTCATATTCCGTTATTGGCGCAAATACCTTTGATACAAAGTATTGCCGAAGCAGGAGATGCAGGGCGCCCCGCCGTGTTTCAGCAAGGAACTCCACAAGCAAATGCATTTTTATTGGCAGCAGGAAGAGTTGCACAAGCATTGGCAATGAGAAGCGCGATCGAGCCCGCTTTAGTTTAAAAAAAAAAGTTTTTTAATTTAGAGAATAATTATTTCGCTTCCAGGATTTTCATCTCCACACGGCGATTCTTTTGCATACCCGCTTTATCAGGCTTGCCATTCTTTAATTTGTTAGGCGCTATAGGTTGTGTTTTACCGTAGCCTTTTGCAATTAACTGTGCTGCCGGAGCTCCTTTGGCGCTTAAGAAATCAACCACCGCCTGGGCACGCGCTAAAGAAAGTTTGCTGTTGGCAACATCTTTACCCTGACTATCGGTATGTCCCGAAATTTCAATTACCAAAGAAGGATTCTTTTTAACCAAATTTAAAACGGTTTCTAATTCTACAGTAGACTCTTTACGAAGATTGGATTTATTGGCGTCGAAGAAGATATTATTCATAACCATCTTCACACCTTTTTGTATATGCTCAAGCTTAATATTTTTTATAATCTCAACGTAATTACTTTTTTGAGGGATGTCAAAATTTTGCGACTGAAATAAATATCCCGGCGCTTCAAAACTTACATTGTAATTTCTTCCATGATCCATCACAATGTAATAATACCCCACATCGCTGCTGGTAGTATACGTATCAATCAACTCGCCCGTGTTATTGTCCTTAACAACTACTTGCACGTCTACAATCGATTCGCCGATTTCGTTTGTAATAATTCCTCCAAGCGCCATGGTTCCGCTGGTTTTATTGCCTAAATTAATAAATTGCAATTCAATTTCTTTTTCTATAACCTGATAAGCAGAACCCGGTAATACGTTAATTGTTTTTGAAATAGGCCTGAAGCTTGGAGCTTCGTATTTAATTTTATATTTTTTGCCAAGCGGCCCGGGATTTAATAAAGCAATGTATTTTCCGGTAAGCGCGTTTGGTTTGCAGATAGAAACTATTTCGCCGGTTTCGGCATCAATAACTGTTATCTCCACTTTTTCGGGGCGCTCGTGTGTTCCGTTAAAAGTAATTACACCGGATAATAAAACCAATGGGTCAACCTGAATTTCGCTGGGTAAATCGGCTACATAAATATCGTGATCGCCAACACCACCTTCGCGCGCTGAAGAAAAATATGCGTGCAAACCATTTGCAGTAGGCACATAAAACTCATCATCATCAGGCGTGTTAATAGGAATGCGTAAACTGATAGGTTTACCGTAATAAATATTTCCGGCCGAATCATTTAAATTAGAATAAAAAATATCCAACCCGCCAATACTGCTGTGGCCTTCCGAAGAGAAGAAAAGTTTTTTTCCATCAGGATGTAAATACGGAGCGTCCTCATCATATTTTGTATTTATACCGGGACCAAGATTATAAGCCGAACTCCATTGCCCATTAGGCAATTTTACACAACGGTATAAATCCTGTCCGCCCAATCCGCCCGGCCTGTCGCTGGAGAAGAACATGGTGTTGCTATCGGTAGAAATCGAAATATGCGTTTCCCAGTGTGGCGAGTTAACCTCGGGGCCAAAAGCTGTAAGTGCCGACCACGTTTCGCCGGTTAAGGTGCTGTAAAATAAATCTCCGCCGTTACTGTCTTTGTAGATATAAACTTTTTGTCCGTCGGGCGAAAGACCGATAGTTGCTTCGTTAGAGTTGGTGTTTATTTGCGAGAAAAGTTTTTGTGCAGTGTTCCAGGTACCATCTGGTTTGCGGTGGCTCATGTAAATATCTTCGTAATAGCTGCCGTCAACGCCGCGCTCGCCTCCGGTGCTGCCGGGGCGGCGTGAGGTAAAGAGCATCATGCTTTCATCTGCATTTACAACCGGGCCGTAATCCGGAAAATCTGTATTTACCGAATCGCCTAAATTTTTAATAGTGATTTTTGCCGGAGAGGCAGAGTACTCAATGGCATTTTTGCACATTTCAATTTGCCTTAATATCTCTTCGTGGCGTTCTTTATCTTTTGTACCCGCAATGCGATTGTATTTTTCAAACTCGGCCATAGCTTCGGTAAAGCGCGAATTAAAATGAAGTGCTTTTGCGTGATAATAAATCGCATCCATAGGCGCCGATTTAAAACTTGGTTCGTCTTCGTCGTATTTTTTGGTGATATCCTTAACCGCTACATCCAGATATTTAAGCGCTTTTTTCTTTTTTGAGGGTAAGTTAAGATAGCATAAACCTATCTTATAATTTATGTTGGCACTGCTTGAATCGACTGAATACGCCTGCTCAAAGCTATTCAAGGCCATGATATAGTTTTTTTCTAAAAAAAGATAATTACCCTGCTCAAAATTGCTGAGGTACATTTTTTTTTGCGGAAACAGTTTTACTGAAAGCGCACATAGTAGGATTAAAAACAGAAACTTTTTCATATAACCTGCCGCAGCAGAAAACAAATATAATGCTTTTATTAAAAAATCAAAGTAAAACTAAAGATAAGCCAAATAAGTCCTAAAAAGGATTTAGTTTGCCTAACAATACGTTTACCTAACAATGCAAACCTTAACGTACTGGAACTTACCATAGCGATCTGTATTCATATAATCGCCTTTATAGGCAGGTCCCGATACAAAAGCCTTGTTAACTGCTATAGCAATATCGCCCTCAGCCACTCCTTTTTGCTTCAGCGAGTTCTTAATCTTCTCAACAGTGCCGTTACATCTTACAGCAGCCAATCCTGCATTATCTTTGTATTTTTTAGAGGGAACGGTAGATGCGCTTGCGTTAAAGGTTAGGGTAATTTTTGCACCGGCGTTTTTCAATTCCATCAGCTTATCAATAAACTGTTTATACTCGGGCGCGCTTTCGTCTACCTCATTCATATTATATTTGAAATAGAAGCTAAAGCAATCGGCCGAAACCTCGCTGTTATCAGGCACCTCAGAAACACCGCCTTTGAGATAAAGTATTTTTTCGATAGTTTTTGATTTGCGTAAACCATTGGTAGAAACAAGTCCGCGCGATACAACTATGCCGTCTTTTAAAGCATCAATTTCGTAATTAACCGACGGATGTAATACAACGCCTATAAATCTCCCTTTAACATCTGTAACACCTTCCTGGGTGCTGCCATCGGTACCTTTAATTTTTACGGTAATACCTGCAACCGGCCTGCGCTGCGCCTTGTTGGTTTGTACAACCAGATTAAGTAAAAAATTAAGTCCTTCTGTTTTTTCGAGATAAATAATTTTCTCTATAACTTTATTTTCTTTAACACCAATTGTATTGAAAACGCTTGGCGAAGAATTTTTTCCGTTAGCAGAAGCAATCAACTCATAGCTTTTTTCGGCAAGCAGTTTCACATCAACAATACGGCCCTTATCATCCGTTTGCAGTAATATCTCTTTTGCGCCTTTGTGTAGCAATTTAACTTCGGCCTTTGCAACAGGTTTTTGCTCTTTGTGATTATTTAATACTAATACATTAAGTATAATTTCTTTTTTGGTGGTATCTTCATTGATAACCATGCCCGGACAAATTTTAAGCGGCTTGAGGTTAATGGCTTTTTGAATTTCTTCGTAGCTGATATCGTTAGGCACAAAAACTTCATCGCTATACAAATCGGCTCCACCTTGTTGGTAGGTAAACAAATACTTGCTTCCGGGAGGAATAATAACACTAAAGGTTCCGGTTTTATGATTAGGGCGGTATGTACCCACAACTTCTCCGGTGGTTACAGAAGTAACCAAAATAATAATGTCATCCGGTAAACTATCGCAGGGACCCGGCACAAATTTACCTCTGAATAAAGCAAGCGGGTTTTCTTTAATAATATCCACCTTGCCCATATAAATATCTTTTTCGCCAAATCCTTTTTCGTGTACACCGCTGTTATTAATTTCTTCGTGGCTCGAAGAAAGATAAAAACGTTTGTTGTCGGGAGATGCTACATAAAACACATCATCATCGGTGGTATTAATAGGATATCCCATGTTATAGGGGTCCGAAAATTTTCCGTTTTCATCAATGTAAGAAAACATAATATCAAAACCACCCATGGATTTATCGCTTTCAGAAGAAAAATAAAAAGTAATCCCGTCAGCACCTAAAAAAGGTGCGTCCTCGTTAAATTCAGTGTTAATGGGCGCGCCTACATTTTGTGCAAGACTCCACTGACCATTAGGTAATTTTACACATTTGTAAATATCGCGCCCGCCTAATCCTCCCGGCCTGTCACTTACAAAATAAAGTGTTTGTCCGTCGCGACTCATAGCTGCATGTGTTTCCCAAAATTCTGTATTAATGTTTGAGCCGAATTTTTGCGGAATGGCCCAGTCTTTACCGTCAAAAGAAGAGTAGTACAAATCTCCGTTACCTACATCGCCACGGTAAATAATAAGCGTTTGCCCGTCGGGAGTAAGATTTATTGTAGCCTCGTTAGAGATGGTGTTGATATATGGGCTTATAGAAACGGGCTTGCTCCACTTTCCTTTATCGTCTTTGTAAGAAACCACAATGTCTTCGTAGTACATGGCATCTGCTTCTGATTTTTCTCCGCCGGTTGTAGTAGGCCTGCGCGTGGTATAATAAAGTATTTGCTCGTCGGCAGTAATTACGGGCGAGTATTCGGGCCACTCGCTGTTAATGCTATCGCCCAGGTTTGTAATTTTTACATTAAGCGGCGCCTGCATCATTTGGCGCGCGTTTTTTACTTGCTTTTTATAATGTTCAACTAAATCAAGGTCTTCGTGGTCTAGTTTTTTCTTTGGATCCAGATAAGATTCATACGTATCATACATTTTTGTGGCTTCGTCCAGGCGGCCGTCTAAATGGTACGATTGCCCAAGAAAAAAGTAAGCCATGATTGACGCGCGTTTTTCTCTTGGCTCGTCGTCCATATATTTTTTACTTACGTTTTGAATTGCTTTTTCAAGAAAATTTTCGGCTAAGTGTTTTTGGGTAGGGTGTTGCAAATAACATTGGCCTATTTTGTAATTGATGTTTGCATTTGCAGAATCATATTTATAGGCAAACATAAAATACCTAAGCGCTTCTACATATTCAAAATCAAGGAGATTAAGATTTCCTTCGGTAAAATTTTTGGAGTAAGAGCCCTTATCGATAGCGGGCACAGGTACCTGCGAAAAAAGAGAAAAACTGATACCAAAAAGAAACAGGGATGCAAGTATAAATTTCTTCATTTGGGCCATTGGCGTTAAAATTCACACAAATTTAATAAAATAGGCTTTTTAACCTATAAAATCTTTAGAAAGGGCGATTAATATCGAAATTCTCCATATAATCGGCCACACGGCGCAGGAAACTGCCTCCTAAAGAGCCGTCTACCACCCTGTGGTCGTAAGAAAGCGATAAAAACATCATATGCCTGATGCCAATTAAGTCACCCTCAGGGGTTTCTATAACGGCTGGTTTCTTTTTAATGGTGCCGGTTGCCAAAATAGCAACTTGCGGCTGGTTAATGATGGGTGTGCCCATAACGTTTCCAAAACCGCCTACGTTGGTAAGGGTAAATGTGCCGCCTTGAATTTCATCAGGCACCAGTTTATTGGCGCGTGCACGATTTGCAAAATCGTTTACAGCTTTGGTAAGGCCCACTAAATTTTTTTCGTCGGCATTTTTAATAACAGGCACAATTAAATTTCCGCTTGGCAAAGCTGCAGCCAAACCAATATTTATGTTTTTGCGTTTTATGATATTGTGCCCGTCAACCGACACGTTTACCATTGGGTAATCTTTAATTGCTTTAGTAACCGCTTCTATAAAGAGTGGGGTAAAGGTTAGTTTTTCTCCCTCGCGTTTTTCAAACGCCGATTTTACTTTGTTGCGCCACAATACCATATTGGTAACATCGGCTTCTACAAAAGAAGTTACGTGTGGTGATACATGTTTGCTCATTACCATGTGGTCGGCAATAAGTTTGCGCATGCGATCCATCTCAATAATTTCATCGCCGCCGCCAATAGAAATAGCAGGTTTTTGAATATTTATTTGTGAAGTTCCGTTTCCGTTTGAGGTATGCTGTGTTGTTTTTTCAAGCACAACAGTTTGCGCGCCTTTACCACGGTTAGGTAAATAATTTAAAATATCTGTTTTGGTAACGCGCCCGTCTTTGCCGGTGCCGCTGAGGTTTTCTAATTCTTGTAAAGCGATTCCTTCTTGTTTGGCAATGTTTTTTACCAATGGAGAATAGAATCTGTTTGCCTGCGAGAAATCCTGTTTTACATGCGTAACAACGGCAAGTTCTTTTACGGCAACTTCGGTTTTTTGTGCAACAACTTCTGTTTTTTGTACAGGTGCTTGAATTTTCGAAGTTTCTACGCTTGCGTTTACATCCGAAGAAATTACGGCAATAGCTTTGCCAACCTGCACCACATCTCCCTCTTTAAAAAGTTTTTTTACTAAAATGCCTTCAAAGGGCGAAGGAATTTCACTGTCTACTTTATCGGTGGCGATTTCTAAAACTGTTTCATCAATTTTAATTTTATCGCCTTCGTTTTTTACCCATTTGATAATGGTAGCTTCTGCCACGCTTTCGCCCATTTTGGGCATTATCAGTTCTTGTTGTGCCATGGTGTGTTCTAAGAAGGGCAAATATAAGTATTTGACTTTAAAGCGGGGCGGCTTTTGGCAGCTTTTTGAAAATAAAAAGGACTACTCCTTAACTAATTTTTGGAGGGTATTTTGGGCGTAAACTACATAGTTGCCCGAAGGAAGACCGCTTATATCAATTTCTTCTTTAAAGTTGGAACTTGGCTTTTGAAAAACAATTTCTCCCAACGAATTGTAAATGATAACGGTTCCTAATTTTGTAACCGATTGCAAGGTTATTAAAGAACTTGCAGGGTTAGGATAAACCGAAAAAACCAGCGCATCTTTATCTATAGAAGCAATTCCTACCGCCGAAGGGGTAAGCGTAATTTTAGCATAATAGGTCTCATCACCCGGGTCATTGGTGTTGTCATTGTTGGCGGCGTTAAAACAGGCATAAAAACTTATGTTTCCAACATTTGTAGCAGGGGCAGTCCATTGGTAAGACCACTGGCCTAAATTGGGTGTGGTAGGATAACTTCCCGCAAGGCGATGCATCACAAAAATGCGGTCTTGCCCGGGGCCCCAAGTGGGTTGTTGCTGACGGGTTTTGGCTGTATCCAGCAAATTTATGGTTCCCGAAAATAGGTTGTTGTTATCTGTTAGAGAGACAATCTGAAAACCAAAACGATTACGGTTAGGGTGCGTAATAGTTGGAGTAACTGTATACGTTACGCCCGGCACATAAGTTGTTCCACCGGAAAAAAGTATAGAAGGAGTGCCAGGGCCCGAATTATCGGGGATGCCGCCGCTATGGCAAGCGTTTGCGCCTTCTATGCCGCTGCAGGTTTTTTCCAGAGGGGCGTTGGTATTATAAGGCGGGCCGCCATCACTTTTTAAAACGGAAGTGTTATCGCCAATGAATGAAAAACAGGCAATTATTACAACAAAGAAAACCGCGGATATAAAATGTTTTTTACTCATTGCGCCAAGATTATTTTTTTAAGTGTAATCTTACCATCTTGCGTAAAGCGAATAAAATAAACGCCTTTGCCATATTGCTTTTCTAATGAAAATTGCTGAGAATAATTTCCTTCAGCCTGCGAGCCAAGGTATAAACTTTGCATATTTTGTCCGAGCGAGTTAACCATTTCTATTTTAACATTTGCCATTTGCGCAAGTGTGTAGTTAATAGTTAAGGCGTTATTATCGGGGTTACAAAAAACGTTGAGGTTAAATGTATAATTTGTTTGAGACGGGGTAATGGATAAAGCTTTGGTATAGCAATAGTCGCCCAAATCATTACCATCATTATTGGCAGCAATTGCAGCAGCGTAAAAAGTTATCGGGCCTTCATTTATTGCGGGGGCCGTCCAGTTAAAAGTCCAGTCGCCTTTGCCGGTAGTTTGCGCGCTTGTGCTTTTAAACGTGTAAGTAATATATTTTCTGTCGGCAAGGTTGCCGTAACCGGTTGTAATTTGATTTCTTGAACCATCGGTTGCCGTAAAAACTCCGACGTTGCTGTTGTCTTTATCTTTTAAAGCTACCATTTGAAAGCCAAAACGAATAAGATTCGGTTGGTTTACTTCAAGTTTCATGGTATACGTTTTTCCGGGAATATAATTGGTGAGACCGTTTTCTAAACTTATTGTTGTATTTCCGGGGCCGCTATTGCTTGTAAAAGATTGATGACAGCCGCTGGTTGTGCAATCAACCTCGCCGGGTGCTCCGGAAGTTGAAGCGGGCGCACTGTTGCTATCCACCTGCAGGGCAGCGGCACTTAGTAAAAAAATAGGTGTGATGAAGAGTAGTTTTTTAATCATTGCAAATCTAATTGTTATTCAAATATAGCACAAAAAGCCGATTTTCCAAATTTTATTTCATTAAGTAATTCGAATTTTAAACACCCTTAGCATTGCTACACTGATACCTGTCATATTTGACATTGATAGAAATCATACAAAAGCACCCATAAAAACCTGTAGTTTGTTATATATCAAAAACACCACAAAATGAATGTAGCAAAACAATTTATAATCGCATGTATTTTTATACTGGCTTTTGCTAAGGGAATAGCTCAACAGTCGAAAAAAGACGCCACACTAGCCGGGGTTTACCTAACGCATGCCGATTTTAAGGCGGGCAAGCTTACTTATGATATTGATTGTATTAAAGAAAAGCAAAAAATAAAGCTACATGATTTTTTTGCAAAGCCTTACATAGACGTTTATTATAGGGGCGAAAAGCACACTTTACAAAAAAAGGATGTTTACGGATATCGCGATTGCAAGAGTAATGTGTTCCGGTTTTTTGAGAATGAAGAATACCAATTGGCCGAATCGGGGCCATTGCATATTTATTTTCTTCAGGAATCGGCGCCCTATGGCAAAAGTTTTAAATGGATAAACATCTATTATTTCAGCGCATCGCCCCAAGGCAAAATAATTCTTTTAAATAAAGAAAACCTGAAATTGGCATTTCCGGATAATCATAAATTTCATGATTCGTTGGATGAGATGTTTAAAAGTGCGGATATTTCCGAATTTGATACATTTCATAAAATGTTTAAGGTTAATCATCTTTATCAGATGGCCATAAAATAACATGAAAACAAGGTAAAAACCGAACATGCATGCTTTATATATTTAAAACACGATTTATGAAAAACACTTTTTACAAAATAGCAGGCTTTTATGTTTTGTTTATATTATTTGAATCATTTACAAGCATAAAACCAACTACGAGAGAAATAGTACTTGATATTGTTTGCGGGATGAAAGTAAACACGGCCGAGTCGTACGACCTTAAGCATAATGGCAAAACCTATTATTTTGATTCTTATGATTGCAGGGAAGCTTTCAAGCAAAATCCTAGAAAGTTTTTATATAAAAAGTGTACACCCAACGACAATATTATTGACCTTGTTTGTGGCGTTAAAGTAAACTTAGCTGAGTCCTATGATTTAAAACATGCCGGTAAAGTTTATCATTTTCATTCTGTAAATTGCAAAGAAGCGTTTAAAATGAATCCCGAAAAATTCATCAAAAATAAATGTGCACCAAAAGATTCGATTAAATAAGCCGGTTTTTTTTACTTTTTGTTCTGTAAAATAATTTTTGCTTTCGTTTTTAAAGCGACACTTTGTACAAAAAGAAAATAGATGCCCGCAGCCGCATTATCTATTTTTAATTTAAGAATATTTTCTCCGGTACTTAAATTGTAATCTTTCTCTAAAATTTTTTGTCCGTAGATAGTGTACATGCTTAAGTTTATTTTTTCGGATTCGGCAGACTTTACAGAAACCGTAACTTCTTCATTGGTAAAAGCAGGGTTTGGAAAAACAGATAAGGATAAATTGTATTTACCGGGCGCAGTGTTTATACCGTTTACCGCATATACAACTGTATCTAAGGCATAAGCTGTGTTACACGTGTTCCAATCAGAGAAATTAAGGTAATACGTTCCGGGATTTGCATAAACAAAAAAAGTATCGCGTTTGTATAAATGCACACCTCCGCCAAAATTCCAATTATAAAACATGCCCGCCATGCTATCTATGGCGTGTACAAAAATGGTATCGTTACTTAAGTACCAAGTAATGGCACCGGTTGGAAATGCCTGTGGATTTACAAAAATTTGTTTTGTAATGGTGTCCGAATAAATTCCTTTATAGGCAATAAACTTAATAGTGTAATATCCTGTATCGGCGTATTGATGCGTTGGCAAAGAAACGGTAGAGGTATTACCATCGCCAAAATCCCATAAGAAAGAGGTGGCGCAAGTGGCATGATTCATAAATTGATTGGAGCAGTGCATGAAATTAAAAGCAGCAGTAGTAACTGTGTCAATTATCACTGTTTGTAAAGAAGAAGTGAAGTGCCCATTGTCGGCTACTAATTCTACATAAAAAGTATCCTTCACCGGAAAATAATATTTCATATTTAAAGCATTAGAGCTATCCAGTTTATTCATGCTTTTATTATAAACCGTCCAAGTATAGGTGTTTGCCCTTATTGAGCCGTTTATAAATTGAGTAGTATCTCCCAGGCAAGCGTTTAGCCAGCTAAAATCTACATCGGGAGGTTGGTGTAAAACGGATGCATATCCATTACGTTGATTTTGCGCTTCACTTTTAAAAGCAAAAAGACTAAGCAAAAAAACAAACTTGAAATATTTCAGCATCATTTTAAAATAAATACAATGCAAGATACAATAATATAACTGCCCGATGAAATTAAATGCGAAAAAACAAATTTAACAATTGATGAGCGGTAAAAAGTAAGAATAAAGAGAAAGAGCGGTTCTGCCTACCTTAATTATTTGGCTTTAAGTACAAAAATTATACTTTTACAGATATGAGCCCTAAGCAAAACCGCAACAAAGTTTTTATTTTTTGTTTGGCGGTGTTTACTTTTTTTTCGAGCGTGCTATTTTCACAAACACCTCAATTATGGGGAATAGCTGATGCTCTTGGAAGTAATCCGGGCAGTGTACTATTTAAAATTAATGCAGATGGCACAGGGTATACGGGTGTTTATACCATAAGCGGTTTAAGTGGCGGAAGTCCTAGTGGTAGCTTGATTGAGGCCGGCGATGGTTTATTGTACGGAATGTGTGAAGACGGAGGGGCAAATAATTTTGGAGTTATTTTTAGTTACGATCCTGTTTCAAGCGTATACACAAAGCTCTATGATTTTGCCGGCGCAAACGGAGGAAAACCTTACGGGAGTCTTTTGCAGTTTGATTGCGAGAACTTGTATGGAATGACGCAAAGCGGAGGTGCTTACGGTAAGGGTGTTGTTTTTAGTTTTAATTTTTTAACACACGTTTATACAAAACATTTTGATTTTATAAATTCAAAAGGGATATTTCCTGCAGGTAATTTGATGAAAGCAGTTAATGGGTTGTTGTATGGCATGACAAATGGTGGCGGCGCAAATAATTATGGCGTGCTATTTAGTTTTGATCCTGCGCTAAATTCGTATACCAAATTAATCGATTTTAACGGAGCTAACGGGCAGGCGCCTTTTGGAAGCATTATCCAGGCAGATGACGGCAAGCTGTACGGAATGACTTACTATGGCGGGGCAAATAACCTTGGAGTACTTTTTAGTTTTGATAGTAACACAAACACACACACCAAGCTTGTTGATTTTAATAATAGCAAAGGAACAAATCCTTTAGGAAACTTAATGCAGGCAAGTAACGGCCTGCTGTATGGAATGACTAGCGGAGGAGGTAATAATAATTCGGGAACCTTATTTAGCCTTACTATTTTCACTAATGTATTTACAAAAATTTTCGACTTCGGTTCTAACGGGGCGCAACCTAACGGAAGTTTGATTGAGGCAAGTGATGGAAACTTATACGCAACAACCGAGGTTGGGGGTACAAACCTTACGGGAACTATTTTTAGTTATAAGCCTACCGGAAATAATTTTGCCGATATTTTTAATTTTAGCTCCGCATCATTGGGTAAAAACCCTTCCTGCGATTTAACAGAATATAAGCCAGTTGTTATTACACTTACGTGCCCAAATGTGTTTACGCCAAATGCCGATGGGATTAACGATACATGGTATCCGATAATTTCAGAATATGATTTCAAGATTACTGATTTTCAAGTATCGGTGTACGACCGCTGGGGCCTGAAAATTTATGAAAGCACAAATGAAAAAAATAGTTGGGATGGATATACTACAAGTGGAATTGCTTGTAGCGAAGGAACGTATTATTATGTTGTAAAATACAAAGCTCTTTCTACCGCATGTAAAAAAAAACACAAGGCCCTTAAAGGTTTTTTACAGTTAGCAAGGTAGTTTTTTACTTCGATAAGATTAAAAGTTTTGCTAAACATTTCCGCAGCTATTTCTTACGCATCTTCATTTAAAAGATAAAAAATTATACTTTAAAGGGGCTTTATGATTTTTGACATACCTAATTCGTTTTTTATGTAAAAAATTGATTTATAGATATCTATCCATGAAGAAAGCGGCGCTTCAAAACCTCATTTACCCCATTATTTACTTGGCTTGCGCCCTTATATTTAATACCTTTGTTATTAGTGAAAAAGCTTGGAATCATATTATTTTTAGTTTGCTACCTTTTTTCGGCATCAGGCTTTTCTATCAACTTGCATTATTGTGGGGGCAAGATAAAAAACGTTTCTCTTTTTCATACCGATGAAGAAGGCTGTTGCAAAGGCAAAATGAAAAAGGCCGGCTGTTGCAAAGAAAAAAATGTTTCCGTAAAAATTAAAGATGCACAGTCGCACCAATCAGCTTTACAGGTTCCCGATTTAAAATTTACTTCACTAATTTTTATAGCTCCTCCTAATGCGGTTTTTGCGGACAGGATTTTTTTATCGCAAATAATTCCTCTTAATCACGCGCCACCCGATTTATATCAGGCGCCGCCCTATCTTAAAAACAGGGTTTTACTTATCTGATTTTTTGTTTTTATTCTGAGACATTTAGGTGTCTAGAATTTTTATGCCTTTGCTTTTGTAATAACGAATCTAATTAGTATAATTTTTAAAACACAAAACATGAAAAATAAAATCACAACCCTTTTAGCGGCAGGAATTTTAATGATTTCAGCAGGCTCGTTATCGGCACAAACTACGGCTATGAATTTTAATCGCAATGATTGCAATGGCCTAAATCATAATTTATTTAACGAATTGGATGCAGGTAACGCTGTAATTCTTGAATTCTTTATGAATAACTGCAGCTCATGCATTACAGCAGGGCAAACTATGGAAACAATGAAAGCGGCTTTGCTGGCACAATACCCCGGCAAAATAAAATCGTACGCCATAGGTTATACAAACAGCTACAACTGTACGCTGGTTAAAAACTGGGTTACCAACAATGGTTTTACCTCTACTCCAATGGATTCAGGTGCTACTCAGGTAGCATATTATGGAGGATTTGGAATGCCAACTATTGTTATTCTTGGTGGCGGTACGATGCATAGTGTGTTAGGTAATACGTACGTTGGTTTTACAAGCAGCGATACAACACAAATGGCGATAGACATAAGGAATTTTCTGAATTCTTCTGTTGGCGTTAATGGTGTTGCACCTTTTATTACCGATTTAAAAGTTTTTCCTAATCCTTCAACCGATTTCATTACTGCCTCACTAAGTATTAACGAGGCTACATCCACTTCAATCACCATTGTTGATTTACTTGGAAAAACGTGCGCAAAAATTTCGGTTAATGAAAAGCTACAAGCAGGGCTTACTAATAAAAAAATAAACGTGGCAAATCTGGCCGAAGGCTCCTATTTTCTGCAAATAAGCGGAAACGGAAAAACGGTGTCAAGGAAATTTACAATTATACGATAAACATGCTTATTAGTAAGTTTCGAATTAATCAGTTTACATTAATTTTTTTGGTTGCTTTATTTAATAGTAAAGCTCAAAACCCATTAGTAATTCCGCCCTTATTAAGCGGTACATCTTTTAGTTTAACTATTCAATCGGGCACAAAAAATTTTTATGCCGGTTACAACACGCCAACATACGGAGTAAATGGAACGTGGTTGGGCCCCACTCTTGAATTGAATAAAAAAGACAGCGTAACAATGAATGTTACCAATAGCCTAAACACTAGCACCACTATTCACTGGCACGGATTGCATGTAGCTCCTGAAAACGATGGGGGGCCACATCAAATTATTGCTGCCGGTGCAACCTGGAGTCCTAAGTTTAAAGTGAGAAACGAGGCGGGCACTTTTTGGTATCATCCGCACGGGCAAGGAAAAACGGATTTGCATGTTTCTAAAGGAATTGCAGGGCTTATAATTATCCGAGATTCGATGGAGGCTACCATTAATTTGCCCCGCACTTACGGCGTAGATGATATTCCATTAATTGTACAATCAAAAGCCTTTGACGTTTTACGTCAAATTGCAATAGCAACCGAAGACGACACGGCTATGTTTGTAAACGGAACGCTAAACCCCCAGGTAAGTTTACCCGCACAGGTTATTCGTTTTAGAATATTAAACGGCTCTTCTATGCGCAGCTATAGTTTTGGTTTTACCGGAAGCCTGCCCTTTAAAATGATTGCAGGCGATGGAGGCTTATTAGATACTGCGCTTACATTAACACAGCTAAGATTGGCGCCGGGCGAAAGAGCAGAAGTTTTATTGAATTTAACAGGCATGAATGGACAAACCATTTATTTCAGGAATTTTGGATCGCTCTTGCCTAATGGTATTTACGGCGCGGCAGCTGTTGGCGTTGGCTCAGCCGTAATTCCGGGATATAATTTAAACCCGCGCAACGGAGCCGATTATGATATTTTAAAAATAAATATCATTGCGCAAAATGGTTCGCCGGTAACTACCATGCCGGCCACGCTTACTGTAAATAATCCCTGGCTAACTTCTTCCGCTATTGCCAACAGGCGCATTGAGTTTAATACACTTGTAGCCGGCGACTCAACGCAAATGGCAGAAGGCCCTTTTTTAATGGGAGGAAAAGCCTTTGATATGGATACTATTAATATTAGAACGCAATTAAACAATGTGGAAATTTGGAAACTGGTAAATAGAACACTGATTGCGCATCCTTTTCACATGCACAATATTCAGTTTTATGTGTTGGATATTAACGGAGTTCCTCCCGCGGCTATAGAAAAAGGAAAGAAAGATGTTATCTTATTGATGCCGGGCGATTCGCTTCGTTTTATTACTAAGTTCGAAGATTTTGCCAATGACACTTTGGGATATATGTATCACTGCCATTTATTGCACCATGAAGACGATGGCATGATGGGCCAGTTTGTGGTGATGAATGCGCCCGTTGGGATAAAACAATTTGATGAAACACAAACAGTTGTAATTTACCCCAATCCCGCCCAAGGAAAATTAAATATAGTTGCTAAGGAGCAGGGTAAATTAAAGGTAAGTGTATATAATACATTAGGCGAATTAATTTTTAAGTCCGCTTCCAATGAAAAGAAGCTCACCATCAATACCGAAGAGTGGCCAAAAGGACTATATACATTGATGCTTATACAAAATTTAAAAACCAGTTTTAAAAAAATAATAATAGAATGAAAAAGTTAATTGTAGTGCTGATGATGATAAGTGGATTTGCTTTCTCTCAGGAAAAACCAAAACAAGTACTAACCGCTTTTATAAAAGTAGAAGGCAATTGCGAGCAATGTAAAAAACGTATCGAGAATTCGGTGGATATAAAAGGAGTTAAAACCAGCGAGTGGAACGAGAAAACGCATATTCTTAAAGTTATATACCGCGCCGATAAAGTAACCGAACAACAAATAAAAGAGGCCATAGTAAAAGCGGGGCACGATGTTGAGGGGTCTAAAGCCACTACGACAGATTATGACAAACTTCCGGATTGTTGCAAATACCGCGATAAAAAGTGCGAGGTAAAAAAATGAAAAAATTTACTCAAATAATTTTTTTCCTTTTATCGTTTTCTGTTTCCTTCTCGCAAAATAATTTAAGCGGCAAAGTTTTTGAGATCACCGACAAAGGAGATACCTCTGCTTTAACAGGGGCAACTTTATATTGGTTACATACCACCGTTGGCACAAATACCGATGTTGACGGAAAATATTCGCTGAAAAAAACGGCGGGTAATACACAATTGGTTATTTCTTTTGTGGGCTACAAAAATGATACTACCGTTATTGACAGTGCTCAATTTTTTGCAGATTTCTTTTTATCTAACGCAAAAACTTTACAAACTGTTGAGGTGGTTTACCATACAACATCTTCGCAATTTTCTTTTATGAGTCCAATCAAAACAGAAACATTGGGACAAAAGGAATTAGCAAAAGCGGCATGTTGCAATCTCTCAGAAAGTTTTGAAACAAACCCGTCCATCGATGTAAGTTTTGCCGACGCCGTAACAGGAACAAAACAAATCCAAATGTTAGGTTTAGCAGGACAGTATTCCTTAATCACCAAAGAAAATATGCCCTACCTGCGTGGCCTTGCAAGTATTTATGGTTTAAGTTTTATTCCCGGAACATGGATACAATCTATACAACTAAGCAAAGGCGCGGGCAGTGTAATTAACGGCTATGAAAGTTTTACGGGACAAATAAATACCGAATTACAAAAACCGGAGAAGAGCGAAAAACTTTTTTTTAACGCATACGGGAATGCAAATGGCCGCAATGAGTACAACTTAAACCTCTCAAAAAAACTTACGGATGTGTGGAGCACCGTGCTACTTTCGCATTACAGTATGAATCCGCTAAAGCAGGA
Source organism: Bacteroidia bacterium (assembly GCA_038214655.1). Lineage (GTDB taxonomy): Bacteria > Bacteroidota > Bacteroidia > B-17B0 > Aurantibacillaceae > PALSA-968. The sequence goes on along the minus strand of JBBQRR010000033.1, from coordinate 17,894 downwards.
TATGAACAGCGATGGGTTTTTAGATATACCAACCGGGCAACAGTATAATTTTTTAAATAAATGGAATTATGTAACCCGCAAAGGTTTTGAAGGGCAGTTTGGCGGAAGCTATGTGAATGATGCCAGACAAGGCGGACAAATGAATTACGATACAAAAATTGAAAATACCAATCAACCTTACTATGGCGTGGGTATTAAATCCGAAAAATGGGATGTGTTTGCCAAGAACGGCTTTGTGTTTACCAATAAGCCCGAAACCAGCATGGGTCTGCAATTAAGTTTTTTACAACACAAGCAAAATAATTTTTATGGGCTCAATAATTACATTGGCTTGCAGCAAACATTTTACGCCAATTATATTTTTCAGGGAATAATAGGTAACACCAATCATAAATTTAAAACAGGCGCAAGTTATTTGTGGGATAATCTCTCGGAAAATTACAGGGCTTTTAATTTCGGACGGATAGAATTTGTGCCCGGCGTTTTTGGTGAGTACGCTTACAGTTACCTGACAAAATTTAATATTGTTGTTGGGGGCCGCGCCGATTATCATAATTACTACGGCTTATTTTTTACTCCACGTTTGCACATGCGTTACGCTATTAATGACGGCAATACTGTTTTTCGTGCTTCAGCCGGAAGAGCATTAAAAACAGCGAACATTTTTGCGGAGAATTCTTTTTTGATGGCCTCTTCGCGAGATTTTAATATTATTACTTCCGATTCTACAAAACCTTATGGATTAAATGCCGAGGTGGCGTGGAATTATGGAATTAATTTTTTGCACAAATTTAAATTAGATTACCGCGCTGCACAATTTTCAATAGATGTTTACAGAACTGATTTTGTAAATCAGGTTGTAATTGATTTAGATAATAATCCGCAGCAAGTTCTTATATATAACCTTACCGGAAAATCTTTTTCAAACACCTTGCAAACCGAATTCAGTTGGGAAATACATAAACGATTAGATGTGCGAATTGCATATCGCTACGTAGATACGAGAACTCAGTACACAAGTGGTTTACTGCAAAAATATCTATTGTCGCGCGACAGGGCATTTATAAATCTTGCTTACGAAACAAAAGGAGGCCACTGGCAATTTGATTTTACTACGCAGTGGAACGGACCCAAGCGATTGCCCAATACAGAAAGTAACCCTGTGACGTATCAAAGAAAAAACTATTCGCCTGCGTTTTTTAACCTTAACGCACAAATTACCTGGAAAACAGGAAGCAAAAAAACTTTGGACATTTACCTTGGCGTAGAAAATGCCTTGAATTTTAAACAAACAAATCCCATTGTGGCTTCGGATGCTCCTTTCAGCAAATATTTTGACGCAAGTATGATTTGGGGCTCAATATATGGCCGGATGATTTATGGCGGCCTGCGATTTAAAATAAAGTAAAACCCGCCCCTACTTTTTTATTTTCTTTTTAGCGGCGATCGAAGTATCCTTTTTACCTTTCTTCTCGGCTTTCACCTTAGGCGCCAAGTACTCAGCTCCCACAACTTTAAATTCAACGCGGCGATTTTGCTGATATACTTTTTCTAAACAAGCCGCATCGCCTTTACAGCCTTTTATATTGCCTTCTTCTTCGCCAACAGCGAGTACAGCTATAATGCGTTTTCTTTTAATACCTGCTTTTTCAAGCGCAGCCACAACCGAGTTGGCCCTTTTTTGCGAAAGCTGTAAATTATATTCTTTGCCGGCACGCGGGTCGGTAAGGGCCGTAAGTTTAACAACAATGGTTGCGTCAATTTTCATTTTAGCAATATTTCTTTTAATGCCCTCAACCGCATCTTTACGCAAATCAAATTTATTGGTATTGAAAAATACGGGTTCCAGTTTTATATTTAAAATTTCTTTTTTTGTACTGTCAATTCTCATTTTTGTAACATCCACCGTTCCTTTAATAGTCATTTTCTCTTCGTTGGATTTTACCAAGGGTTCAAAAAATACATCTATAACATTTGGATGAAAAACATGAAGCTCTTTATTGACACAATAATTTTTACGCGTGTCCTCAGCCTCAAAATAAACAGCAAGTTCTAAAGATATTTTATTTTTTCCTTCGGCGGTAAATTTTTTGGAGAAAGCCGAAGTATCGGCTGCTTCCGGCACACCATTTATCTTCCAGAAATAATTAAGAATAGTGCCGTCTTTAATTTTACTGTTGCTTGCGTTAAAGCTTGCAACATCATTAATAAATACCGAATCCCGAAAAGTGAAATCAACATCAGCACCTCCGGCAATGCAGTTTTCTTCTGCAGTTTTATCAAAATAAAGTACGCGGTAAATATCCAAATCGCCATAACCACCTTTGCGCGACGAAGACAGGTAAGCTTCGCTTTCATTTTTATTCTGCCAAAAATTAATGTCGTTGGCAGGCGAGTTAAAAGGCATTCCCATATTTATAGGTTTCCCGGTGCCCTTTTGCGAAATTTTTACTTTGTAAATATCATAACCTCCATAACCCTCTAAACCTTTGGAAGAATAATATAAAGTATTTTCTTTGAAGTTTAAAAAGGGCGCATCCTCATCTTCGCCCGTATTAATATCTTCTCCTAAATTTTCGGGCTCGGTCCATTCGCCTTTTTCGGTGAATACCGTTCTGTAAAGATCTTTTCCGCCAAAACCGCCTACTCGCGTGGCCGAGAAAAAAATAGTCACGCCATCGTTATCAATACAGGCACTGCCTTCAAATTTAGGCGTAGAGTTTATCAGCACAGGCAAAGCTTTTGGTGCTGACCATTTTCCGGCACTTAAATGACAAATATAAAGTTGATCGGTGCGGTAGATAAGTAAATGTTCTCCGTTTGTTGACATAGAAATAACCGCGTCGAGATTTTCGGTACTCTCTAAAAATTTTACCGGGAAGTTTGGTTTGTAAAAAGGCATGCCGCTCTCAAATTTGCCGGTTGCGCGATTTGCAATAAACATTTCGCCGTGCGATTTATCTTCGGGACCGTCTTTTTTATCACCCAAAACAATATGTTTTTGCGCTGTGAATAGTAAAGTAGAATTTTCGGGATCAACCACCGGCAAAAATTCAGGATACGCCGAATTGATGCCGTTACCTAAGTTTTTAATGCGGTATTTTCTGCTGTTTGCTGAAGGTGTATTTTTAATACCATACTTACAATTTTCAATATTTCTTAAAGTCTGACGTTTAATTTGTGCGCCGTTGGGCGTATTTACCAGGATAGGAGTTACCTTATCGTAATAACTGATAGCTAATTTATATTGACTATCGTAATGAAGAGCCTGCGCAAAGCCCATATAAAGTTCGGGCAGCAATTCTTTTTTCTTAACGCATCTAATGGCCCTCTCCAAATAAAAAAGCGCGTGGCCCTTATCATCAAAATATTGTACCAGCAGTAATCCCAGTTCCTGATTGGCCGAAAAATTGAGACTATCTTTTTCAAGGACCTTTAGATAATAACTTTTAGCCCCGTCGTAATCGCCGTTAAGCACCAAATGCGCAGCTTGTGGAAATTGCGCAAACACGCGTGCAGAAAATAGCAGACCTGCAATTAAAATAAAAGTAGAAAAACTAAATTTTGCCCGCATAAAATAATTTTAGAGGAGCTATATTAAACAAATAATTGTAATAAAAAAACAATACCCCGCAAACAGCACAAAAAAAGTAATTTAATTGGAGAAAAGGCGGTAAAATTACTCTTTGCGCTGGGCAATCAGCCCCATTTTATACAAATCTTCAAGGTATACGCGCTTGCCCTTATATACTGCGGTAATGAAGGTGTCTTTTTGTCCGGCCGCCTTTACTTTAGATAAGTGAAACTGCGCTTTAGGCAAAGTGAAAAAATCTCCACCAATAGTAAATCGGTAAATACCATCATTTAATTCAAGTTTTTCAATTTTTCCGAGTCCGGCCAAATGTTTACCCGAGTAATTTTGCGGATGGCGGTACGCCGCAATTTGCACTCTAAAATAAAGGCCCTCTACAGGTTCGTCCGGTTTAAATTTATCCTCGGCCGTATCTTTAACAACAACGGCAACAGGTTGCGGTGGCAATGTATCAAAGTTTACGTTGATGACGCGCTCGGTAAAAGCAGTAATGCTTTGTGCATCTACTTCGTAGCTGCGTTCGGGCATTTCTTTGTATTTAAAAGTAAGTTTGTACTTATTGCCCGCCGTTAAATTCACCAAATAATTTCCACTCTCGGCATTTGATTTTACTTTAGTAAAAATCTGGCCCTTGCCGGCAATTTCAACTGTTAAATCGGCATCAACAGGTTTATTATTTAATGTAACAACACCCTTTACCAATGCAAGCACAGGTTCAAAACCGGGCATACCCGGCGTAACCATATAAATATCCTGTAAGCCTTCGCCATCCTCTTTTCCGGAAGCGTAATACCCATGTTTCCCGTCGGCAGAGAGTACATAGTAACTATCACGGTCAGGGGAGTTAATAGGGTAACCTAAATTCTCGGGAGCGCTCCAACTCGAATCAGCAGGATTTAAAGTGGTTCTAAAAATATCATAGCTGCCCATGCTATTATGCCCGCAAGAAGAAAAAATTAATGTGCGCCCATCGGGGTGAATAAACGGAGCATCATCATCATACTTTGTATTTATTTTATCTCCTAAATTTTGCACATTGCCCCAACTTCCATCGGTGGCAAGTGTAGCTTTGTATAAATCCCTTCCGCCGTAACCGCCTTTTCTATCACTAACAAAAAATAAAGTTTTTCCGTCGGCACTCATCGAGCAACTTCCTTCCCATGACAACATTTGATTTACTTCGCCACGTAAAGCGCTTGCCACCGACCAGGTGTTTCCTTCTAAAACACTAACATATAAATCACCTCCGTTGCTGCGATTGTCCTTATAAATAAAAAGTGTTTGTCCGTCGGCAGATAAAGAAACTGCAGCATCATGGTCGTTGGTATTTACGGTGGGCCCTACACCGCGGCCGCGTTCCCATTGCCCGTCTTTTTTATGCGTAATGTAAACGTCTTCGTAAAACATACCGTACACATCCGGTTCGTTAAAATAATTTTGTCTTCCGCCAATAGAGGAATCGCCTACGTAAGTGTATACCATAGTTTCTTCATCGGAAGAGATAATGGGCACATACTCGGACGCCGGTGTATTTAAGGGCCTGCCTATGTTTTGAATTTTTGCGGGGAGTGGATTGGCTACTAATTTTTTTCCATTGTTGCAGTAGTCGGTTAAAAGCGATACCGCTTCCGTTTTTTCGGGACTCAATTTTTTGTTTTTTGTTTTATAAATTTCCAGTTGCGCAAGCGCCTCGTCAAATTTATAATTGAGGTGCATGGCTTGGGCCAGTGAAAAATCGATGTTTGGAATTTTTTTATTTTTATCGTACGCCTTTTGCAAAAGTTCAAGCGCAAGTGGATGCACATCGCTACGCTCAAGGGCGCAAAGACCGGTAATATATATCAGATAACCTTCTTCGGTATGATTTTTATGAAGCTCCAAAAAAATGGGCAGGGCAAGTAATTTAAGGTTGTCGTCGTAAAACGCCTGGCCTTTTTCCATCGAATCTTTTTCGGTTTTACGCCATTTTTTGGTGTTAAGGCTTTGCGAAAAAAGGCCGCTAAAGCAAAAAAGCAAAATAAGTAGGATTAATTTTCTCATAATTAGGCTCAAATATAATAAAACAGGCTTAAAATAAAGCCTGTATTCTATTAAATGCTAATTTTGTCTCTCAAATTAAGGGTATTTAAATTTTATGAGCATTTTAGTCATATTCAGGCATGGTCAATCGGCCTGGAACCTCGAAAATAAATTTACCGGATGGGTGGATGTTGAGCTTACCGCAAAAGGAGTGGAGGAGGCAAGGATTGCGGGTGAAAAACTGAAATCTTTTACTTTTGATGAGGGCTATACTTCTGATTTAAAAAGAGCCCAAAACACGCTAACAATTGCTTTAGAAGCGGGCGGAAAAAACGGCATTCCAATAACAAAAGATAAAGCCCTTAACGAACGCAGATATGGCGATTTGGAGGGATTGAACAAGGCAGAGACGGCCAAAAAATTTGGTGAAGACCAGGTAAAAATTTGGCGAAGAAGTTTTGATATTGCCCCGCCCAACGGCGAAAGTTTAAAAGATACGGCCGCGCGCGTAATACCTTATTTCGAAAAAGAAATCATGCCTAAGTTAAAAGCCGGAAAAAATATAGTGTTGGCTGCGCATGGCAATAGTTTGCGCGCACTAATTATGTATTTAGAAAAAATGACGCCTGCCCAAATTTTAGAATTTGAAATAGGAACAGCTGTGCCGCGCGTTTATGAATTGAATAATGATTTAACTATTAAAAAAGTTTATAATTTATAACCATGAGCGAGAAACAAGAAATGGTTTCAAATAAAAGTAAAACAATTGCTGTTGATTTTGACGGAACTATTGTTGAGCACGAGTATCCGCGTATTGGTAAGGAAATGCTTTTTGCTTTCGACACCTTAAAAGCTATGCAGCGCAAAGGACATAAATTAATTTTGTGGACTTTTCGCGACGGAGAAACTTTAACCGAAGCGGTTGAGTATTGTTTAAAAAACGGCGTTGAATTTTACGCTGTAAATAAGAGTTATCCCGAAGAAGAATTTGATTTATCCATCAGCCGCAAAATAAATGCAGATTTATTTATTGACGACCGAAATGTTGGCGGCTTTCCGGGGTGGAGCGCTATTTGGCAAATGTTACATCCCGAGGGCGGCGATTTTAGTCATCAGCTAAAAGATGCAGGGGCCCATACTAATTACAAAAAGAGCGAATCGATTTTTAAAAAGCTGTTTAGGAAATGATCTATTTAAAAACAGCCGAAGAAATTGAGTTGATGCGCCACGCTGCCTTGCTAGTTTCGCAAACGCTGGGCCTTGTGGGGGCAGCGATTAAAGAAGGTGTAACGTTAAAACATTTGGATAAAATCGCTGAAGAATTTATTCGCGATAATAATGGTGTGCCGGTGTTTAAAGGATATAACGGATTTCCTGCTTCGCTTTGTTTGTCAATGAACGAAGCGGTTGTGCACGGCATTCCCAACGATACTGTTTTAAAAAGCGGAGATATTATTTCGGTTGATTGCGGCGTGAAGAAAGATGGTTTTGTGGGCGACCATGCGTATACTTTTTGTTGCGGCGAAATTGCTGCAGAAGTACAGCAAATGGTAAAAATTACCAAAGAGTGTTTATATTTAGGAATAGAACAAGCTAAAGTTGGAAACCGCATTGGCGATATAAGTTTTGCTATACAAAATCATGCCGAAAAAAACGGCTACGGCGTTGTGCGCGAACTGGTGGGCCATGGCCTCGGGAGAAATTTGCACGAAAAACCCGAAGTGCCTAATTACGGTAAGCGGGGTAGCGGCCCAAAAATACAAAACGGACTTACCATTGCTATTGAACCGATGATAAACCTGGGGAAAAAAGAAGTCACACAGTTAAACGACGGCTGGACTATTGTAACTACTGATAAAAAACCAAGTGCGCATTTTGAGCACGATATTGCCATTGTAAATGGCAAGGCCGATATATTAAGCAGCTTTGCCTATGCCGAAGATGCTATGCATAAGAATGGCTTTTTGGTTAAGATTTAATTCGCTTCATTATTTACTCTATTTTCTTACTTTTACATATAGCTATGAAAAAGTATTTTCTTTTTTCTTTTTTTATTGCACTGAACTTGTTTCAGAATATATGTTTTTCGCAGTCGGCGCAAATTGACTCATTAAAACAAGTTATAAAAATTGCCAAAGAAGACTCCAATAAAGTAAATGGTTTAAATATGCTCAATGTATTGCTGCTGGATGCCGACAGGTATAAAGAAGGCTTGCAATGCGCTTTAGAAGCAAAGGTTTTGGTAGAAAAAACAGGATATAAAAAGGGCTATGCCGGTTCTCTCATAAATATAGGAGAAAGCAAACACATGCTGGGCGATTATCCGGAAGCCATAAAAAATTATTTTCAGGCTTTAAAAATCAGCGAAGGGCTAAACGATAAAACAGGAATGGGAGTTGCCTATAACGATATAGGATTAATTTATGACACAGAAAGAAAATACCCCGAAGCACTGAAATATTATTTTTCTTCTTTAAAAATTGACGAGGAATTAGGAAACAAAAACGGGCAGGCAATTTGCTACAATAATATTTCGATTGTATTTTATAATATGCGCAAGTATTACGAGGCCCTTAAGCACTGTTCCACCTCACTAAAATTATATCAGGAGATGGGGGATAAGCACGGAATGTCGTTGTGTTATAATAATATCGGAGAAATATACAGTGTACAGGGGAAAAACGCGGAAGCTCTTGAAAATTCTTTATTATCATTAAAAATTAAAAGCGAATTAAACGATAAGGCAGGAATGGCAGGAACCTGCGGCAATATCGGGCTTCTTTACATAAAACTAAATAAACTTCCGGAGGCTCTTAAAAAAGTAAAGGAGTCCTTAAAATTATCGAAAGAAATAGATAATAAAACGGATATTGCCGAGAGTTACCACTCCCTCTCTGAAGTATATGGCAAAATGCATGATTGGCAAAACGCGTATCAATATTATAAACTGTATAATTTGTACTATGACAGTTTATTTAATGAAGAAAAAAACATGGAGATTGGGCGGATGATGGCAAAAAATGATTTTGAAAAACAAGAGGCCATCATGCAGGTGGAGCATAAAAAGGAAATTGAAAAGAATGAAGCAATTGCGGCTGAGAAGAACCGCAGGCAAAATGTGATTATTTGGGCCGTAGGCGGAGGATTGATTCTGGTTGTAATTTTTTCTATCTTTTTATATAATCGTTTTCGCGTAACGCAAAAGCAAAAAAATATTATCGGGGCGCAAAAAGCACTGGTGGAAGAAAAACAAAAAGAGATATTAGACAGTATACATTATGCCCGACGCATTCAAACCGCATTAATTACGAATGAAAACTATATAAATAAAACTCTAAAAAGACTCAGAAAAGACAGCGTGTCTTAATAATCAAACACGTGTTCAATTTTTACTTTATCGGCATTCAGCGAAAGAAGTAATTTGTGCAAATCCTGCACGGGCACTGCAAGCGCCACACGTTTCATGCTTGGATCAGAAGAGAGCGGTTGTATAAATACCTGTTGAGAATTTTCGTAACAACCACAATTATCCGAGGGTATTAAAATGGTAAGTAAAATAGCCGAAGTGTTTCCCGCTATTTCTTTAAAGCTATAACCCTTATCCGCCAATTCTAAAGCCGCTGCCGCAAATTTATCGTAACGTGGCAAGTACATAAGTTCTTCTTTATAACTCAACGAATCTTTTTCAACAAGCGCAGCCGTGGTAGGAAGTGCTGCCTCATAAACAGTTTGCGTACCCATACCAATTAGTTTCCCATAAATAGTTTTTACAATAAGCTCTGATGTGAGGATATATTTTCTTTCCATCTTTCTTAAAAAATGACTTCCAAAAAAAGAGCCTGACCAAAGCGAACCAAAGCGACTTTTAAAATCAAACTCGTACCAAGGGTGATCTTTAATGAAGTCAACATAATCCTGCGTGTACTGCGCGTTAAATCTATCCTCATCCGTAATTACATCATGTGTATCGGTTATCCTTCCAATAATTGTTTCGTACCAGGCTTTAACCGAATACTCGGCTGATGCGCTTGTGCCAATAACCCAAATCATAAAATGATACCCGGGGTTAGGCGGAAAATTATCTTTTATCTGATCATTTACAATTTTATAACTCTGCCAAATTTGAGATGTGTGACTCATATAGGGAAAAGTGCTTGCCGTATTTGTTTTAAAATAAGTAGCCTGTTCCTCCGGGCTAAAAACCAAATACCACTCGGGAAAAGTTAAAAAAGTTTGGTCAGGAGGCCGAACATCTTTTGCCGGAGTTTGTTGTTGCTTATTTCCGGCGAGCCACTCTTTTTTAATCACTAATCCCTCTCCCGCAGCAAGGGTAGTAGGAGCCCTCTTCTTAAAAAAGAAAATAGCAACCGCAAGCAGTACCGAAAAAAGTGTAAGTATTCTAAGCCTTTTCATTTTATTGTTTTATAAAAGCCACTAATGTATTATCAGACGGATCTTTGTCCTGCAAAATTCTTTCACCTGTATCTGTAAATCCGTAAGAGCAAATAACTTTACTCCATTCATCAATCGGTTTAAAACATTTAAATTCTGCATCATTGGTTTTCCAAGGAATATTTAAACCTAAATTAAAGACGGTATGCACCAATGAAACAAAGGTTGCCATTTCCGGAGTTTTCACGTCGTGGTCGCGCATAACAAACATACCGCCTTTGCGTAAAATTCTTTTTATGGATTTTATGTAGCCATCCAGCAATTCAAGCGGACAATGATGCAAGCCGATGTTGCAGCTTATTAAATCAATGCTTTCGTCGGCAATTTGTGATTGATACATGGGCTGATAAGTTAAAGGAAAGAACTGTCCGAGTTTTTTTAATTGGCCTCTTTCAAAAATATCTGCCACAGAATTATTTGGGGCAATATCATTGCTGATGAAAATAGTACCTGAAAGTGAAATGTGTTTTCGCAATTCGCTTATATATCTTCCTGTTGAGCCGATTTCTAAATAACCGTTTATACTTGTTTTGCTTCCCAAAAGTTTTAACGCTTGCTTTGCCATTTCTTTCTTTTGTTTTTTTAATGCCGGAAGCGCCAAGGTAAGTTCCGATAGAAAGGGTTTTATTTTAGGCAGTCCGCTTTGTACAGCTCTGTAAATTTCTTCGTCGGTGCTTTTTTCTTTTGTCACCGAGTTAATGAGATAATGAAATTTATCTTCGGGATACAAATGAAATATGACTTGAAGAAAAGCGTATAATTTATCATTCAGCTTTGTATCAGCCATTACCGTTTTAAATTCTGATGTTGTGTTGTTCATAATTTTATTTTAAGTAGTAAGTGTCCCAGATTACATTTCTGAATTTATAATCGGGGTCGTATTTTTGTTTTAGTTCAAATAATTTTTTTGCGGTAGGGTAGGCCTTGTGAAATTGTGCTACGGTGGCGTGTACCTGATAAGGTAAATAGTAAGCGCCGTTAAAAGAGATGGCGGCCTCAATAAGTTCGCGCGTCCAGGCAACGACTTTATTTTTTTCAACTTCGTCGGTATTTTGTTTATACCAGATTACAAATGCAAAAACTTCTTCGCGGGCCCAGGCCATTAAAGAACCGCTATCGGGCAAAGCATGACGAATGGAAACATTTATTACGTTTACATTATAACGGGTAAATATTTCGGCCATCAAAACTGAGAACTCGTCAAAATGTTTAACGGGCACAAAGTATTCCTGCAAAACATAGGTACTTTTTTTTCTTGATGCGGGTTCTAGCTCCGCTACATCATATCCGGCTTCGTAATTTCTCCAATGAATTTTTGTAGTTAGATAAACAAAGGGGTCTATTACATGCTCTCGCCTCCATTTGCCAAATTTACTTTTGCTGAAAGCGTTTATAAAATATCTTTCTAATGGATATGCTGCTGCTAATGGCATCAGTCTTGTTTTTTCGGTAGGCTTTTTAGTTGTTTTAACCCAGCTTACGGCCCGCACATTTTTGAATTGGGGCGGATAAATATCGCCGTTATGAAAGACAACTTCTTTGTTATCTCTCACCTTGTCCCCGAAAAAGCCGGCGTACTCTTCACGTTTCATTTTTTTATGAATGCGTTTAACAGCAACGTTTTCTTCCAGTTCAAATTCAACATTGGCAATAACAGCAATTGCGTTATAACAACCAATGCAGGCGAAAAACAATTCGGGTTTAATTTCTTTGGAAGTGTGCACTAATTCGCCGGTAGCTAAAATAATATCGAGCGATTTTACCGAAAGTATAAGCGGCCCCAATCCAATATACCTGCCGTGAACATTTACACTCAATGAACCACCAACTGTAAAGTTGGCATAGGTCTGCATAATTTTTACGCTCAGGCTATGTTCATCTACAAAATGCTGTATATCGCACCATCTTGTGCCCGCTTCAACTTTTATGGTTTTATTTTGGGCAGAGAATTCCAATATTTTATTCAAATTACGCATGTCAACATGCAAACTATGCGCGCTTGCAGTTTGTCCGCCCATGCTAAAGCGGCCTCCGCCTATAGAAATGGATTTATCTGAGTTTTTAATTAATGTTTGGAGTTCATCAATTGTATTTGGCGCCACTACGCTCGAAACTAAAACAGGATTAAGGTGGGTTACATCATTAACAATTCGTTCATCGGTTTTAAGGTGGGGAATTTTCTCTGCGTTTGGGTTTTTAAAATAATCGGATGCTGTGCCGGGAACTACCCCATATTTAGTAGCAATTTTTTTACTTTTTCTAAAACCGAGTAAGTAAAAAAGAACTAAGGGGCCTAAAACAGGAATAGCCATCAAAAAAAGCCAGTAAGCAGAAAGATTAACATCGTGTAATCTTTTTGTCGCCGTGCAAACAAGCGCCCAAAATAGAACCGGATAAATTATATAGGTAGAAGAATAAGAAAATAGAAATTCAAATAAATTAAACAACACGCAGAAGCTGGCCCAGATAAAAAGTGAAACGGTCCAATAAGTCAGTCGGTTTATACGCCCTCTGCTTGTAAAGAGTAAGTAACTTACTGGTAATTTATCCTTAATGGCCATTTATTAAATCAGTAATAGCAAAAATAATTTTAAAGATAGCAACAAATACCTATTTACTTTCAATAACCACCTCCGCAAATTTTCTTCCTTCAATTTTACCGGTAAGCCAGGCAATCAAATCAAAATACTCTAAGGGGCGGCTCTCGTAAGAATCTTTTTTTAGAGTGATAATTTGTTTGCGTAGCTCTTCAAAAGCCTTAATCATTTGCTCTTCATTTTTTACTCTTGTTAAGCGCTTGCGGATGAAATCTAAAATAATATTTTCGAACTTATGCATACCCTTGCGTTTGGCAAGGCGGCGGTAAGCCGAGCGTACCAATGCTTTCATAAAAGCTCTGCCGGCCCCGCGCTCGTAATGTACAATAATGTAAAAAATCCTCACCATGCCATCCATATCTGCTCGCGAATCTAATACGGGCTCATCTATTAAACGATTAAGTAAAGCCAAGGTTTCACGAAATTTTTCATTCATAAAATACATCATCGATAGGTTGATGAGCAAGCCCGTTTTCTCTAACGAAGAAAGTGAGCTCTCGTTTTCTTCGAGTTCTTTTTCAATTTGTTTAGCAGCTAAAAAGCCATCTTTAATATTTCCCGTAATCGAATAGTAATCCAGCTCGTGGTAGGACAGAAGTATGGCTGCGCCCAAATGATTTTTGCTGAAGTATTTTTTAGTTTCCTTAAATTTTTTTATAAACAGAATCATTTCATCGTATCGCTTAAGTACCGAGCAGGAGTAGAGCAAAGCATTAAGCGCGTTTAAATAAACTTGCGGATTAAGGGTGATTTGCTCGGGGTTATTGAAAAAAGTTTCGGCGCTTTTACGGCAATGTTCATAACCACTTTTAGTATCACCTTTCATAAAGTAATAAATAAAATGCGCGTAATAAAAATAACGTTTTGCTTTTAGTGTAAACGCCCGCGACTCATCCTTCCATAATTTGTTTTTTAAAATATGGGCAATTTGCTCCTCATCTTTTTTCTTACGGAAAAAACCTGTGGTGTGATGCAAACGATACACTTCATTTAAAATATTTTTATGCTCAACCGCATTCGACAGTAGCCGATGCGTTTCTGCAATTTCTTGCGCAATCTCATTTTGCTTTGGCGCATCGGTTAATTTAATAGCCGATAATTCTTCCCAGCGAAGCACTTCCAGCAACAAAGTAAAGACCTCATTTTTAGTGGCAATACTTTTTGCTTTGCTTAAAATTTTTAATGATTGGCGGTAAAGCGTTTTATCATAAAGTATTTCAGCTCGATGCAGTAAATTATAAAGTTCGCTCTCAGGACTTTTATGATACGCCTCTATAGCCGAAAGTATGGTGTCATATAAATGATGTTTGCGCCACGCCAGGTTTTTTAAAAAAGATTTTGCTTTATGTTTTTTGGTGAAGAGTTTTTCATCATACTCTTTTTCCTTATCCATGGCATCAAACAACTCGAGGTAGTTTTTTTCTCCATCCTGCAACCCCGAAAAGAGTTTAAAGTACCTCCTTTCGTTTTTTGAAAGCGATTTTATGAGTTGAAAGAGGTCGTCGGTACGCTTGGTGGGAGTCAAAGTAAAATCAATTAATGTTCAATAATATGACTAATTTCATTAATAAACAAGCGCTAGGCCTAAAAAAATATCCTTTTGGGAATCAAATGGATTTGAATCAAAGCACCCGTTTTAGTAGGATGCGCGGGGGGCTTGCCTTACTTTTGAATTAACGAATGAAGCAGATTACAGATCGTTACATTCCAAAAAAACATACATTAATTAAAACCCCAACGCCATGAACTTCAAAACATCTACCCTTGTTTTGCTCGCAACCCTCGGCTTAAGAGCAAACGCACAGCTTACGTATACGCAGGCTACAAACGGATTATCAACCGTAACATTTGATATAGGCTTTACCGAATTGGAAGTAGCCGATATGAATGCCGACGGTAAATTAGATTTAATAACACTGGGCGATCACGGAAGCCCAAACTTTTCGGCCACCGAAGGCGGAGTAATGGTTTACTTAAATAACGGAACCGGCACAAACTGGACGCTAAAAAAAACGGGAGCCTTTGGTTACGGCGGAATTACAACGGGTGACGTAAATAATGATGGTAAAATAGATATTGGTTACGGCATGCACCACGATTACTCGGGCGTAGATTTTGGCGACCAGTTAATTGAAGTCGCCTTAGGAAATAATACCGCGCAAAACTGGACACCTTATGATGATTCGTTGGCAAATAGCGGAGAAACTTACGGAATGTTTGGTGTTGATTTTGCAGATATAAATAACGATGGACTTTTAGATATAGGCGCAAACTCTTTTGGTTGTTGCGCGGGCATACATGTTTATAAAAATAACGGTAACGGAACTTGGCAGCAAACTGACGGTGCCATTGGAGGAAACTCGCACGAGTGGTTAAAGTTTGGCGATTTTAATAATGATGGTAACGCCGATGTTATGGTAGCATGGGACGGCGGACAGCTATTTTCTAATAATGGCCAGGGTTATTTTTCTTCTATGCAAGCAGGCATGCCCAATGATTATTGGGTAGAGTTTGATTTGGCGGATGTAAATAAAGATGGCGCAAAAGATATTGGCCTTGTTGATCAAAACGGAAACATGCACGTGTACACCTATAATAATAACACCCATGTTTGGCAAAGTATTTCTACAGGACTTCCGCAAACAGGTAATATGATTGGAATTTCTTTGGACGACATGGATATGGACGGATTTGTGGATATAGTTGCTTGGCAGGCAAACAGCATTACAATTTACTCAGGTAACGGCGGCACTTCGTGGACCGCTAACGGAACAATTGCAATAAATGAAACACAATTAAGCAGTTTAACCACAGGCGATTTTGATCATGATGGTTATTCGGATATTGCATACATGGCACGAGCCAACACCGGAAAAAACTTTTTACGTGTGTATTTGCACATAGTGGGTTCGGTTAAGTTGGATATACTTCCACTATTTCCAAACGGACAAGAGTGTTTTATTCCCGGCTCGGTGCAATTTGTTTCATGGACAAGCAGCGTTCCTCTAAGTTCAGTTGCAAACGTTACAATCGAATTTTCTCAGAATGGAAGTACCGGCCCATGGACAACATTGGCAAGTAACATTCCCAACTCAGGTACTTTTCAGTGGACAACGCCAAATGTTATGTCGAGTAATTGTTACTTGCGTTATACTATTAATGATGGCACTACAACAAAAGTAATTACTTCTGCAAATTCATTTGGTGTTGGTGTGTGTACTGCCTCTACGGGTATCGCAACAGGCTTGTCGGTTTCTTCTATAGCAGCAAATGTTTTTCCTAATCCTGCAAGCAACGAGGCTAGCGTACATTTTAATTTAAGTAAAGAATCAGCCGTGAGCGTTTCCATAACAAATTTATTAGGAGAGGAGACATCAGTTATCAGAAATCAGAATTTTTCTTCGGGCACGCAAAATGTTTCATTGCCGGTATCTGAATTAAAACAAGGAATTTATTTTTGCAATATTACGTCAATGGGCGGCAAACAAACTATCAAGTTTGTTGTGGCGAGGTGATACCACATTTAATAAAAAACACGAGTATCATGCAGAGCAAAACGAAATAGGATGGTCAAACCTAATCTTCTTGCCTCGGCATAAACAACACTTTTTGGAAAACCAAGGAGTAAAGGGGGTAGATAAAAGGTCTCGGGGCTGTAACCTCGGGATTTTTTTTGAAACTATTTTACTTCAATCTTAAACAACTTATCCTTATCCACTTTTTTTACAGCAGCATTGTGGTAGAGCATTTTACTAATGGCCCCATACGGAGAGCTGATTACTTCATCTTTTTCTGTTAGACCTTCGGTAATTTGAATGTACTCGTTATCCTGTATACCGGTTTTGATAAAAATAATTTTTGCTTTTCCATCACGTAACACAAAAATGCAGGGGCGGGGCTTTTTAATTTTTTCCTCTTCTTTCTTATCTTTTTTATCGCCGCCTACTTCAACTTTAATTTCTTCGTCATCTCCGCCGGATGTTTTGGCATCGGCCATTGCGCCAATTGGTTTTTGCAAGGAGTCGGTACGTGTAGTTACTGCCTGAATTGGAATAGATAAAACATTTTTTTCTTTGCGTGTTAAAATTTCTACCGAAGCACTCATTCCCGGGCGAAAAACAACTGGATTTTTTTCTGTAATCAAATCCACGTACGATTCGCGCAGCACACGAATTTTTACAGTATAATTAGTAACCTGGTCGGCATTTAAACCTGTTGTGTTTGCCGAGTTGGCTACCTGCGTTACTATGCCTTTAAATTTCCTGTCATTATAGGCATCTACCTCAATTAATGATGTATCTTTTAAGTGTACGCGTATAATATCATTTTCGTTTACATCCACATTCACTTCCATTTCATTTAAATCGGCCAGGCGCATAATTTCTGTTCCCTCCATGGTGGCAGTTCCAACAACACGTTCGCCCAGTTTTTTGCTTAGTTTAGAAACGGTTGCATCAACAGGCGAGTGAATTAAAGTTTTAGCGAGGTTAGTGCTTGCTTCTTTCATAGAAGCTTCCACGCTGTTAATATTAAATTGCGCGCCCTTTACACTTTCTTCCAAAGCTTTTATTTGTGCCTTTGCGCTTTCGTATTGCGCTTTGCTGGCGTCAAAATCCTGCTGTGAAATTACCTGCTGATCGAATAATTTTTTGTTGCGGTTAAAATTTGCTTCTGCATTGGAAAAATTGGCTTTGCTTTGCTCTAACTGCGCCATCATATTTTGCATACTTGCCTTAGTGCTGTTAACAGTTGCAGATGCGCGGTCTAAAGCTGATTCATAAATATCGGGTTTAATGCGGCAAAGTAAATCTCCTTTTTTAACGCGGTCGCCTTCTTTTACATAAAGCTCCACAATTTCTCCCGATACGTCTGAACTTATTTTTACTTCGGTTTCGGGTTGTACTTTACCGTTAGCACTTACAATTTCTGTAATGTTGCGCAATTTGGGCATCTCTGTGCTTATTTCAATACCATTATCGCCCGAACAGGTTTTAAGGGCTACAATCACAATTACCAGTAAAACAGCGCCAATAATAATCCAAACAAATCTTTTCATAATACTATTAAAAAGTCATTGTTGTCCGATAAAAGTACAAAATATTTTTGATACAAACGTAATTGCCTGATTATTAGGTGATATTGTTTGTGTTTTTTTGTTTTTGAAAAGTAAGCCCCCTCTAAAAGAGCGAAAATTGTTCTTGATTATGAAAGATTTTTGGCCAGTCTTTGTCAGG
>JBBQRR010000032.1:0-49179 GCA_038214655.1 Bacteroidia bacterium | reverse complement strand
TCCTACCTGCTGAATTCCTGAAATTATAAATGACATAGTTTTGTAAATACACGTAAAATTACATTTTCTTTTTCAACCGCTGAAGCGTTTTCTCAATGAATTTTTGAGAAGTAAAAAGCGAACTTTGTATGCGTCTGGCGTAATAAATAGAGTCCAGAATTTCCTTTTGCTTTTCTTCAATTGTATTATAAGCGGATTGCAGTTTTTCGTTTGATTTTTTCTTCGCTTTATAACTGCGGTATACCACCACCGAGCCAATTAGCAGGCAAACAATAAGCATGGCACCAAAAAGCATAATCCAACGTTGGCGACTGATATCTGCCTCCTGCCTGTCAAGTTCAAGCTCGCTTATTTTTTTCTGATTGTTTAATTTGGATATCTCTGCCTCCTTTTTATCGCTCTCGTACTTCGCATCCATTTCATGGATGACTGTAAAAGCGCGCGAGTTAATAAGCGTATCGCTTAACTTTATAACATCCTGATAATACAAAGATGCATTCTTATAATCTTTCATTTCAAAATAAGCGGTGCCTAAAGTAATATTTGCGTCCCACACATGAGCCAGCATGCCCATATTTTTTCCCATTCGCAAAGTACGTTTGGCATATTTTATCGCTTCCGCGTAATTCTTATTATCACTTTCAAGATTGGCCACTGTAAGTAAAGCATATGATAATTCAGATGAGTCGCCCATTTCCTCCCGGATATCTACACATTTTTTAGCATACACAAGTGCTTTGGCAAATTGCGAATCGCCCTGATATGCCTCAGCCAAATTGCCCAATACAGCAGACTCCAGATATGGTTCCATCTGGCTCGTATAATCTTTTAAAATTGACTCGAGCACTTCAATAGATTTTTTAATGCGTTTTGTGCGCGTATAAATTATCGAAAGATTATTTAAGGAGCCGGCCACACCGTGTTTATCGCCGGTTTGCTTTTTAAGTTCAACACCTTTTAAAATATATTCTTCGGCTTTATCTAAAATCGACATATTTTGATAAATACTTCCAATATTTATTAACGTGTTTGCCATGCCATTTTTATCGCTGCGCCTTTCTTTTATTTTTAGTGAATTCTGAAAAGCCCCGAGAGCTTTTGTAAAATCGCCCGTTTTAATGTAAGTACTACCAATAGAGTTATACGTTTGGGCTGTGCCCGCAGAATCTTTAATATCAATTCCGATTTTCAGGCATTGATTAAGAAATGTAAGCGACTTCTCGAATTCGCCCTTTTCGCGGTAATAATCACCTAATTTATACGTACCATAATACAATCCGTACTTGTATTTTTTTGTTTCTGATTCTTTAAGCGCTATAGCAGCGTACTCAATGGCCGAATCGAGGTTTACGCGCCGATAGGCATGCGCCAGGGTCAATAATGTTCTGATACGAATGGTGTCTTTTTGTTGCGGCAATACTTTTTGCAGACTATCAATTCTTTTTCTTTGCGCCTGCATTTCGGGAATAACAAAAAGGCAAGTAACAATAAAAAACAGTATGCGTAAACCCTTATTCATTTATACCCTTGTAAAATGCGTTTTAAAATAGGTTGATTGAGTTACTTCTGAAGTTGTGCCACAAACAACCGTTTCATCATCCTCAATCATAACCAGCTCATCCGTATATGCGGTTAGAAAATCAATATCGTGCGAGGAAATAAGAATTATTTTTTGTTGCTCGGTAGCAATTTTCTGCATTAGTTGAAAAAAATATTTTTTTGATGAGTAATCCAAAAAAGCGGTGGGTTCATCAAACAACATAACGGGAGTTTGCTGCGCAATTAATTTAGCGATAAAAACCTTTTGCTTCTCGCCATCACTAAGTCCCGTAATAAATTTGTCTTTAAATTCTTTTATCCTGCATAATTCAAGGGCCTCATCTATAATTAATTTGTCATTTTGATTTAAGCCTGCCCAATGATTGGTATACGGATAACGCCCCATACAAACCAGCTCATACACACTTATGGGAAACGAAATATGATTGGAAGAAAAACTTAAACTAACAAGCTTTGCCCTCTCGGCATTTGTGATACCGTAAATATCTGTATCGTTAAAAATAATTTTACCGGCGCTTGGTTTAAGAAGCCCACATAAACTTTTTAATAAAGTAGTTTTGCCTTTACCATTATTACCAATGATACCAACAACACCGGGCGAAGAAAATTTTAAAGAAATATTTTGTAGCACGGGCACATCGTAGCCAATGCTGTAATTTTGCGCTTGAAATGTATTTTTAGTATCGCCCAAACTCATGCACCGAAGGTACATTTTTTCAGGGAGTATAAATAATTTCTATGGCCATACCTAGGTGCGATGTAGCAAAATGTTAAGGATTCTTAAAAATCAATCGAAGCTTGCTTTATTTTTAAAAATAAGCCAAAGCACATAGGGCGCGCCGAATAAGGAAGTGATGATGTTTATGGGAAGCGTATTATCAAAAATGGGTAAATTACTAATGATATCGCAGCTAATCATAAAACAAGCGCCGCCTAACATACAGCCAAAGAGTTGGTGCAAATGATTTGTTGTTTTAAAAAACACACGCACCATATAAGGCATTGCTAAGCCAACAAAACCTATTGGGCCGCAATAAGCAGTTGTTACACCGCTTAACACCGCCGTTGCAAGCAGCACAAATATTTTTGCCACTTTAATATTTACACCAAGCAAAGAAGCTTGCTCGTGCCCAAGTAACATTGCGTTTAGAGGCTTAATTAAAAATAAACAGCTTAAGCAGGTGACTAATACAATAACGAAAAATGTAACCAGATCGTATTCTGTAACGTTAGAGAGCGAGGCCATGTTCCATAAAATAAAGTTTTTTACCTGCGCGGCCGTTGCAAGATATTCTAATACGGATTGAATGGCGCTCGCCAAAAAACCAATCATCATGCCAATCATAAGTAAATGCACGCTGCTTTTTATTTTGCGTGCAAGGCTCAATAAAACTAATAATCCTGCAAAGGCCCCTACTGATGCGGCGAATGGAACCCCACAATCAATAATAACTGCCACACCCGTTCCGGCTGTAAGCATAAGCAGCGCCACCGCGAGTGACGCGAGTGAATTTATACCTAACACATAAGGCCCTGCAAGTGGATTTCTAAAAAAAGTTTGCATAAGCATGCCTGCAACCGACAAGGCCATGCCTGCGCTTAAGGCGGCAATTGCTTTTGGCAAGCGAAAGCCTAAAACAACAATTGTTTCATTAACACAAGCATTGCTTCCAAAAACACCAAATACTTTTTCCAAAGGAATATAAGTAGCGCCCCAGGATAAATCCAGAATAAAAAGCACGCCGAGAATAACAAGCAATAAAATATATTTTAAACCGAATTTCATTTTTACTTTAACTGTTTGTAGTATTTAAGTTTTGTATCAGCTTGCAAGTTAGGATGAAAAATTTTAATAAGCTCAGATAAAATTTGGTCCGGATTGCAGAGGCCGGTTTCCCAATAGTCGTTGCCGCCTTTTTCATTTAGCATTCCGTTGTTATTATAAAGATTTCCCGTTTTAAAAGCCTTAAACTCGCCATAGCGTTTATCCATTTTTAAAAGTTCGTTGGCGCTATTGCATACATGCAAGTTAATCCAATAATCTGCATTTAATGCTTTCTGAATTACTTGTTCCATATTTAAAGCGGTTACTTCTGTCTTACCATTCTCTTTCCAAAGATAATTGGCGCCTGCATCATTTAAAAATTGCGCTAAAGAACTTTTTCCGCCCGATACAAACCAGGTATCGCTGGTTTTTAACTCGGTGAACACAGTGGGTTTATGGACGCAGGTATCTGCGCTACTTTTAAGTGCAATATATTTTTTTTCTGTCTCTGCAAATAAAGAATCCGCTTTATGTTCTTCGCCAAAAAAAGGCGCGATGGCTTTAATCCACTCGGCACGGCCCAGGGGATGGTTCTCAAAATAATCGGCGCACACAACCGGAATAATTTCCGCTTCTATCAATCTTTTATCAAAATCTTTTTTCTTATCGCCGCTTGGGTTGGTAAAAATCACTTGCACTCCACTCATTAATGTTTCCTCGATGTTTAATTGCCCGCTTTTGCTTAGTTGTTTTACTGACCCTTCAGCATTGAGATAACGAACCATAGCGTTCGAAATAAAATCAATATTATCAACCGCCTTTATTTTTTCAACCGCTTCGAGCCTCGCAATAAATCCAACAAATGTTGTAGAAAGGCAAGCCACCTTTTGGCAGGGAGTTTTAATATAATTTGCCCTAAGATTTAATTGCGGTTTTGTGCCTTTATATAAAACATATATTGCCGAATCTGTTTTCGCGGTATTTAAATAAGTAATTAAAACCGAAAAACTATCCTGCTTACAAATATTAAAAAAGGAGGCGTACTTATTTTGTTGAGGAGGGGCTAATTTTATTTCGGTATGCGTTTCAGTGGTGCACGAAAAAAACAGAAACACTAAAAGCACAGATTGTATTAAATAATTTTTCATTATTCAATAAGCCTGAAAGAGGGATTCTAAGGGAATATTGAGTTTATCATGGAGGCTTCTAATCATTTCTAGTGTTAATTTCCTTTTCCGGTTTAATATTTCACTTACTCGGCCCTTATAACCGATAATTTCAGCCAGGTCCTTTTGTTTATATCCCATTTGCTCCATCCTGAATTTTATGGCTTCAATTGGGTCGGGTGCCTCTATAGGATAATGCGCTTCTTCATATTTCTCAATCAGCATAGCCAAGATATCAAGCTCATCCCCTTCTTTTGTTCCCGGACGGGCATCAAAAATTATTTCAAGGCGTTTCAAAGCTTTGTCGTAATCTTTTTTGGTTTTTATCGGCTTCAAATTCATTTTACTTTTCTAAATCTTATTGGCATTTATTTTATCGTACTGCGCATGTGTTCCTACAAATCGTATCCAAACCATTTTATATTTGTAATTAATTTTAACTATTAAACGATATGCATTTCCCTTAATATTAAACACCACCCTATTATCGCCTAAAAAACTTACGTAAGGATAGTCCTTTTTAATATCGCTCAGATTATGCCAACTCGCATCAATAGCTTCTTCGTACCATGTTTTTAATTGCTGCTCACAATCTTTGTGTTTTTCCCAAAACAACTTTAATGTTCTTTTAGCAATTACCCTCACAGTACTTATACAAATATACGAATATTTTACTAAAGTTCCCCTTTTGGGAACTTTTTATTTAGTTAGATTCTTGAAGTAATCAAAAATCAGGCGTATCCCCACTCCCGTCCCGCCCTTCGGGCGGTAACCGTCTTTAGCATTTAAAAACGCCGGAGCCGCAATATCAAAGTGCATATAAGGGTAATCAGTATATTTCACTAAAAATCTTCCGGCTGTAATGGCACCGGCAAACGGACCACCAATATTTTTCCTATCGGCAATATCCGATTTTAATAAATCATCATACTCTTCCCAAAAAGGAAACTCAGCCAAACGCTCGTGCACGTTATCGCCGCTTTGTTTTAATTTATTTTTTACACTTTCGCTAACGGTGCCCATACAAACAATTCCTTGGGGGCCAATGGCCGCTGCCGCTGCACCTGTTAATGTAGAAAATTCGAAAGTTGCCAATGGCTTATATTTTTTAGCATAGCTTAAAGCATCCGCTAAAATCATTCTTCCTTCCGCATCGCTGTTCAACATTTCAACCGTTGAGCCATCGTGCATCGTAATAATATCTCCGGGAGCAAAAGCGTTAAAGCCCGGACGGTTATCAGTAGCCGGAGCAAGAGCTATAACATGTATCGGTAATTTTGCTTTTGCAATAGCATACATCAAACAACCAACGGCTGCAGCACCTGCCATATCGCATTTCATAGTATCCATACCTGCAGTTGGTTTTAAACTTAAGCCGCCTGTATCGTACACAACTCCTTTACCAACTAAAACATAAGGCTGTTTATTTTTTGCACCGCGCCCTTTGTATTCCATAATACTAAAAGTAGGCTCATCAACACTTCCCTGGTTTACGGAAAGCAATCCACCCATTTTATTGGCGGTAATTTTTGCTTTGTTCCAAACGTCCACAGTAAAACCGGCTTCTTTACCCATTTTTACAAAGGCGTTAGCTAAATCTTTTGCGTTTAAAATATTTACAGGCTCGTTAACTAAATCGCGCGCTTTGCAAACGGCATCGGTTACAATTAATAATTCAGCCAAATGACGATTGTCTACATCCTTTGCCTGAACAAAAATGTTTTCTACTGTATGTTTTTCTTTTTCGGCTTTGGTTTTATGTTTTATAAATTGGTAATTGCCCAATAAAATTCCTTCTACAAAAGCAAGTGTAAATTTGCTTTCTACCAAAGAAGAAACAATAACACCGGTTCTTTTTTGATCGTTTAAAGCATTTGTAACTGCGCTTGCCGAACGACGTAAAGTTTCCATTTGATGGGCAGCGCCTTTTTTATCATCTGCAATAACCACACATACCAAACGACTGTATTGATTGATGGAAACAAGTTTCTTTTCGTCTTTAATTTGTTTTTCGATATACGTAACCTGCTCATCGCTTAACCCATACTCGGGCTTGTTTTTAAAGGATTTGGTAATTATTACAAGATTATCTTGTTTTAAAGCGGATGTTTTTGAAATGCTCGTCATAAATTAGTAATTTTGAAGAGCTAAAAGTACTAGAAATAATCGAGAAAATGCAAGTTGATACACTTTTAAATAAAGCCCTGAACCTCGAGTTCCTTAGCATCGAAGAAGGCGTGTTCCTTTTTGAGAACGCCCCCTTGGCCGAATTAACCTTTGTTGCCAATGAAATTCGTAAAATAAAGAAAGGTGATACCAAAACCGTTACCTGGATAATTGACCGAAACGCCAATACTACCAATGTATGTATTGCCAATTGTAAATTCTGTAATTTTTACCGCATTCCGGGCCACGCCGAGAGTTATATTACCAGTATTGAGACTTATAAAAAGAAAATTGAAGAAACTTTTCGTTTAGGCGGCGAGCAATTGCTTTTGCAAGGCGGCCATCATCCCGATTTAGGATTGAGTTATTATGTTGGCTTGTTTAAAGAGTTGAAAAGTCTTTATCCCAAACTAAAATTGCATGCGCTGGGTCCGCCCGAAATTGCACACATAACCAAATTAGAAAAAAGTACGCATAGCGAAGTATTAAAAGCTTTGATGGATGCAGGCATGGATTCTTTACCGGGTGCCGGTGCAGAAATTTTAAATGACCGTGTTAGGAGATTAATTTCTAAAGGAAAATGTAACGGGCGCGAGTGGCTGGATGTGATGCGCGCTGCTCATAAATTAAATATTACAACATCGGCAACGATGATGTTTGGACATATAGAAACTATTTACGAGCGTTTTGAGCATTTGGTTTTATTACGACAAGTACAGAGCGAAAAACCTGCGGATGCAAAAGGATTTTTAGCGTTTATTCCATGGCCTTTTCAGGACGAAGGAACTTTGCTGAACCGCTTAAAAAATATTAGAAACGAAGTTAGTTCGGAAGAATACATTCGTATGCTTGCTTTAAGCAGGATTATGTTGCCGAATATTGAAAATATTCAGGCCTCGTGGCTAACGGTTGGAAAAGAAACCGCCCAGCTGTGTTTACACGCGGGCGCCAACGATTTTGGCTCGATTATGATTGAAGAAAATGTGGTTTCTGCCGCCGGCGCTCCGCACCGTTTTACTTATAAAACAATTCAAAAAGCCATCGAAGAAGCGGGCTTTACTCCGCAACTGCGCACGCAACAATACGCGTTCAGAGATTTACCGGTGGATATTGAAGAGCAGGTGATAAATTATTAACTTTCTATTTGAAAATAGGTGCGTTTTTTATACTTTTGGTTAAATATAAAGCGCATGAAGATAAAAATACAAGCCTTTTTCTTATTCTTATTAATTTTAAGCTCAACCGGCGCATTTGCCCAATTCTGGTATCAACAGCATTTTGACGGAGCAGATACTTCTTCCGGCAATTCAATTATTATAATTCCGGATACTGCCGCGGCAAATATCTGGCAGGTAGGCAAGCCGCAAAAAACTCTTTTTCACGCGGCCTCAACAATTCCTAATGTCTTAGTTACGGATACCATCAATTATTATCCTGTAAATAATATTTCCCGGTTTTCGTTTAAATACAATGTTCAATATCCGTGGGGAGTGCTCGCTTTGCAATGGATGCAAAAATTGGATATGGACTTGCACAAAGATGGCGGGATTATAGAATACTCTAAAGACACGGGTCAAACATGGATTAGCGTGTTTAATAATCCCAACATTCTTAATTTTTACGGATTTCAACCCGGCAATTCGGATACAACATATACCGGCAAACGGGCTTTTAGCGGCACCGACACCATTTGGAGAAATATATGGGTTTGCTTTACCCCGAATTATTTTAATCAGATGCAGGATATTTATTTCAGATTTACGTTGCAAACAGATTCGGTAAACACAAATAAGGAAGGCTGGATGATTGATAACTTGATGTTGAACCTTACCATGCTTCATCCGGTTAACGAAATGAAAAAAGCAGAAAACCTTAAAGTATATCCAACTTTTACCAATGGAATTATAAAAATTGAGCATCCCTCCGGTAAAGAGGTTGTGCAGGCACAACAAATTGAGTTATGGACTGTTGATGGTAAATTGTTGGAACACTTTACGAATTCCAATGGAAAATTTAAGATGGATATTAGTAGGCATGAAACAGGTATGTATTTTTTAAGGATAATTACCAATGACCGAACAGAAAATCATCCTATAATGCTATACAAAAACTAGTATGCATAAACGAAATATTTTTCTTGCCTTGGCAATACTAATATTTTTTCTTGCTTTTAGTTTCTCCTTTAAAACAACGCCTACCCCTTATAAATTTCCGGAACTTTTTTATTTTCCAAAAATGCCTGAGGCTGCCTATAATCCGGTAACTGTTGAAGGCGTTGAATTAGGCAGGTTTCTATTCTATGATAGTATTCTAAGCGCGGATTATTCTATTTCCTGTGCAAGTTGCCATAAGCAGAAAAACGCTTTTAGCAATGCTCCCAATGCTTTTAGCAAAGGAATTAAAGGCGATTTGATGAAGCGCAATACTCCTGCGTTGTTCAATTTAGCATGGTATCCGGCTTTTTTTTGGGATGGAAGGGCAACAACTATAGAAGAACAAATCCTGCATCCGGTAAGAGAACATACCGAAATGAATTTAAATTGGAAAGAGGCAGCTGAGAGAATTAAACGCAGCAAGTTTTACAAACCAAAGTTTAAACTCGCTTTCGATAAACAAGAAATCGATAGTACAGTGGTATGTAAAGCCATTGGTCAAGTTTTAAGAACACTTCTTTCGTATCGATCAAAGTATGATAAAATGCTTAGAGGAGACTTGCAATTTACACATGAAGAACACGAAGGTTACATAATAGTAAACGATCAAACCATGGGTGACTGTCTGCATTGCCATCCTACGGATGCGCATGCCTTAGGCACTTCTCAAACTTTTAGCAACAACGGCTTAGATGCGGTTTTAGATTCTAAAACATATAAAGACAAAGGATTGGGAGGCGTTACCGGAAAAGAAAAAGACAACGGTAAATTCAAAATCCCGTCCTTACGCAACATAGTTTTAACATCACCTTATATGCATGATGGAAGATTTATTACTTTAGAAGAGGTTATAAATTTTTATAGCGAGGGGGTAAATCAATGTGCCAATCTCGATTCAAAAATGCAATACGCACATCAAAAAGGGGTTAAATTATCGGCACTTCAAAAAAAACATGTTATTGCTTTTTTAAATACACTTACCGATTCTGCATTTATTACCGACCCTGCATTCAGTAACCCGTTTATAAAACACTAGCGTTTTACCCGGCTATTCCTTTGACCCAGCACAAATCTTTTATTTATATTTAGCCCATGAAAAAATTAATCTTTCTTTTTTTTGCAACAGCATTTTGTTGCAATGGCATTGCCCAGGACTGCGCAAAAGGCTGCGGTAAAATTACAAAAGTAGAACCCACAACAAATAAAAGTATCAAAGCCGACAGAGCCTTACTGATTTTTAAATTTCAGGGGCCTACCGGAAAACCGGCAAAAAGTCACTTAAAAATTATTGTAGATAAAGATACCATTGTGCCCGTGCTTGATAAATTTGGCTCAACGAAAATTACTTCAAAACCGGGTGAGCACAAACTTAAATTTAAAGCGCCGTGGTGGTACACAGTTAAAATGAATCAGGTAATTTTAACAGCAAAAAAAACCTATACTATTTTTGTACGATTTGAAGCAGAAGAAATTGGTGGCAGCAAACCAAAGGACAGGGATTAAAAATTATAATCCTTGTAATCTTTTGTAAACTCAACATCCTCAAACGTTGGATTTACCTGTACGTTAAAATAATCGTACTGCTCGTACAAACCTTTATCGTCGTACACCCGCACTCCTATTGGTAAAAAATTTTGTTTGTCAATATAAAGTAAAACGTATTTAGCGTATGCGTTAGGAACTTTAATTACCTGCCCTGCTTTTACATCTTTGTAATCATCCACTTTATCTTTGTTAAGGCTTAAAATCATGTATTCGCCAATAAATAATTTACGCGCAATGGTTATGAGGTTCTCGCCCTTTAAAACGGTATAATTAACCGCAGCAAAATCTTTGTTATTAATAATTACTTTGTAGCAAGAGCGCCCGTTAATTATTTCTTCTCCATCGGGAATAAAGTACTGGTCAAATTTATCTCCCGTTTTTTTTACGTTGGCGTCGATAATAGCACCAAAATAATCAAAACCCGCTTCGTTAACAGTATGGTGCTGGTCCTGGCGCATTAAAGAACCGGAAGGATCCAAATATAAATTTATGTATGGAAAAGAATTGGGATTTACCAGCGCGTCGCCATCATGTTTACCTTCAACCCAAAGCACTTCTATACCTTTTGCATTCAGGTATAATTTGCGGGGCTTACGGTTTAGTTTTACCGACGAGCCAAAGTAATTGTATTTAGTTTCAATACGTTCAACAAGTTTTAAATCGTATTTAAGTGTTTTAACGTCGGTAACACTTTTGGTCATTTTATCCAGTATCTCCCTGCAGCTCAATACCGGATTAAAAGAATAAAACAGTGCTCCCAGGGGGAGAACCAAACAAAAATATTGGATTAGTTTTTTCAAAAGGAAACGCAAATGTAAAGATTATACCATTGCACTTTATAAATTAGTCTAAAAAAAATGGTATAATGCCGAGAGAAATCGCGCAAACAATATCCGACTAAAAAAATCACGCCTCGGTATTAGCGTTTTATTAAAATTTTTTAAATCAATAAGCTGTTTTCAGGGCAAATATTGTAAATTCGCATCAATTGGAAAACCTGGGCTTATATATCAGTGATTTACTTAGTGAGCATGATTGTGTAATTGTGCCCGGCTTTGGTGGCTTTGTGGCAAGACCCGCGCCTGCACATTTTTCTAAAACATGTAGTATTTTATTGCCTCCCGGAAAATCATTGGTTTTTAATAAAAACCTGGCCAACAGTGATGGTTTGCTGGCTAATTACCTGATGCAAAAACTTTCGGTTTCCTACCGAGAGGCCAATGAGCTTTTAGATAAATGGGTTGTGTTAAGCAAAAGGCAATTAGAAACTCAAAAAAGATTAGAGCTGGAAAAAACCGGCATTTTATATTATAGTCCTGAAAATACTTTGTTATTTGAACCCGCCGCAAGCAGCAATCACCAGGTAAGTTCGTTTGGGCTTGTAGCCGTTAAAGCTGTTGCTTTAAATAAACAAGAAAGCGTAATACCGGAGACAAAAAAAGAAGTTGTTTACAGACAACCACAGCCTAAAACTTCGGGCAGTAAAACGCTTATGCGCATCAGTGTAATTGTATCTTCGGTTTTATTGTTTTCGTTTTTGATTTTGGTTAGTGCCAAGCAATTGCCAATAAGTAAAGCGCTTGCTTCTTTAAACCCGTTTGCAAGCAAAGAAGGTAGCTATAGCATTAAACCTTATCATTTTAATAAACTTTTTTCGGCACCCGGCGAGAAGATGTTGCCCGAGGTTAAAAACAGCCTTACACTCAAACTGGCAGATAATTCGGCGAAGATTTATGTAGTTACTTCGGATACCATACATGCGGATAAAACCACTGTTATTAAGCCTGTTAAACATATCGAAACGGGCAACAAAAACTATAATAGCCCTTTTCAAATTGTAGTGGGTTGCTTTGCTATTGAGCAGAATGCTTACAAGCTAATTCATCAGCTTGAAAAAGAGCATATTACGTCCGGAATATCAGGCAAAACGCCAAAAGGATTAAATATAGTAAGTGTTGCCGGCTTTACAACCGAGAGTATGGCTCGCGCAAAGCTTGAACAGGTAAGACAGAAATTTCCCAGCGCCTGGATTTTGGTAAAATAGGCCTGCAAATCGATTTAGAACTGGGGGTTTGTTAATTCAACTTTAATATCTTTTAGCTAAATTTTTTCTGCTTTTTCGGGCTTTTCTCTAAATTGGCTAGATTTTTAACAGTCAAAGAATGAAAATAAAACTTACCCTTGCCCTTTTCTTGTTTACAGGTTTTTTTTCTCAACTTTCTTCACAGGCAAACGCCTTCAAAACCCTTATAAAACGAAGTTCAGTTAAGAACAGCGACCTAAGCGGGCAACTCGCAAAAACCCTTCCTGAAATGTCCGAAAAAAATACCTCTTACATTGACGCTAAATCACTGAATTTTTAAAATATTGACCAAAAATAAATCGCATTAAGAATAGTTTTAAACACACCCAACCATTACATAGTTTTACTCATCCTACAAGGGGAGCGCAGCTATTTAACGCTAAAACAAGACATGAAAAAAACCTATAACCTCAGCCTGCTTGCCTTACTTTTCGGACTTTTATTTTTTGCTAAAAACGGGACTGCTCAAACCAACGCACGTTCCGAAAAAAACCAAAAAACGGTGGTTTACAAAATAAAAAAGCAAGGCGAGCAAAAAACACTCACAACCAACCAGGTTATTGAAATTGATAAACTTCTTATTTCTAAAAAAGGGGTTCTTTCTTCCACCACTAACGGCGCCACACGATTGGTTACCGTAAAAGTTGGAAGCGATTTTCCGGAAGTAGAAATAAATAAAATTTTACGAAGTGTTTTGCACCTTGAAGTTGAATCATTTGAAATAACGGATAATACAAAATAATTTAATCTATGAAGATATTGCTACGATTTTCTATTCTCTGTTTCGCATTTTTATTTTCATCTCAGGCGTTCGCGCAGCCCGGAAACACATGCGCCCTTGCAACGGGTTCACCTGTTACACTGCCTTACACAGCAAACGGACAAACCACCTGTGGATATACCGATAATTTTAACGGAACACTTTCATGTCCGAGCCAATCTTCAATTTACACTACAGGTCCCGATCACTTTTACGCTTTTACGGCCGCCACCACCGGGATAGTTACCATTACGCTTACAGTTACAACCGCTTGCGGTTACGGTTCCGTAACGGTTTTTCAGGGATGCCCTTCATCATCTACCAACGCAACAAATTGCATAGGCGGGGCAAATAATTCCTGTGGAAATGTTAGCTTAACAGTATCTGTTGTAGCTGGCCAAACTTATTTGGTGATGGTTGATAACTGGCCCACCCCTGCATGTATTAATTACAATATAAATATTACAGCGCCAACACCTCCGCCGCCTGGAGACAATTGCGGAAATGCGATAAATGCAACACCTCCGTATTGCGGTACCGGACAAACAACTTGCGGTTTTAGCGATGATTTTAATGGAACACTTTCTTGCACAGGCACCCCTTCATTCTACACTGCAGGGTTAGATCATTTTTATGTTTTCACTGCCGCCACCACCGGCCAGCAATTAATTCAGTTAACAAATACCAGTCCCGCATTTTATTATGGCTCAATTTCTGTTTTTCAGGGATGCCCAAGTTCTTCTACTAATGCTACAAACTGTATTGCCGGAACCACCGCTTCAACAGGTAACATGGGATTGACTATAAATGTAGTTGCCGGACAAACTTACTATGTAATGATTGACAGCGAAAGTTCGCCCAATTGTTTTAACTATGATATTTGTATTAGCCCGCCGCCAACAGCACCGCTAGAGCCTCCTTGTACAAATCTTGGTTTTGAGAGTGGAACAACAGGTTGGTTTGGAACAACAGGAAATGTAGTTGACGGAGTGATAACAGCGCCCGCGCCGGTTTATAATATCAATACTTTTAATACGTTCGGAACACAATCTACTATTGTAACTGCGGGGGTAGACCCCATTGGTGGTTTTCCAATGGTTTTTGCCGGCGCGCAATCTTTAAGAATTGGTGATGGAACAGGTACGGGAGCATTAGGTGCAAGTGTTGAACAATATTTTCAGGTAACTGCTGCTAACTCTAACTTCACTTATAACTACGCGGTTGTTCTTGAAGACGGCGGCCATCCAAATTACGAGCAGCCGTTTTTTCAGGTAGACGTTTTTGATCAGGCAGGCAACCCGATTGCATGTGGTAATTATTTAATTACCGCGCCCGGCGCAGGATTCATTCAATCAGCGGTTTTGGGCTACACGGATTGCTGGTATAAAACCTGGACACCTGTAAGTATTAATTTAATTTCTTATGTAGGACAAAATGTAAGAGTAAGATTTACCTCGGGCGATTGTACACAAAGCGGCCACTTTGGTTATGCATACGTGGATTGCTCTTGCGCACCATTTACAATTCCACCCGCAACAATATGTGTAGGATCATCGGCTACCCTTACTGCACCCGGAGGTGCTTTAACTTACGCTTGGTCACCCGGCGGACAAACAACTGGCAGCATTACTGTTTCTCCAGCGGTTACTACAACCTACTCTTGCAATGCAACAACACAAGGTACTACACCCTGTAGCGGAGTTTTAACTACAACAGTTACTGTTTTACCAACGCCAACTGTTACTGCAACTTCAGCAACTGTTTGTGTTGGTCAAGGCGGAATAATTACAGCTAGTGGTGCAACAACATATACTTGGTCGCCTGCAACTGGATTAAGCTCTACAACAGGAGCAACAGTTACTGCCACGCCCGCAACTACAACCGCATACACTGTTACAGGTAGCAACGGATCATGTACAGCCATAGGAACGTGCACTGTAACGGTGATTCCAACGCCAACCGTAACAGTAAACTCTCCAACAATTTGTAAAGGAGCTTCTGTAGTTTTAAATGCTAGCGGCGCCACAACATATAGCTGGACACCTGCAACCGGATTAAGTGCAACAACCGGAGCAAGTGTTACCGCTAATCCAACGGTAACAACAACTTATACAATAATTGGAACATCCGGAAGTTGCACAACAACGGCCACTTCTATTGTTACCGTAAATCCAACACCTACCTTAACCGTTAACTCCCCTACTATTTGTAAGGGTAATTCATCTGTTTTAACAGCAACCGGCGCAAGCACATATACATGGAGTCCTGCAACGGGACTGAGTGCAACAACGGGCGCAAGTGTAACTGCTAATCCAACTGTAACTACAACCTACACAATTACCGGAAGCTCTGTTGCGGGTTGCACTGCAACTGTTACTTCAACAGTTACTGTAAATCCAACGCCAACCTTAACCGTTAACTCGCCAACTATTTGTAAAGGAGCTTCTGCGATATTAACTGCCACAGGCGCTTCAACTTATACATGGAGTCCGGCAACAGGATTAAGCGCAACCACAGGTGCGAGTGTAACGGCTAATCCAACCGTAACAACAACATATACAATTACCGGAACTTCGGTTGCGGGATGTACTGCCACTGTAACTTCTACAGTAACTGTAAATCCAACACCAACTTTAACCGTTAACTCTCCCACTATTTGTGTAGGTAATTCAACAGCGCTTACTGCAACGGGCGCTTCAACTTATACGTGGAGTCCTGCAACAGGACTGAGTGCAACAACAGGTGCAAGTGTAACGGCTAATCCGACTGTAACAACAACATATACAATTACAGGAACATCTGTTGCGGGTTGTACTGCAACAGTTACTTCAACAGTTACAGTAAATCCAACGCCAACTTTAACCGTTAACTCACCTACAATGTGTAAGGGTAGTTCTTCTGTTTTAACAGCTACAGGCGCCAGCACATACACTTGGAGTCCTGCAACCGGATTAAGTTCAACAACCGGTTCTCCGGTAACATCAACAACGACAGTAACTACAACCTATACAATTACCGCAACATCCGTTGCAGGTTGTACTGCTACAGTAACTTCTACTGTTACAGTAAATC
This sequence comes from Bacteroidia bacterium, assembly GCA_038214655.1. GTDB lineage: Bacteria > Bacteroidota > Bacteroidia > B-17B0 > Aurantibacillaceae > PALSA-968. The sequence continues at coordinate 32,909 of JBBQRR010000032.1, read as the reverse complement.
CAACTCCTACTTTAACTGTTAACTCACCCAGCATATGCGTTGGAGGTTCAGCTGTTTTAACTGCGGGCGGGGCAAGTACATATACATGGAGTCCTGCTACAGGATTGAGCGCAACAACCGGCGTAAGTGTAACGGCCAATCCAACTGTAACAACAACTTATACAATTACCGGAACTTCGGTTGCGGGTTGTACAGCAACAGTTACTTCAACAGTAACAATTAATCCAACTCCAACAATAACCGTTGGCCCCGCAACAATTTGTCCGGGAGGAACAGCAACCTTAACAGCGACAGGGGCATCAACTTATACATGGAGTCCGGCAACGGGATTAAGTTCGACTACCGGTGCAACAGTAACATCTACTCCAACAATAACAACAACTTATACTATCACCGGAACTTCGGTTGCGGGTTGCACTGCAACAACAACTGCAGCAGTAACAATCGGAGCGGGTGTTTCGGTTACGGTTCCCAGCGCAACAATTTGCGCGGGAAGTTCAACCACATTAAATGCAAGCGGTGCTACAAATTATACTTGGAGCCCTGCAACCGGCTTAAGCAGCACAAGCGGTGCAAGTGTAACAGCTAATCCAATTCTAACAACAACTTATACTATTAACGGCGCAACCGGTACCTGTACCGGAAGCACCACTGCTGTTGTTACAGTAAATCCAATGCCAACGGTAACGGTTAACTCACCAACAATTTGTGTTGGTGGCTCTGCAACATTAACCGCAACAGGCGCCACAACTTATAGCTGGACGCCCGCAACCGGATTAAGTGCAACAACAGGCGCAAGTGTTACATCTACTGCAACTGCAACAACAACGTATACTGTTGTTGGTACAAGCGCAACCTGTACTTCGTCTGCAACTTCAGTGCTTACTGTAAATCCAATTCCTGTTATTGCAGTTAGCTCAGCAACAATTTGTCCCGGATCATCAACTGTTTTAACAGCAAGTGGCGCATCTACTTATACATGGGCGCCGGCAGGTTCGCTTAGTTCTTCAACAGGAACAAGTGTAACAGCATCTCCAACAGTAACTACAACTTATACAATTACCGGAACATCGGCAGCAGGTTGTGTTGGAACGGGAACGGTAACATTAACTATTGGCGGCGCTATTGTGCCGAGTGTAAATAGTGCAACAATTTGTGCTGGAAGTTCAGCAACTTTAAATGCAAGCGGAGGAACAACCTATACATGGACACCTGCAGGAACCTTAAGTTCCGGAACAGGATCAAGTGTAACAGCTAATCCAACTGTTACTACTACTTACACAATTACTGCAGCTAGCGGTGCTTGTACCGGAACAACAACAGCTGTTGTTAGCGTTGACCCTATGCCAACAGTTACTGTAAATTCTCCTTCCATTTGTATTGGAAACTCAACAACATTAAATGCAGGCGGTGCCACAACTTATAGCTGGACACCTGCAACAGGATTAAGTGCAACAACCGGCGCAAGTGTTACTGCTAATCCAACTGTAACAACAACTTATACTATTGTAGGAACAAGTGCAACATGTACGGCACAAGCAACATCTGTTGTAACAGTAAGTCCGCTACCAACAATTACAGTTAACAATCCAACATATTGCACCGGTGGCAATGCAGTACTTACTGCAAACGGCGCATCCACTTATACATGGAGTCCGGCAACCGGATTAAGCGGAACTACTGGGACGAGTGTTACAGCCAGCGGAACCATAACAACAAATTATACAGTTACCGGAACAAGTGCTGCGGGTTGTGTAAACACAGCTACTACAAGTGTTACTGTTGTAACCACGCCAACACTTACAGTAAACAGCGATATCATTTGTATTGGAAACACAACAACACTAACAGTTAACGGTGCTGTAACTTATACCTGGAGCCCCGGCACAGGATTAAGTTCTACAAATGGTGCAAGTGTAACAGCTAATCCAACTACAACAACAGTTTATACAATTACAGGAACAGCAGGAACATGTTCGGCAGTTACCACAAGTACCGTAACTGTAAATCCATTACCTGTAGTAACAGTTAACAGCGGGACGATTTGCATAGGACAACAAACTGCAACATTAACAGCAGGTGGCGCAATAACATATACATGGAGTCCTGCAACAGGTTTGAGTTCTGCAAACGGAACTCCGGTAACGGCTACTTCAACAATTACTACTTCTTATACAGTAACAGGAACAGATGTTAATGGCTGTGTAAACACAGCAACTACTTCTGTAACTGTAAATCCATTACCAACCATTACTGTTAACAGCGGATTTATTTGTAACGGAAGTACCGCTGTACTAAACGCAGGGGGTGCAACAACATACACTTGGAGCCCCGGCACAGGATTAAGTTCTACCAACGGCGCAAGTGTAAATGCAAATCCAAGTTCAACTACTCAATACACTATAACCGGAACAGATGCTAACGGTTGCATAAATTCTGATACTACTTCTGTTACTGTTGTTACAAATCCAACTGTAACGGTTAATTCGGCAACAATTTGTATTAACGATTCAGCAACATTAACTGCAAGCGGCGCTTCTACTTATGTATGGAGCCCCGGCACAGGGTTGAGTTCGACAACAGGAACAAGTGTTACTGCCAATCCAAGCACAACAACAGTTTATACAATTACCGGAACAGCAGGAACGTGTACCGCAGTTGCAACAACAACTGTAACAGTAAATCCATTACCGGTTGTAACAGTTAACAGCGGAACAATTTGTATTGGACAAGCAACAGCAACTTTAACTGCAGCCGGTGCAACAACATATACTTGGAGTCCTGCAACAGGATTAAGTTCTGCAAACGGATCTCCGGTAACGGCTACGCCAACTACTACAACTTCTTATACTTTAACGGGCACCGATGTTAACGGCTGTGTAAATACAACAACAACTTCTGTAACTGTAAATCCAGTACCAACCATTACCGTTAACAGCGGATTTATTTGTAATGGAAGTACAGCGGTACTTAATGCCGGCGGCGCTTCAACATATTCATGGAGTCCGGGCACAGGATTAAGTTCAACCACCGGCGCAAGCGTAAATGCCAATCCTGTATCTACAACGCAATATACCGTAACAGGAACAGATGTTAATGGTTGTGTGAATTCAGATACTACGAGTGTAACCGTTGTAAATAATCCAACAGTAACTGTAAACGCAGCCACAATTTGTATTAACGATTCAGCAACATTAACTGCAAGCGGCGCGGTTACTTATGTTTGGTCGCCTGCAACAGGATTAAGTTCTGCATCAGGAACAAGTGTTACTGCTAATCCAACCACAACAACAGTTTATACAATTACCGGAACAGCAGGAACATGTACCGCAGTTGCAACAACAACTGTTACCGTAAATCCATTACCTGTTGTAACAGTTAACAGCGGCACAATTTGTATAGGACAACAAACCGCAACATTAACAGCAGGTGGCGCAACAACATATACATGGAGCCCTGCTACAGGATTAAGTTCTGCAAACGGATCTCCCGTAACTGCAACACCAACAACAACTACTTCTTATACATTAACCGGAACAGATGTTAATGGTTGTGTAAATACAGCGACAACTTCTGTAACTGTTAATCCGCTTCCTATAATTACGCTTAACAGTGCTTTAATTTGTGTGGGTGGTTCAACAACACTTAACGCAGGTGGTGCTTCTACCTATGCATGGAGCCCCGGCACAGGATTAAGCGCAACAACCGGAAACAGCGTTACTGCCACGCCGGCCGTTACAACAAATTATACAATAACCGGAACCGATGTAAATGGCTGTGTAAATTCTGATACAACAACCGTAACGGTTGTAACTAATCCAACTGTTACAGTAAATGCAGCAACACTTTGTTTCGGAGATTCGGCAACACTTACAGCAAGCGGCGCAGTTACTTATGTTTGGTCGCCCGCAACAGGATTAAGTTCTGCATCTGGAACAAGTGTTACGGCTAATCCAACCACAACAACCGTTTATACAATTACCGGAACAGCAGGAACGTGCACCGCAGTTGCAACAACAACTGTTACCGTAAATCCGCTTCCTGTTATTACAATCGGAAGTAACAGTCCGCTTTGCGTAAATCAAAATTTAAATCTTACTTCATCTGGCGGCGCGCTTTATTCGTGGAGCGGCCCTAATAGTTTTTCTTCCACACAACAAAATCCAACAGTAAACGGCGTTACTTTAGCCAACGGCGGAGCCTATAGCGTGATTGTTACAGACGCAAATAGTTGTGTGAGCACGGGCACAGTTACAGTAATTATAAATCCATTACCGGTTGTTACAGTTACAGGTGCAACAGTTTGTATAGGCGGCACAATTAATCTTACATGTAACAACAGCGGTGTTACTTATTCATGGAGCGGGCCAAACGTTTACAGCTCCAACCAACAAAATCCGGTAATAACTCCCGCAGTACTTAACATGAGCGGAAATTATGTGGTTACTGTTACTGATGCAAATGGTTGTGCCAGCGGAAACGTGGCCACTGTACTTGTTAATCCTTCTCTTGTAATTAACGCCGCTAACAACGGGCCCATTTGCCAAAACGGAACTTTAAGTTTAACAGCAAGCGCGGGAGTAAGTTGGGTATGGAGCGGCCCTAACGGGTTTGGTTCGTTTGCTCAAAACCCAAGCATACCAAATGTGCAATTACCTGTATCCGGAACTTATGTTGTTGTAGGAACAGATCAAAATGGTTGTCAGGGAACTGACTCAACAATTGTTGTTATTAATCCGCTTCCAACTATTACTGCAAATACGGCAACAATTTGTGTAACGCAACAAGCGGCAACATTAACTGCAAACGGCGGCGTAACATATGTATGGGGCCCTTCTACAACATTAAGCAGCAGCACAGGAAATCCGGTAAGTGCAACACCAATGGTAACTACTACTTATACAGTTATAGGAACTGATGTAAATGGTTGCGTTAATTTCGGAGTAACATCAGTTACAGTGAATCAATTACCAAATGTTACGGCTAACTCAGGCGTAATTTGTTTTGGAAGCTCAACTACTTTAACGGGTAACGGCGCTTCAACATATTCGTGGACACCATCCGGAAGTTTAAGTTCTGCTGTAGGAAGTCCGGTAACGGCAAGCCCTACTTCAACAACAGCTTACACGGTTACAGGAATTGATGTAAACGGTTGTTATAACACCGGCGTTTGTTCTGTAACAGTAAATACTTTACCGACCATTAATGCAAGTGCGGGCACAATTTGTGTTGCCGGCTCAACAATATTGACAGTTACAGGTGCCAACACGTATGCATGGTCGCCGACAACCGGTTTAAGTTCAGGAACTGGGGCAAGTGTTTCTGCCAACCCAACCACAACTTCTACGTATGTTGTAACAGGAACTGATATTCATGGCTGCATCAACACAGATACAACCATTGTAACCGTAAATCCGTTACCGGTATTAAATGTGGGCCCGCAAATGACTACAGGTTGTTCGCCGGTTTGTGTTGATTTTGCAAATGCATCTACGGCAACAGGAACTTGTCATTGGAATTTTGGTGACGGCATGTCTTCAAACAATTGCACGCCTAACCATTGTTATATCGGACAAGGCACTTATTACGCGATTCTTACACTTACGGATGGTAATGGTTGTGTGAACACAGATACTGCAACAACAGTTGTATATCCGATTCCAAACGCCGATTTTAATTATGGACCGCAGCCCACAACTATTTTTGAATCGAATATAACTTTTACCGATGCTTCAAGCGGCGCTGTAATTTCTAACTGGAACTGGACTTTTGGAGATCCGCAAAACTCTTCTGCCACCACACAAAATACTTCGTTCAATTATTTAGAGCCGGGTTCTTATCCGGTTCACTTAACGGTTACTTCTAATTTTGGTTGCATAGATTCGATTACAAAAATTGTAGTGATTGGAGAAGATTATATGATTTACATACCAAATGCTTTCTCGCCGAATGCTGACGGAACGAATGATTTCTTTTTTGCTAAAGGAGAAGGCATTAAAACATTTAAGATGTACATCTTTGATCGTTGGGGTGAGCAAATATTTTTTGCTGATGATATTAATAAATCGTGGGACGGAAGATTTATGGGCAAAGGAAATGAAATTGTACAGGAAGACGTGTATGTTTGGAAAGTTATCCTAACAAACTTTAAAGACGAACCACATCAGTTAAAAGGAACGGTTTCTCTTATTAAATAAAATCTGCGCTTACTGCCCTTTTATAATTATAGAAGAGTAAATGCGCAGATAAATAAGTGCTTTGCCCTTATCCTCTAAGCTTATTATAAAATTACCTATTTTACACAGGCTACGTTCAGCCATTCCCCATCTATGGTAAGGCATTTTACTTTATTTGTTATAAAAAATAGGCTGTTATGCTTATTAATGGAAAGATGAAATTGATTCGGTTTCATAGCAAATAGGCTCTATTTTTAACTTTAATTAAATTCAACCTTATGAGTTATACAAAAAAATTATTCCTGGCATTTTTTTTCTTGCTAACCGCAATTGGTTTTGCACAAAACATTGGTATTAACAGTACGGGCGCAATTCCAAATGCTGCCGCGCTTTTGGATGTAGATGCAGCGCCCGGTAACAACAAAGGTATACTCATACCACGAGTTGGTTTAACCATTACAACTTCTAACGCTCCGATAGGAGCCGGCGTTGTAACCAGCTTAATGGTTTACAATAACGCAACCCTAAATGATGTAACGCCCGGCTATTATTATTGGGACGGAACAAAGTGGGTACGGATTTTAGGAAGCGATAATGCCTGGTTATTACTTGGTAACGCAGGAACCACGGCAGGAACAAATTTTTTAGGTACAACCGATGCACAGGATTTAGTTTTTAAAACCAATAGCACAGAATGGATGCGAGTAACAAGTACGGGCCATGTAGGAGTTGGAACAAGCACGCCTTCTGTTGATGGGGCACTGCATGTAAACAGCACTGCGGCTAATAGTACAAAATGGTCTACTTCAAATTACGGGGCAAACATTATTGTTGGCGGTCCCGGCGGTGGAAGAAATCCGGCAATTGCCTTCTTGGATTTTAGCGGGGCAAACCCGTTTGCAATTGCAAACGCGGGTAATCTCGTCATCACCAGAATGCCCGCACTTGGCAACGGTGCTATCCAACAATCGTACGACATGAATATATTTGCCAGCGATGGCCATACAGAACTGGGTGTTTTAGCAGGAGGCAATCCGGCATTTTACAGAGATCTTATTGTAAGCGGAAAAACCGGTTTATTTACTATTCCGATAAATACGCTTGATGTAAATGGCGGAACCGCAATGGGAAGCTACGCCGGCGTTAATACGGCGCCCGTAAACGGAGCGATAATTTCGGGCAATGTTGGAATTGCGCTTACTAATCCTCAGGCCGCGCTATCAGTTGCAGGCAATGCACCATTAGATGGTATGCCCACTGTGGCTGTTTTTACCGGCGTTGTTAACCCTGCTAATAGAGTTGCAATTTCTGTTACAGAAGTTGGCGGAAATCACGGGGGTTACGGACAAATAGCTTCTATGCAATCGGGAGTTTTACCGCGTCCATTAGTTTTACAAGGAGTTGGAACCGGTTGGGACGGAGTTGATATCTGGAACTGCACCGGCGATATTCACAATGCACTAAATGTTGGAGCTATTGGTAACGGAACTTCGGGGTACAATGGAGGTGTAACAATCGGATCTACATTTATTAATTCTATCGCACCCGTTAGTGGTTTACTTGTAGAAGGGAATGTAGGCATTGGAACAACATCGCCTGCTGCAAAACTTGAAGTTGACGGAGAAATACGATTTGTTAACGGACAGGGAAGTACCTTATGGTCGAATGTAGCACAACGCGATTTTGATGTTATTCAATCAAACACATCTCCTAACAGAGCTTTTACTGTGCACAGCGGTTCAAATTCGGGTAGTTCGTTTTTCAACATTGCGGTAGATTTTTATGGCAACGACGGGCTTGGCAATAATTTACCCGGATTTACTATGCTTAAAAATTGTAACGTTGGCATTGGAACTACTGCACCTACACAAGCGCTGCATGTAATAGGAAATATTTGTTACACAGGCGGAATCGGTGCTTGCTCGGATGTTCGCTACAAAAAAGATTTTAATCCTTTAACAAACAGCCTTGCCAACGTTTTAAAAATAAGCGGGCTTACCTACTATTGGAAAACAGAAGAATTTCCGGAACAAAAATTTACAAAAGATAAACAAATTGGTTTTGTAGCACAGGAGCTGGAAAAAATTTACCCGGAGTTGGTTACAACTGATAAAAACGGATACAAGTCGGTAGATTACTCTCGCCTGACTCCTATTCTGGTAGAAGCTATGAAAGAGCAGCAGAAAAAAATCGAGGAACTTGAAGCGCAGGTAAAAAATTCGGCCACACAAACAGATGATTTAAAAGTAGAAATAACAAACTTAAAAACACAATACGGCAGCAGACTACAGGCGTTGGAAGATCTTTTATTAAATGCAAGTGTTAAAAAATAATTTTAACGAAAGTACATGGCCTACCTAAAGGAAAAAAAATATGTTTCGGTTTTTCTCACGTTTTTTATAAGCGTGCTGCCGCTGCTTTTAGCAGCGCAAAACAATTCATTGGTTTTAAACGGCGCCTACATTATACTTGACGGTGGAACCGCCGCCACAAATGTTTATATGGTGGTTGATCAAAAAGACACGGCCGGCATTATTCGTAATGCCGGGCACATTAATTCTGAAGGGCAATATAATTTTGTGAAATGGATTTCGGGCACAGGCACCGGAAATTATATTTTTCCTTTTGGCGTAGGTGGTACGGCAGCAGATTATATTCCATTTACATTTAAAAAAACTACAGCGGCAAATTCAGATATTGGCATGTCAACCTGGACCACCAATCCGCAAAACATGCCGCACCCTGCCGCCACCAATGTAGGCGCAGTTACTAATATGACCGGTGTTCCTGATTCTGTAAACAATGCGATAGATCGATTTTGGGATATACAATCACCTACAGTTACAGCTGATTTAACTTTTTCTTATCGCGGAATTGAAAATACAACCATCGTTCCTGCCGATACATTTAAGGCACAACACTGGAACGGCTTAGCCTGGGATCCGCAGGCGGGCCCCGGCAATCCAGGTGTTACCGTTGGCATTGGAAGTGTTGGCCCAATTCCAAATCAAACTACTTTTTCACCCTGGGTATTGGATAGAATAAAATTAATTGCAACAATTTCTTCTACTCAAAATTCGGTTTGCGCAGGCCAATGCACCGCCACAGCCACTGTTACGCCGCAATATGGCGTTAGCACATATACTTATTTATGGAGCGACGGACAAACAACACCCGTTGCCGTTGGACTTTGCGCAGGAGTTTACACTGTAACCGTTACCGACGCAACTTTGGCAAGCACAACGGCTACTGTAACTATTTCTTCTAATGCTTTACCTGTTGTAACAGCCAACTCACCTGTTATGTGCGCGGGAACAACTTCTACATTAAGCGCAAGCGGCGCCGTAACTTATTCGTGGAGTCCCGCAGGAGGATTAAGTTCTACTACAGGTGCAACAGTAACAGCTACTCCAACAACAACTGCATCGTATACTGTTACCGGCACAGACGGAAATGGTTGCATGGATACAGCGCAGATTACTGTTACTGTTAATCCTTTACCAATAGTTACCGCTGCATCTGCTACACATTGTAGCGGACAAAGCACTGTGCTTACAGCCAATGGCGCAAACACTTATACCTGGAGTGCCAATGCAGGAAGCGCAACAACAAATACAGTTTCGGTAATACCACCAACCGGCGTTACCATTTATACAGTCACCGGTGAGTCGGTTGCCAATTGCACAAACACAACTACCGTATCAGTAACCGTAGCGCCAAATCCAACTGTAACCACATCTGCAATATCAAATACAATTTGTGCCGGACAAAGTACGGTACTTACAGGAAGCGGTGCAACAAGTTACACTTGGAATCCGGGAGGAATACAAACTGCTACGTTAAGTGTAAGTCCGGCATCAAATACAAACTATACCGTAACAGGTGCTAACGGAAACTGTATTGATACCGATACTATAAGTGTAAATGTAATTGCGTTGCCAAATGTTTTAGCCAACGCAAGTTCAAATACTACATGCTCTGCATCTGCCCCTGTAATTCTTACAGGAAGCGGCGCTACAACTTATACTTGGATGCCGGGAAGCGCAAACACAAACACCCTTTCGGTTACACCGAGCACCACAACAATATACACCCTTACAGGAACAACGAATGGCTGTACTAATTCTGCACAAGTAACTTTAACCGTAAATCCAACGCCAACCGTAAGTATTAATTCTAATGCTCCTGTTGTTTGTGCCGGACAAGGCGCAACTTTAAGTGGCGCGGGTGCTACATCCATAACCTCTTCGGTTTCCTTATCAATATTTCTCCATGGCTCTGCACTTTCTTTTCTAACCCTTATTCGTCTTTCCATAAATATCCCTTCAAGAGCCATTCCCCATCTTTCGTATTTTATCGCCAGCTGCCTTGCCTTCATTAAATATTTAATTTGCTCATTTTCTAATCCTTTGTCGCGCATAATACGCGCGTTTTCTAACAAACCCGAAATTTTGCTATCAACATCGTCGCTTTTACTTTTAAGCGACCGTAGGCTTTCAAGAATTAGCTTGTATAAATAATTTTTAAGCATCGGAAGATGCTCATCGCGCACAAGGCCCAAACGTTTTATTTTTTCTTCGTTATATTGCTTTTGCTTTTCTATTACATCAAACAGCGTAATGTAATTTAATTCCTCGGTATGAACCGAGCGGGTGTGCGCATATAACTTAAAATACCTTTTTTCGCCCTTGGTAAGAGTTTTAACAAGGTTAAAAAGTTCTGATTCTGTTTCGTTATGCATATTAGCAAAATAGCCTGAATACCTCATAGGCTATACCAAAAATAGCATTTTTAACTCTTAAATTAAAGAATAAGCACTTTTTTTACAAAACATAAAGCCTAAAAATTGATTTTATGCCTATTAGAAATAGCTTCCTAAAGTTACTTTCCCAGTTCCGATTTCAGAAAATCAATGATTTTCACTTCTACAGGATCGATATTTTTTATATCGGCAATGTAGCAGCTAAGCCAATCGGTTAAATGAATTAAGTAAAGTGCTTGCACCAGAGGAGTACTACCCTGCCCCATTATTTCAAAAACAGTTGACGTAAATTTAGAAATTACCGTTTTATTAATATCCAGGCGCCTGATATTTCTTTCGTAATCAAAAGAGGTACGCAAAATACAAACGGCTAAATTTTCATTCTTGTCGGTCCATCCTACCAACTCATTATGGTTCATCTCGGGAATTACCTGGTGCCAGCAAAGCATTTTACTGTTTTCGTTTATTTGCTGACGAAAACGAATGGCAACACCTTCTGTTGCGCCTAAACAATATATTACCGGAATTTTATTAGTTAATTTCTCCGCATAAGATTTTGCTTCTTTTTGAATTTCGACTTTTTTAGAAATCATTAAAGAAATCGCTTCTTCAACCTGCTTCTTATAATTAAAAACAAGAATTTGTTTTGCCTCTAAAATATGCAGCAACTGAACTAAAGAATATCCCAAGCAAGAACGAGGAGGACTACCGCCCGGGATTAAAATTAAATCGAAATTATTTTTTTCGGCAAGCTCCTTTACTTTACCGCCGCTTGTAATGCATGCAATTTGGGCCTTCTTTTCGATAGCCTGTTGCATGGCACTGATAGTTTCTTCCGTATTACCCGAGTAAGAAGAAACTATTACCAACGTGTTTTCATTTACAAAAGATGGAATAAAATAATCTTTACTTACACTTACCGGAATTTTGCTTTGTTTGTTTGCAAGCTCAGCAACTATGGTTCCGCCAATGCCCGAACCACCAAGACCGGTAATTAAAACATTTTGAATATTTTTTCCAATACTTATTTTTGAAGCTCCTGCAATTTGCAAAGCCTCTGTAAGTTGGTTTGGGAAATTTTCTATTAAAGTTTTCATTAAAATTAATTTTCGCGCGCGTCGCTTTTGCTCATTGCCCTGAAGGGTAAAGGATTTGCAGCGCTTTCTTTATACATTTTTCTGTTTCTGTAAATATCTATAGCCATGTAAATAGCTTTGCGGAACGAACTTGCGTCGGCAATATTTTTTCCGGCCAAATCGTAAGCAGTACCGTGATCGGGCGAAGTACGTATGATTGGCAGGCCCGTTGTAAAATTTACGCCGTTATTAAACGAAAGAGTTTTAAAAGGAATCAATCCTTGATCGTGATACATTGCCAATACCGCATCAAATTTTTTGTAAGCACCCGAACCAAAAAATCCATCTGCCGGATACGGGCCATAGACCTGCATTTCGTTTTTCAATTTTTCGATAACAGGTTTAATTACCGCCTCATCCTCAGTTCCCAAAGTACCTCTGTCGCCCGCATGCGGATTTAAACCAAGCACCGCAATTTTTGGTTGCTGCATAGCAAAATCGCACTTAAGCGTTTTGTTCAGGTGTTGCAATTTATCGGTAAGCCTTTCTTCTGTAATTAGCGGAGAAATATTTTGAACGGGCACATGCCCGGTAACTAATCCTACTTTTAATTCATCACTGCACATCAGCATCATAGCGCCTTTTTCAAAGCCGAAGAACGATGCTAAAAATTCGCTATGGCCGGGATATTTAAATTGTTCCGACTGAATATTATGTTTGTTAATGGGCGCCGTAACCAAAACATCAATCAAACCTGCCTTAGCTGCTTCGCAAGCTTTGTGCAAAGAAATTTGTGCGTACTTGCCACCGGTTGGCGTTGAATTGCCCATCTCTATCTGCACTTCTTCCTCGTAGCAAACAAATACGTTTGGCTTTTTATTATTCAGTTGTTTTAAATCGCGGGTAGCATTAAAGTTCAATTCTTCAAGCCCCATTACTTTGCGATAAAACCCAACTGTTTTTTGCGAGCTGAATAATATAGGCGTACAGATATCACACAATTCAGGCTCAAGAAAAGTCTTTAAAACCACCTCAAGCCCTATCCCGTTAATATCTCCCTGACTAATTCCTACCTTAATATTTTCGTCCGCCATAATGCAAATATAATAAACTAAACGAGTACGGGTTTTTCTACCCAATCGCCGTTTTCTTTGATTAAATTAATGAGCTCGTTTACGGCATTTTCGCTGGGTACATTCTTCTTAACCACCTCTTTACCTTTATATAAAGAGATTTTACCGGGACCTGTACCTACGTATCCGTAATCGGCATCGGCCATCTCGCCGGGGCCATTTACAATGCAGCCCATAATACCAATTTTAATCCCTTTAAGGTGGTCGGTAACCGAACGGATTTTGGCAGTTGTTTCCTGCAGATCAAAAAGCGTGCGACCGCAAGAGGGACAAGAGATATATTCGGTTTTAGAAATTCGGGTTCGTGCAGCTTGCAAAATTCCGAATGCGGTTGAATTACAATTTTTTGGCGAAGTACAATTTTGTTGTTTAATCCAAACGCCATCACCCATGCCGTCTAATAAAAGCGCGCCGATATCTGTTGAGGAAAATAGTTGAAAGCTTTCTTCGGAAATATCTTTAAAATTTCTTTTGATGATAACGGGAACTTTGCAATTATTTTTTTCGAGAAGAACGAACATTTGTCTTAGCTCAGACATTGCGGTTTGAGAAAATGTATCGAATACAAGGACGACTTTCGTATCAAAGGTACGAGGTGCGAGGTTTGAGGTACGAGAAGTTTGAGAAGATGAAGAAAAAAAAGTTTTAAGAGAATCAAAATCGTAAGCTACAAAATTTAATTTATCAGATTTTTTATCAGAACGAAAATATTCATCGGCGCAAAACAAAGGGTAAGCTTGTTTTTGAGAAGAATTATTTTTCCAGATTTCTGAATTGTAAATTACTCCCAATGTGCCGGGCAATTCAAACTCAACAACATTATCGCCGGCATAAACAAAATCTGCTGCCTGATCAGAAAGATTCCATTTATCTAATGGCACCGAGTAATTATATCCGCAGGCAAAAAATGTGGCAGGATTAATTTTTTCTTTAGCACTAAAATCTGCTAACACTCTCGGAACATTTTTTCCACCGACATTAAATACTGCATCCGTGTGCCTTCTCTCGTATTCGTAAGGATTATACGGCAATTCCAAACTAGTTTCTAGCGACTGCTTGCTGCTTACTGCCGACTGGCGACTGTACCTGTCAGCCAAAATCTTTGCAACCGGAATTTCAAACTCGGGCTCCTCCGTTAATGAAACACGAATAGTATCTCCCAAGCCATCTTCCAACAAGGTGCCAATACCTACTGCTGATTTAATTCTTCCATCTTCTCCCTCACCCGCTTCGGTAACACCTAAATGCAAAGGATAATTTCTCCCTGTCTCAATCATCTGCTGCACCAGTAAACGATACGCCTGCACCATCACTTGCGTGTTGCTGGCTTTCATACTTATAATAATATCGTAATACTTATTGTCTTCGCAAATGCGCAAAAATTCCATGGCACTCTCTACCATTCCAAGCGGAGTATCTCCGTAGCGCGATAAAATTCTATCACTTAAAGAACCGTGATTAGTGCCAATGCGCATTGCAGTGCCGTGTTCTTTACAAATTTTTACAAGCGGAGTAAAACGCTGGCGAATTCTTTCTAATTCTGCTTCGTAAGTAGCATCGGTATATTCTATCTCTTCAAACTTTTTCTTATCGGTGTAATTACCCGGGTTTACGCGCACTTTTTCTACAATACGCGCGGCCCACTCGGCAGCATTGGGTGTAAAATGTATATCGGCACAAATGGGCGTATCATATCCGCGCGCCAGCAATTCTTTTTTTATTACTTCTAAATTTTTTGCTTCGTTTATACTGGGCGCAGTAATACGCACCAATTCACAGCCCGCTTTAATCATTCTAATACTTTGCTCAACCGTAGCCATAGTATCCATGGTATCGGTAGTGGTCATTGATTGTAAACGAATGGGATTATTGCCGCCAATGCCCAATTTACCCACTTTTACCTCGCGGGTAATAAATCTGCTGTATGCGGTAAGACTATTGCAATATGGCTTAATAAGCATACGCAAAGTTAACAAAGATTACTATAAAAAAGCAGCAACTACCAGTAAAGCACACATGGCCACATAAATGCCCGCACCCGCAGCATGATGCATTTTTACGGGAGTGGTATAGTCCTCAATCGGGCGGCTTTCCACTTGTTGGTCAAGAGCCTCTTTAAAGCTATTGCTGCTAACATTGGCGTATATGCCATCGGTATGTTTGCACATTTTTTTCAGTTTATGGTATTTTACATCGTTAAAAATAAGTGTCGAAAAAACTACATTTTTTTCTTTGTAATACGCGGCTATCTCATCGCGGCTATGCGTAGAAACTTTAAACCCTGCATCGGTAATTAAAATAACACGGTTATTTCCGCCTATGGCATAGGTGCTGTCAATAATTTCGTACGCTTTTTTAATGGCTGCGTTTACATTGGTGCCGCCGCCCGTTTTAAGGCTGTCGATTGTATTCATAATGTATTGTTTATTGGCAACTTTTATACCGCGTGCCAAAATTTTTGGTGAAGCATCAAAAGTTAAAATAGAAATAGTTTCATTGGTATCAAGCGTACTTATTAGTGAATCAACACTTTCTTTAAGGCTTTTAATTTTATCATCTTTGTTCATCGACTGCGACACATCCAATACCAAAGCCAGGTTATTAAATGCTTTTGTAGCGTTACTTTGCTGCACCAGTTTTTTATAATCATCTTCTTCGGGGTTTTTTACTTCATATACCGAAACATCATCGAGGTAATAATACGATTCGTCGCTCATTACATTTTCGTGCTGAAAGAAAATATGCATTCTGGTAAGCGACATAGCGCGCTCGTTTCCAAAATTTCCCAAAGTGAGGTATTGTTCTCCACCCTGGGCTTTATAATATCCGTGCACAAGGCGCCATTCGGTATTATTAGCAATTGTATCGGGATCTCGGGCAACAACCTGCGGCATTTCGTTTATGTAAAGCCTGCCGTTATCGTTTGTAATTTGATCTTTTGTGAGGCAGGCACCAATTGAAGTGCAGTAAGGCGACCTTTTATCGAGCACAATAAAAAAATTAACGCTGTACATTTTTCCTTTTTCAAGTGGTTTGATAAGTTTGGTTTGCACGTATTCTTTGGGATCCCAGTTATTGCCTGTTGCGGGGTCATCTATATCATCTACCAAAATACCAATGCGGCCTTTGCCTGTACGTGCATTATGAACGGGCTCGTTTAAGGAGAGAGTAGAGTGCTCTGAATTAAAGAATTCGGGCGAGCCATTTGTAGGTTGCCACCAGTATTTTACCACCGGGCGGCCCTTAGTATTATAGCTAAAGCCTTTCATTATGGCTTGCGGCATAGTTTCTTCAAAACTCGGGTTTGGTACCAGATTTACCTGCGAAAAGGCAATCGCAGGAAGCAAAAAAACAAGAAATACGATTTTAGCTTGCATAGTGTAAATTTTAATAAAGGTAAGCCAAAGCCATGCCGCTATCTGTTAACGAATCTTAAAATAACTTAATAATTGATAAGCCCTTTATTTTGCGATAAGAAGCATAGCTCCCAGAAGCGCTAATACAACAATAAATGCCTTGGATTTAACTCTTGCACTTTTTTTCGTTTGCATAGGAGGTGTCCACCCCGAATAATTATAATCGATTTTACCCGAATATTCGTTGCTTTTATTTTTGCCGGATATTTTTTTTGTAATAGGCTGCTCCAATTGATATTTTAAACAGGAAGTAAAATTTTCTGTTGCCGTATTCGCGTAAATCCCTTTTGTCCTTCGGCAAGTTTTTTTAAGATGTCTGAATTTTATGTTATTGAAAATGAGCGTTGAAAAATGAGTTCCTTTTTGGGAATAATTTGCTGCAATAATTTTTTTACTATGGGAAGAAAGTTCATAGCCCGCATCAGTTATAAAAACAACACGGTTATTTCCTCCCTCAATAAAGGTTTTGTTAATAATTTCGTACGCTTTGTTTATGGAGGCGTTTACATTGGTTCCGCCACCTGCTTTTAAACTGTCGATTTTTTCTACGAGTTTAGTCCGCTGCGCCCAACTAACATTTTCAGCCAGGATCTTTGGTGATGCTTCAAAAGTAATTACCGAAATTGTTTCATTGTACCCTAACAAGCTCACCAAGCTATCTACCCCTTTTTTAAGCGCCTGTATTCTGCCTTTTTCCTGCATAGATTCGGATACATCTAAAACCAAAACAAGATTGTTATAAGGTTTATTAAATTCTCGGTTTACCCTAACTGTGTCATTCGCATCATATAACGAAACATCATCGATGTAGTAATAAGCTGCGGGGTAAAATACACCATAATTGTAAAAGGGCGATTCCTCAACTGGCCTCGCTGCATTTGGGCCAAAACTTCCCAAAGTCATAAATCTTTCTCCGCCCTTTGCTTTGTAATAGCCTTGTATGTAAACCCATTGGTTGGTTGAAGACAGAAGGCTGTCATTTCTTGTTTCCACTCCTGGATTTTCATCCAGCGGAATACCGTTCTCGTGCAGAGAATCCTTATCAAGTTTAGGTTTTCCTACAAGAGAATCTTTCGAAAAATAAGCACCCACCGAAGAAGCTTTGTAGGGGCTGCGCTTATCTAAAACAATATAAAAACCAAGTTTGTAGTATTTATCTTTTTCGAGGCTCTTGGTAAGTTTGGTTTGAATATATTCTTTGTAATACGGCAACTCTTTTTCGAGCCGGATATAGGGCAAAGGGTCGCGGTCGAGCACAATACCCATTCTCCCTTGTCCACTATGCGCATAATGTAGTGGAGTTCCGCAGATGGAAGAGCTGTCGGAATTATAATAATCAACCGAGCCGCAGGTGGGCTGATACCAGCTTTTTACAAGAAGTTTTTCTCTTTTATAGCAATAGTTACGTGTTTGCGAAGGATTAGACTGCACTTCCGCTTCAAAACCACCGTTTAGCACCAGATTTCCTTGTGAGAACGTTTTAAACTGCAAGAGCGTAATTATAGTGAGAGCGATGGTTTTCATTGGATAAGTTATAATAAAGGTAAGCCAAAGCCATGCCGCTATCTGTTAAGGAATCTTAAAAAATACTTAAAAAAACAAAAAAGCTTACTTGCGGCATTGGTTTATTACGCACATCTTTGCTCTCGTAATACAACAAACACATTTTATGAGCAAAAAAATTTTAGCCAACGATGGCATCGACGCAACCGGAAAACAACTTTTAGAAAAAGCGGGCTTTACCGTTATTACCGATAAGGTTGCACAGGAAGCCCTGGCACAGGAATTAAACGATAAAAGTTTTGTAGCCATTACCGTGCGCAGCGCTACCAAGGTGCGTAAAGATGTAATTGATGCTTGCCCCAATTTAAAAGTAATTGGCCGTGGCGGTGTGGGCATGGATAATATTGATGTGGATTATGCCCGCGGAAAAGGTGTTAATGTAATTAATACTCCTGCCGCAAGTTCTAACTCGGTTGCCGAGCTGGTGTTTGCACATTTATTTAACTCGGTACGTTTTTTATACGACAGCAACCGACAAATGCCGGTAAACGGAAATACAAAGTTTGAAGAATTAAAAAAAGCATATGCCAAAGGCACCGAGTTGCGCGATAAAACAATTGGTATTGTTGGTTTTGGTAGAATTGGACAGTGCGTTGGGAAAATTGCTTTGGGATGCGGCATGAAAGTTTTGGCTTTTGACCCTTTTGTGAAAGAAGCGATATTGAATTTAGAAATACACGGATTAAAAAATTCGGAAGTAGTTGTGCAGACTGTTGGCATGGATGAGTTGCTTACGCAGAGTGATTTTATTAGCATGCACGTGCCGGGCGGAAAAGTAATTACCGAAACCGAAATTGCTAAAATGAAAACCGGTGTTGTGTTAGTGAATGCAGCTCGCGGCGGAGTAATTGACGAAACCGCTGTGGTAAACGGATTGAATTCGGGAAAAATTGCACACGCCGGCTTAGATGTTTTTGAAAACGAGCCAAAGCCAAGCGATACACTTTTAAAACACCCAAAAATTTCTTTAACTCCTCATATAGGTGCTGCCACAAACGAGGCGCAGGAAAGAATAGGTATTGAACTGGCCGAAAAGATTATTGCGGCGCTTAGCTGATTAATATGGCAAAAATTAAACATAACGAAAAGGCAAAGGCTTCTAAAAAGAAAGTCAAGGCATCCGATTTATACAAAGGATACACCTTGGAACAAATTGGTAAAGTGTTCGCTAAAATGCAAAGTGAATTTTACAACTATCCACTGAATAATCCACCTAAAATGGATAGAACTGCACATAGTACAAGCAATCATCCTAGGAAATGAAAAAACTTTTTTTACTCCTTTCAGCCCTTTTTATTTTTTCCTGCATAGGGAAGAAAGAAAGTTTTGATGCGGTAAGAAAAATTCCTGCGCAAAAAATTACTCCGCCAGGCACAGCTTGGCTGCGCGATAATCTGTTTATAGACGAAACCGAAGTAAGCAATTTTTCGTGGTTAGAGTTTTTGTATTGGGAAAAAAGAGAAAAACCAACGATGTACAACAAAATGTTGCCCGATACAAATTGCTGGACGCATGCCGACGTTGGCAATGCAGATAAATTAATTTCGCATTACCACGATTATCCTGCATACAGAGATTATCCTGCAGTAGGAATTTCGTACGAGCAGGCTATTGAGTTTTGTAATTGGAGAACTGACCGCGTAAATGAATTTCTTTATATAAGAGCCAACAAACTTAAATACAGTGCCGATAGCAATTATGCGGCCAAAGCTCCCAAAAAAGTAAAATACCGTTTACCCTCTAAAGAAGAATGGGAATACGCCGCGGCGGCAGGACTGGATTATTGTAATTTCCCGATGGGATACGAAAGTTTAACGTATTACAATGTGCCGGTAAACAATACGCTTGAGTACCATAATTATTTTATCAAAGATTTTAAAGCCATTGATAAAAAATGTGAAAAAGCAATAGAAGTCGGCTGCCCTACCGTAAAAGTTTATTCGGGCAAATGCAACCGCTATGGTTTAGAACAAATGATGGGCAACGTTAGCGAAATGATTGCCGACAGCCTTATTAAAGGTTTAAATTACTCGATGCCCGTTTTTAGTTTGGAGCGTACCGAAAACTCAAAAGGCGCATACACCATCAACTCGCTTACGTATTGTTACACCATCGATAACAAATACAAAAAGCCTGAGCCATGGATTGGTTTTAGATGCATTTGCGAAGTGTTGGAGAAATAGAGAAACGAATTTCACGAATTATTTTTAAAAAAATTATTGCATTTAGTGTCTAAGCACTAAGCGCTCCTTTTTTCAACTTGTTATCCGAAATAAAAAAACCTCTGACTTCTCAGAGGTTTTTGTATCTTCTGCTTGGTTACGTTACCCTTTCGGGAAGAGGCTTGACCAACCATTACAATACAAAGGTACTTAATTTTAAGTAATAGTTATCAATTTTATCAATCATTATCTTCATAATACCAACTTATAGTATTGAATTTCAAATAATTATATTAGTTATAATTTTATAAATATCTTTGGTTTATGGATTATCAGAAATTAGAGCAATATGTTTCGCAGCCTAGACTAGCGAGATTTCTTGTTAGCTGTGCCAATTCTCAGGAAAAAGCCATAAAGCTCTATGAGGCAAACTTATATGTTTCTCAAGCTTTTTATCCAATAATGAATCTACTTGAAATTTTTCTCAGAAATTCAATTAACGATAATCTAACAACTCATTTTGTAGATTCTGCTTGGATTATCAATCAAAAAACAGGATTTATGAACGATGCTTCTCTTGGAAACAAATACTGGATGAAAGATCAAGTTATGAATGCAGAACGTAATACAAGAGGAACTATAACTCCAGGAAAAATTATATCTGAACAAACATTTGGATTTTGGACAAGTCTTTTTGAACCCAGACATTACAAATTAATAGCGGGATCGGTAATTCATTGCTTTCCAAAGAAACCGTCACAAGTTAATAGAATCAATATTGCAAGTGCGCTTAAAGATATTCGCGAATTCCGCAATCGGATTTATCACAATGAAGCAATTTGTTTTAATAATATTACAATTGATTTTTCACATGCTCAGCATGTCAAAGAAGAAATATACAATCTCTTGGAATGGATGGATATCGATTTAAAAGATTACGTAACAAAATTTGATAATATAGATATTAAAATTTCCGAAGCGTTTGCGAACTAATTTTTTTCAATAATAACAAACAAGCTAAACCGAAATCGCACCCTTCTTCAGCTCAATAAGCGTAATCTCCGGCCAGATGCCCACGCGACCTTTGTAGATAGAAACCTTTTCGCGGCCAACGCAGCCAAGGCCACGGTTTACGTATAAAAATTGTTTGCCGTGCTTATACAAACCTGCCCATTGCGGGTAAATCCATTGCACAGGGCTCCACTTAATAAAGCCGGGTATCTCTACACCAAACTGAAAACCGTGCGTGTGTCCACTAAGAGTTATATCCACATCAGGGTATTCTGCTTTAACCTGTTTTCCCCAATGAGACGGGTCGTGCGAAAGTAAAATTTTAAACGGATATTTTTCAGCGCCTTTATAGGCCACATCCATTTTACCGTATTTGGTAAAGTGCATATTGGCTCCCCAATTTTCAATACCAATCAAAGCAATTTCTTGATCTCCCTTTTTTAATGCAATATGTTCGTTAAGCATCAATCTCCACCCTGCTTCTTTATGCACTAATTTTAAATCATCTAAGTTTTTCTTTTTAGCTTCCGCATCCGGCCACTCTAAATAATCCCCATAATCGTGGTTACCCAAAATAGCGTAAACTCCCATTGGCGCTTTTAATTTTTGATACACTTGCATGTATCCGTCAGTTTCTCTAACGCTATCGTTTATTAAATCGCCGGTAAAGAAAATAATATCCGGCTTTAATTCCATTACTTTATCAAAAGCAGTATTCAAATGCGAAGTATCATCGGCAAAACTTCCGGTATGTATGTCGGATATCTGCACAATTTTTAATCCATCAAAAGCTTCAGGCAGATTCGGAAAATTTAATTTTACCGTATGTGTTTTGTATCTGAAAACGCCGCGCACAGCTCCGTAAAAAAGAGAAACAAAAGGAATCGCAAAAAAAGTGCCCGATAAATAAGCCAGAAATTTTAACCGCGAGATTCCTTCTCTCTTCTCAGGCTCACTAAATGTTGTTGCAAACTGATAGCCCCAACGAAAGATGCGCAAAGCATCATCCACCAGTAAAAAAACACATCCAATAAGTTTAGAAACAAACAAAACAAAGAGAATAGACACCACATACGCCCTGAAAAACGAGGGCCAATCCTGTATCGGCCAAAACAACGAAAAAGTAAATACAAAAATTGTTATGCCGGAAATTACCCAGTAAACGATTTGTATTGTAAATTTACGCGATGGGGCAAAATCTTTAATAATGGTTTGCACTCCGGTAAAAAAATAATACTCTATAAGGGTTACAATGAGAGGAAGCAAAAAAGGAAAAATACTGCGGAAGGCCATGGGTGTTTTGTTTGGTATGCTTACCGCTTTTTCTTTAACTGCGGTTAACGGCTACAAAATTACATTAAAATCCAATCTTAAAGAACACAAAGTTTATATGTGGTACGTTTATGGAGATAATCGGTACCCCCTTGACACTTCTATGACAAATGCCGAAGGAACGGCGATTTTTGAGAAGGGATATCAGCTTACGGGAGGCGTTTTTATAGTATACCTAACGCCCAGAAAAGCTTTAGAGTTTTTGCTGACCGACGAGAATATTTTTACGATAAACATTGATACGGCAGACATAAGCGGGAAAACTTCTTTTACCGGGAGTAAAGAGAACAATGCATATTATGACTTTTTGCGCAAAATTAATTTTAACAATTACCAGAGAGAGTTGGTTCTTAAAAAATCGCAATCGCCTTACTACCCCGCCGATTCTTTGAAGCTTTTTAGGTTAATGGGCGATGTTTATGTAAAGCAGGAAGAATTAATTAAGAAACAATTTATAGAAAAAAACAAATACACTTTTTTTGCGGATCTTATTGCCGCTGAGTTAAGGCCAGAGCTAAAGCACATCAGCAATACGGCTGTACATTATCAGAATTTTAAAAAGCATTTTTTTGACAATGTAAATTTTACGGATGAAAAATTAGCTTACTCGCCGATACTATTTAATAAATATGAAAAGTACCTTAGTGTTTATGTTGTGCAAAACGGCGATTCATTAATTGCTGCCTGCGACATGATTTTAAAAAAAGCCGCAGCAGGGAAAGAGAATTTTAAGTGGAGCCTTTATTATTTAAGTTCTTATTTCGAAAAATCAGATGTTAAAGGGCAGAATAAAGCTTTTGTGCATTTAGTAGAGGAATATTATAAAAAAGGGAAATGCTGGTGGTTAACAAAAGAACAAATAAGTAATATGATTCGCCGTAGCGATCAATTAAAAAAATTATTTGTAGGAAGTATTTGTCCGGATTTTACCGCGCTTGACAGCAGCGGAAAAGAAATTACGCTACATCAAAAAATAAATAAACTAACCGTACTTTATTTTTGGGCTTACGATTGCAAGCATTGCCTGGAAGAAACTCCCAAATTAGCCGCTTGGCTAAAAAAACACCCTAAAGTAAATTTAATTACTGCCTGCGCCACGCCCGACGAAGACAAATGGAAAGAAAAATTAAAAGAGTTTAAATTACCCGGCACACATTTTATTGACCCCGAAATGAAAGCCAATTACACTTACATTTATAGTGTTACTGCCACTCCGCAAATATTTGTAATTGACAAAGACAAAAAAATAATCGGAAAATATATAAATGATACAGAAGAGTTGCAATTATTTTTGTACGGAGAGAATAGCCCTCAAAAATGATAATCCTTGTAGTCTTTACTGAACTCGTTTGCTTCGAAGGGTTTATTTAAAATGATATTATAGAAATCATAATTCTCAAGTAAGCCGATATCATCAAAAATACTTACGCTAACCGGCAAAAGTGTTTTTTCGTCGAGATAGAAAACTGCTTTTTTGCAATAATAAACAGGCACTTGTATTTTACTGCCCGCTTTCAGGTAATTAAATTCGTTGCACAAATCATTTTTTACGCGCAACATGTAATCATGTACGTTAAGCCTTGTTGCAATTGAGGTTACGGTTTCTTTTTCTTTAACAGTGTACTCAAAATAAGGATATGTTTTTGTTTCGTATACAAACAGGTAACAAGCGCAACCGTTTTTTTCTGTCTTGCCCATATAGGTAAGACATTTTGCGAAGTCGCCTTTTTCTTTACTCAGTGCAAGAGCAATACTTTTCCCTATAAAATCAAAGCCCAGCTCGTTGATGGTGTAGTGCTGGTTTTTGCGCATCAGGTTGCCGGTGGGATTTAGTTGCATAGTGATATACGGAAACACATGCGGCTTTACAACTGCTTTGCTATTATGCTCGCCGGTGGCAAATAAAATTTCAAGTTTTTTCTCCGTATTAACAAGATATATTTTACGGGGTTTTACATTTATTTTATTTTCGGATGTTGCTTTGTAATAGGTTCCGTTTGTGCGTTCTAAGGCCACCACTTTAAAACGAACAGTTTGCATGCTTTTAATAGAATCAAGCATACCGGCAATTAGGCGCAAATGACTATT
Source organism: Bacteroidia bacterium (assembly GCA_038214655.1). Taxonomy (GTDB): domain Bacteria; phylum Bacteroidota; class Bacteroidia; order B-17B0; family Aurantibacillaceae; genus PALSA-968. Next base: position 8,190 of record JBBQRR010000032.1, on the reverse strand, counting down.
GGTTTGCCCCTTACTTAAAAAAGCACAGAACACTAAACAAAACAACATTATGGCACCTGCTTTTTTCACCTTTCACAAAAGTACATAAGCTTACTGTTAAAACCATTTAAAATATCGTGTTTAAAGATAATTTCTACATTTTAACGGTATAATAGGTAATTAGATTATTTTTGTTGGAAATTATGAAGCACTTACTCATTATCCTCCTGTTAAGCAGTAAGCTTATAGCTCAAACTAAGTTGCCTAACGATTTTACAGTTATCATACACGAAGAAACAATCAATAAAGTTTTAAAATGCATCGACTCCATAAGCGGAACCAAGGATTACGAAGTGCTTTTTATCACAGGAAAATACCATTATACGGCCAAAAATTTTAAAATGAAAATTCGGCCCGACAGCTCATCTTTTACCTGTGATGTAAAAGTAAATGTGGGCCCGTTTACCTATCGTATTGCGGTGCCCGGAGATATTAAAATAAGCTATAACAAAACACTGAACCAAATAGAAATAAAAGTGGTGCGTGCAATTTTTGAACTATTCACAAATGTGCTTGGCAAAAAAATACACATAAAAGATATTGACCTTGCCGAAAATTTTAAGGAGCCTTTTAGTTTTGAGGGGCCGCAAACCTTAACTACCGATTTTGATTATACGATGCCCGACGGAAAGATTAAAAAAATTTACATGCAACCCAGCGAAGCGGAGATAAAAATAAAATGGCAGGAAATAATTGCAAATTTTGAATTAGAAGCTTGCGATGTACCTTTTATGACGATTAAGGGGGAGAAAAAGTAATTGAGTTTGTTTTTTTGAGAAATAAATTATTCTAAAAGAAAAATAGAAGGCTTCTATATTCTCAGTCCCATTACTAAAACATCGTCAATTTGCTCACCTGCTCCCTTCCACTCGCTAAAAGTACTTTGCAAAACCTCTTTTTGAGAATGGCAATCTTTTTGGGAGACCGAAACCAGAAGTTCTTTAAAGGTAGCGGCAAAAAACTTTTTGTTTTGCGCACCGCCCTTTTGGTCGGGATAACCGTCGGTAAATAAATAAAGCATATCGCCTTTTTGCACGGCGAGGGTATGATTCGTAAATTTTTCTCGAGCCATGCCGATGGTGGTTTTATCGGCTTTAACTTCATTCAACGTGGCTCCGGGTTTTGCGTTTAAAGAAATGCTCCGGCCTGCCCCCTCTCCCTTCGGCATCTCCCGCACCGGTGAGAAATTTTCATTCTGAGAGACAATTAGCAAAGGGTTATGTGCCCCGGCAAATTCAACTTTATTGTTTTTTCTATCAATTTCTATCAGTGTTATATCCATACCGTACTTTGCCGAAGCATTTTCCGTTTGTTGATGCAAAATGCTTAATACCTGGGCATTCAGTTCATCAAGTATCAATGAAGGCTGCGAAAATTCTTTTTTTATAATAATATTCTCGAGCATATTAAAAGCCATCAGGCTCATAAAAGCGCCGGGCACTCCATGGCCCGTACAATCAATAGCCGCAATAAAAATTTTATCCTTCACAGGCTTTGCCCAATAAAAATCGCCGCTAACTACATCCTTTGGTTTAAAAAATACAAACCAGTCGGCCAGTTTCTCATTCAGCAATGCTTCCTCAGGTAAAATAACATCCTGAATACTTTTTGCGTACTCTATACTGTCAGTAATCAAAAGACTTTTCTCTTCCACTATTTTTTTCTGCCCTGCAATGACAATATTTTTTTCTTCCAGAGTTTTGTTGGCGCGCCTTTTTTGTAAATAACTTCTATAAGCAAATACAGCAAACACAAATACAAGAACCAGAAAACAAGAGACGAGAAGCAAGATATATCCTTGCCTGCGTTTCTCCGTAGCTACAACCGCATCCTTTTTATCCTGAATAGCCTGCGTAGCCAATTCTTTTTTCTCAAAATCGTAAGTCATTGCACTTTGTATCATTTGGCTTTTTGCTTCTTCATTATTGATGCTGTCTCTGTAAATAATATATTGTTTGTGATTCTCGAAAGCCGCCTTAAAATCACCTTGTGTGCTGTCTAAAATAGCGAGTCCTGCATAACTATCTTTAATTGCATCCTTATTTCCTATTTCTTTACTAACTTTTATAGCTTTATCTAAATAATCTTTTGCCTTGTTTAACCTGTTTCCGTTAGGACGCGAATCTGTTCCGGCAAGTTTAATATAAACCGCACCAAGATTGATAAAAGAAGTAATAGACCCATTCTTATTTCCGATTTCTTCGTATAACTTTAATCCGATCAAATAATATTTTAATGCGTCTGTTAATTTGTTAAGTACAGAATCTGCCTTATGGTTTAGTTCCGACTTTCTCATTGCTTCAGCCTGATCCATATAAATAGCACCGATATTGTTATAGGCATTGGCAGCACCATATTTTTCTCCAATATCTTCCTGTATCTTTAACGAAGCAAAATAATTTTTCAAGGCCACCTGATAATCGCCTTGGTTGGCATAAATATTTCCAATATTGTTATAAGAATCTGCCACACCCTGTTTATCCCCTAATTCTTCACCAATTTTTAAGGAAGCAATATAATTTTTCAGCGCTTCCTTGTAATTGTTTTGGTTCCAATAAATAAGTCCGATATTATTATAAGTAGCGGCTATACCTTTTTTATTGTCTCTGTCATTTGGATTTTTAGTGCTGATCTGTTCCTGTATTTTTAATGCGGAAAAATAATTTTTTAAAGCTTCAGGATAATTGCCCTGGTAATAATAAATAGTTCCTATACCGTGATAAGAACTTGTTATGACTTTGCTGAAGGGTTTATTTAATTGCTTGGCCAGTTGCAGAGCCATGTTTCCGTATTTTAATCCATCGTTATAAGAGCCGATGGCCATATACTCATGACATAAATTATTCAGGATAATGACTTTCTCTGTGTCCGGTTTATCAGTCTTTAATAAAGTAAGAAAGGAATCGATACGGCTTTGCTGAGCAAAAGAGTATTGAGTACTGAGTATTGATAGAGAAAGAAGAGTTAATAGTAGTTTTTTCATACGCCATGTAAATCTAATGAAAATTATGTTTTTGGAGGATATACCAATTGGAAATAAAATGGAAATAAATTATTGCTTTGAATTAGAAACTTGCGATGTGCCGTTTAGTGCAGGTAAAGAAGAGAAAAAATAACCTGGTCTTCAGGCAACCTTTTAAACCAAACGCCTGTCTTATAGTAAAGGAAACAAATTTTACCCTTAAAACAACCGCCATGAATCAATCTTACAAACTAAAGAATTTACTTATTGCCCTTCTTTTTGTGTTTATCACCCCATTTGCAAATGCACAAATAATCGCAAATTATACGGATGTTGATTATGTTGGAAATAATTACATAAAACAAAAGATGGATATTTACATTCCGGCAGGCACCACAACAAAAAAACCTTTAATCGTATTTATACATGGCGGAGGTTGGGCAGGCGGAGCCAAAAATCAAAATACTATTCCGTTTTTTACCGGGATGTACAACGCAGGTTATATTTGCGCCGACATTAATTATCGTTTAAGCGGAGACAGCTTATTCCCGGCCCAAATTTATGATTGCAAAACGGCCATACGCTTTTTAAAAGCACATGCAAGCCAATACTTTATTGATACATGTAACGTGGGACTTATGGGAATGTCGGCCGGCGGCCACTTAGCCTCTTTACTTGCTACAAGTTATGGATACACCCCTTTTGAGGGCAAACATTTAGGAAGTACAGGTTCTACCAGCCGGGTACATGCAGTTGTCAGTTTGTACGGCATCTACGATTTTCTTTCTGCCGATGGGCAAATGGCCCAATCTTGTACTTCAGGAACACCATTGGTGCATGATTCTCCAACTTCTCCCGAAACACAATTATTAGGTTGTCAGATTTCAATTTGTCCGCCAAAATCCAATGCTGCAAATCCAATGACTTACATTACTGCCAATTGCCCACCTTTTTATCTTGCGCATGGTATGACAGATTGTACCGTTCCATACGGACAAAGCAACGAATTATATAATTCATTAATAGCAGCCGGTGTAAGTGCATCTGTAGCTCTCGCTCCCGGGCAACCACATGCAGCACCGTTTTTTGTTACTGCATCACAGGAAACTATTTATACAAACTTTTATAATTCTAAATTAACAAACGTTTGCGGCACAACAGGTGTAGAAAAAAATACATTGACAAATTTTGAAGTTTCCCCGAATCCGGCTAAGGAATTTTTAAATGTGAGATGCGCTAAAGAAATTACAAAAGTTATCATCACAGATATTCTTGGAAAAATTACAAGAGAAGAAATTATACGAGACAAAACAGAAACCATTATTGCAATTTCAGATCTAGAAAACGGGATTTATTTTTTAACTGTAAAAACAGCTAACGGTTCGGTAACCAAAAAAATAATTAAAGATTGATTTTCTTCTCCAGTAAATAATTATTTCTTACCGAAGAGTTACGTAAAATAAGTTCGCTTAAAAAACCGGTCAAAAATAAAAGTGTTCCTAAAACCATTGTGGTTAAGGCAATAAAAAACCAGGGATTGCTTGTCACCAAAGGCATGCGCTCATTCTGATAAACAGCATATAATTTTTCTGCCCCAAGCCAAAAAGCAAGTCCGAAGCCCAACACAAACATTAAAGTGCCCAGCGTGCCGAATAAATGCATTGGGCGTTTACCGAATTTTGAAATAAAAGTTATGGTAAGCAGATCTAAAAAGCCATTTATAAAACGCTCTAAGCCAAATTTAGTATAGCCGTATTTACGCTCGCGGTGTTGCACCACCTTCTCGCCTATCTTACTAAAGCCCGCCCATTTTGCAATAACCGGAATGTAGCGATGCATCTCGCCATATACTTCAATACTTTTTACAACATCTTTTTTATAAGCCTTCAGTCCGCAATTAAAATCGCGCAGCTTAATGCCGCTCATTTTTCGCGTGGCCCAATTAAATAATTTAGTGGGAATAGTTTTAGTAATAGGATCGTGACGCTTTTGCTTGTAACCACTCACCAAATCAAAATTATCCTGAGTAATCATTTTATACAAATCCGGTATTTCATCGGGGCTGTCCTGCAAATCGGCATCCATGGTAATAACCACATCGCCCTGAGCAGCTTCAAAACCCAAATGCAAAGCTGCCGATTTACCGTAATTGCGACGAAACTTAATAGCCTTAACGGCAGAGTTCTGCGCCACAAGATTTTCAATTACCTGCCAGCTTTTGTCTTTACTGCCATCGTCAATAAAAATAACTTCGTAGGTAAAATTATGCTCCTTCATTACACGAACAATCCAATCGTGCAACTCGGGCAGCGACTCGTCCTCGTTTAAAAGGGGGATAACAATGGAGATTTGCATAAAGGGCAAAGTTTGCAATTTTTATCGGATTTAAGAAATCTGGCTAATGGCACGCGGAGGCCGCAGGTTTTATATGATTTTCGCTGTTTTTTATTTAGAAACGGGCAATTGGGAAGATTGTTTTACACTTTAACAGGAATTAACAAACTCACCCACAAAAATTTCGTGAAATTCGTGTCATTATAGCCTGCGAGACTGCAGAAATTTTGCTATTTTTGCAGCGGGTAAGTCTTTCACGACCAGCTCCTGCTGACTCCCCCAGGACGGGAACGGAGCAAGGGTACGCGGTTGTAGCGGTGCGATGAAAGTAGCTTACCCTTTTTTTATGCCCTAAAGTGAAGGTTTTTTAACGCTCCGCCAAGGAGGCACGAAGGCGAAAAGGTTTTAAGGAAAGGAGATTTCAATCAGTAAATTTTCAACTCACCAAATCGCTACTTTTCCCATTTATCTACAATGGCAGAGGCAACGGCATTACCAACAACATTAGTTGCCGAGCGGCCCATATCTAATAACTGATCTACCGCCAACAAGAGTAACAGACCTTCTACCGGAATATGAAACATAGCCAACATGCCCGCAATAACAACTAAAGAAGCGCGCGGCACACCGGCCATACCTTTACTTGTAATTAAAAGAACTAGCATCATTTGAATTTGGTCGCCAAAAGAAATATCAATGCCATACATCTGCGCAATAAATAAGGTGGCAAAGGTCATGTACATAATAGAGCCGTCTAAATTAAACGAGTATCCCAATGGCAAAACAAAACTTACGGTACGATTACGCAAACCAAAACTTTCGAGGGCCTCAATAGTTTTTGGCATTGCCGCTTCTGAACTGGCCGTACTAAACGCAAGCAAAATTGGTTCTTTGATGTACGAAAAAAGTTTGAAGAAATTTATTTTGCAGAAAAAGCAAATACCTGCCAGCACCACAAAAACAAAAAATAATAATCCTCCATAAAAACAACCAATTAAATACGCATAGCTTTTTAAAATACCGGGCCCTTGTTGTATGACGACTGCTGTAACCGCGCCAAAAACTCCAATGGGAGCCATTTTCATTACATAATTGGTAACCTTAAACATGGCGTGCGAAACAGCATCGAGGAAATTGACAATTATTTTTCCTTTCTCGCCCAATGAGGCGCATGCTACGCCAAAAAATAAAGCAAATATTACAATGGGCAAAATTTCATTATGCGCCATGCTGTCAATTACGCTTTCGGGAATAATGTGCGATAGAAAATTTTTAGCGGTTTGCGCGTTTGGTTTAATTCCGCTGTCGGCGCCAACCTCCGGCATCTCCAAATGCATTTTTTTACCCGGCTCAAAAACATTTACAATAACCAATCCCAACATCAGGGCAATAAATGTGGCACTCGTAAAATACACGAGAGTTTTTACACCCATTCGTCCCACGGTTTTAAAATCACCAATTTTGGCAACACCTACCACCAGTACCGAAAATACCAATGGGGCAATAATCATTTTTATAAGGCGAAGAAAAAATTCGCTCATCAAAGAAAAAGGCGAGGCAGCATTTTTTTTTCCTTGCTTTTCCTGTTTCTCTAATGTTTTAATAAAAAACTTTTGTTCTTTTTCGGGAAATTTTACGGCTCCCTCCCTAAAAATAAAATATTTCTGTTCCTTTTCAGGAAATTTTACCATCTCGGCCTTCTCTTTTTGTTGTTTGTAGTAAGAAGTATAGCCCGAATTTATAAAGGCCCCCACCGCTACGCCAAGCACCATCGAAATTAAAATAGAAACAATTAAAATATTTTTCTTTAGCATAAATTATCCTTTTTCTCTTTTTCGTTTCGAGCGCTTAATTCCTTTTTTATATTCTTTTTTTGCTCTTTTCATAGCTTTATCATCTTCTCTTTTTTCGCGGCGGCTTATTTCGTGTGTAGATTTATTATGCTTTACATAGGGGTTAAAATCATTTTTATGTTTGGGCCTGAACCATCGCCACACTTTACGATGCTCCCTGGGCTCGGCCGAATGACGGTTGCAACCGGGCACAACCATAAAAACACCGGCAAGGAGCAAAAACACACAGGTATTTTTAAGCCAGAGCCTCATTTTTTATTTCATATTTATATATTGCAGGGGCTGTTCGTAATCTTTACTTCCCAAAAGCGATATCACACTTTGCAAATCGTCAATTTTTTTACCGCTAACACGAATAATATCATCCATAATTTGCGAACTAACTTTAAGCTTACTGCTTTTTATATCTGCCAATATTTTGCGACAGGTTTCTTTTTCCAAACCGTTTTTAACCTTTATCTCTTTTTTCACAAACATACCGCTGGGGTAATGCTCTTTCTTTTGGTCTAAACAGCGCGGATCCAATTTTTGCTTCATCATACGGCTTCGCAAAATATCAATTATCGAGTTCAGGCGCATTTCGTCCTCGGTTGTGATATTGATTATGAAGTCTTTTTTGTTCAGTTCTACCTCTGTTTTAGAGCCTTTGAAGTCGAAACGGTTAATTATTTCCTTTTTAGCCACGTTTATGGCGTTATCCAGCAGCTGAACCTCTGCTTTACTGGCTATGTCGAATGATGGCATGGCACTAAGATAAGACATTGTCTTAATTTTAAATTTATCACTTTAGCCTATTTATAGGGCTTCTCAAGGAGGTTGAGATTGCTTGGGTAACAATTAGGTAACAATTTCTCTTTAAAAGAACCTAAATCTAATTTACGGATTGATTAGTATCCCTTTAGTTTTAGCTACTTTTTGTTAGCCTTTTGCATCCAAAAACATTTCAAAGAATTACATTGCAAGTATAGTAAAATAATTTAACCTATCAAAGTTAAATTAACC
>JBBQRR010000031.1:0-50321 GCA_038214655.1 Bacteroidia bacterium | reverse complement strand
TTTTCCCTTGTGTTTTGTAGCGTATTAACTTCATTTTTTTGTATAACTTGTTTATAACGTAAATATAATCATAATTATTTGATTATCAATTAGTTATATCGTTATTTGTTAACAATTTGATTTTTAGAACTCCCCTTAAGTAACTTATTAAATAGTATTTTATTCTTAGTTTAACATCGACGTGGGTTTTAAATTTCGCACCCTTTCTAATTGTAAATATTTCGGTTTCAGAATTAAAGTCAAAATTCTCAAGTAGTAGAGGGGTAAGATCTGTATATTCTTTTTTAAGTAAATCTAAAAACCCAAGTTCTAAACCCTTAATAATTAGTTCATCGTTAATTTGTTCTAAGGTCGCGCCATTATTTTTTGCGATTATCCCTTCAACGGTTTGCATAACTATTTCGGCGATATCCATACCTAAGTTTGCCTTCAAGATAGATTTTGGGTTTTTTACTTTTCTGAAGTTAATTATAAGCTGACCTGATAAAACCGTAAACGGATTTTGTCTTTTCTTAAAACTAGTTTGTCCGTTTTTTTGGGGAACAGCCCCAACATATTCAAAACCACAACTCTCAGCGGTATCAATAATTAGATGCCAAAATTCTGGATCTTTATGGGCAAAAACAAAAGACATCCATCTATCGTATTTAAGAACTCTATACATTTCTTTAATGCTTTCAGCAATAAGTTGATTATAGTTGTCTTTACTCTTATGGTGTTCGCCACCCTCTATGGCCTCTTGCTGATAGTCTTGTTCTGTTACTTCTAAATCGAGCCATGCATTCCACATAATAGATAAATCCAAGTATGGAATTTTTTTTCCGTAAGGGGGATCTGTATAAATATAATCTATGCTTTCTTTTGCAACCCATTGTAAGTGGGTAGCTGTGCCTTTTACAATTTGAGCATTGGAAATGGTTTTTTCATTAATGGAATATTCCATTTCTTTTTTTGCATCGCGAATTTTTTGATATCGAAGCGCAAAATATTTCATTAAATCAACATCCTTTGGGTCGGGTGCAATTCTGTACCTATAGTATTGAAAAGCACTAGCATTACCTTGTCCATCTCTGGTTGCAGTATTTCCGGTATGATAAGTTAGATTAACTTTTGTAATAAGCCCTGAAAACATTAGCATGAGTGACTTTCTTATATTAATATTCTTTTGTTTTTTTATCAGCGATTTTAGCAACCCGAGCTGAGCTAATTGTTTATCACTAAAGAGCTCCTCTACTGTTTCAACGTCAGAACCCTTGGGTAAAGTTAATCCTTTAGGATACGGATATTTTTTTAATGCAATTTTTATTTCAGAATTTGTTTTAGGATCCTTGCTTATGTATGCTTTTCTAATTTCTTCAAAAGCTTCGGCTAATTCAGATTCTTTTACTGGGGCAATTAGAGCTTCAACCAGGAAAACAGCCATCGGATTTATATCCAGACTTATTCCTTTTCTGCCATTCATTAAAGCCTCTATGGCCGTTACTCCACTACCGCCAAAAGGATCAAGTATTACATCTCCAGGCTTACTGAAATTTTTGATATATTCGGCTACAACATTCCAAGTTTGCTTTGTAAAATACCCATGAACACCGAAATGCCTTCTAGCGGCTCTCTTTTTTACCGGAATTTCTTCAAGTAAAGGCCTAGTCGCATAGTCAAACCCGCCTTTTGCTTTAGCGTATTCTTCAGTGCGCTCGTATAGAATACTTTTACCCACCTGAAAACTATTTGGGGATAGGAATGACTTTAAATCGCTCCAATAGTGTTCAATTTCATCTATTGAGAAAAATAATACGGGCTTATCAGTATCATTAGTTCTGAACACTGAAAACTCTAATCCATTACAAAGAGCAAAGAAATTACTTCTGATTTCGGGGTGTGTGGCATAGCTATATACCTGTTCTACATTATCATCATTTTTTATTTTTTGATTAGGAGCTTTCGCGTCAAGAACCCAGGCAAAAGTGTTTTCTACCTTCAATGAATAATCGGGAACAAGAGTAATATTTCTTTTTTTACTTCCAATTTTTAAATAGGGATGTTTTAACGATTGACTTCGTACAATATTTGTTTGCTCATACCCAAGTTCTTTTAAAATGGGGAGTATAATAACCTCTCTTACACTATCTTCTTTAAAATTTGGGTCGGAATTAATCTTCCTAAAGTCAAGCTGCCCGAAAAGAGATTCTTTAGTTATTGTGCCCATTTGATGTGAAGTTTTTCAAATGTATCAATAAATAGTACATAATGTATTATTAATTGGACGCATGATTCAACAGCAGACAGTTAAAAACAGGCAATTTTGTCTTTATGGCTAAGGTGCATATAGGCAAGAAGATAAAAGAAGTTGTAAATCAATCGCATTACTCGGTAACTGACTTTGCGGCCCTTATAAACAAGAGCCGTACAGTTGTTTATAATATCTTTGAACGCGATACATTAGATACCGGTCTTTTGCAAAAAATTGGCGAAGTATTAAAGCATAATTTCTTTAATTATTACAATCACAATTTAACTACGGTTTCAAAAGAGGAAAAAGTAGGTTATTTAAGTCAAATAGAATTACTGACTGCTTTAAGTGATGAAATTAAAACTTTAAGAAAGCAATTGTCTGATCTGGAAAAGAAATATGATGGATTGGAAAAAGGCGGAAAAGTTTCTGATAATAAGCCCGCCTATGTTAAAGCTAAACGAAGGCCTAAGAAATAAATTATTTCTTATAATACTTCATAGCCTCGGGCATAAAGGCTTCAATATCTTTAATGCGGGTTTCGTCGCTGGGATGGGTGCTTAAAAGTTCAGGTGGTTTTTGTCCGTTACTTAGAGCTGCCATTCGTTTCCAAAAAGCTACCGCTACGTTTGGATCGTAACCTGCAATGGCGGCAAACACCAATCCTAATTTATCGGCTTCGCTTTCCTGATGGCGGCTGTAACTTAAAAGTTCTAATCCTGCTCCGACGCCAAAAGCCTGCATAAATAAATTACGCGTGGCCGCGGGTTTGTTCATGGTGGCTATAGATAATCCGGTTCCTAAACCCTGCGCAAGCATTTGCTCGCTCATGCGTTCGTTACCGTGGCGCGCCACTGCGTGTCCAATTTCATGCCCCATTACAATCGCAAGACTTGCTTCGTCCAAAGTAACGGGCAACAAGCCGGTATAAACAACCACTTTTCCACCGGGCATGCACCAGGCATTAACAGCTTGTTCTTCCACCGCATGAAATTCCCAAACATAATTATCAATACGCTTGGTGCCGCCATGATCTTTTAAATATTGAGTAATAGCTTCTTTAATTTTATTGCCCACGCGTTTTACCAATTGGTCGCGCGGATCGTTCTCTTCACAAACCTTGTGACTTGCTAAAAACTTGGCGTACTCGGTAACGCTCATGCTAATGAGTTCGCTCTCGGGCACAAGGCTTAGTTGTTTACGGCCGGTAATGGGCACACGCTCTACGCAGCCAAATAGAAAAATAAAAAGAAAAGAAAATGTGAGGAAGCGTTTCATATTTTAATCAATAGTAGCTGATAAGCCTTTGTCTAAAAGCGTTAGGCATATGGGCTCCAAATCGGCATAAGTTCCTTTTTTAACCCCGCACTTACCTTTGTGATGCACTAAGAAAGCACATTGCTCGGCCTGTAGCGGGTTGTGGCCGCAAACTTCTATTAAAGTTTCAATTACAAAATCAAATGTGTTAACATCATCATTGTGCAATATCAAATCCCTAAGCTGTTCGGCTTTTTCCTGTACTAAGGGTTTTTCTAAAAGTTCGGTATCCATTTTTTATAAAGCTTTAGGCAAAAATACAAAAAAAACAGCCATGGAACGCGGAGAACACGGATTTGGGTATGATTTACGCAGTAGGGTTGTTGGGTGGGCTTGGGCAACTGTGTAATTTATAAAGCCAATTTTCCAAATACAACAAAACAAAAAATTTTATTTAATCATAATCATCAGCGCTCTCTGTGTTCTAGTACTATTTACTTAAGATCTTAAACTCAGAGCGCCTGTTGTTTTGACGGCCCTGATCCGTATCATTGGTATCCATGGGCTTTGTTTCTCCATAACCCTTGGCCACCAATCTGTCCTTAGCAATACCATGGCTAATTAAATAGCTTACAACCGACTCAGAACGGGACTGCGACAAAGTCATGTTATAAGCGTCAGAACCTTTGCTGTCTGTATGCGACGAGATTTCTATTTTTAGAGTGGGCAAATCATTTAATAATTTAATTAAACGCTCTAACTCGTTTGTACTTTCGGGGCGTAAAGTTGCTTTATCAAAATCAAAGAAGATATTACGCAGCACAATGATACTTCCAACCTGTACATTTTTTAATTCTACATCTTTAATAATTTCCTGGTAACCGTTTGCTAAAGGAATATCGAAGTTTTCCGAGTGAAATAAATATCCCTCAGCCTTTACCGCAATGCCATAATTTTTTCCGGAAGGTAAAGTCACTAAATATTTCCCGGTAGAGCTGTTTGATTTAAACGTTGCGATAACTTCGTTTTTTACGTTATCAACTAATTCTATGCTTGCTTCCAAAACTTTTTTGGTGAAAGCATCTGTAATTGTTCCCTTTAAAATAGTAAGCGATACGGGTTTAATTTCAACTGCTTCTGCGGCTTTTGCTTTAATGGGCTCTTGTGCCGAGGCAATCAAATTGTCTTCTCCATTAAGAGCAAATGGTTTCTCGGGGCCTAAAAAAGTAATTACGTAAATATCTTTTTCGCCATACCCGCCCTCTTTTGCAGAAGCGTAATATCCACGGCGCCCGCTACCCGAAATGGCAAAGTACACGTCGTCATCGGGACTGTTAACCGGGTAACCTAAATTTATTGGCGCGCCCCATTTTCCGTTTTCGTAAATTGTTTTAAAAATATCGTAACCCCCCATTGAGCCCGGACCTTTTGAACTGAAGTACATTGTTTTTCCATCCGGAATCATAAATAAACCTTCCTCGGCATATTTTGTATTAAGCGGTGGGCCGGCATTTACCGATGGCCCCCAATTTCCTTTTGCATCTTTGGTGCTGGTATAAATATCTCCAAACCCTAAACCGCCCGGCTTGTTAGAAATAAAATAAATCATTTTTCCGTCAAACGATTCGGTAATGGTTGTTTCGCGAAAATCAGAATTAATATTTTTATTCATTTTTTCGGGTTTGCTCCAGGCTATACCTTGCAAATGACTCACAAAAATATCTCCTCCGCCTTTACCATGGTGTTCGTAAATGTAAAGGCTTGTTCCGTCGGGCGATAATCCTGCAGTTGCTTCGTGGTATTGCTCTTCGTTAATGGGTTCGCCCATATTTTTTGCATCGCTCCACTCGCCGTTTGTTTTGGTACAAACATAAAGGTCTTCAAAATAACCTGCGTCGCCCTCATCTTTTTTCTGATTCTCTTTATATTTTCTGCGCGAAGTAAAAATTAAAGTTCCCTCATCGGTAGAAATATAGGCGCTGTAATCGGGGTATGGAGAATTTATATGCGGCCCCATATTGTCAATGAAAGCGCGGAGCGGAGCGGCCATTAATTTTTTTCCGGTATAGCACTCATCCAATTTCTTAAGCACGTCTTCAAATTGTACGGGCGCGCCTTTGTTGGCATTGAGCCATAATTTATATTGCCCGTAATATTTAATCGCGTCATCCCAGCGGTAGTGCAATTGATACGCCCAAGCCATAATATAAGGCTGCTGCCCCTGTATATCTACATTGGGATTTAGCAGAATTGATTTTTCGAGATATTTAATACACTCGTCGCTTTGTGATTTTAAATGAAATTTAGAAAAACCAATCATCCAGTTAAGTAAAGCGTTATCGGGATTAAAGGCTTGTGCTTTTTCTAATAAAGGAAGCGCAGCTTCAAAACTAACAGCTCCGGCGTGCAAAAATTCACGGCGACTGCAGGGCAACATATTTACTTCGGCAACAAGTTGGTTAAAGGTGAAGTTGTATTCTTCCATGCCTTTGTCATATAATTCTTTTCCGTCTTTAAAGTTGCGGCGGGCCTCTTTAAATTCATCTTTCTTACCCGGAAAATTATCTTTCTCGAACTCTACGTTCTTTTGTGCAAACACACTTGTTAGGCACAATGAAAAAAGAAATAAAAATATTCGTTTCATACGTAAAATATTAATTTTTTTATTCGCAAACATCAAAATAATTTTTGGCACGCTCAACGCCTAAAGCGGCTGCCTTTTTAAAATCTTCGCAGGCGCCTTTAAAATCTTTCAGCATTTCTTTAGAGATGCCGCGGTTTAAATAAGCCTCGCCGTATTTTTCGTTAAGCACAATAGCTTTATTGCAATCGTTAATGGCAGCCTGGTAGTTTTTCTTTTTATAATTTACGGATGAGCGATTGTTATAGGCAAACGCATAATCGCCTTTTAATTCGGAGGCCTTGTTAAAATCTGCCATGGCGCCGTCCAAATCATTTTTTTCAAGTTTGGCAAGCCCGCGGTTGTTGTACGCAATGTAGTAGTCTGCTTTTAATTGTATGGCTTTGGTATAATTTTCAATAGCCTTATCGTATGATTTTTTTTCACGCAGGGCGCTTCCCATATTATTATAAATAAAAGCCGAGTTTGGTGAAAGCATAACTGCCTCTGTATAATCACTAATGCTTCCATCTAAATTGCCCATCATTTTTTTTGCACTGCCGCGGTCGTTATACGCAAAGTAAAAATCCTCTTTATTGGCAATGGCTTTGCTGTAGAATTCAATGGCACTTTTATAATCAGCCTGCTCCATTTTAAGTACACCGGCATGATAATAAGCATCGGCATTTTTAGGATTTACAGAAATTGCTTTATTTAAATCTTTAGCCGCTTCTTCGTTTTTTCCATTTTTCATTTCCAGTGTAGCGCGTTGCACATACGCGTAATCGGCCGAGTCGCGCAATGAAATAGTGCGGTCTAAATCGGCCAGGGCTTCTTGTGTTTTATTGAGCTCAATAAAAGTAAGTGCTCTGTTATAAAAAGCCTTATCAAAATTGGGTTTTAAGCCAATGGTTTTTGTAAAGGATTCGAGGGCCGCGTTGTAATTTTTTTCTTTGAAATGCTGCAGGCCCGCATTATAGGTTTTTTCGGCCTCCTGCTCATCGGCCATTTTTACTTTCACCGTATCAGTTTGGGCAAAAAATGACAAATGCAAACATAAAAGTGCACTTGCCGCAATAAGTTTTTTAATCATGGTGCAAACGAATTATTGACGAAGCCCCAAGATACAGAATACTCTTAAACTGCAAAAAAAATGTTAGTAAAAATTACTTAGTTAGCGGGCTGGCCGGGAGGTTAATGCTGAACGAATCCCGCTTACTATCGGTGCCGTTCCAATAGTATTGTAGGGATTTGCCTGAGTTACAGTCCCAAACAATATAATAAGCCTTTTTGTCATTTGTATCGTAGTAGTTCTTCATACCAATTTCGCCAGTGGCCCCGGGCAAGGGACTAGCAGGAAGGTTGATAGAAAATGCGTCCCATTTGCTGTCGGTTCCGTTCCAATAATATTGAATCGATTTTCCGGTTTTAGTATCCCATATCAGGTAATAAGCCTTGGTATCGTTGCTGTCAAAATATACATCCATCATAATGTTTCCGGTAGCGCCGGGTAGGGGAGCGGCAGGAAGATTAATACTAAATGAATCCCATTTACTGTCGGTGCCGTTCCAATAATACTGCATGGATTTTCCGGTTTTTATATCCCATACCAGATAGTAGGCTTTTTTGTCGTTCCAGTCGTAGTACGAAGTCATGCGTACATTATTTTGTGCTGAAAGTTTTAGTGTAAAACAAACGATGACTACAAGTAAAAATAATTTTTTCATAGTATTTAATTTTACGATAAAGATAACAGAATTATTTAGAGTGCCTTTTTTCCAATACAGCAATTACATCCTGTAGGTCAAAGTTTTTTGCTCTCAGTAAAATCATATAATGAAAAAGTAAATCGGCAGCCTCTCCTAAAAATAAATCTTTGTTGTTGTCTTTTGCTTCAATAATAAGTTCAGTGGCTTCTTCTCCAACTTTTTGCGCTACTTTATTTATTCCTTTAGCAAAAAGATCTGAGGTGTATGATTTTTCGGAGGGATTATTTTTTCTGTCTAGAATTATTTTCTCAAGCACTCGTAAAAAGTCACCTTCATTTTTTTCATTGAAGCAAGTATCGGCGCCGGTGTGGCACACAGGGTCAATGGGATGTACTTTAATGAGTAGCGTATCTTTATCGCAATCCAATAAAATTTCTTGTACGTCTAAAAAATTTCCGCTCTCTTCGCCTTTGGTCCATAAGCGGTTTTTGGTGCGACTAAAAAATGTAACGCGTTTTTCTTTTTCCGTTTTTTCCAATGCTTCGGCATTCATAAAACCCAGCATCAACACTTTATTTGTTGCTACATCCTGTATAATAGCAGGGACTAATCCATCTGCGTATTTTTTAAAATCTATTTCCATGTTAAATTCGTATTTCAATGTTATTTGCTCTTAGGTATTTTTTTAAATCGGTAATTTCAATTTCCTTAAAGTGAAAAACGCTTGCGGCAAGTGCGGCATCTGCTTTTCCTTCTGTAAAAACGTTTTTAAAATGTTCCATGCTTCCCGCTCCGCCACTCGCAATTACGGGCACATTTACAGCTTCCGAAATTTGTTTAGTAATATCAAGTGCAAAACCATTTTTGGCTCCGTCGTTATCCATCGATGTAAGTAAAATTTCTCCTGCGCCAAATGAAACTCCCTCTTTGGCCCAGTCTAAAGCGCGTTTGGTGGTTCGCATTTTTCCACCGTTTAAATGTACCAGCCAGTCGCTGCCCTTTTCAAAATTACCCACAATATCAAACTGCGTGTCTATTGCTAAAACGATACACTGACTCCCGAATCTTCCAGCTAATTTTTTAATTAGGTCGGGATGTTTAAATGCCGCTGTGTTTACCGAAATTTTATCTGCACCGGAGTCTAAAAGTAATTCTACGTCTTCTATAGAGCGAATTCCGCCGCCTACTGTGAATGGAATATTTATGTGCGAAGCAATTTTTGTAACTAATTGCGAAAGCGTTTTTCTTTTTTCTTCGGTTGCGCTGATATCAAGAAACACCAATTCATCGGCTCCGGTTTCACAATAGTGAATTGCTAATTCAACCGGATCTCCGGCATCACGAAGATGTTCGAAGTGAACGCCTTTTACGGTGCGGCCATCTTTTATATCTAAACAGGGCATGATTCTCTTACTTAGCATATAGGTACGAGGTTAGAGGTACGAGGTACGAAAAGCAAAGGAAATACAAAATAGAAAAAGAAAGAATCATGGTTGATTATTTTTTAGAACGTGCGGTTTTAATGGAAGCGACAGTAATAGCCAATAATTCACCTGCCTCTTTGAGTAATGGGGCGACAGTTTTTTCTAAGTTTGGATTTATTTCTAATAGTAATTCCATAAAGAAGCAACATTCGTCGGCTTCCTCTTCAACTATTTTTAATTTATTAATAAAATCGGCGTTTGACTTTCCTCTTAAAGCAGCTCTGTAATTTGCTCCTACTGAACTCGAGGCCCGTATTAATTGATTAATATACGCCCAATACGCCGGAGCATTTGGAAGTTCGTTGCACATTCTCCAAACATTAGCGGCAAATATTTTAGTTCTTGTTTTTAAATCCTGATAGTTTTTCATTATAATTTTCTTCTTTTTTATCTCTTACTTCATTCTATGTTCGATGAGCCATTCGTTTCGTATTATTAATATCGTACCTTGTACCTCTCACCTCGTACCTTTCGCTTCCATAAAGCTCATCAATTCGTTTAAACTAATTTTTCCCTCGTAAATTGCCTTTCCTACAATTGCTCCGAAGCAACCATTATTTTTCAACGTTTCCAAATCTTTAATCGAAGAAACGCCACCGCTTGCAATTAAGTTTATTTCAGGAGTTTTTTCCATAATTTTTTTGTACAAATCAATGGCAGGTCCTTGGAGCATACCGTCCTTAGCTATATCAGTACAAAAAATATTTTTTACTCCTTGCTTGATGTTATCTGCAATAAAATCAAAAACCGAAATATCGGTTTCCTCCAGCCATCCATGAACAGCTATTTTTTCATTCTTAACATCAGCTCCAACAAAAAATTTACCCGCGCCGTATTTTTGTACCCAATTGTAAAATGTTTCGGGTTGCTTTACAGCTGCACTTCCAATAACGGCAAGGGTTGCTCCAGCATTAAAAACCGACGTCAACGTTTCTTCGGTTTTTATTCCTCCGCCAAAATCAATTATCAACTCGGTTGCCGAAGCAATTTTTTCAAGCACTGCTAAATTTACAACGCTCCCTTTTCTAGCTCCGTCTAAATCAACCAGGTGCAAACGTTTTATTCCGATGTCTTCAAATTGCTTTGCGATCTCCAATGGATTTTCGCTGTAAATGGTTTTTTTGGCGTAGTCGCCCTGAGTAAGGCGTACGCACTTACCGTCGATAATGTCTATTGCGGGAATGATTTCCATTATAATTCAAAAAAGTTTTTTAGCATTAGTTCTCCGGCAGTTGCCGATTTTTCGGGGTGAAACTGTGCGGCGTAAAAATTATTTTTTTGCATGGCACAGCTGTACTCTATAATGTAATTAGCTGTGCCGATGCTGTTTTCGTTTTTAGCGGCGTAATAACCATGTACGAAGTACATGTATTCGTGTTCCTTAATCCCTTTAAACAGCGGCGACTTTAAATCATAAATTTTATTCCAGCCAATTTGTGGTATTTTAGCATCCCCCGTTCGCGCACTGCGAACTCCCCCTTCTAAGGGGGAAACTCCACTTCGGCTTTCGCCAACTTCGGAAGGAGAGACAAAATGTTTTACATTCACATCAAATATTCCAAGGCAATCCGTATTTCCTTCTTCCGAATATTTGCAGAGCAATTGCATGCCCAGGCAAATTCCCAATACAGGCTGCTTTAAATTTTTAATTACATCATCAAGTTTTCGCTCGCGTAAATAATTCATAGCGCTACTGGCTTCTCCCACGCCCGGAAAAATTATTTTATCGGCAGTGCGAATTACTTCGGCGTCATCGCTTAAAATAGGAGTAATACCAATTCGCTCGAGAGCGAAAGTCACCGAACGGATATTCCCTGCATGATAATTTATGATAACAGCTTTCATTTAGTATAAGGAGTAAGTATAAGTATATTAAACATTTTTCTTAATGCCGTTGGCATATCCATTAAGCAATCTGCCAACTTCTTCAGCGTCTTCCGTTAATTTATTGCTTTCTGCTTCACTAATATACTCAAGATCCATGGCAAGTATAAAATAATATTTTATTTCTTCCAACGAGCCCTCAGAAATATTCAAGTAATTCAGTTTAGAGGGGGCAGTTTTCTTTTTGTAACCTTCAGCAATATTAGCTGCAACCGAAATGGAAGCCCGTTTTAACTGGCTCGTTAAAGAAAATATTTCTTCTTTCGGAAATTGTTTTGTCGTTTTGTAAACCTGTAAAACAAGCCCATGCGCTTTTTGCCAAACTATTAATTGCCTAAATGTTGTTGTTTTTTGCATAATTATTTATTTTGGCTATTACTGTTTTCTTAATCTTGACATTTTTACCATTGATATACGCCCAGTCACTCCCATATACTTATACTACCTCCTTATACTTCCGGTTAAAGCATTCCTTTGGTACTCGGCAACTCCATATTGTTAAGGTCTCTCTTCACCGCCATCTTAATACATTTTGCAAACGCTTTAAAAATGGATTCAATCTTATGGTGTTCATTCTCGCCTTCAGCTTTAATATTCAAATTGCATTTTGCCGCATCGCTGAACGATTTAAAGAAGTGAAAAAACATTTCTGTTGGCATTTCGCCGATTTTCTCTCTCTTAAATTCAGCATCCCACTCAATCCAGTTGCGGCCGCCAAAATCCAGTGCCACCTGCGCCAAACAATCATCCATAGGCAAACAAAACCCGTAACGCTCAATGCCACGCTTATCGCCCAATGCTTTTGAAAAGGCTTCTCCCAATGTAATTCCAACATCTTCAATGGTGTGATGTTCGTCAATATGTAAATCGCCTTCGCAATGTAAAATCAAATCCAGATTTCCGTGCTTCGCCAATTGATCTAGCATGTGATCGAAAAAAGCAATTCCGGTGAAAATTTTTGAACGGCCCGTTCCGTCTAAATTAAGTTTTACATCAATTTTTGTTTCGTTCGTATTTCTTATATGCGAAACAAATCGCGACGATGAAGAAAGAAATGTATAAATATCTTTCCAATTATCCGTAAGCAGGCTAACTTCACTTTCTTTAGCCACATCTATATTTTTAATAAAAATGCAACCGCAACCTAAATTTTGAGCTAGTTTTAAATCTGTTAACCTATCACCAATGGTAAACGAGTTTTTTAAATCATAATTGCCGCTCATATATTTTGTAAGCATGGCAGTTCCCGGTTTACGCGTTGGCAAATTATCTTTCGGAAAAGATTTGTCGATACATATTTCCGAAAAAACAATTCCTTCTCCCGCTAAAGTTTCTATTACTAATTTTTGAATTTTATCAAAAATTTCCTGCGGATAACCTGCTGTTCCCAAGCCATCCTGATTGGTAACCATCACCAATTCATAATCTGTCTCTCGCGCAATTTTGCCTAGCCAGGTAAATACGCCTGGCAAAAACCTTAGCTTTTCAAAACTATCTATCTGGCATGTATCGGGTGGTTCCCAAATTAGGGTGCCGTCGCGGTCTATAAATAAAACTTTTTTCATACGTATGCGTTTAATGCGTTTAACAGGTTTTTATTTTCTTCCTTCGTGCCAATAGTAATGCGCAAACATCCTTCGCATAAACTTACTGTTGAGCGGTTGCGGACTACAATTTGTTTTTCTACCAGGTAGTTATAAAGTTTGTTGGCGTTTTCTACTTTCGTCAATAAAAAATTTGCCTCACTTGGATAAACTTTTTTTACAAATTTTAGCTTGAGTAATTCTTTAGAAATAATTTCCCGTTCTGCAACAATAGTTTTAATCCAATCGTTTACCTGAGAAATATTGTCTAAGGCGTCCAAAGCAATTTGTTGCGACAACACGTTTATATTATAAGGCGGCTTCACTTTGTTAAACACATCAATGATTTGTTGCGATGCAAAAGCCATTCCCACTCGTAAACCGGCGAGCCCCCATGCTTTTGAAAGTGTTTGCAAAATAACAAGATGTGGAAAGTTCAATAACTCAGGAATCAAACTACGATAGCTTGCAAAATTTATATAGGCTTCGTCAATAACAACAATGCCGTTAAAATTGTCAAGCACAGTTTTTATATCTGCCCATTTTACCCCGTTGCCGGTGGGGTTATTCGGACAACAAATAAAAATCAAGCGCGTATTTAGATTTATGTTTTTCAGAATATTTTCCGTATCCAGCTGAAATGTTTCAGGAGTTAAGTTTACTTTGCGAACCTCCACATCATTTATGTTTGCCGAAACTTCGTACATGCCATAGGTGGGCGGACAAATAATTGCATTGTCAATAGCGGGGCGACAAAATGCGCGAAACAATATATCAATGGCTTCGTCGCTGCCGTTTCCTAAAAAAATATTTTCTACGGGCAGGCCTTTTATCTTGCTTATTTTTTCTTTCAGTGATAATTGCAAAGGATCCGGATAGCGGTTGTAATTAATTTCCAGTGGAGAGCCGAATGAATTTTCATTGGCATCCAAAAATATTCCTTCCTTGCCTTTGTACTCGTCGCGCGCCGAGGAGTAGGGAGTAAGGTTTTGTATGTTTTTTCTCAATATACTTTCTAAATCAAACATGCTATTATTCTTGTATTTACTTCTTATACTTACTTCTTATACTTGCAGCTCTGGCGTGCGCATCTAATCCTTCTGCGGCGGCCATGAGCTCAACTGTTTTACCAATATTTTTAATTCCCTGCTTAGTTAATTTCTGAAAGGTAATTTTTTTCACAAAACTATCCAAAGAAACTCCGCTGTAAGATTTTGCGTAGCCGTTGGTTGGCAATGTGTGATTGGTTCCGCTGGCATAATCGCCCGCGCTTTCGGGCGAGTAATTCCCAAGAAAGATAGAACCCGCATTGGTAATTTTTGCTGCTAAGGCGTCCTCATTTTTGCAGGAAATAATTAAGTGCTCGGGAGCATATTCGTTAATAATTTCAATTGCCTCTTTGGTGTTCTTCACTAAAATAGCTTTACTGTTTGCTAATGCTTTTAATGCGATTTCTTTTCTTGACAAAGCATTTACCTGCAAATTAATTTCAGTTTGCACACGCTGAATAACGTTTTCATCTGTAGAAATTAAAATTACCTGCGAATCGGCCCCGTGCTCTGCCTGCGATAATAAATCGGCAGCCACAAAAGCGGGAACACAAGTTTTATCAGCCCACACTGCTACTTCCGAAGGGCCGGCGGGCATATCAATAGCAATACCTTCTTTATTTATGAGTTGCTTGGCGCAGGTTACATACTGATTGCCCGGACCAAAAATTTTATAAACTTTAGATACGGTCTCGGTTCCATAAGCCATTGCGCCAATGGCCTGTACACCGCCGATTTTGAAAACTTTTTTTATTCCTACTAATTGGGCTGTGTATAAAATTGCCGGATTAACATCAGGTGGAGTACACAAAATAATTTCTTTACAACCCGCTAATTTTGCCGGAATGCCTAACATTAAAATAGTAGAAAACAAAGGCGCGCTCCCTCCTGGAATGTATAATCCAACTTTATCAATGGCGACCGATTTTCTCCAACACTTTACGCCTTTAGTAGTTTCAATTATTTTTACTTTCTCTTTTTGCGCCTCGTGAAATTTTGTGATATTGTTTTTTGCCTGCTGAATTGCTTTTTTCAGTTCGGCACTCACCAATTTACTGGCCGCTGCAAATTCTTCTTTACTTACTTTAAAGTTTTCTAAATTCACTTTATCGAATTGCTCTGTATATTTTTTTACAGCCGCGTCGCCGTTTTGTTTTACATCTTGCAAAACATTAGTAACTGTTTTCTCCAATGAAGAATTGTCAAATACAGGGCGCTTTAGCAATTCTTCCCAACTATTTCTATCCGGATATCTGATAACCTGCATCATAAAATCATTTTTTCAATTGGTACAACCAATATTCCCTGCGCGCCGTTTGCTTTTAGTTTTTCAATTATTTCCCAAAATTTATCTTCCTCAACTACGCTGTGTACCGAACTCCAACCTTTTTCTTGTAAAGGTAAAATAGTTGGACTCTTCATCCCCGGCAAAATACTGCAAATGGTTTTCAGTTTTGCATTAGGCGCATTCAGCAAAATATATTTATTGTTTTTGGCCGCGCGTAAGGCATTTATGCGGAACAATAGTTTTTCTACAATTTTATTTTTGTCGGCACTTAAATTCTTATTAGCAAAAAGTGCTGCTTCTGATTTTAAAATTACTTCAACTTCTTTAAGTCCATTGGTAAAAAGCGTGCTTCCGGAGCTTACCAAATCGCAAATAGCATCAGCCAAACCAATTCCCGGCGCAATTTCTACCGAGCCGCTTATTTCGTGTATTTCAGCAGTGATTTTATTTTTCTTCAAATATTTGCCTAAAATAGTTGCGTAAGAAGTGGCAATGCGGAGGCCCTGTAAATCTTTTACACTTTTGTATTTTTTGTCTTTAGGAACAGCAATACTCAATCTGCATTTGCCAAAGCCCAGGCGCTCGATAGTTTTTACGTCTTTGTTTTTCTCTAGCAAAACGTTTTCGCCAACAATACCAATATCGGCAACTCCGTCTTCTACGTATTGCGGAATATCATCATCGCGCAGAAAAAACACTTCCAACGGAAAATTATAAGCTTCGGCTTTTAGTTTATTAAGCCCGTTATCGAATTCAATACCGCATTCTTTAAGCAGCTTCAAGGAGTTTTCGCTCAAGCGCCCTGATTTTTGTATGGCTATTTTTAATTTCATAGTATTTATGTTTTTACTTTATTATATGCTCTTCCTTTAACCTCCCCCGTCGCTGTGCGACTTCCCCCTCCTGGGGGACAAAAAAAAGGCTCACCCTATGGTAAGCCTTTAATGTTTTTATTGTTTATTGCACAAACAAAATCATTACAGCCTACCCTGCGGTAAGAAATGATGATGTGTATGTACAAGTGTTAATTTCATGTGTGAGCTGCAAATGTATGCAAAAATTCAAATACCCTCCAAATAAACTTTAATCCTCCAAATAAACCCGCCCCTCGCGCCAAGAGCTTACGGCAATGGTCCAGGGGTCTTTATATTGGGGACTGCGCTGTAGTTTATAGCAGTTTTCGGAGAAAGGGTTGCTGATTTTTTCGAAGCGGAAAGTGAGGGGCGAAGCGTTTTGAATATAATACTCCCAGCTTTCCATATTATTTGTTTTATAGGTTTTTGCCGGCGTGCCATAAATAATATAAATCATGCCCATATCAGTTTTCCAACCCTCCATGTGCGAACTAAAAAAAGTATTTGCGTCCTGCACACGATTATAATAGCGCTTAATTAATTCTTTTGCTCGGTCGCCATTGCCCGCCATGCCCAACCAAAATGATTCGATGGCAGACTGTTTATCGGCCGCATCAATTAATTTTTGATACTCGTCTCTGTTCATAATAAAACGCGAAGCAGCAATCATCTGCGCGTGCGATTGCACTTTCGGAAAATTTTTCTCAACACCCATTACCATAAAACCGCCCGAGTTTACAGAATCAAGCCGTATATAATAAATGCCGCGCCTGTTTACTTTTAAATTAAATGAATGATTGTCGGGCGAAGAAATTGTAAAACTCGAATCGGGAATGGAGGGATACAAAGCAATATCTCTATCACTGAAGGGCGGCGGCGGGAGCGAATAGTCATTTGCAAAATGATCTACCCGCGCATTTACAAAGCCAATGCGGTTATTGGTAATTGCAACAGTAGTGCCAATGCCGATTTTATTACTAAAAAGAATTTCTTTAGCGGCTGTTTCAATGAAAAAACTTTGTTGCGAAAACGCATCTTGTTTTTTGCACTCAATATAATGTGTGTGATTTTTTTTGCCGAAGACATCCAGTACTCGTAATTCTAAATAAGAATTTTGCCCCTCGGTAACTCTAAAAGGAATATAGCCAACTAAGTTTTTAGCTGTTGCTTGCTGAACGCTTTTGTCTTCTATAAAAACTGTTCCCGAGTCGAGAACCTGGCTTGCTTCGGGATAAGGAAGAAATTTGTAAGAAACTCTTAGCAGCGCCGAAAAATAATTATTAGTGTCGATTTTTTTGTAGAGTAATTGGCTGTTATCAATTTTATAATACACAAACGAAGTGTTATTGGTTCCATGCAACATAAACATACTTAGTTTAAGCTCGCTGTCCTCGCGGTGGTAAGGTTTGTTGTAAGTTCTCTCTCTGTCGCGGCCTGGCTTGCTGCTGTAGCAGGAGACGAGAGTAATTAAGATTGCAATAAATAAATATTTTAGCTTATTCATTTATGCTAAGCTGATTATTTTCTTTATCGAGCAAACTTTCGGGAAGTGATTTGCTGGCTTTGGCGCCAAGCTCTTTTATTTTTTCGGCGCGCGAAATTAAATTCCCTTTTCCTTCTTCCAGTTTATTGCGTGCATCGCTGTATGCTTTTTGTGTGCGGTCAATATTTTTGCCAATATCATCCAAATCTTCTACAAAAGCTACAAATTTATCGTACAAAGCACCACTCTGTTTAGCAATTTCTATTGCGTTTTTAGTTTGAAGTTCTTGTTTCCAAATAGCCGCGATGGTGCGCAGTGTTGCAAGTAGGGTAGAGGGAGAAACAACTACTATCTTCCTGTCCCAGGCGTAAGAAAAAATTTCCTGGTCGGATTGAACGGCTACGCCAAACGAAGACTCTATTGGTAAAAACATCAAAACAAAGTCCGGAGTATTTAACGAATTTGCGCTGGCATAATGTTTATCGCTTAAATCTTTAATGTGTTTTTTTAAGGACAAAACATGTTCCCTCAAAAATGCTGCGCTTAGTTCTTCAGTTTCAGCAACTACATAATTCTGATAAGCAACTAAAGAAACTTTTGAGTCTACAATAATATGTTTGCTGTCCGGTAAATAAATAATGGCATCAGGCCTTATGGTTTCGCCATGACTATTTTCTAATGTTTCCTGTGTTTTGTATTCGCCGCGCTCTTTGCTGAGGCCGCTGCGCTCTAATATTTTTTCTAAAATTACTTCACCCCAATTTCCCTGCGCTTTGTTATCACCTTTTAAAGCGCGACTTAAATTATTGGCATCATCGCTAACCTGTTTGTTTAGTTCAACCAGTTGTTTTATTTCTGCTTTAAGTGTGATTCGCTCAGTAGATTCTGCTTTATATGTATTTTCTACTTTCTTTTCAAAATCTTCAATTTTTGTTTTTAGCGGATTGAGAATAGAATCAAGATTGGTTTTATTCTGCTCAGTAAATTTTTTGGATTTCTCTTCGAGGATTTCGCTGGCGATGTTTTTAAACTCGGTAGTCAGGCGTTTTTGTAATTCTTCTACTTCAGTTTTTTGTGTTTTAATTTTTTCGTCCTGATTGCGGAAAGCTTCTTCTGCCTTGGCTAATCGTGCTCCGGCGGCATTTAATTTTTCGCGTTCAGATGAAAGTTCTGTGGCAAGCTCTGACTTCTGTTTTTCTAAATCCGCTTTAATTCTTTCCTTTTCGGCCTGTACAAATTTATTTTCGGTTTCAAGCGAAGAGATTTTCTTCTCAAAATTACCTGTATCAATGTCTCCTTTGGGCTTTTGCGATTTGCTAACCAAAAAGCCAATCACCACGCCTACAACAATTCCTATTATTAAAAAAACAATTTCCACGATTTAAAATTACAATTTTGTTTTTAAAGTGCCTCAGAAATAATATCGGCCAGTTTTTCTTTGGCTTCGGGGGTAAAAACCAGTTTATTACAAACTACCCATAGCACAAATTTTTCGGTAAACAAAGGGCGATCTGCTTTGGGCATACGCGCAATTTCAATAGGGTAGGTCTTACCGTTTTTGGCTTTCAGGTAAAATACATCGTACCGGTATTCAACCATTTCTATCTGCGAAGCAAAAACTTTTGTTTCTTGCTCAAGCGCATACAAAATATAATTGGCAAATAAACTTACATAATAAACTTTTTTACCAAGCCGCAACGCAAACACAAGCAAGTCCGAAAAGAGAATTATCAAGATAAGAGCGCCCAGGTAGACAAGACTCGACTCGGATAAAAATAAAACCGTGCCCATTATAATAAAAGCCCCGAGTTTAATTACTTTTACTGAGATAACACTAATGGGAAGATAAAAAAACCTGTCGTAGGGCAAAGCACTTTTTGCCAGCGTGTTTAAAAATTCTTTTATGGATAGAAAAATGTAAACGCCTGCAAAGCCGATTAAAATAAAAAGCAAAGTATTTTTATCGGGAGTTTTAATAACCAAATGGCAGGTTGTAAAAGCCAAGGCAACCAGCAGGGTAAGATATTTAAAAAGTGAAACAGGGATCTTCTTCATCTTAATTCTCGTTATAAATTACCTCTAGCACAGTCTGGCCCACTGCTTTTAAAGTGTTTTTGTCGATTGTATTAATATCATCATTTAAAGTATGGTGTTGCGGAAAAAAGCCTTTGCCGTTATCATTATAACCAATAATATCTACACAAGGAATATTTGCCCATTTATTAATGTATAAGTGGTCGTCGGTAATTTCGCCAATGGTTTTATCAGAAAAGTAAGTTGCGTAGCCGGTGTTTTGTGCTGCCGCCCAAATGTTTTTTTGAATTTGCCCTGCGTAATAGGCCGAAATGAGTTCAGTGGGAAAATTCGTTTTTTTTCCGCCTACCATATCTAACAGAATTCCATACTTAGCAATATAGCCGGGTTTATGGGGGTTTTTGCTCCAGTATTGCGAGCCTAATGCCCAGTCGTCTTCAACACCTTCGTCTGCTAAGCCGGTTTGTCCGGCACCGTAATCTTCCATATCCCATAAAATAATATCTATGCCTATTTTTATTTTTTGCTTTGCAAGAGTGCGGGCTATTTCAATTAAAACACCTGCACCGCTTGCGCCATCATTTACACCGGGACAAGATTTTTTTTGATTTGCTTTATTGGTGTCTCTGTCGCAAAAAGGGCGCGAATCCCAATGGGCGCAGAGTAAAATGCGGTTTGGGTTATCGGAATTAAAGGAAGCAATAATATTTTTTCCCAACCATTTTTTTTGATCGAAAGTAGTTGCAGTAAATTTTTGAATAGTGACTTCTGCGCCGCAGTCCTTAAATTTTTTCTCGAAATAATTTGCGGCAAGCTCGTGGGCTTTACTTCCGGGTATGCGCGGACCCATATCCGCCTGCGCTTTTACATTGGCAAAAGCAGAATCTGCATTAAAATCGGGAGCGTTGATATGCGGTTTGGTTGTGACTGTTGATTGAGTTTTTACTTCTGTAATTGGTTTATCGTCTCCGGTATTGCAAGCAGCCAGAATCAAGATGCAAGAGCCAAGAATCAGGATATGAGAATGGAAATATGAGAATGGAGACAAGATAGCTGAGAAATATTTTGATAAGGAGGTTTTCATTTTATAAGGGCATTTTTCCAAATTCTCGACTACGCTCTAATTGACATTGTTTAACTATAAACTCCAGCTGGTTCCTTCTTTGCCGTCTTTAATTTGTATGCCGCTTTTTAATAAGCTGTCGCGTATCTGGTCGGAGGTGGCGTAATCTTTATTTTCTTTTACTTTTTTACGAATGTCGATCAGCAAATCCATTACACCGCTTAATGCTTCGGCGCTTTTGCCGCTTTGCTCTTCTCGCTTTAAGCCTAACACATCCACAATAAAATTTTTGTAAAGTTTTTTCAGCAAATCAATATTAACCTGAGTGAGCGTTTCTTTTTTATCGTTGGCAGAATTGATGATGCGCGCGCACTCAAACAAATGTGCAAGTAAAATGGGCGTATTAAAATCATCGTTCATTGCTTCGTAGCAATCAGTTTCAATTTTAGAAATGTCAACAGATGATTTTGCCGCCGGAACCAATTTTTCCAATGTATTATAACTTTCCATAAGGCGGTTAAAGCCTTTTTCGGAAGCCTGCAAAGCTTCGTTACTGAAATCTAAAGTGCTCGAGTAGTGTGTTTGCATCATAAAAAAGCGAACGCACATAGGCGAAAAGGCTTTATCAAACAAAGGATGTTTACCATCTAATTTTGCCTGTGATGGAGTAGCGCTTGGCGAATCAGTTGCCAATTTCATTCCTGTAAAAAGTTCAACCGGTAAAAAAACATTGCCTAAAGAGCGCGACATTTTTTGTCCGTTAAGCGTAAGCATATTTGTGTGTATCCAGTAACGCACAGGTGTATTGCCGCAGCAACCTACACTTTGCGCAATTTCATTGGTGTGGTGGGTGGGAATTAAATCCATGCCGCCGCCGTGTATATCAAAAGTTTCTCCTAAATATTTCTGACTCATTGCGCTGCACTCAATGTGCCAGCCGGGAAATCCTTCTCCCCAGGGCGAGTTCCAGCGCATAATATGTTCGGGCTTCGCTTTTTTCCATAGTGCAAAATCAAGTCGGCCCTTTTTTTCTTCTTGTCCGTCGAGGTCGCGGGTATTTTCTAACTGGTCATCTATACTTCTGCCCGAAAGAACTCCGTAATTATTTTGTTTGGAAAATTTTTCGACATCAAAATAAACGTTGCCGTCTTTTTCATAAGCAAAACCTTGCTCAATAATTTTTTGCGTCATTTCAATCTGCTCAATAATATGCCCACTAGCTTGTGGCTCAATACTTGGCGGCAATAAATTAAGCAAACTCATCACCTCACGAAAACCGAAAGCATAACGCTGCACAATTTCCATGGGCTCTAATTTTTTTAAGCGCGCCTGTTTGCCAATACGATCTTCGCCAACGCCGGCATCTTCGTTTTCTAAATGGCCCACATCGGTAATGTTGCGTACGTAACGCACCTTATAGCCAATGTGCAAAAGGTAGCGGTACATAATATCAAACGAAGTAAATGTGCGGCAATTGCCAATGTGCACATCGCTGTAAAGCGTGGGCCCGCAAACGTACATGCCCACCACCTCGGGGTTAATGGGTGTAAAGAGTTCTTTTTTGCGTGTAAGGGTGTTATGAATGTATAAAGGCTGCATAAGGATGCGAATTTACCATTTTTTGGGGAGTTTTGCCTCTATAAATAAGGTTAATTTTTGGACGGCAATGACCGTTTTTTTGGAATTGTGTGAGGGAGAATCTTTTTTAGGTGAATTTGGGCGTGCCCCCGCAGGCTGGCTGTGTCATTCTGAGCGAAGCGAAGAATCTGCGGGGTCGCGCTGGAGTTTATCCCGATGCATATCGGGACTGCAAGTCCTCCTCGAGGTGTGTGAAAATTAATCTTTCAGCCCGTGTGTTTGCCCACTCGCGGTCCGGGCTTTCCGCTGCAATCGCTCACTCGGAGATGCTTCTAATTCAAGTTTTGGTTATATTTGAGTAGTTAAAACTCCTTTTATAATTGGCTTAATAATCGTTGTCTAAGCGAAACAAATATGAAAAAACTCGTCAAAATATTCACATTATTACTTCTATTTGGCAGCTGTAAACAGAACGTTGAAAATAAAAAGACGGATGTCGTTGATAAAAAACAAAGCTTAGATATTACAAGTAATTTTTATTCCAAAACAGTAAAAGACACTTATGTTGTTTCTGTTTGCCTACCAAAAAACTACTTCGCCAACAAAAACAAAACCTTTCCGGTTGTTTATTTGTTAGACGCTAATCTTTATTTTGATATTATTGCTGCGACTTTCAAAAAATATTCGGAAGTAGGTCTGCTTCCCCCTGCTATTTTAGTTGGCGTTGGTTACAAAGATTTCGCAACCATGGATTCCTTGCGCTCAAGAGACTATACATACCCAACCGCTATTTCAGAATATGAAATGAGTGTTAGCGGTCAAGCCGATAAATTTTTATCCTTTCTCAATAATGAACTTGTTCCGGATATTGATGCAAAATATGCAGTAGACAAAAAAACACGTGTTCTAATGGGACATTCGTTGGGCGGGTATTTTACAGCTTACGCTTTGACTCAAAATTCAATAAACAAAAACAATGTGTTCTGTACTTACATTGCCGCGAGCCCCTCAATATTTTACAATCACTATTACATTCTGAGGGAACTTGAAAAATTAAATGCCGACAAAAATATTTCGGCTTATGTAACATTCGGTGGGCTTGAGGATGGCGAAGATGCTGATGAGGAAGAAGTAATAAAATCAGATAAAGTACTTTTATCACTGACAAAATCAGTCGGCGACAAAATTAGTTTCAAGAGCGACATGTACTCAAACCTTGGGCATATGGATACTCCGTTGCCTTCATTTATTAAAGGTTTACAGTGGGCACTTAATAAGGAGCGATAGGACTAGTCTGTTTTTTTACTTCAAATGCTTCTTAATAAACTCCATCGCGTGCTTAAAAGCATCATCGGCAAAGTCTTTGTTGTATTTTGGGTTGCTGGGGTTGGCAAAGGCGTGGTCGGCATTGTATTTTTTTACGGTTAGGCTTTTCTTTGCGTTAGCCATAGTGGCTTCAAATTTTGTAACAACGTTTTTGTTTATCCATTGGTCCTGCGAGGGCCAAACGAAGAGCACGGGGCAAAATAAATTTTCTAATTTTTCCTGGCTTTCTTCGGGCATGCCGTAATACATTACGCAAGCGCGTGCATGCGCACCTGCCAGCATACTTGTTTGCAAACTCCAGCCGCCGCCAAAGCACCAGCCGATAGTGGCAATGTTTGCTTTTTCGCCGGCGTAGTTAAGAGCGCCTTTAATAATTGCTTCGGATCTTTCTTTAGTAACACTTTGCATGTATTTTGCGGCGCTATCACGGGTGGTGGCCACTTTTTTATCATACAAATCCAAAGCAATAATGTTTACGTTGCCCAGTGTATTGTAAATTTTTTCGCTCTCTTGTTTTATATAATCGTTAAGCCCCCACCATTCGTGTATTACAAAAACATAGTTGTCGCTGTATTTTTTTGCTTTTATTTCGTAGCCGTAACCTTCTTTGCCGTCTGGAGTTTTAAAAGTAATTTCTTTTCCGATTGGATTTGCTAATGTAAAAGGCTTGGGCTCTAAGTGCGAAGCCACAAATTTTTTGTCGTGCGTAAGCATGGCAAATGTTTCGGTTGAAGCCGGCTTAGAGCAGCAGGAGGTTTGGGCAACAGCTTTTGTTGCGAACAGCGCAACAAACACAAAAAGTATTTTCTTCATGGACGAATTTTGTACTAAGGTATAAAATTTACTTTCAGTGATTCCTTAACCTCCCCCGTCGCTTGTGCGACTTCCCCCTCCGGCGGGGGACAAAACAGCCTCCTCCGAAAATTATTTTCTTTTCTCTCTAAAAAACTTTTTCATAATCTCGCCGCAGGGCTCAGCCAAAATGCCGTCAAATACCCGGGTTTTAGGATGCAAAATGGTATAATCTATTTTTGAAAATCCTTTTTTCTCGTCCTTGGCGCCATAAACTACTTTTGTAATCTGGCTCCATCCCAAAGCGCCCGCGCACATAGGGCAGGGCTCAAGGGTTACGTACAAAACGCATTCGTTTAAATATTTTCCACCAATGTAATTGGCGGCCGAGGTAATGGCCTGCATTTCAGCATGCGCCGTAACATCATTGAGGCGCTCGGTAAGGTTATGGGCGCGGGCAATAATTTTATTATCGTATACAATTACAGCTCCCACCGGCACCTCATCGGCATCATAGGCTTTTTGCGCCTCTTTTAGGGCTTCGGTCATAAAATATTCGTCGCTGTAAAGTTCCATCAAATTGCTAAATTAGCGTCCTATTTTAAAATATGGATTATCAGTTCAAAGATATAGAAAAGAGATGGCAGGAGCGCTGGGCCAAAGAAAAAACTTTTGCTGCAAAAAACGATTCTTCTAAACCCAAATACTATGTGCTCGATATGTTTCCGTACCCAAGCGGAGCGGGTTTGCACGTGGGCCATCCTTTAGGATATATTGCTTCTGATATTGTTGCGCGATACAAGCGTCATAAAGGTTTTAATGTGTTGCACCCAATGGGCTATGATAGTTTTGGTTTACCGGCCGAGCAGTACGCTATACAAACGGGGCAACATCCTAAAATTACAACCGAACAAAATATTGCGCGTTACCGCGAGCAGCTAGATAAAATTGGTTTTAGTTTTGATTGGGACAGAGAAGTACAAACATCTGATCCAAAATATTATAAATGGACGCAGTGGATTTTTATTCAGCTTTTTAATTCGTATTACGATAAGAAAACGAATAAGGCGGAGAAAATAGAAATACTAATTGCTGAATTTGAGAAAAACGGAAATGCCAATGTAAATGCGGTTTGCGAAGAAACAAAAACTTTTTCTGCTGCAGATTGGAAAGCATTTTCGGAAAAAGAAAAAAGCGATTTGCTAATGAATTACCGCATCGCTTATTTGGGCGAGGCGTATGTAAACTGGTGCCCCGCAATGGGAACGGTACTTGCAAACGACGAAGTTAAAGACGGAGTGAGCGAGCGGGGAGGTTACCCTGTAGAGCGAAAACTGATGAAACAGTGGAGCATGCGCATTACAGCTTACGCGCAACGTTTGTTGGAAGGGCTTGATAAAATTGATTGGACCGACAGCTTAAAAGATTCGCAACGCTATTGGATTGGAAGAAGTGAAGGAACGAGTATTAAGTTTGAAATTAAAAGTGAAAAGTTAAAAGAATCGATTGAGGTATTTACTACACGCTCTGATACAATTTTCGGAGTAAGTTTTGTAACGCTTGCACCCGAACATGATTTAGTTTCGAAAATTACTGCGGCAGAACATAAAGCGAAAGTAGATGCGTATGTTGTTGCGTCTAAAAGCAGAAGCGAACGCGAGCGACAAGCCGATGTAAAAAAAGTGAGTGGCGAATTTACCGGCGCTTATGTAATTCACCCGTTTAGCGGAAAACAAATCCCGATTTACGTTGGAGATTATGTTTTGGCAGGTTACGGAACCGGCGCTGTTATGGCTGTACCTGCGCATGATGAAAGAGATTTTAGATTTGCCACACATTTTTCGTTGGCAAAGCCGCAGGTGATTACTCCTAATCGCGAGCATGATTTTGAAAAAGATTCTTGGGACGAGAAAGAAGGAAAACTAATTAACTCGGATTTTTTAAATGGTTTGGAAGTAAAAGCCGCCATTAAAAAAGCCATTGAAGAAATTGAAAAGAAAAATTTAGGAAAAGGAAAAATAAATTTCCGCCTGCGCGACGCGGTGTTTGGAAGACAACGTTATTGGGGAGAACCGATTCCAATTTTTTATAAAGATGGAATTCCGCACGCGATGCCTGAAAGCGAATTGCCATTGGTATTGCCTGTTGTAGATAAATATTTACCTACCGAAGACGGCGAGCCGCCTTTAGCAAGAGCTAAGGATTGGAAATACAAAGGTCAATATGAATACGAGCAAACAACCATGCCGGGTTGGGCGGGAAGCTCTTGGTATTTTTTACGTTACGAAGATCCGCACAACGAAAAAGAATTTGCAAGCAAAAAAGCAATTGATTATTGGCAAAATGTAGATTTATATTTAGGCGGCAGCGAGCACGCAACCGGACATTTATTGTACGTACGCTTTTGGACCATGTTTTTAAAAGACATGGGCTACATAAATTTTGACGAGCCCGCTAAGAAGTTGATTAACCAAGGGATGATACAGGGGGTGTCAGAAATGTGTTGCAACACTTATATGACGCATCCAAGATTTGTTGGTACAAACGAAGAATGGGATGAGGAATTAAAACATCCAGAAAGGAATAATCACTTTGTGAGTTATGATGCGTTTGAAAAATTTGAAAAGGAAAACCCTGGATTACCGCCACCATTATTAGAAAGAAATGTAGATATTTCATTGGCAAAAAATGCTGAGTTAAATATTGAAGGATTTATTAAGTGGAGACCAGAATTTAAAGACCACGAATTTATATGTCAAGGAGGGTTTTGGAAAAGTGGAGTTTTTCATAGAACAGGCGAGGGTTCTGATAAATTCAAAACAAAGTCTGTAGTAGAAAAAATGTCCAAATCAAAATATAATGTTGTTTCACCGGATGATATTTGCAATGATTTTGGCGCAGACACATTGCGTTTGTACGAAATGTTTTTGGGCCCGCTTGAGCAAAGCAAGCCTTGGAACACCAATGGAATTACGGGTGTGCATGGTTTCCTAAAGAAACTTTGGAGGTTGTATTTATCCCCCGCTGGAGGGGGTGTCGCGCACGCGACGGGGGAGGTGGCTGTTAGTGAGGATGCCCCAACAAAAGCCGAATTAAAAACTTTGCACAAAACAATTAAGAAAATTTCTGAGGACATCGAAAACTTTTCGTTCAACACCTCGGTAAGTAATTTTATGATTTGCGTAAACGAGCTTACCGAGCAAAAATGCAATAAGCGTGCTATTCTTGAGCCGCTGTTGGTTATTCTTTCTCCATACGCACCACACATTACCGAAGAGCTTTGGAGTTTGTTGGGCCACAAAGAAAGTATTGCTTTAGTTCCCTTTCCGATGTTTGATGAAAAACATTTGGTGGAAGATAATTTTATGTACCCTATTTCGTTTAACGGTAAGATGCGTTTTAATATTGAAATGCCTGTAACACTAACCGTTGCCGAAATAGAAAAGATAGTAATGGAAGCCGAGCAAACGCATAAGTACTTAGAGGGAAAAACACCCAAAAAAGTAATTATCGTTCCTAAGAAGATTGTAAATATTGTTGTTTAACATAACCCTGTCAGACCGAGCGTAGTCGAGGTCCTTGTACGCGATTCTCGACTACGCTCGAATTGACAATTTTTTCGTACCTTGGTTAAACAAATGAAAAAACTCCTATTCATACTCGCCGGACTGATAATATTGTCCGCCTTTTCGTTTTGCGAAGATGACGAAGTAATTACCTGGAGCAAAGAACGCAAACTTACGTGGAACGATTACAAAGGCAAGCCTAAGAGAAGATTCGCGGCTGCATCAACGGTGTATAGCCTGGGAAGAAAAGTATTTGAAGCACAAGGAAAAGTACAAGCCCGCGTTGAAGCCTATTTTTATTGCAAAGATTCCTGGAAAAAGGAAGATTGGATTAGCCAGAGCGTGTTAGACCACGAGCAAAAGCATTTTGATATTGTTGAATTGTATGCGCGCCGGATAAGAAAGCAAATGAGCCAAATAACATTTACAAGTATAAAAAACGCCGAAGAAAAACTCGACTCGCTGTATCAGATAGAAAATGCCGCGATGGATAAATACCAGGATAAATACGATAACGAAACCGATGGCTCTATGGACGGCGATGCTCAGCGTAAATGGCAAAAACAAATTGATGATGAGATAACAGCGCTTGATGCATATAAATCAACAATTATTTTTTTGAAATTAAAATAAGCTTGTTTACTTCTTCCTCAATTTTAGGCACTGAAGCTAAAAGTTCTTCAAACGAGTCAATCACACAATACTTTTCCTGCAAAATATCGGTTCTAAAATTTGTATCAAAAACTTTCTCCACACTAAAATCAAATTTTTGGGAAGAAGAACTCAAAGCATTTTTGGTTTCTCCCGACGAGGAAATAATTCCGGCACCATAAGCTTTCATGTTACGGTTTTCATAAATCATTCCAAATTCAATGGTAAACCAGTATAATCTGCCGAGCTTTGCAACGATGAGCGGATTATGAATGTGCTTCATAGCCAAATCGCCCATGGCTTTAAAAAATTTGCAATACGCCTCGTTACTAAGCAAGGGCGTATGCGCAAACACATCGTGAAACATGTCGGGCTCTTCCAAATAATCTAATTGCTCTTTACTGCGTAACCAACAAGTGGCAGTAAATTTTTTCTGCGAAAGCAAATTAAAAAATATCGGCTGTTCGCTAATGTTTGGCACCGTGTGCAAGCCCCATCCCGTATGCTTTTGCAAAATAGCATTTACCTCCGTAAAATCCGGAATCCTATCGGACCGGAATTTTACTTTTTCTAAAGCTTCTAAAAAATCTAAAGAAACATGATTTTCTAAATTTTTCATTTGCCTGTCGAACAAAATTTTCCAAACCTCAAAATCCTCAGAGGTGTAGCGC
Source organism: Bacteroidia bacterium (assembly GCA_038214655.1). Lineage (GTDB taxonomy): Bacteria > Bacteroidota > Bacteroidia > B-17B0 > Aurantibacillaceae > PALSA-968. Next base: position 21,199 of record JBBQRR010000031.1, on the reverse strand, counting down.
GTGTAAATTTGTTCTTTTGGCTTTTCTCTTATTATATGCATATGGTAAAAATTAAAAATCCCCCGTTTGTGGCGGAGGATGCGATGATTTTTTTAAATGGTTAAATTAAAATAATCCTGCATTGCCCGCCGGTTGTTGCGAGTAATAATAAGTTTGGGTATGCAGGTGTTTGTTCATTAGGTTACAAATGTAAAACTATTTTCCACATTTGCAAAGATTCTCTTTTCTTATAGTTAAAGGCTCTCCCGGCGGAAGGGTAGTTTCATGCATAAAAATCACATTCATGGTATCAACCTTATTATCGGGATGCTCTTGGTTCCATTCTTTTAAAAGGTAATTACAGTAATAGGGCCGCATAAACAGGTTATCAATAAACACGTAGTTTTCGTAGTACTTGCGCCAGCGGTCGTCTTTAATATATTTTAAAACGCTTTGGGGTTTTGTAAAATCGGCAGGGGCGCCCTCGCGGTTAACGTCGATATGTTTTTTATCTGGCGTAATTCCTTCCATCACAAACCATCCGTCTTCCTTAAGCACGCGCGGTGCAAACATATTCCAGTGTTGGTCGAGGCGCAGAAAAAAACCAAAACTAAAAGCTTTGTCAGATACCCTTAAGCCCGAGCCCTCAATGCTTCCAAGGTTCCAGATTAAACAAAGCGCTATGCAAAAACATACAAAGGAATTTTTTATTACTCTGAAATAATAATTTTTTGCAAACTCTAAACCCGGAAATTGTATATCGTTTTCAGTTAGAACGGGTCGTTTTATTTTAAATAACGTTTCTAGTTTGTCCATTACTCTTTGAGAAAGTAAACCAATTAAAGAGCCAATAGAAATAATATAAAACAAGCCAACAAAAAGTGTTAACGAAATAGTAATCTGAAAAGCGGCGAACACAAAAAAGAATAACATCCTGAACCACGAATTTTTAAAAGGAATGAATAATAAAAGCGGCCCGCATACTTCCAGCCACTTGGCACTTAGGGTAAAAATTTTTAGCAGGCCCGGATAAGAAAGCAACATTTTTCCCAATGGCCAGGTCATTTGATCGAGGTTTAGCGCGTAATAAAAAGCGCTTCCTTCGCGGCTATCCCATTCGGGCGAATCTTTCAAAAATCCGGTAAAAAAGTAAACAGAAAAAATTAGCAAGACATATGCAATACCGGGCACATCAAAATATTTTGTTTCGCTTTGCAAGCCGGGATATCTTTTTGAGTCTATCGAATAAAAATTTCCCCAGGGAAGAAAAATTCCCCAAAATAAAATTAATCTTAACTCGTCGTCGCCGCATTGCAAAATGGCCGAATTACAATTTTGTAAAGAGATTAGCATAACCCATGCAAGAATTGAAAAAATGCGCGTGCGATAACCAATCAGCAAGCAAAAATAAATAAGGCCCGTTATAATAAATAGAAATGCAGCGTACCAAAATTCGCCGTTTAGGGTAAAAAACGAAAAGTAACTGTTTCTCCAAAAAGCGAGTTCTACTTCGGGATAGGGTACAATACCCTCGTGTGTATAAAATGCGCGCAAAGAAGTAGAGCGAATACAGAGGTCGGCCAGCAAAACAAGGGCAATAACTATCCGCATCAGGCTCAGCGCTCTGATATCGAGGGCGTAGCGTTCTTTAAGTTTTTGTAAAATTGCGGCCATAAAATTTGCACCTATCACAGGCAATTACCATTTATCAAATCTAAAAAATTATAAGTATAACTTTAGTACCTTTGTTAAGGTATTTATGAGCGAACCGATAATTAGAGTAACCGATATTACAAAAAAGTACGTGATAGGCACCGAAGAAATTCGTGCTTTAAACGGCGTATCTTTAGAAGTGCAAAAAAACGAGTATGTGGCACTGATGGGCCCCAGTGGCAGTGGCAAATCTACCTTGATGAATATGCTCGGGTGCCTGGATACTCCCACCTCGGGCGAGTACATTTTAAATGGCATTCCCGTTGCAAAAATGAGCGATAATGAGTTGGCCGAGGTGCGTAATAAAGAAATTGGCTTTGTTTTTCAAACCTTTAATTTATTGCCGCGTTCGTCTACATTAGAAAACGTGGCTTTGCCTCTTGTGTATGCCGGCATGAAAAAAGATGCACGCGATGTTCGTGCCAAAGAAGTACTTGAGCAGGTGGGTTTAGGAAACAGAATGAGTCATAAACCCAACGAGCTTTCGGGAGGGCAAAGACAGCGTGTGGCTATTGCGCGTGCTTTAGTAAACAAACCCGCAATTATTTTAGCTGATGAGCCAACAGGAAATTTAGATAGCAAAACTTCGGTAGAGATTATGGGCTTGCTTGAGGATATACATAAACTGGGCAATACAATTATACTGGTAACGCATGAAGAAGAGATTGCTAAGTACGCTCACCGTATTGTGCGACTAAAAGACGGTGTTATTGAAAGCGACGTATTAAATCCTAAGTAAATGTTGTATTAAAAATTTTTTCCCCTTTTTTCAAGGGGAGACAGTTTAAACGTCCGAAGGACGAAACAGCGGGGTCTGATTGGAAGCAATAAGCCGAATTTTTGATTGTAATTTTTTCGAAGGCAATTAAATTTTTCGTAAATTAGCGGTACCGTTTTACCATGCGCAAGACAAGACAAAAACCCGTTAAAAAAAATTACGCTACTCCCGGCGAACCTATGTCGGAGGCGGAGTTTAAATCATTTGTTCAGGAAGCTGAGCAAGGGCCATTTTACTCTTCAGACGATTTAAAAAAAAAGGTGATGGCCACTTGGAAGAAAAAATACGCAAAGTAGTCCATTCAAAATTTATCGAAGAAGATTTAGCGGATATTTACCAATACGGCCTTGATATGTTCGGAAAAGTTGCCGCCGATATCTGGCTTGAAGAAGCAAATCATGAGATACGCGGGCTTTCTTATAAATTTAATATTTATCCCGAGTGTAAGCACCTTTCTACCAAAATTCAAATGTACCGTAATATTATTTTGGGAAAATATTTGATTGTTTATAGGATTAGGGTTGATAAAATAGAAGTCTTAAGGGCTTTTCATGGGAGTCGCGCGGTTAAGGTGATTCGCTCTTCGCGTTCAATTAAAATGTAAATTTGTGCAATGACCAAGCTTAGCGTTAACATCAATAAAATTGCAACTCTGCGTAACGCGCGCGGGCACAATGTGCCCGATTTAGTGCGCGTGGCGGCCGACTGCGAGCGCTTTGGCGCGCAGGGCATAACCGTGCACCCGCGACCCGACGAGCGGCACATACGTTATGCAGATGTTTACGATTTAAAAAAAGTAGTTACCACCGAATTTAATATAGAAGGAAATTGCCGCGAAGATAAATTTATGCAATTGGTTTTAGAAGTAAAACCCACGCAGGTTACTTTGGTGCCGGATAGCGATGGACAATTAACTTCCGACCACGGATGGGATACTATTAAGAATAAAGAGTATTTAAAAAATATTATTTCTATTTTTAAAAAGGCGGGTATACGCACTTCTATTTTTGTGGATGCAGATTTAAAAATGATTGAAGGCGCCAAAGAAACGGGCACCGACCGAATTGAATTATATACCGAGAGCTACACAAAAAACTTTTCTTCCAATAAAGAAAGCGCTGTAAAACCATTTGCGGAAGCGGCTAAACTCGCAGCCAAATTAAATTTGGGTTTAAATGCGGGGCACGATTTAAGTTTAGAGAATTTAAAATATTTTAAAGAAAGCTTACCTAACCTCCTTGAGGTTTCTATTGGTCACGCACTAATTACCGATGCTTTGTATTTTGGTTTAGAGAATACGGTGATGATGTACAGAAAGCAATTGCAATAAATGAAACTCGCTTTCAGAAAATACGGCGCAGGCCAACCACTTTTAATTTTACATGGATTATTTGGCCAGAGCGATAACTGGAACTCGCTTGCAAAACGTTTTGGCGAAAACGGTTTTGAGGTTTATACAATAGATGCGCGCAACCACGGCCTCTCGCCGCACAGCCCTGAATTTAGCTATGAGCTGATGGCGGAGGACATTAAAGAATTTATTGATGAGCATAAGCTGCAAAACGTAATTCTCCTCGGCCATAGCATGGGAGGAAAAACAGCTATGTGTTTTGCTTTGAAATTTAAAAATGTATTGAACAAATTAATTGTTGCAGATATGGCGCCCGTAAAATATCCGCCGCATCACGCGGATGTTTTAAAAGCGTTGCAGGCTGTGGATTTTAAAGGAGTTAAAACGCGCAAAGATGCCGAGGCTATTTTAAATGAATACATCAGCGACTTTGGCACCAAACAATTTTTGCTAAAAAATATTTATTGGAAAGACACCGCCGGAAATATAATGGACTGGCGCTTTGATTTAACTTCGATCACAAATAACTACGATGAAATTTTAGCTGCGGTTCCTAATGGAGTTTGCGAAACAAAAACACTTTTTATTCGAGGAGAAAAATCACATTATTTAAAAGATGAAGATTTATCGGAAGTAAAAAAGCGTTTTCCGAATTACATTTTAGAAACTATTGCCGGAGCCGGGCATTGGCTTCACGCAGAGAAGCCGGAGGAGTTTTATAATAGCGTGACGGGCTTTGTACTAAAATAGAACGCTGATAACACAGATGATTATGATTAAATATTGTTTTTTTGGTTGTAACCGGTGTAGTATCGGAATTTGAATCAGATTTATCATAACCGTTAACACATAATAATTGCCGCGTAAATCATAAACAATCAGCGTTATCGGCGTTCCATTGCTGCTAAAAATTTGAATCAGATTTACTATAACTACTAGCACAAAAATTCGCAGCGAAAATCATAAACAATAGACATCATCCGTTTTCCATGGCTGTCAAAGCAAATGTAAATCGCGTAGCAATTCTTCCGTCGTCTTTGGCGCCTCTAACCACTGCGCATTTATACCGAGTTTTGCAGCGCCCTTTACATGTTGAATAGAATCGTCAATGAAAATAGTTTCACTAGCCGTTAACCCATTCTCGACAAGTATTTTTAAAAAAGGTGAGGGGTTTGGTTTTTTTACACCTATGTGGTTGGAATAATAAACATTTTCGAAAAGATTTTCAAATTCCGAAATCGGACAAACTCTTTCAATAATTTTTATAAAAGCGTTGATGTGCGTTTGATTGGTATTGCTAAGTAAAAACAAGCGATATTTATTTTTGAGCGATTTAAGCAATTCTAAATTTTTTACGGGTAACTCAACCAGCATCGCGTTCCAGGCATTTTTTAATTCCTGTAAAGTAACATCGAGTCCTGATAAATTTTTCAGTTTATAAAAAAAGGCGGCTTCGTCAATTTTGCCTTCTTCAAAATCATCAAACAAAGTAGTTTGTTTTGCTTGCGAGTAAATTTCATGAAAGTTTTTGCAGCCCAAAGCAACAAAAGCTTTTTCGGTAAGCCGGTAATCAATACGCAGAATTACTCCGCCCAAATCGAATATGATATTTTTTACTGGCATTCAGGTACTATTTTTTTGAAATTGAAAGGATCGGGTGAATTTCAACTGCGTTGGGTGCGGCACCTAATTGCCCGTGTACCTTATCGTAAAACGCAACACCGGTAATTATATAAACTGAGGTGTCTGCCTGTTCTGTTGCAAGCAATGTATTTTTAAAATCTTTTCGGGCCTTCGTAAAATTAGCAAAATATGCGCTCTGTTGTACGGATGCGCAATAGGGGTCCGGTATTTCTCCAACCATTGTTGTTGTGGGGTTGGCTAAATCCATCATCACTAAATGATAATCACCATCAGAGCTTAACTTGTATTCGCGGATACGGCACTGAATAGTATAAGTATTAAATTCAATTCCAAATCTTGGTGTGTTAGCATCGATGGTTTTTACCAATGGAATAGAGATCAGGTTTGCAATTGTTGTTGCTACAGGTGTATAATTAATACCTGTTGTGCCCGCATCCGTTAGGGTTTTAATATCCCATCGGTCTTTGCCCGTGCATGCCGGATTTTTTTCGTCGGGCTTAGAACAGGACATAATCCATAAGGTAGTTATGCAACCAATAATAAGAACAGGTAAAACGAATTTTAAAATAAATTTCATTCAGATAAATTTAAAGTTTATATGCTACTCCAATACCAAAATCTGCTATTCTAATTGTGTTATCTTCGAGTACGGTGTTGTTTCCAAAGTGCTGAAAAATAATTTGATAAGAACCTCTTATTCCAATATTAATTTTTTCGCTCAACAAATATCCGATAAAAAACGAAGACTGTAAAAAAGCACCCTGCTCATTAAATTTCGGTTTTTGATTTCCATCGGCATCTTTCCCGCTAAAAGAAATAAAAGCATAGCCTACATTCAGTCCGGGTTCAAAGACAAACTTTTTGAATATTGAAAAGCACATTGAAAAACTAATAGCGGGACTTACAATTTTCATATAAGTTTTCGTGTCCAGCACCTTATTGCTTGTCTGAAACATCGAATAATTTGCGCAAATGCCGCCTAAGAGTTTTTTATACAAAAGGCGGTGATAGCCTGCGTTTATATTTAAAACACCCGAATAAATTCTTTGAAATGTAATGCCTGATGCAGGTAAAGGATAGCTTGTGTGAAGGAAAAAAATATTTTTCAGTTTTGTGCTGTCATTTGTGCCGGCCTTACTTACTGCCGAAGTAAGCAGTAAAGAAATAAATAAATTTGCAAGGAGACGGTTGGATTTCATGTTGGTATAAAAAACAAAACCTTTTGCAATAAAGGGTTTTGTTGAATGGTTTTGTGCTCTCACTTGGGCTCGAACCAATGCCGATAGCTATCGGCACTCAGATTATGGGCTTGAGTATTTTACAATTTATTTATTTATTATATCAGAATATTTCGCAAGGTTTTCAATGTAAGTCCGGCTTTTCATGTTTTTAATATGTTGTTCTATTTTCATTGCTAATTGCATATTTTCTACCTCCCGGTACCAATAAACATTCCATGGAATTCCTTTACTTGTGTATTTGTTATCATAATACTTGTCATTATGATTTACCAAACGCTCTTCAATTAGTAATGTAGTTGCGCCAATGTAATATTTATCTAAAGTTACTGAAAATAAAATATAAACGATTGCCATAAAATTTAAAAGTGTTCCACATTTCTGTCAGCCAAAGAAAAAAGCCCATCGCAAATATCGAATTTACAATGGGCTGCGTTTTCTTTTTGTGCTCCCACTTGGGCTCGAACCAAGGACCCTCAGATTATGAGTCTGATGCTCTAACCAACTGAGCTATAGGAGCAGTTCCCGATAATCCGCCGCGGCGGACAGGAGGGTGGCAAAAATAGCATTTTTTTGGGGTTTTGCACGTAATTTTAACCAAATTTTGGTAGATTTGATAGAATGAAAAGATGGAAGCTGATAGTGCTCTTACAATTAATTTGTTCGTTTTCTTACGCTCAAGGAGAATACATAATAGAAATAGACCCAACTACGGGATCTTATGTGCAACCAACTCATGCAATCGATAGTGTTACCTGGGTGATAGGTTATGCCAGAACTTATGATGAGATTCATGGATATTACATTTTTAATTCAAGTAGCCCCAACAAACTAATTACCGTTAATTCAAACGATTCTATAATATTTAATCCCGCTAGCCCTGCAGTATCCGAATGTCAATATGATAATTCTGCAGGCATTCTTTATGGGTTATCTTATCCTTCGGCGGGTCAATTTGTTTTTGCATCTGTTAATCCTGTAACTGCAAATTACACTCAAATTGGAAGCGGGCCAATTCCGGGAATGGGTGGAACAATGCAGGGTTTTAGTACTTTCGACAAAAATAATCACAGGTACATCATCTTAGCCAGCGGAAATCAACTTATTTCTATAGATGCACCAACGGGGACTGTACTAACAAATACTACTGCTGTCTTTAACACCGGTGACGGAATTGTTCATCTTTGTTTTGATGAAACAACGAATAAGCTATATGGTTTGGTTCAAAATAGCGGCCTCCAAAAATGTTTTTTAGTTTCGATTGATTTAGTTAGCGGTATTGCCACCAGAATTGGGTCAGGTGTTAATTTTGGTTTTGGTGGGGGAACATCTGCAATAGATAAATTAAACCACTATTATATTTATGACTATTCAAGTAGTGGTTATTATATAGCTGTTTTAGATATTTCAACAGGAAATGCTGTTTATAATAATTTGGTTCCTTTCGGATCGGGGGATAATATTAATTCTATTGCCTACGATAATACCAAGAAAAAACTATATGCAGAGCACTGGGATGCAGATGGAATGACCGGAATAAGATCTTATGATAAGAACTTACATATATCCATTTATCCCAATCCTGGTTTTGGAGCAATTTCGATTAACACAGCGCAAAATATCTCCGAAATAAAAATCACCAACCTATTAGGTCAAATTATAAGCGAAACCAAACCCAACTCCCAAAAAACAGAAATAAAGATTGAAGAACCCGGAGTATATTTTATTAATATTGCAATCGGCAAAGAAATAATCACCAAAAAAGTAATTATTTTGGAAAAATAATATGAAAGCATACAAACTAATAAATATAAACGGTGGCAACGATTCAGGTTTTTTAGAAGGCACGGTTCCCGAAGACCGCCATATAGAAACCACGCATTTTTTTAGGCAAAGCCATTTTGATAAGTATCAACTGTCGGCACACCCGGCCCCACGTTACCAGTATGTTGTTACGCTAAAGGGTAAATTAAAATTTACGGTAACCAACGGCGACTCGTTTATTATAGAGCCCGGCATTTTGCTTATTGCCGATGATTTGCATGGCAAGGGCCATACCTGGCAAATTTTAGACGGAGATGTTTGGGAACGCTTGTATATTGTTTTGCCCGAAGATGGCGAGGATCACTTTAAGCCATTATCCTAAAAATTTTTTCTTAGGCTCATCGGGCTTTTCTTCTTCTTTTTGACTAATGGTGAAAGGTACTTTATGCAGGGCTTTTAATTCTTGCCCCAATTGCTCAATATCCTCGTCCTCGGGGCTTATAAGCCAACTTACACTTGTTTTTTTACCGGCCAAAACCAGCTCATCCAGTTTTTTAAGAATATCATTAATAAACCTTACAGAAGTAGAATTTACATAAGTAAAACTAAAAACCACAAGGGTTTCTTCATTGGGAGAACTACAGTAATCCCAAAACCACTCAACAACGGGCGCGTAAAAAATATGCGGGCTGTCGGAAAAAGAAAAACCCTCAATTTTAAGAATTCCTTTTTCTTTATCTAAAATTACCGAGGGGGTTTGCTCCCCGGCCGCTATTTCTAATCTCTCTAGGTCTGCCACAAAATAAATTTTGACAAAAGTACTTAAACTTTCGGCCTTTTTGTACATCCAATAAGCCAATTATTTTGCGTAATTTTAGAACCCTATGTGGAGGTTTTTAGCCCGATTTATTCTGCGATATCGCATATATATGGTGCTGGTGGTTGCCGGTATTACCATTTTCTTTGGGTATAAGGCAAAAGACATAGAAATTACCTACCAATTTGCCAAACTTTTACCGGATAGCGACTCGGCCAGCATAGATTACGAGTATTACAAAAGTAAATTTGGGCAAGACGGCGCGGCATTACTTATTGGCAGCGATATAACTCCGCTAAAGAAATTAAAGGCCTTTAATGCCTGGTGCGATTTGGGCGATCAACTTAAAAACCTAAAAGGTATTGAAGGCGTTGCCTCTGTAGGCCGGCTTAAAGAACTTGTTTTAGATGATAGTCTCAGCAAGTTTGAATTAAAATCAGTTTTACTAAATAAGCTGCAAACGCAAGAAGAGCTCGATGCGTTATGGCAAAAAATAGAATCACTAAAAATTTACGACGGCATTTTATACAACATAAAAAATAATGCCACCATTACCGTTGTAACATTTGGTAAAAAAGACCTTAATACAAAAAACCGCCTCGCTATTACCGATAGCATAAAAAAATACGGCGATTTATTTGCAAAGGAAAATAATATAGAAATTCATTACTCGGGCATGCCTTACATACGTACAAACGTAGCGCGAAAAATTCAGAGTGAAATGACATTTTTTATGGGCCTGGCGCTTTTGGTTACAGGAATTGTTTTGTTTATTTTCTTCAGAAATTTATCACCGGTAATTTTTTCATTAGTAGTAGTTTGTTGCGGCGTTGCTTTTACAATTGGCTTAATGGTACTCATGGGCTTCAAGCTTACTGTATTAAGCGGATTAATTCCTCCGCTCATTATTGTCATAGGCGTACCAAATTGTGTTTTACTATTAAATAAATACCATACAGAGTTTGCGCGCACCGGCAATAAATTAAAATCATTGCACACTTCTATCGAGCGCACAAGTGTTTCATTGTTTTTTGCAAATTTTACAACTGCAATCGGCTTCGCGGTTTTTTGCGCCATCAAAAATCAAATACTTTACGAATTTGGTTTGATTGCATCCATCAGCGTAATTGCAACCTATTTATTTTCTTTGATGCTGGTGCCCACTATTTTTAGCTATTTGCCAAGCCCCAAGGGAAAACATATAAAGCATATCGACGGCAAATTATTACGCAATATTTTAAATTGGGTTAACCAACTTACTATTCATAAACGTCCCCTGGTTTATACCGCCACGCTTATACTTGCCATCATTGGCGGATATGGCTTTACAAAAATAAAAGCGGTGGGCTATGTGGTTGATGATTTACCGAAAAATGACCCGGTGCTTACCGACCTGCATTATTTTGAAGATCGTTTTGGCGGCGTACTTCCGTTTGAAATTGTAATTGATACCAAACGCGAGCGTGGGGTTTTTATAAATAATGCACGGGCTATTTATCGTATTGATAAAGTGCGAAAAATATTGGCGCAGTATCCCGAACTCTCAAAACCTATTTCGATAGCCGAAGGTGTAAAGTTTTTTTATCAGGCTTTTAAAAATGGCGACCCTAAATTTTACCGTCTGCCATCGGTAACCGAGTTAAGAAAAGTGGCGGATATAGCGCAGCAGGATAGTGGCACCAATGGCAAACAATTACTTTCTTATATAGACAGCAGTCGAAAGATTACGCATATTACCGCATATGTAAAAGACATTGGCTCTTCAAAAATAAGTGCATTAGTGAAAACATTAAAGCCGCGGGTGGACAGCTGCTTTAATTACGACTACACCGCAAAAAAATGGATGGAGGAAAACGAACGTTACGATATCCGCATAACCGGCAATTGCGTTATGTTTTTAAAAGGCAACGAATTTTTGGTAAGTAATTTGGTGGATAGTGTTGGCCTTGCAATAATTTTAATTGCGGCGCTTATGCTAACCTTGTTTACTTCGCCGCGTATGATTTTAATTTCGATAGTGCCAAGCCTTGTTGCGTTGTTAATTACTGCAGGTATTATGGGAATTTTTCATGTACCGTTAAAGCCGAGCACCATTTTAGTTTTCAGTATTGCCTTCGGAATTTCGAGTGATGGTACGCTTTACTTTCTCACAAAATACCGCCACGAGATTAAGAAAAATAAATTAAGTATGTCGCAGGCAGTGTCATTAACCATACATGAAACCGGCGTGAGCATGGTATACACCGCATTAATTTTAACTTTTGGATTTGGTATGTTTGGTTTTTCAAGTTTTGGCGGCACGGCCTCGCTTGGCATTTTACTTTCGCTAACACTTCTGGTAGCCTATGCCGCTAATTTAATTTTACTTCCCTGCTTTCTGCTTACATTGGAAAAAAGTATTTTGCGAAAAGAAATTTTAAACGTTCCCATAATAAATATTGAGGAAGAAGAAGATGAGGAGGATTAATTTTTTGATACTTTTTTCTGCTTTTGTTTTTTCCGGTCTGTGTTCTTTCGCGCAAAGCTCAAAACAAACTAAAGGCGATTCGTTAAGAGAGAAGCTTAAAAAAGATTCTGCATGGATTTTCAGATATCGCAAGATTGTTCCGCTGATTTCATTAGACAACCGCAATACGTTCATTCAAAAGGGTGTGCCGGTAAATATTTACGGAATACAACTGGGTGTTGTTTTGCACGAACGGCATAATCTGGCATTAGGTGCGTACGTTATTCGCGGTGAAGCGAGGAGAGTAACGCAGAAGGGGGACAAAAATAAGACAGAAAAGGTTGAAATGGATTTACGGTATCTGACACTTTTTTATCAGTACAACTTGATACATACACGCTGGTTCGAAATAGGGGTTCCTTTAGAAGCAGGGCTAGGTAAATTTACCATAAATGTCACCGATTCTGCAGGTAATGTGTGGAAAGGGTATCCGCGAACAAGCGGCATTACGCCAATAGGAATTGGACTCGATGTAACGTTTTTCCCTTTAAAATGGTTAGGTATTAATGGCATTGTTGGATACCGAAAAGTCTTTGACAATGAGCCTCGCATGAATTTTAGCGGAGCTTTTTATGCTTACGGAATAACTATAGATTTCAGGTATTTATTAAATAAAACCAGATTTGCGCTAAAGAAAGAAAAATACCGAAAAAACATGCAACAGCTGAACCAAAAGGCAAACTAAGAGCCGCTTTTGTTTTCCGTCGCTTTGTTTTTTATCTTAGCAGAAGTAAAACGTGAGAAAAAACTATACATATGGCATCTTAATTTTTTTGTTTTCGTTTGGAGGCATTCAAACTTCTTTTTCTCAATTATCGAAAAAGCAAAAACTGGATTCGCTGCAGGCCAAATTTAAAACCGACTCGGCCTATCTTTACCGCTATAAAAAAGTAAAATTTTTATTGGCTATCGATACAAGAAACTCGTTTATACATACAGATAAAAAAATTGCAGTAAACGTAAACGGTTTTCAAATTGGATTGGTTTATAAGGATCATCATAATTTTGCTTTAGGTTTTTACTCGGTATTAAATACCCAGAGCAAACAAATCCAGTCCGATAATCTTACTAAGGTTAATATCAATTTAAAAATCGGCTACACTACATTATTTTACGAATACATTTTTTTGGATACCAAGCGTTGGGAAATTGGAATTCCGGTAGAAATAGGCCACGGAAATTACCAAACAACAGAAACAGATTCGGCTGGTAAAACAGTGAAAAGTTTTGCCGACACTACCCAAAAATCAATAAATTTATTTGGTGCGGGTTTGGATGTAACTTTTAAAGTTTGGACCTGGCTTGGCGTAAACGCCATGGGCGGATATCGGTTGGCAAGCGGGGGCAATCTTAACGGTGTAAATTTTAACGGAGTATTTTACTCGGTGGGCATGCAAATATATTTTGGCCAATTATATAAAATGGCTAAGTTTGGATTGAAACGGAGGATGTACAGAAACAATGTTGAAAAAGTAAAAAAGTTACCCGATTAAAAATTACTATATGAAAGGAATAATATTAGCCGGCGGTTCGGGCACACGCTTACATCCGCTAACGCTTGCCATGAGCAAGCAAATGATGCCTGTGTACGATAAGCCCATGATTTATTATCCCTTGGCCGTTTTACTTATGGCAGGAATAAAAGAAGTATTAATCATATCTACACCCACCGATTTGCCAAATTTTGAAAGACTTTTAGGAGATGGCTCTCAACTAGGGTGTAAATTTTCCTACGCCGTGCAGGAAATACCCAACGGACTGGCACAGGCATTTGTTTTAGGGGAAAAATTTATTGGAAAAGAAAATGTTGCATTAATTTTAGGAGATAATATTTTTCACGGGCAAGGAATGGGCCGCCAATTGCAAACATGCAAAAGTCCAACGGGCGGTATAGTTTTTGCTTATCACGTAAGCGACCCCGAGCGGTACGGCGTTGTTGATTTTGATAAAAACCACAAAGCACTTTCTATCGAAGAAAAACCGAAGCATCCTAAATCAAATTACGCGGTGCCGGGCTTATATTTTTATAATAACAGCGTAGTAGAAATTGCAAAAAATTTAAAACCCAGCGCACGCGGTGAATATGAAATTACAGATGTAAATAAAAAATATTTGGAACAAGGTAAGCTTGAGGTAAGAATATTAGACAGAGGAACTGCCTGGCTGGATACAGGAACGTTTGCTTCGCTTACACAAGCCGGCCAATTTGTGCAGGTTATTGAAGAACGACAAGGCCTTAAAATCGGGTGTATAGAGGAGATTGCCTACAACATGGGCTATATAGATAAGGAACAATTAAAAAAAATTGCCCAACCACTTACCAAAAGCGGTTACGGAAATTATTTACTGAAATTGGTAGAATAAGAAATGGAGATTAAAACAAAGCACAATCCATTAAAAGAACTCATGCAAATTCCGGGGGTCGGAAAATCTATTGCCAATGATTTAATCAATATCGGTATTTCAAAAATAAGTCAGTTAAAAAATAAATCTCCACAAAAATTATATCAACAATCAAATAAATTTGCCGGCGTGGTACAAGACCCTTGTTTGCTTTATGTTTTTAGAGGCGCAGTTTATTACGCTACAGAAGCAAAACATTCGCCCGAAAAATTAAACTGGTGGTATTGGAAAGACAAGGAATATGGCAGCTGATACCTATAAGAATTTTGCAAATGAATTTGAAGAATATTTTTCTTCAGAAAAAAAATTACTGCCTTCCTCTCCAAAAAATTTATATGAGCCGGTAAATTATTTTTTAAGCCTGGAGGGCAAACGCATTCGTCCGCTATTGGTATTAATTGCCTGCGATTGTTTTAAAGGTGATGTAAAAAAGTCTTTACCTGCTGCTGCTGCTGTTGAGTTGTTTCATAATTTTTCGTTGGTACACGATGATATAATGGATAATGCTCCATTGCGCAGAGGCAAAACAACCGTGCATGAAAAGTGGAACAACAACATTGCTATTTTAAGCGGCGATGTTTTATTGGTAAAAGCATATCAACAAATTTCTAAGTGCGAGAGTAGTAAAGAACTTGATAAAATATTTTCGCAAACTGCCATACAGGTTTGCGAAGGACAGCAATATGATATGGACTTTGAAAGCCGGGCGGAAGTGAGTATAGGGAATTATTTAGAAATGATTCGGCTAAAAACAGCTGTACTCCTTGCGTGTAGTTTGCAGATAGGCGCACTATGCGCAGGAGCTTCACATAAAAGTTCTCAGGTGTTTTATACAGCAGGAGTTAGTCTTGGGCTTGCTTTTCAATTAACCGATGATTACCTGGACGTTTTTGGTAATGCCGAAAAGACGGGTAAGCAGGAGGGAGGAGACATCATCTCCAACAAAAAAACCTGGCTTTTAATAAGAGCTTTTGAATTGGCTAATGCACAGCAGAAAAAAATTCTTATCGAATGGATTGAAAAGCCAATATTTGATGCAAAAGAAAAAGTAGGGGCGATAAAAAAAATATTTTCGGATTTAAACCTAAGCTCTTTGTTAGAAAAGGAAATTGAAACGTACTATACTAAAGCTTTTACAGATTTACGCGCCGCTTGTCCTAATGAAGAAAAGATAGAATTGTTTATTGTTTTTATTAAAACACTGATGCATCGTGAGAAATAAAAAGGCAAAAACGGAATCAAAAACGCCGCCCGATTTTTTTGATATGGTGTATCAGGTGGTGCGTCTTATTCCAAAGGGCCGTGTTACATCGTATGGTGCCATTGCAAAATATTTGGGCGCGGCGGGTGCAGCAAGATTAGTGGGCTACGCGATGAATGGTTCAAGTAAGAAAAAGCCAAAGGTGCCGGCACACCGCGTAGTTAATCGCTCAGGGTTACTGAGCGGCAAACTTCAGTTTGAAACTCCTTATCAAATGCAGGAACTCTTGGAGAAGGAAAAAATAAAAGTGAAAAACGATAAAATCGTGGATTTCACAAAACACTATTGGGACCCCAATGTTGAGTTGGAAATAAATTAAGAACACATCTTTACGGCTTTCTCTAATGCCGTAATAAAAATATCAATCTCTTCTTTAGTATTGTAAAACGAAAAAGAAGCCCGTATAGTTCCCGGAATACCAAAATGAAGCATTAAGGGTTGAGTACAATGATGGCCCGTGCGCACCGCCACGCCTTGTTTGTCTAAAATAGTACCTATATCAAAAGGATGAATGTTCTTTACATTGAAGGAAATGACAGCCGCTTTATTCGCAGTATCACCATAGATTTTTAAGCCTTCAATTTTTTTTAATTTTTCTGTGGCGTATTGAAGCAACTCATGTTCGTAAACAGAAATTTTATCTAATCCAATTGCATTTATATAATCAAGCGCTGCTCCTAATCCTATAGCGCCCTCAATGTTTGGAGTTCCCGCTTCAAATTTTAATGGTCCATCCGCATATTCGGTTTTTGCAAACGAAACGGTTTTGATAGTGCCGCCGCCCACCTGATAAGGAGAAAATTTATTTATCCATTTTTCTTTGGCGTATAAAACACCAATGCCTGTGGGCGCGTAAGCTTTGTGGCCGCTGAAGCAATAAAAATCACAATCCAAATCCTGAACATCTACAGCCATGTGCGGAACCGCCTGCGCACCGTCTAATAAAACGGGAATATTTTTAGCGTGAGCCAAGGAAATTATGTTTTTTACATCCATTACAACGCCCGTTGTATTAGATACCTCTGTTACAGCAACGATTTTTGTTTTTGCAGAAAGTAATTTTTCAAATTCAGCTAAAACTAATTCTCCGTTATCGTTAACCGGAATTATTTTTAAAAGAGCGTTTTTCTCCTCACAAAGTATTTGCCAGGGGAGAATATTAGAGTGATGCTCGGTTTCAGAAATAATAACTTCATCTCCGGCATTAATCCATTTACCAAAACAACTCGCCACTAAGTTTATACTTTCGGTAGTGCCGCGTGTAAAAATAATTTCCTGCGAAGAGACAGCATGAATGTGTTTTTGTACTGTAATCCTTGCGTTTTCGTAGTGTTCAGTGGCTCGTTGACTCAAAGTATGAACCCCACGATGAATATTGCTGTTGTCTTCCGAATAATATTTTACAATAGCGTCAATTACGGCTTGTGGTTTTTGTGCCGTAGCCCCGTTATCAAAATAAACTAATTGCTTGCCGTTTACTTTTTGAGTAAGAATGGGAAAATCTTTCCTGATTGCCGCTATGTCCAAAATATTAATTAAAGGGTGCATTTGATTAAATAGCTTTAGGCAGCATTAAAAGGAAAGGCAGAGATTTTTTAATATCGCAGGAAGCATAATCAAACCCAATCGACAAGTTTCGGTAATAAGCGGCCTTGTTTTCAAAATAATATTTTTCGCTTTCTATCATCCAGGCTTTTTCTATAATAAACGCCGACAAAAACCACTTTTCCAAAAGGCGGCCGGCACGCCCGTTTCCGTCACTAAAAGGATGAATTTTTTCAAACATAAGATGGATCAGTGAGGCGTAATAAAAGGCTTCCCGTATTGAAAGTGGGGACTTCAGTAAAAAATCAATTTCTTTGAAAAGCAAGTCAAATTCTTTTTTCAGAAGATTTGGCTCAATTCCCACGTAAAGCACGCCTGTACTGTTTGCCACAACAATATTTCCATTCCTTAATTTTCCCCTGAACATTGGTACCAAAAATTCATTTGAAAGCATTTTATATGCTTGCTGAAAATTCTTTTTTGTTAGCGAATGTTTTTTTGCAAAAGAATATGCTTTAAGTAAATCGTCAATTTCCTTAATTTCTTTTGTTTTTCTAAGTGCTTTGGTGGAAGTGTATTTTAAAAAAGAATCAAGGCTTGTGCTGTTTCCCTCAATATTAGAGGAATAGGTAGAGGCAGAGGCAAGGTAGAAATCAAGTTTAAAAGGGAGTTTTTTTGGCTTTAATTTAGTAATAGCTTTTGCCAAATCAATTTTCAAAGTTTTTTTGTAACCATTTAACTTAATAGCCGAGAGTATTTTTAATGTATTAGCCACGGCCGTGATTAATTTAAACTGTGTTCAAAAAGCATCTCAACATACATAGCTGTATCTACATCAGCAATTTTATCGATTACCTCATGCGCAAACGCATGCAGGAGTAATTTTTTAGCCTTGTCTTCGCCAATGCCGCGTGCCTTCAGATAAAACAAGGCGTTTTCATCTACTTTTCCGGTAGATGTACCATGAGAACATTTTACATCGTTGGCATAAATTTCCAGTTCAGGTTTGGCATTAACAGTAGCGTCGTCGCTCAACAAAATGTTTTTACTACTTTGGTAAGCATTTGTTTTTTGCGCGTCTTTCTCCACAAAAATCTGTCCGTTAAAAGTGAGCATACAATTATCGGTGGCAATGCCTTTATATAACTCGTTGCTTTGGCAATTTGGTTTTTGATGATCTACCAACGTGTGGTTATCTATGTTCTGCTGATTTTTACCGAGAATTAAACCATACAAATGACATTCAGAGAATTCATCATTAAGCGAAACAGTTAAATTATTACGTACCAAAGCACCACTGAAAGTAAATACAGAATGCACATAATTGCTATACCGGTTTTGTGCAACCTGCACAGTGTCTACTCCATAAAATGAATTGCCTGCATTTTGTATCCGGCAATGATTTACTTGTGCGTGCTCGCCTGTAAAAATCTCAGTTAAATTATTGCAAAAGTTTTTTCCGGTTGCGGGATAAAAAGTTTCGGTTATTTTAACTTGCGCGTTTTTTTCAACGACAAATAGGTTTCGGATATTATAAAAAAAAGTATCTTCCGAGTTAATGATATGGTGTATAACAATAGTTTTGTCCAGTACAACGCCGGCAGTTATTTTTAAAAATAATCCGCGGTCGGCATAGGCGCTGTTTAAAGCTGTAAATGCATCATGTGTGCTTTTGGCATAAGCCGATAAATGTTTTTTTAATTCATCGGCCGGCGCATTCTCAATTTCAGTAAGTGTGGCGCGCGCAGGGAATTCGGAATTCTTTGTATCGAGTTTTCCGTTTACTACATAAATGTTATAAGTGCCGTTTACGTAATAGTCTTGTTTTAAATTTTTACTTACCTTAATTTCTTTTCCGTTTAGTGTTTTAAATTCTTTGCGGATAATGGCTTCGGTGTTGCAGTATTTATAATCCTCGTGTTTGTTATTGGGAATTCCGTTTTCTTCGAGGTATTGTAAAGCTTTGCCAATTTCGGCGGCGGGCATAAAACCTGCCTTGCCCGAAATTTTGGAGAGCTCTTCTGATAATTGGTGGGTGACTGTAAGTTTATCGGTTACCATTACACGTGGGCGATATCATATTTTTTCTTAATCTCATCGTAACCGTTTTCTTCCAGCTCAAGAGCCAGTTCTTTACCTCCGCTTTTTACAATTTTACCTTGGTAAAGAATATGTACAAAATCGGGCACAATATAATCCAGCAGGCGCTGGTAGTGTGTAATAACTATGGTTGCGTTGTCTTTCCTTTTTAATTTGTTTACGCCGGTAGCCACAATGCGCAGCGCGTCAATATCAAGTCCGCTATCGGTTTCATCCAAAATGGCAAGCATTGGATTTAACATGGCCATCTGAAAAATTTCGTTGCGTTTTTTTTCTCCGCCGCTAAACCCTTCGTTTACGCTGCGGTTAGCTAGTTTGCCATCCAGTTCAACAAGCGCTTGTTTTTCTTTTACAAGGGCTAAAAAATCTTTCGCTTCAATATTTGGCAGGCCTTTGTAAGCACGAATCTCATTTAACGCGGTGCGCAAAAAATTAATGTTGCTTACACCCGGAATTTCTACCGGATATTGAAACGCAAGAAATAATCCTTCGCGTGCGCGGTCTTCGGGAGAAAGCTCTAATAAATCTTTTCCGTTAAAAGAAACTTTACCTTCGGTAACATCGTAATCGGCGCGACCAGCCAATACAGCCGATAAAGTGCTTTTGCCGGAGCCGTTGGGGCCCATGATGGCGTGGATTTCACCGGCTTTTACTTCAAGGTTTATTCCGTTAAGAATTTTCTTTCCGTTAATCTCTGCGTGTAAATTTTTAACTGATAACATTTTTAGAAATTAGAAACGGGCGAGTTGGTATAATCTGCATTCCCGAAATTTTCAGTATGAATAGAATTTCCATCCACATCTTTATTATTACTGCGCGGTGTAAAAGGCTTACGCACTTTTCCTTTACGCGCATCTTCTTTATATTGTATTAAACCCGAAACTAATTTATCGGTATGATCAATCAGTGGCTGAATTTCTGAACTTTGCATTTCTCCCATCATTCCTAAATCTACCGAAATAGCCATCGCTGTTTTAAATTCAAAAATACTTTCGCGGGCTTCGTATAAATTTTCTAAAGATCCAACGCGTTGCTTAACGCCGTAACTGCGGGCAATGCTATAAGGCACTTCTAAAACCGAGGAAAGCATTTTTTCTTTCAAGATTGCATCGGTGTTGGAAGCAGTAACAAGTTTGTAAGCAGTAACAGCTAACTCTTTTGCTTTTTGCCAGGCAACTAAATCCTCGATATTGCCTTTTTTTTCTGCGGGTGTGTTTGTGTTTTCCATAACTACTTGGTATTATTTTATACCTGCAAATTAATTTTAAAATTCTGTCAATTCCTATTTTATTTCGTTAAATAATTAGCCTACACTTCCCTCCAGGCTTACGGCCAGAAGTTTTTGTGCTTCTACAGCAAATTCCATCGGTAATTGTTTTAACACTTCCTTGCAATACCCGTTAACAATAAGGCCTACCGCTTTCTCGGTATCAATGCCACGTTGTTTGCAATAAAAAAGCTGGTCCTCTCCAATTTTGCTGGTAGTTGCTTCGTGTTCTACAATACCGGTTTTATCTTTAATTTCTATATATGGAAAAGTATGTGCCCCGCATTTATCGCCCATCAGCAAGCTATCGCATTGCGAAAAATTGCGTGAGCCGGTTGCGCCTTTTTGTATGCGAACCAAACCGCGATATGAGTTGTTGCTGAAGCCTGCCGAAATTCCTTTTGAAATTATTGTTGATTTGGTGTTTTTACCAATATGAATCATTTTGGTGCCGGTATCTGCCTGCTGGTAATTATTGGTTACGGCTACCGAATAAAATTCGCCAACCGAATTATCTCCTTTTAAAATTACCGAAGGATATTTCCAGGTGATGGCCGAGCCGGTTTCTACCTGCGTCCAGCTTATTTTAGAATTTGCTTCTAAACAAATACCGCGCTTGGTAACAAAATTAAAAATACCGCCTAAGCCATTTTTATCGCCGGGATACCAGTTTTGTACGGTGGAATATTTTATCTCCGCATTTTCCATCGCTATCAGTTCCACCACTGCGGCATGTAGTTGGTTTTCATCCCGCATTGGGGCGGTACAACCTTCAAGATAACTTACATAACTATCGGCTTCGGCAACAATTAAGGTGCGTTCGAACTGACCTG
>JBBQRR010000030.1:0-50702 GCA_038214655.1 Bacteroidia bacterium | reverse complement strand
TGAAGAAATGAACAAATTGCGCTGTAAAAAATAGGATAGAAAAAAATAAAAATGGGAGTATAGAAAAAAATTCCGAAAAAAAATTTTAATTTGAAACGAAAATAGAATACATTTGCTAAAATCAATTTATAGAACTACCCTATAATTATCCTTCTATTGCTTTAACTCCGGGCAAACTTCCCTGCTCAATATATTCCAACAAAGCACCGCCACCTGTTGAAACATAACTTACTTTGTTTGCCATATTATATTTGTTTATTGCCGCAACAGAGTCTCCTCCGCCAATTAGTGAATACGAACCGTTTTCAGTTGCGGCAACAATACTTTCTGCAACGGCTTTTGTTCCCTGTTCAAAATTAGGCATTTCAAAAACGCCCATGGGGCCGTTCCACAAAATCGTTTTTGAGTTTTTAATAATCTGGCAATAATTTTTCGTTGTCTCGGGCCCAATGTCCAATCCCATCCATCCGTCGGGAATAGTATTTATTGGCGAATTTTTATGCGCCGCTTCATTCGAAAAACTATCTGCAATAATCGCATCCGTTGGTAAATGCAAGTGAATGCCTTTTTGCTTTGCTTTTTCTATTAATGATTTTGCAATTTCTAATCGGTCATCTTCGCAAAGTGATTTGCCGATTTTACCCCCCATTGCTTTTACAAAAGTAAATGCCATGCCCCCGCCAATGATGATGTGTTGCGCTTTACTCATCAATTGCTCGATGATTAAAATTTTATCGGAAACTTTTGCCCCGCCAATAATTGCCGTAAATGGCTTTTCTGAATGATTTAAAACTTTAGTGATGCTTGCCACTTCGTCCGCCATTACATAGCCAAAACATTTGTGGGCATCATCGAAAAATTTTGCGATGATGGTTGTTGAGGCATGCTCGCGGTGAGCGGTTCCAAAAGCATCATTCACGTAAACATCACCGTGCTTAGAAAGTTTTTGGGCAAAGGCTTCGTCGCCCTTTTCTTCTTCTTTATAAAAACGTAAATTCTCAAGTAACAATGCTTCTCCGAGCTTTAAAGAAAAAGACATTTTAAACGCCTCTTCCGAAATGCAATCACTTACAAATTTTACATCTGTGCCTAACAGAGCCGAAATATTTTTTACAATGTGCTTTAATGAATATTTATCGGTTGGCCCGTCTTTTGGCCTTCCTAAGTGCGACATAAGTACTACGCTACCACCGTCTTTTAAAATTTTCTTTATAGTGGGAATAGCTGCTTTAATGCGTGTTTCGTCGCTTACTTCAAACTTATCGTTTAAGGGTACATTAAAATCTACCCGTATAACAGCGCGCTTACCTGAAAAATTTATTGAGTCAACTGTTTTCATTTTCAACTTATTTTTTTCCTGTACTACCAAATCCTCCCGCGCCTCTTTCTGTATCTTCAAGGTCTTGTACCAATTTCCATTCGGCGGTTTCGTGGCGGGCTATGACCATTTGTGCAATGCGCTCGCCATCGTTAATAATAAAAATTTCGTTAGAGAGATTTACCAGAAGTACTTTTATTTCGCCGCGGTAATCGGCATCAATAGTGCCCGGCGAGTTTAAAACGGTAACCCCATTTTTAAACGCTAGCCCGCTGCGCGGACGAATTTGTGCTTCGAACTTTGGCGGCAACTGAATATATAATCCTGTTGGCACTAATGTACGTTGCATGGGCTTTAATTCTATGGGTGCTGTAAGCTCTGCGCGCAAATCCATTCCTGCACTATAATCGGTAGCGTAATTGGGCAAAGAATGCCTGCTTTTATTTACAATTTTAACCTGTAGCATTGGCTAGTTTTAAATTAGGGAGTTCAAATTTAATAAACAACCAGCAATAAATCACCAATAAAATATTGTTTAAAGCCAGCTCAATTGCCATATTCCCTGTTTTATCTTTCCATAATAAGGAAACGAAATAAAATGCGAGGGCAAAGCCTAAAAAGAAAATAAAACTCCGGATATTATATTTTGTTGGATAATATTTCTGAGAAAGAAAATAAGAAATAATCATCATGCTTGCGTAAGAGATAAGGGTGGCCCATGCGCTGGCATGATAGCTGTATTTGGGGATGAAAATAAAATTGACGGTTATTGTAAGTACTGCGCCAAATATTGTAATGTATGCGCCGAAACGAGTTTGCCCTGTAAGTTTATACCATACCGAAAGATTAAAATAAACACCGAGGCACAAGTTGGCTACAAGTAAAATCGGCACAACACCCATGCCTTCCCAATAAGCGGGGCTGACCATATTTCGTATTAATTTAAGATTCATTGTAGTTACGAGGAAAAGAAAGGAGCATGCAATAACGAAATATTTCATTACCAAAGCATTTAGTTTACGCGAATCTTCATTTTTTGCATGGCTGAAGAAGAAAGGTTCAGCAGCGAATTTAAAAGCTTGTATAAAGATGGTCATGAGAATTGAAATTTTGTAACAAGCTCCGTAGATACCTAATTCACGCATGCCAATATCTTTGGGCAATAATACTCCCAATATTATTCTATCAAACGTTTCGTTAATCATTCCTGCCAAACCAAGTATCAGCAATGGAAAAGCATAACTGAACATACGTAACCAAAGTTCTTTGTCAAATTTATATTTGAAACCTAAAAATTCTTTGTACAACATTAGTAAGGAAAATACATTGGCAATAAGATTGGCAAGAAATGCGTAACCAATTCCGATTTGTGGATTATATAAACTTCCCAGCGTTGAAGTAGTGTTATTTAGTAAATCATTTTGATAAGCCGGCTTGCAAAGGAGGAAGAAAAATAAATTCATGCCGATGTTCACCACCATATTTGAAATATTGATGAAGGCGAATTTGAACGGTTTATTTTCTGCGCGTAAACGAGCGAAAGGAATTGCGGTTATTGCATCCACCGAAATAATCAAAACCATCCATTGAATAAAATTTACGTTGTTTTCATAACCTAATTTATCAGCAATGAAATGCGAAGCAACTAATCCGATTGTTGCAAAAACAGCAGTGCTGCATATCAACGAAATTAGTGCTGTACTATAAACCTTAACTTTATCTTCTGCTTTATTTATGAAATTGAAAAAAGCAGTTTCCATCCCGTAACGCAGAATGATATTTAGAAATGAAATATATGAGTAAATTTGAGTGTTGATGCCAAACTCTGCCGGATTTGTAAATACGTAGGTGTATAAAATAACAAGCAGGTAGCCAAGAAATCTTGGCAATACAGTACTAAGGCCATAAATAGCTGTTTGTCCGGCTAGTTTTTTTAAAGGGTTTGGCAAGTTGATTTAATTACTCAAATTTAACGTTAATTATTTTGACATATTTCCTTAAATTGCGATATTTTTACACAGCTTATGATGGAATTCAACCATTTAAAATTGAAAATACTTTTAGGGCTGCTTTTGGCTAATTTTACTGCTTTTTCGCAATGCGATACCATAAAAATGGTTAGCGGAACACGAATACCGGCTAAAATACTGGAAGTTGGCGATAAACAGGTCTCCTATAAAAATCCTCATGACACACTTGGCCCCACCCATTTTATTCCTTTAAAGATGATTGCTTCGTTTGTATTTAAAGACGGATGTTACGAACCGCTTAATCAAATGGGTTATAAAAACTGTGCCAAAGACCCTCTTTACGGAGTAATCAAGAACGAGGATTTTACCCGACATATCATAGGAATGGATTTTTTTCAACTATTAATTCAACGCATGAATGCGTCTTTCGAATATATCTTCAAAAACAGAAAAGCCGGACTTGTTCTACATTGCAATCTTGGAATGCGGGACGCAGAGGACACTTCCACTTATTTACTGCCTGAAAATAAACTTTTAGGTAATAATTATTATAAAAAAAATTATTACGGAGTTGATTTCAAGTTTTATCCGTGGTTACATAAAAAAATTACTCACTGGATGTCTTTTGGAGCAGAGATTGGTAATGCCGGTTTTACATACACCCGTTATGATACCGCTTACCCCGGAGGGTCGCTAGCTGTACATTCTTACTATACGCTTTCAAATCCTCGTAATGTTTTTAAAAATGCGGCTTACTTCGGTTATCACTTTAATAACGGATTTCTTTTTCGCGGCAGCAAGCATTTTATTCTTCAGGGAGTAATTTCACTCGGTATAAACCAACTCCAACATGATTTTAAACTGCCCTACATGAATAGTAAATATTACCTCGGACTTAAAATTGCAGTCGGACTTTCTATGTGTTATGCTTTTTAACCTACGATTTAATTTTCTCAATGAGGGAGGTTGTTGAAAACCCCTGTGTAAGTTCAATGGTTACAATCTCTCCGCCGCCCGCCTTAACAAGGTCTGCCCCCACTATATCCTCAGGTTTATAGTCGGAACCTTTTACAAGAACATCAGGTTGTATGGCTTTTATCAGTTCATACGGAGTGTCTTCATTAAACAAAACAACGGCATCCACCACTTGTAAAGAGGCTACCATATAAGCACGGGTTTGCTCGTTATTTATGGGCCTGTTTGGGGCTTTGTTGAGTCGTTTTACAGAATCATCCGTATTAACTCCAACAATTAAAACATCTCCCAACGATCGGGCAGCGCTTAAATAATCTACATGGCCCTTGTGTAAAATATCAAAGCAACCATTGGTAAAAACAATTTTTTTGTTGAACATGCCGCGCCAGATTTGAATGCGCTGCAATAAAATTCTTTGTTCAAGTATTTTTTGCTCAAGTATTTTTTGGTATTCCATCTTTATCACGATTAAACAAAGGTAAAAGTAAAAAGCACAATCCTCCAACAATTATAATAGCTATAAACTGCGCTCCCCACACTATCCATGGAAAAGAAGTTTGAACTCCGTTGCCAACTCCATAAAACACCAAAACACCGGTAGCAATTATCTGGTAAAGCCCTATTCCACCCGGACTCACGGCTACGCCTAAAGTACTCAGGAGAAGAACGACCAGTGCCGGTTTTATTCCTAAACTTTTTGTTTCATCAAAGCACCAAAAGCAAACGTAAAGACTTAAAAAATACATAAGCCAGATTAAAAAGCTTTGAAAAATATACAGCGCGGGGCTTTTTACATCTTTTACCGACCTTAATCCCGAGCCAAAACTTTTTAAAACCCCGCCTATTTTACCTGTAAGCAGGTTTTTTATTTTTTTGCGAAATAAAAATAAAATGACTCCGCATAAAATCATAAGCGCTACTAACACAAATGCCAGGTTTTGATATTCGGAAAGTTTTTTTGCCAGCGGAGTTAAAATATATTCTTTGCTAAGTCCCGTTAGCTCGGTAAACTGAACGGCAAGGGTTATAAAAAATAAAATCACCATTAAAATCAAATCTACAATTCGCTCTGTAATTACGGTTCCCAAAGCTGTGGCAAATGGAATTTTTTCGTAACGCGCTGCAACACCACATCTGCTTAATTCTCCTCCGCGGGGAATTGCAAAATTAACTACATAGCCAATCATTACTGCTGCAAAAGAATTTTTAAAAGAAATGCTGTGCCCCAAGGGCTGCATCATCGAGTTCCATCGCCAGGCACGTAATATGTGTGCCAGAAGGCTTATTAAAGCAGAAAGTGTAACTATAAAATAATCGGCTTTTTTAAAGGAGGCCTTTGTAATTTCTATTTCGCTATCGGGAATATTATGAATGGAGAGCCAAACCAAACCCGCCCCTATTGCGGCAAAAACTACAAGCTGCAATATGGATTTAAGTTTTTTGTTCAAACAATTAGGCTTTTAGGCGGTTGGTTTTTGTTTCCGGAAAAACAACAGTTGGTTTGTGCGTTTTTCTTTCGCTGTATTCAATCAATGCGTAGGATGCAATAATTATTTCATCACCTACTTTTACTTTGTGCGATGCGGGGCCATTTAAACAAATTATACCCGAGCCTCTTTGGCCTTTGATAACGTAAGTATGAAAGCGTTCTCCGTTGCGGTAATTATATACATCCACTTTTTCGTTCTCGCACAAATCGGCGGCATCCATTAAATCTTCGTCAATGGTAACGCTGCCTATATAATCAATATTGGCTTCGGTTATGGTAACCCGGTGTAATTTTGATTTTAAAACTTCTATTTGCATAGCGGCTACAAAGGTAGGTAATTTTTGAGGATATAGGGATTAGGGTTAGGGATTTAGGGAGATGTTTTTCGTTCCTTAATTGCCTTAAAAATACTCCTAATCGAATTTACTTCTTGCTCTTGACATTTGCCATCATATACTCGCGGTTCATACGGGCAATGTTTTCTAAAGAAATTCCTTTAGGACATTCTATCTCGCAGGCGCCGGTATTACTACAATTTCCAAATCCTTCTTCGTCCATCTGTGCAACCATATTCATCACACGCGCTTCTTTTTCAATTTGCCCTTGCGGTAATAAAGCAAGTTGAGAAACTTTTGCCGATACAAACAGCATTGCCGAACCATTAGTACAAGTAGCAACACAAGCTCCGCAACCAATACAAGCTGCCGCGTTAAACGCTTCGTCAGCATCGTCTTTATTAATTAAAATATTGTTGGCGTCTTTTGCATTACCTGTATTTACAGATACAAATCCGCCTGCAGAAATAATTCTGTCAAATGCAGAACGATCAACCGCCAAATCTTTTACCACCGGAAAAGCTGCGCTGCGCCAAGGCTCAACTACAATAGTATCGCCGTCTTTAAAACTGCGCATGTGTAACTGACAAGTTGTAACGCCTTGCTTGGGCCCGTGCGGACGCCCATTGATAAACATCGAGCACATTCCGCAAATTCCTTCGCGGCAATCGTGGTCAAATGCAATCGGTTCTTTTCCGCCGCTGATTAATTGCTCGTTTAAAACATCGAACATTTCCAGAAAAGACATGTCTGGAGAAATGTCTTTTACATTATGTGTTTCGAGCGCGCCTTTGGCCTTCTCATTCTTTTGACGCCATACTTTCAGCGTAAGGTTCATGTTTCCACTCATAGTTTTAGTGTTTAGGGATTAGTGTTTAGGGATTAGTAACAGCCCCACCTATTTTTTATTTTTCTAATGATGAAATTAAACTGTTTAACATTTTTTTTACTTCAGCAACCAATATTCTTATTTGCATTAATTCTTCTTCATTAATAAACTCAAGTTTTACTGCAAGAATTGATCCTGACAATACTTCCGTTGCGCTCCCTCTTGCTATTATTAACTGGTTAATGTACATTTTTGTTGTTCTTGCTGATCCTTCTGAAATATTTAATGATACTGAATTCGATGCGTTTCTTATTTGTGCCGTAAGTCCAAAGATTTCAGTTCTTGGAAATCCGGCCGTTATTTTATACACTTTAACCGAAAGATCAATTGCTCTTTGCCAAACAATTAAATCCTCAAATGAATTTATTTTTCCCATTGTACTCTCACTTAACACCAACACCTTCCCGCCTAATCACTAACCACTCCACACTAATCACTGGCTGTTTACGCGTAGTTTCTCTGCGCCAGTTTAATGTTTTCGAACACTAACTCTTCTTTATGTAATTCCCAATTGCCAACTTCTTTCATTTCCCAGGCAGCAACGTATGCAAAATTATCGTCGTCGCGTAATGCTTCACCTTCGGCTGTTTGATATTCTTCGCGGAAGTGGCCGCCGCAACTTTCATTGCGGTTAAGCGCGTCTTTACACATTAATTCTCCTAATTCAATAAAGTCAGCAACACGACCCGCTTTTTCCAATTCAGGATTAAACTCGTTTGCTTCGCCGGTAACACGAACGTCTTTCCAGAATTCTTCGCGCAATTTTTGAATTTCTCCAATGGCCTGCGTTAATCCTTCTTTGTTGCGTGCCATTCCGCATTTGTCCCACATAATTTTTCCTAAGCGTTTGTGGAAATGGTCAACCGATTTACTTCCTTTAATGTTCATCAGTTTATCAATGCGCTCCTGAACTTCCTTCTCTGCTTTTACAAAAGCTTCGTGATCTGTTGGAATTGATTTTGTACGAATCTCTTCCGATAAATATTCTCCGATGGTATAAGGAATAACAAAATATCCGTCGGCCAACCCTTGCATTAAGGCAGATGCACCTAAACGATTTGCGCCGTGGTCAGAGAAGTTTGCTTCGCCCATTGCGTATAAGCCCGGAACGGTTGTCATTAAATTATAATCAACCCATAGTCCGCCCATTGTATAGTGAACCGCCGGATAAATTCTCATTGGTATTTCGTAAGGATCTTCGCCCGTGATTTGTTTGTACATGTCAAACAAGTTTCCATATTTTTCTTTTACAACTTCTTTTCCCAAACGAATAATTTCTTCTTTGCTTGGATTGTGCAAGCCGGTTTTGTTGGCTTGAATTTTTCCGTAACGCTCGGTATTAGCTGCAAAATCTAAATACACAGCCATTTTGCTTGTACCCACTCCGTAACCCGCATCGCAACGTTCTTTTGCAGCACGCGATGCTACGTCGCGCGGAACTAAATTTCCGAAGGCGGGATAGCGACGCTCTAAATAATAATCTCTTTCTTCTTCCGGAATTTCGTTCGGTTTACGGTTATCATCTTTCTTTTTCGGAACCCAGATACGTCCGTCGTTACGAAGTGATTCACTCATCAATGTTAATTTCGATTGGTGATCGCCGCTTACTGGAATACAAGTTGGGTGAATTTGTGTGTAGCAAGGATTTCCAAAGAAGGCACCTTTTTTGTGCGCTTTCCAGGCTGCCGTTACATTACTGCCCATTGCGTTTGTAGAAAGATAAAATACGTTTCCGTATCCGCCACTTGCCATTAATACTGCGTGGCCAAAATGTCTTTCTAATTTTCCGGTGATTAAATCGCGGGCAATAATGCCTCGGCATTTTCCGTCAATGGTAACAACGTCTAACATTTCGTGACGCGCAAATAATTGCACGGCTCCCATTCCAACCTGACGTTGCAAAGCAGAATAAGCTCCTAATAATAATTGCTGACCTGTTTGTCCTGCTGCGTAAAAAGTACGTTGCACTTGTGTTCCGCCAAATGAGCGGTTGCTTAAAGTTCCGCCGTATTCACGTGCAAAAGGTACGCCTTGTGCAACGCATTGGTCAATGATAGCGCCCGAAACTTCTGCTAAACGGTGCACGTTTCCTTCGCGGGCGCGATAATCTCCGCCTTTAATAGTGTCGTAAAATAAACGGTACACGCTATCGCCATCGTTCTGATAATTTTTAGCGGCGTTAATTCCGCCCTGCGCGGCAATGGAGTGCGCGCGGCGGGGAGAATCCTGAAAACAAAATACTTTTACTTTGTATCCCATCTCTGCTAAAGAAGCAGCGGCAGAAGCACCTGCTAATCCCGAGCCAACGATAATTACTTCGAGGCTGCGTTTGTTAGCGGGGTTTACAAGGTGAACCGTTGAACGGTATTTTGTCCACTTCTGGTCAATTTCTCCCTGAGGAATTTTTGCGTTTAATTTTGATGAACTGGCCATATTTGAAAAAGTTAAAAGTCTAAAGTTTCAAGTTAAAAAATTATTTGATCCAACCCATGTGCATGGAGATCGGCATTAAAGCAAAAACTAAGGGAACGATAATAGAAAATGCAGCGCCTAAAAATTTTAAAACCGGAGTATATTTTTTATGATTTAATCCGAGCGTTTGAAATGCTGAAGAGAACCCGTGTAATAAGTGGTAAGAAAGAGAAATTACGCCGCATACATAAATCGCCACAAAATACCATTGAGAAAAAACGGCTTTCATACTTTCAAAAGAATTATGCTCCGTGTGTGCAAAGACCGCCACTTTAGTTGGTATCCAAAAATTACCTAAGTGAACTACCAAGAACAATAAAAGTAAAGTTCCTAAAATGGCCATTGAGCGGCTGTACCAGCGGCTGTTAGAACCTCCGTTTGTTACTTCGTATTTTACGGGACGAGCCTTGTTGTTTTTATACGTTAAAATATAGGCCTGCACAATATGCAGCAAAAGCCCGAGGAACAATCCGATTTCCATAATGCGGATGACGATGTTGTGCGACATGAAGTGCGCAGCCAGGTTAAAAGTTTCTCCTCCGTCATTTAAAAAAATGCAGGAGTTTATAGAAACGTGCACCACTAGGAAGGAAATCAAAAAGAGGCCTGTAAGTGACATAATGACTTTTTTTCCGATAGAGGATGTAAGGAAGTTTTCTTTGCTCATAATTAAGGTTGCTTAGCGTGTGCAAATGTAACCGTGCAGGGGCGAAAATCAAAACAAAAGGGCAAGCATTTATCAAAACCTAATAATAAAAGGGCAAAAAGTCCGTTTTAGGGGGTAATTTTGTACCTTTGCAAGCTATGAAAAGAACATTCTTCATCAAATTCATACTCATTCTAAGTATGGCCTTTCCGGCTCTGCTTAATGCGCAGGAAAAACCTGTTACTGTTAAGTTTGAGAGCAAAAAGATATCTGATACCGAATACGATATAATTTTTAAAACCACGATTGCAGATGGGTGGCATCAATATTCGCTGAAGGCAACCCCGCCCGAAGACTGTAAAGACGGCTGTCCATTTCCTACAGAAATAATTTTCAATAAATCGGCCGAATACGAACTTGTAGGAAAGCCCACCGAAAGTAAGCCCATAGATGAGTTTGATAAAGTGTTTGAAATAAAAGTTCATTATTTTGAACACAACGCAACTTTTACCCAGCGGATAAAGCTTAAAAGCAATAAAACAACCAAAGTCTCCGGCACTTTTTCCTGTCAGTTTTGTACAGATACGAAATGTGATCAGATGCAACCTCCCAAAAAATTTAATATTGAGATAAAAGGGGTCGACGTAGCAGTTAATGATAGCGCTAACGCGACAGTTGCTAAAACAGATTCTGCTAAAAAAGATACAGTTGCTACCGCAGTTGCAAAAACTGAAACGACTACCACTTCCGAAAATACAGATGCGGTTGCAAAAGACCCCTGGTGGCTAATTTTATTGAAAGGAATTGGTTTTGGATTAGCCGCATTAATTACTCCCTGCGTTTTTCCGATGATACCAATGAATGTAAGTTTCTTTTTAAAGCGAAATAAAAAACGCAGCTCGGCTGTAAAAGAAGCTTTGTTCTTCATGTTTTCTATTGTGGTAATATATACCGCGCTTGGTTTAATCATTACCGCTGTGTTTGGTGTTACCGCATTAAACGCCATTGCGTCAAGCGCATCCTTCAACTTAATTTTCTTTGCGCTCTTAGTTGTATTTGGAATAAGTTTTCTTGGTGCTTTTGAAATTACTTTACCAAGCAGCTGGGTAAATAAAATGGATGCGCAGGGTGATCGTGGAGGATTTTTGGGAATATTTTTTATGGCCACTACGCTATCTTTAGTTTCTTTTTCATGCACAAGTATTTTTATTGGAACGCTTTTAACTGAAGTTACGGGTTCTGCTGTTGGACCGCTCTTTGGTTTTCTGGGTTTTGGATTTGGATTTGCATTACCCTTTGGATTATTTGCCATTGTACCAAGTTGGTTGCAAAGCATGCCAAAAAGTGGCGGATGGTTAAATGCAGTAAAAGTTACTTTAGGTTTATTAGAACTTGCTCTCGCTTTAAAATTTGCTTCTAATGCCGATTTGGTTTATCAGGCGCACATTCTTACGCGCGAAGTTTTCTTAGTACTATGGATTATTTTATTTGCATTAACCGGAACTTATTTAATGGGCTGGTTTAAACTTTCGCACGATTCTCCAATGGCATATCTTTCTATTCCACGATTATTTTTTGCCATTTTTGCTTTTGCATTTTCGGTTTATATGGTTCCGGGTTTATGGGGCGCACCGCTAAATTTATTGAGCGGCGTAATTCCACCTTCAACGTATGCAGAGTGGAAACCGCAAACCACTGCAGTAGTAAACACAAATACTAATTCTTCGTCGCTCGCAAATAAAATGATCGATGGTCCGCAGGGCATAAAAGTTTTTCATAACGATTACGAAAACGCACTTGCGTACGCCAAAGAAGTAAAAAAACCTTTGCTGATTGATTTTACCGGACACGCATGCGCTAATTGTCGTAAGATGGAAGACAACGTATGGCCCGACCCCGAAGTGAAAGGGTTGATGGCAAACGACGTTGTTATAGTTTCTTTGTTTGTTGACGATAGAGAAGAATTACCCAAAGCAGAACAGAAAGAAGTTAATTGGGACGGAGATATGTTTACACTGGAAAACATCGGACAAAAATGGGGCTATATGCAGGTTACGCGTTATAAAATAAGTTCGCAACCTTATTATGTAATTGTTGACCACGATGAAAGTTTATTAAGCGATAAAGGTATTGGTTACGATACGGGTAAAGATATTCCGGTTTACAAAGCATGGCTTACCAATGCCATTGCCGGTTTTAAGAAAAAGCATCCTTAACTGTATCTTTTCAACTTTCATTGCGTTTAGTTATTAAATCATCATGGCCTATTTTTATTTAAATAGAATTTTTTGCTATTTTTAAAATACATTTTACCAACTTTTTGTGCCTAGAATTTTTTTCTTTTTGCTCAGTATTTTTTTCCTTCAGGCAAGGGTGTTTTCACAAACTGACGATGGCCTAATTCACTTTAACGCGAAAGATTATAAGATTAGTGATAAGGAAGCGTTGGATCCCGAATTATTGGTTGCGGCCTTAACAAAAGGAAAAACTGATGATAAAGAAAAGTTTGACGCCATTTTTGGATGGGTAGTAACAAACTTACATTACAATTACAAGCAATATTATTCTTCGGGCGGTTCCTATTATTTATCCACCCGCGAAATTTTACGAAGAAGAAGCGTAGTTTGCCTGGGCTATGCCAATTTAATGGACTCACTATGTCTTATTGCCGGCATAACCAACACTACGGTTTACGGTTTTGCAACCGATGAAATTTTTGATGTACACGATTCGGTCTCTACTGATAATCATGCGTAGAATGCCGTAAAGCTCAGCGGGCTTTGGTATTTATACGATGTTACCTGGAGCACCGGTACCGTAGAATATAAGCCCACGCGCTTCGGGAGATTTATTCAGCGCTTACAAAAAAAATATCCGCCAAAGTACAGGCAAATAGAAATAAAATCACGCGTAAGTAGAAGCTACCGCCGCGAATGCCCTATTACCTACGCCGGCCCCGCTTATTATTTCAAACAAAAATATTTTAACCGGCTCTGGATAAGGTTCCTTCATCGCTTCCACCCCCGATACAAAAAAACGTATGTCTACAAAATAAAATCAGATTACTATTTATGTCAGCCCGAAATATTTTCAATTACGCATTGTCCTAATGATCCTGTTTGGTCGCTGGGCACCATAAAAAATATATTGACTTTTGAAAACGACAGCGCTTATTATTATCATACCGACAGCATTTACAAAACACAGGAACGAAGCGGCAGAGAATGCCCTGCCTGCGAGGCGCTGCTTGAGTTGGGTGCGAAAGAAAAACACAAGGCCATTGAAAAAAACACGTATGCTTCCAACAATAAAAACCGTTTCATAATCTTTGAGCACGAATACACTTTAGGCAAGATTAATTACCGTGAAGCTTTGGCCGAGCCGGCTGACAGTGTTAAGCTTTTGTATTTAGACAGCGCGCAGGTCAATTTTTTAAATGCAAGAAAAAACTTAAAAGCTCAGAAAAGTAATACGGCTTACGACATCATGCTTCAGAAAAGGAAGAACAAAAAGAAAATGGGCCTTCTACTTGTTGAAAACCGTGGGCACCGAAAGATTATTAGAAAAAGAATGCGGATGAGCATCTCCCATGCGCTATCATTCAGGCGGATGGAAACAAAATCGGAGGCGTTTGCCCACCGCTGGCGCGGCAAAGCCGAATCGATTAATTATATCAGCACAAATTTTAAAACTTATCCTGCACGTAAGGGCAGCGAAATGAAAGCAGCGCGCAAGCAATTAAAACTGGATAACACAAAAACAGAAATAGATACTTTAATAGCGCATATAAATATACTTAAAGCGCAATTTGACTCGCTTACGCAGATTATTGCGTTGAATGTTTGGCCACAGGCAAAGCAATTTGATACACTTGCTTATTTTTTTAGTCGGCGAATAGGTTTACGATACAAACATTTGGATAATTATAAAAAACCGGTAGAAGATACGCGGATTAAAATAGTAGTTAAGGAATTTAATTTGAACAATGAACTTGATTTTTTATTGTACAAACCGGGGCTGAAAGCAGCGGCTCTTTACAAAACCATTCTTAAATTGGCAGAGCGTAAGCAAAAACTACAGCGAAACTGCCTTAGCTACGAACGCGATTTGGTTAAAATAGAAAAGAACCCGATGAGTTCGCTCGAAGCATTCAAATCAGAAGTACTGTTTACTTTGCGAAACGATTATTGTTGGCTGGAAACCGGAATACCTTACCTTATTTCTGCCAATATGGGTTTTGATTTTCTGCGGTGGCAGCAAAGAGAGGTTGACCTTATCATACCACGTGAGAATAAAGTTGAGAAAGACCGAGCTTATTATGTAAATGAGGTTTTAAAAGGCCGTTACCGCAAATACAACAATATTGTTGATGGCAACCAATCTCTTACCGGTAGGATGTTGCGTGAAATAAAAAATTACCGTAAGAAAATACTTCGTAAGCGTAAGTAAATTGTTATTGCTTACCTTTGTACCGGATGCAGGAAAAAAATAAAACCGAGTGGCAATTACTTCTTGAAATTCTTACCGAAAAATTTGGTATGGAACCGGATTTACATTCCGTATTATTTTTAATTGGCGTGCAGGAGTTGGGCATGGGCTACAAAAAATTTAAGAAAGATGAAAAAATAAATGTATTGCACATTGCCATTTGCACGGTGCTTGAACCTTACGGGTATTACGAATTTGATGGCCGCGATGCAGATGGCTGGCCGCATTTTAAAATAAAAGAGCCATTGCCTTTTTTAAAATCCGGGGAGCAAAATAATTTAATGATTAAAGCGGTGATTGAATATTTTAAAAAAGAAGGAATTTTAAATTAATTCTTATTTGTATAAACATAAAAAAAATCCCCCACTCAACGAGCAGGGGATTTTTTATTTAAAGCAAGCTATGTTTACTTAGAGCAACAAGTGCTTCCGCAGCAATCATCACACACCGGGCAGCAGCAAGAATCCTTTTTGCATTCCTTTTTTTCTGATTTAGTGGTGATGGTATTTGCAGCGTATACTGAGGCGCCTGCCAGCATAATAGCGGCAGTAACACCAATGATTATTTTTTTCATTGTTATTTGTTTTTAATATTAATATAAGATGTATTTATTTTCTCCCCTTTTTTCAAGGGGAGACAGCCATACGTCCGTAGGACGTGGCAGAGGGGTTATAGTTTAATACAACGCCGGATATCAAACAAATTCCGGCGGCTGAAAAGGAGAAGATAAAAACCCCGAAAGGGCATTTTGATTTTGAGTAACAGCTAATTTATTTTTTTCGGAAGAAAGAATAAAATCCAGATTATCTTTTTCTACCGTTGCGCCATAGCAGCAATAACAAAGCAGACACGGATTGCAAACGCCATCCATGCAACATTTGTTTGCATCCTCTTTTTTGCATGGAGTACTATCTTCCTCGCCACAACTTTCGCCTTTGCAACAACTCTCACTTTGCATCGCCATGCATACCTCTGCTACAGCCGGCTGCACGGTTAAAGCACCGAACCAAAAAAGTAATATCGCAGAAAAGAGTTTCATAATTGTACTGTAAAGATACAACGCATTTAAAGCCTTTTAACAGGATTAACACTTTTTAATGTTTCAGAATCTTCTGCATTTACAAAAACTTTTAAATAAATTGTAGGTATTTGAATTGCATATCTTGCTCCATATTTAATTTTAAAACACTAATTATCAATTATATAAAATAATTGTATATTAATTACAAATTTCATTTTATTAAACTATTGCGCTGCGCCCCGACGATTGCTTGTTTTACTTTCGCTTAAGAATTCAAAACCACAAATAAAAAAACACATGAAATTAAAAACTACAAAAAAATTATTTATTGCATTTGCATTTTGTATCACAGCAAATTTTGCCTGGGCACAGTTAGACAGCGTTCGTTACCACGACGGACAAATGGAAACTCAGTGGGGCTCGAGTACTACTGCCGATAAATTTGGCTGCTTTGTACGCATTACTCCTCCTTCTTATCCCGCAACATTGCGCGGCATACGCGGTTATTTCAGAAACGCAGATGCAACTTCTACTATTAAATGGAAAGTTGGCGGAGATTTAACCGGTGCCGGAAACGGTGCAAACAGTCAGTTATATTTAAGCGCTAATTCAATTGCAAATCCTTCGGCCGGAACAACCAACATGCAAAAAACCGGATACATTGATCTTACCTCAAGCAACATTATTATCACCTCAGGCGATGTATATGTAGGGGCTGTTCAAACAGTAGGCTTTTTCGGAGCAGGTATGGATTCGAGCGGAAACACTGCTCCCACCCGTCAATGGCAATGGATGACTGTATTTACCAGTAGTTATTGGAATACCATGACAAGCCAAAATGCTTCGTTAGAACTTGGATTCACAGCTTTCTTTACTGCGTTTACTACCGATGTTAACGGTGCTTACGCCGAAGAGATGATTAATGTGTTTCCTAACCCCGCAACAAATGTATTACACATACAAATGCCATCGGCCGACAACAACCCGGTTGTTAAAATTTTTGATGTGATGGGCAAACAGGTTGCCGAGCAAAAAGTAAGTGATATAGAAACTAATTTTGATATCAGCACTTTTGCGCCCGGCGTTTACATTGTTAGTATTGTAAGCGACAAACAAGTTATTACGCGTAAAATTCAAAAACTATAATTAATAAACAGTTTATGCAGATTATTGGAGTGATATAATTTGCGCAGATTAAGTGGTATCTGTGTAAATGGTAAAAAGACCCCGTTGTAAAGACGGGGTTTTTTATTGGCTTCATCCCGACCTTTGCCACAGATTACGCTGATTT
The DNA here is from genome assembly GCA_038214655.1 of Bacteroidia bacterium. Taxonomy (GTDB): domain Bacteria; phylum Bacteroidota; class Bacteroidia; order B-17B0; family Aurantibacillaceae; genus PALSA-968. The sequence continues at coordinate 33,808 of JBBQRR010000030.1, read as the reverse complement.
CGCAGATAGTACAAATTAACATAAATAAAAAATCTGTGCCATCTGTGAAATCTGCGGCTTTTTATTTTAACTATTAAGTTTTCGTATAATAGCTTGCAGCACTTTCAGTTTTTCTACTACTAATAAAAGTACAAAAGAGGCTGCTCCGATTAACAACAGTATTATCACAACCCAATAGTAATAGGTGATCGTCCACTCTAAAGAAACTTTAACGCGGTGTATAAGGCTTTGCTTTACAATTTTTCCTTCGTACATCGAAAAATTAATCGTACAGAACTCATTCTCCGAGTCAAAATCCCCTAACGAAACTCCCAAATCCTGCAGTTGCCCTTCTATTTCAAGGATGCGGTTCTCGAGATTTACAAACTCATCTATTTTGCCGGTTTGTTTTTTTAGTTCAACTAAAGATTGCCTTGTTTTTTCCAGCGAAATTCTTTGCGCATTAAGCGCTTTGTACTCGCTGGTTTTATCCACTTTGGTTATCTCTGCACTTTTTGTATGCGCCATTTTTTTCATCACCAAATAAAACGAATCAAACTTTTCTGGTTTCACTCCAATCATCAGGTTTATCCTACGATTACCTTTATTACCTGTATTCTCTTCGTATTGTATAATGGCGTTGTACGATTTAATCTGCTTCTTTACATCCTTCTCGTCTTTTTCAAAGTCTTCCGACTTCGCCCCTATAGTAGCTGTTTTTTCGTACTTCTGGCTTACGCTTACCTCTACAGGGGACATATTTATTTCCATTGCCCCGCCGCCGGAGCTTTGGTCTTCTTTTTTAAATTTATAGCTATCACTGGCGTAATTTTTGCGTGTGATACTTGAGCCCGAAAGATATCCAAAACCACCGTCATCGCCGTCGTACACATCTTTTTCGGCGTAGCTGTAAGCTATTCTGAATAAAAAAAGCAGGGCAAAACCTGCAATTAGCCAAAGACTGAGTTTTAAAATTCTTTTTTTCATGGGATGAGGTTTTTGTTTAAACGTTTAAAGCTTAGATATATTTTATAGGCAAATTCCATAAAAACAGCCGAAATTTATTCAGCCTGCAATAATTTAACCGTAACAGGCAAAATCAATGTTTCCCAAACGGCATATTCTTTAGCCGAGGGATGAAGCCCGTCTTCGGCAACAAGAGCAGGGTTATCTTTCATTTTTTTTGAGATGGGAAAAATATCTACACAGGGCAGGCCACGTTGGATGGCTTCTGCTTTGATGATGTCGTTAAACTGTGTGATGCCTTTAGAAATATCCCTGCCTCCGCCATAACGACTGCCTTGCGTTGTAACGCCAAAATCGGGAATGGTAACCAGGATGATATTTTTCTTAGTAGAGATTTTTTCCTGAACGTGATCTAAAATAAAACGCAAATTTTTCTGAAATGTTTCCGCATCCACTCCCCTAACCCAATCGTTAACGCCAATCAACACCGTTACAAAATCAGCAGCGCTATTGTCGAACACAGACAATTCTTCCTCAATTAAATTTTGCGTGCTGTAACCGTTTACCGAAGGATTGGCAATGAGCTCCGTCTTTACTCCTTTTGCATTTAAATTCTTTGTGAGCAAAACCGGCCAGGCCTCTTTCTCTAAAGCCCCCGTGCCAATAGTATAAGAATCGCCCAAAGCCACATAACGAATAGTTTTTTTGTTTTGACTCATACACGAAGTGCAAATAAAAATTAATAATAGTGAAAGGAAACGCATGGGCTTTGTTTTAGTAAAGGTAAACTATTATCATAATTCTACTATTACAAATTCAACCCGCCTATTTTTTGCGTGCGCTTCTTCCTGCGCCTCTTTTGTTGACAATGAATTAATATACCCGCAGCTAAGTTTTTGTCCGTTTTCCAAAACAAAAGGTTTATGCTCTCCATACCCGTTCGAAACTATTCGGTTTTTGTCAACCCCTTTACTTACCAAATAATCACGCACCGCTTCGGCACGATTAGTCGACATCATAGCCATCGACCCATCATCTCTTCCCCGGCAATCAGTGTGCGCGTCAATTTCTATCCTTATGGCAGGATGCTTCAATAAAAAATCTGCAACTGAATCGAGAGCCGGAAAAGATTCTCCCTTTATAATAAATTTACTTAATTCAAATGAAATCGGGTTAGCCGGAAGATAAATTTGTCGAATTGAAAATAGTACAAGAAAAATATTTTTCATTTACCCAAAGGTAAAAATAAAAAAGCCACCCTTTTCAGAGTGGCTTTAGTTTTTTATTATGAGATTGCTTCGCTATGCTCGCAATGACGATTTAAGACCCGCAAGCCTCGCAATCCTCCGGGTTATCCAGAGAGCATGTTAGCTGTGCTTGTTTTTCTTCTTCGCTTAAAATGTGTGCCTGGCCGCGTTCAACCAACAAAGTATCTTCGTTGCCCAATACAGTTACCGTTTTATCAAGTGCGCCCTGATCAACCGTAAACTTAATTGCATCAGCTGCAGCTTTGGTACGTAAGTAGTACATGCCGGTTTTTAACCCTTTTTTCCAAGAGTAAAAATGCGCCGAACTTAATTTTGCAAAGTTGGCATCCTGTATAAATAAGTTTAACGACTGGCTCTGGCAAATAAACGCACCGCGCTCGGCAGCCATATCAATAATGGTACGTTGTTTAACTTCCCAAACGGTTTTGTAAATAGCTTTAATGTTTTCGGGCACCTCAGCAATATCCTGCACCGAACCATTAGCCGCAATAATTTTATTTTTAAGTGATTCGTTCCAAACGCCCAGCTTCACTAAATCTTTTAATAAATGTTTGTTTACCACCACAAACTCTCCGCTTAATACACGGCGGCTATAAATGTTTGAAGTATACGGCTCAAAGCACTCGTTATTACCCAAAATCTGCGAAGTACTTGCAGTTGGCATAGGCGCTAACAATAAAGAATTGCGCACACCGTATTTTTTAACTTCTTCTTTTAATACATCCCACTCCCAACGCGGGCTTGGTGTAACTCTCCACATATCAAACTGAAAAATTCCTTTTGATACCGGCGAGCCTGCAAATGTTTCGTAAGGGCCGTCAATTTTAGAAAGGTCCTTACTTGCAGTCATCGATGCGTAGTAAATAGTTTCAAAAATCTCTGCATTTAATTTACGTGCCTCATCGCTTTCAAACGCGTAACGCAATAAAATAAATGTATCAGCCAAACCTTGTACACCTAATCCAATAGGGCGGTGACGCATATTGCTATTGCGCGCCTCAGGAATCGGGTAGTAATTGCGGTCGATGATTTTATTTAAATTTTTTGTAGCTACATACGTAACTTCAAATAAACGCTGGTGATCAAATGTTCCGGTTTTCTCGTCAACAAAACGTGGCAAGGCCAGAGAAGCTAAATTACAAACAGCAACCTCATCAGAAGATGTGTACTCGATAATCTCGGTGCAAAGGTTAGAAGATTTGATGGTACCTAAATTTTGCTGGTTGCTCTTGCCGTTAGCAGCATCTTTAAACAACATATACGGGTTACCGGTTTCAATTTGCGATTCAATAATTTCTGCCCAAAGTTCGCGTGCCGGAATTTGCTTGCGGAATTTTCCTTCGGCTTCGTATTTGGTATAAAGTGTTTCAAAAGCTTCGCCGTGGCAATCAGATAATCCCGGACTTTCGTTAGGGCACATCAAGCTCCAGATACCTTCTTCTTCAACACGTTTCATAAATAAATCCGGAATCCAAAGTGCGGTAAATAAATCGCGCGCGCGCATTTCTTCTTTACCGTGGTTTTTACGAATGTCCAGGAAAGAATAAATATCGGCATGCCATGGCTCAAGGTAAACTGCGATGCTTCCTTTGCGTTTTCCACCACCCTGATCTACGTAACGGGCGGTTTCGTTAAATACTTTTAGCATCGGAATGATTCCGTTGCTGGTGCCATTGGTTCCTTTAATATAAGAACCTGTTGCGCGTACGTTGTGAATATTGATACCGATACCACCGGCGCTCTGCGAAATTTTAGCGCATTGCTTAAGTGTATTGTAAATACCATCGATGCTGTCGTCTTGCATTTGTAATAAAAAGCAAGAGCTCATTTGCGGCTTTGGAGTGCCCGCGTTAAATAAAGTTGGCGTTGCATGTGTAAACCAGCGCTCGCTCATTAAATTATAAGTTTCGATAGCGGCAGCGATATCTTCTTTGTGGATACCAACGGCCACGCGCATAATCATATGCTGCGGGCGCTCGGCCACCTTACCGTTCATTTTTAAAAGGTACGAACGCTCTAAAGTTTTAAATCCAAAATAATCGTAACCAAAATCGCGGTCGTATATAATAGACGAATCTAACTGCTGGGCGTTTGCTTGTACAATTTCGTAAACATCATCGGCAATAAGCTGTGCGCGCAATCCGTTTTTAGGATCGATGTAATTATATAAATCGTGAATGGTCTTTGAAAAAGACTTGGTAGTATTTTTATGAAGATTAGAAACCGCGATACGCGAAGCAAGAATTGCGTAATCGGGGTGATTAGTTGTTAACGATGCAGCGGTTTCTGCAGCTAAATTATCTAACTCGGTTGTTGTAACACCGTCAAACAATCCTTCAATAACTTTCATAGCTACTTTAATGGGCTCAACGTGGGTTGGCTCTAAGCTGTAGCAAAGTTTTTGTACACGTGCGGTGATTTTGTCGAACTTAACTGTCTCAGTGGTTCCGTCTCTTTTGATTACAAACATGCTTCTTTAGTTTTTTGAGTTTTTATCCCGATGAATTGTAACCTGCAATTTAGGACACAAGCCACCGTTTTTTAATTTCGTATTATCTTTCTATTAACAATCGTTTCTTAATTTCTTTACTCCGCTCATTTTAGGCCGAAAATCCCAAGGCCGGCCTGAAAGCCGCGCCAGATAAGGGTTTCGGCAAGATGAGGGTTTAAAAGTCTTCGTCCAGTTTAAAGACGTTATTGTTTTCTTTGTTCTTATTCATAACGCCCGCCTTCTGATATTCGGCCACGCGTTTTTCAAAGAAATTGGTTTTACCCTGTAGCGACTGCATTTCCATGAATGGGAAGGGGTTGCTTACATTATAAAACTTAGGGCAATTAAGGGCTACCAGCAATCTGTCGGCGCAAAACTCAATGTATTGGCACATCAGGTCAGCGTTCATGCCAATGAGTTTTACAGGAAGAGAATCTGATACAAATTCTTTCTCAATAGCTACGGCGTTGGTAATTACCTCGGTAACTTTTTCGGTTGGTAATTTGCTTACTAACTGGTTATATAACAGGCAAGCAAAATCGCAATGCAGACCTTCGTCGCGAGAGATAAGTTCGTTGCTGAAGCTTAAACCGGGCATTAAGCCACGCTTTTTTAACCAGAAAATAGAACAGAAAGAGCCTGAGAAGAAAATCCCCTCAACGGCAGCAAAGGCAATTAACCTTTCGGCAAAAGAGCCTTTAGAAATCCAGCGCAGTGCCCACTCGGCTTTTTTCTTTACGCATGGCACGGTATCAATGGCATGAAGCAGTTTGTCTTTTTCGGCCGGATCCTTTATATAAGTGTCTATTAAAAGCGAATACGTTTCTGAGTGGATATTCTCCATCATTATCTGAAAACCGTAAAAGCAACGGGCCTCGGGGTATTGTACTTCGTTAAGGAAGTTAATAGCCAAGTTTTCATTCACAATTCCATCACTGGCAGCAAAGAACGCTAATACGTGCTTAATAAAATGTTTTTCATCTGCATTGAGTTTTGTTTCCCAATCGGTAAGGTCAGAGGCAAGGTCAATTTCTTCGGCTGTCCAGAAGCTGGCTTCTGCTTGTTTGTACATCCCCCAAATTTCTTGATGTTTGATAGGGAAGAGAACGAATCGGTCTTTGTTCTCGGTTAGTAAGGGTTCGTTGGCCATAAATGTTTTTTGTACTATATAGGGTTAATTATTAGAGACAAAAAATGAACGACGTTTGCCGTTCATTGTTGCCGGATTATTTTATTTTAGATGCTAAAAGAACTGATTAATGCCTGCTTCACAATTGTTGTTTCTTCTGTTTTACAAAACAAGCAGAAAAAAGCCCGTTTAGCAAAAAATGAAATTAACATTTTACATTCAGTTTTTAACAAGTCTTGTCGACGAATTTTTTTTCAGATTCATAAGTAAACCTCCGAAATCCCCGCCAGCAAAGGGCTGTGGAGGAGGACAAAAAAAAATGTAAAAAAAATTACAAGAACTTGCCCCTGATAAGAAAAATTTCTTATACCCATTGGGTGAACCCGGATTTAATAGCAAAAACCTTGCTTTATTCAAAAATTTTGTCTTACTTTTATATTCTCAAAAAAACACATGAAATAACCACCAACCTTTAAAACAATAAAAGTGGTTATACCACGTGACCTTTAAAAAACAAAACTATTACACATGAAAACAAGATTATTCTTTTTAGCGGCTCTTTTATTAAGCCTTAGCGGTTTTGAAATGAAAAGCCAGTGTAGCGCAAGTTTTACCTATACATTGGGTACTAACGGGCAGCTTAGCCTTACAAGCACCTCAACAGGTGTTAATGCAGGAACAAAATACAACTGGTGGGTAGGCAACGGTAACTACCTGCCTAATGTGGGGCCAACGGTAACTTATACTTATCCCTATAACGGGACTTATTCTGTAAAACTATTTATTCAGGACAGTACTTTTATGGGTAGCTGTTCGGATTCTATTCGAATGAACATTACCATCAGCAATGCAGCTAACACCGCTTGTCTCCCCGCAACCTTTACCTATACTGTTACAGGCGGGCAAGTGTCCTGCACTTTAACTAACCCTACCACCTATAATTTCTGGACATTTGGTGATGGTGGTACAGCAAGCAATACTTCTACTCCAACGCATAATTATACCAGCAATGGTACTTTCCCCGTGGTTTGTTACACACAATATTTATATAGTGGAAATGTTTATCTTACTTGTGATACAGTTGGGCAATACGTATCCGTTACCAGTGTTCCCTGCCTGGCTCAATTTTGGGCCGATTCAAACACCGTTAATAATTCCATTGTATTACATAATACAGCGCAGGGCGCCGATACACTTTATTACTCAGTAAACGGTGGCCCGTACACAATGGCATATACATATCAAAATGATACTCTTTTTGGATTACCCGCAGGAAACAACACTGTTTGCCAAAAAATAATTGGTGCCGGCTGTACGGATACCATATGCAAAACGGTTTTTGTTAATTGCACTATGAACGTTGCCAATACGGTAGCTTGCGGACAAACCACTTTTAGTTGCACCAGCAACCAAACTATTACATCCGCATCGTGGTCAATTGGCGGCAGTGTGGTTTCTACGCAGGTTAACCCTGTTATTACTTTTACCAATACTTCTAATTTTTACATCAGCTATAATTTACAAACAAGTCTTTGCCAAAAAACAGATTCGGTAATGATACAAGTTGGACCAAGTGCTAATTTTTGGCTTGCGCCCGATACCACTCTTGGTCTTCACAACTGGAAGGTATATGTAAACAATCAACCTAACTATACAAGTTATTTTTGGAGTTGGGGCGATGGCACAACTTCAAACACGGCATTCCCCACTCACAATTATGCAAATCCGGGATGGTACAATATCTGTTTAACTGTGCATGATAATTGCGGCGACTCGGCAACCTCTTGTCAAAACGATACAGTTTACAGATCATCGGGCGTAAACTCAATGGTGTATATGACTGTGGTTCCGCAAAATGTTGTTTCAGGAATTGCCACAAATAATAGTGGGAAAATTAAAATTTACCCCGTGCCGGCAATTGATTTTATTATGCTTGAGAATTTGCAAGGAGCAACACGCGTTGACTTATTTGACAACGAAGGGCGCAAAGTTTTAAGTGAGCAATTAAATTCATCGCAGAATAAATCGCAATTAAATATTGAAAGTATCGCCAAAGGATTTTATATTTTAAAAATATACGCGGGTAATGATGTTTGGCAGAAAAAAATTATAAAACAGTAAAATGGAAAAACTTAAATTATCAGTAACACTACCGGCCAAACCAAAAGAAGTTTACGAAGCTTGGTTAAATAGCAAAGCGCATTCAGCATTTACGGGAGGCAAAGCAACTGCATCAACAAAAGTAAAAGGAAAATTTTCTGCCTGGGACGGATACATTACCGGCGTGAACATTGATTTAAAAGAAGGAAAAAAAATTGTGCAGGCATGGCGCACTACCGAGTTTCCGGAAAATGCGCTTGATTCTGTTTTAGAAGTTCATTTGGCTGCCAAGCCGGGCGGAAAAACCGCGCTCACGCTCATACAAACCAATATTCCAAAAGGGCAAGGCAAAAAATACAAAGACGGTTGGAAAACTCATTACTTAGACAGCATGAAAGAATATTTTTCGAATAAAAAATAGCTTCTCTGCTATGAAGGGGATACGTACGCTATAAAAGCGGACAGAGGAATCTCCCTCTAAAAGGGTTATTCTTATTTGAATCGTTTTATTAATTTGGTGCTCTCAAACCAAAGAAAAATGAAACGCATTCTCATCTCTACAGCGGTATTGGCCCTTATGGCCTTTACTTTTATTAAAGACGATAAAGACAAAAAAAACTGGGACGTAAATAATCCTCCCGGAAAATATACCGAAACCGAATTTACTGTTAACGAAGGTACCTGGATGAGCCTGGATGTTTCGCCCGACGGGAAGGATATTGTTTTTGATTTGCTGGGAGATATTTATACGATGCCCATTGCAGGCGGAGAAGCAAAACTTTTACGCGGAGGTTTAGCGCTTGAAGTGCAACCGCGTTACTCGCCCGACGGAACAAAAATTTCTTTTACCAGTGATGCGGGTGGCGGAGATAATATCTGGAGCATGAATCGGGATGGCAGTAAGGCGGCACAAATTACCAAAGAAAATTTTCGTTTATTAAATAACGGAGTGTGGATGCCCAATGGAAATTACATTGTTGCACGAAAACATTTTACTTCGGGTCGCTCTTTAGGTGCCGGAGAAATTTGGATGTATCACACAAGTGGCGGCGAAGGAATTCAGCTTACCAAACGCAAAAATGATCAGCAGGATGTTGGCGAGCCCAGTGTTTCGCCCGATGGAAAATATATTTACTATAGCGAAGATATGTATCCCGGTGGATATTTTCAGTATAACAAAGACCCCAACAATCAAATTTACGTTATTAAGCGCTACAACATTGAGAAGGGCGAAAATGAATTTGTAACCGGTGGGGTTGGAGGTGCTCAAAGACCACAAATTTCGAAAGACGGAAAAACTTTAGCGTTTGTAAAACGCGTGCGCGAAAAAACTGTTTTGTATTTACGCAATTTAGAAACCGGCGAAGAACGTCCTGTGTATGATAAATTAACCAAGGATCAACAAGAGGCCTGGGCAATTTTTGGCGTGTATAGTAATTTCTCGTGGTTAGATGCAAACACTATTGTTATTTGGGCGCAGGGAAAAATTTGGAAAATAAATACTACAAACTCGCAAGCCACAGAAATTCCTTTTACCGCAAAATGCAAGCACAAAATTCGTGAAGCATTAAAATTCAAACAGGAAGTTGCTCCCGATAAATTTACAGCCAAAATGATTCGTCATGCCCTTACTTCTCCCGACGAGAAATTTTTGGTATTTAATGCGGCAGGATTTTTATGGAAAAAAGATTTACCTAACGGAAAGCCCGAGAGATTAACAAACGGAACTGATTTAGAATTTGAACCAAACTTTTCTCCTACCGGAAATGAAATCGTTTACACAACGTGGAACGATGAGCAATTAGGCTCGATAATGAAAATGAATTTGGCTGATAAAAAAACTACCAAGCTTACAAGCGAAAAAGGAATTTACCGTACGCCACGTTTCTCTCCCGACGGAAATACGCTTGTGTATCAAAAAGAAAATGGCAACGACGCACAGGGTTTTGCTTTTTGTGTGAACCCGGGTTTATATATGATGCCCGCAACAGGAGGAAAAGCAACATTCATTATCAAAGAAGGAGAAAATCCAACTTTTACGAAAGACGGAAAAAGAATTTTCTTTCAAAGCACAGAAGGAGAAAATGCCGCTTACAAAAGCTGTGACCTTAGCGGAAACGAAAAACATATACACTTTACTTCTAAATACACCAATGAGTTTGTGCCAAGCCCTGATAACAATTGGATTGCGTATAAAGAATTATTTAAAGTTTACATTGCGGCATTTCCTGAAACAGGAAAAACAATTGATCTTAATGCAAACATAAAATCTGTTCCCTGCGCGCAGGTTGCTCGCGATGCCGGCATTAATATTCATTGGAGCAAAGATGGCAATAAATTACATTGGACGCTGGGCGAAGAATATTTTACCAACGAATTAAAAAACCGTTTTATATTTTTACCGGGCGCACCCGCCAAGCTTTTACCAATGGATTCGGTAGGTTTAAAAATTAATCTTATTATAAATTCCGACCGACCCGCCGGGTTTATTGCATTAACCAACGCACGCATCATTACCATGAAAGGTGAAGAGGTTATTGAAAAAGGAACTATTCTCATTCACGAAAACCGCATCATTGCCATTGGTAAAAACGAAGATGTAGAGTTGCCAGTGAAAATAAAAATAATTGATTGTTCAGGAAAAACCATTATGCCCGGCATTGTAGATGTGCACGCGCACTTAGGAACTTTCCGTGGAGGCTTAAGTCCGCAAAAGCAATGGCAATATTATGCAAACCTTGCTTACGGAGTTACAACCACACACGACCCGTCATCAAATACAGAAATGGTTTTTTCTCAAAGCGAAATGGTAAAATCCGGAACAATGATGGGGCCGCGCATTTATTCAACCGGTACAATTTTATACGGAGCCGAGGGAGATTTTAAAGCGGTGATAAATTCTTTAGAAGATGCTAAATCTGCTGTAGGCAGAACAAAAGCGTTTGGTGCTATCTCAGTAAAAAGTTACAATCAACCGCGTCGCGAGCAGAGGCAACAAGTAATTGAAGCAAGTTCGCAATTAGGAATTATGGTTTATCCCGAGGGTGGTTCAACAACTTGGTACAACTTAACGCATGTGTTAGACGGACATACCGGTGTTGAACATAATTTACCAATTGCACCTTTGTATGATGATTTTATAAAATTATGGGGCGCAAGCAAAACAGGCTACACTCCTACTCTTATAGTTTGTTACAATGCCATTAACGGAGAAAATTACTGGTACCAAAAAACAGATGTGTGGAAAAAAGAACGTTTGTTATCGTTCACGCCACGTTTCATTCTCGATTCGCGCTCGCGTCACCGTACTATGAGTCCTGATGAGGAATTTGAAAACGGAGTAATGTTAGTTTCTAAATCCTGCAAAAAATTATTAGACGCAGGTGTTTGTGTAAACCTTGGCGCGCACGGCCAATTGCAGGGCCTTGGCGCACATTGGGAATTATGGCTACTAGCAAAAGGCGGTATGAGCAACATGCAAGCTTTACGCTGCGCAACAATGAACGGCGCAAAATATTTAGGTATGGATGCCGATATAGGAAGTTTGGAAAAAGGAAAATTAGCCGACTTAATTATTTTGGATAAAAATCCGCTGGATGATATTCAAAACAGCGAAAGTGTGCGTTACACAATGGTAAATGGCCGTTTGTACGATTGCGAAACATTAAACGAAATTGGTAATACCGAAAAGAAACGTAGCAAATTTTATTGGGAAGTACCGGGCTATAGCGCAGGTTTTTCTTGGCATGAGTATACTATTGGGGATGAGGATTAATTTCATCCAAAAAACTTTGTAATAAAAAACCGCCTCGTTTCCGAAGCGGTTTTTTAATAATTATGTCACTTCGAGCGTAGTCGAGAAGCGAAGTGAATTTTCTACGGGTCTCGACTTCGCTCGACCTGACAGTGACAACTAAGCCTTCACACCCGCACGAATAATATTCAAAGCGCCACCTGCTTTAAACCACTCGATTTGCTGAGCGTTGTAAGTATGGTTTGCTTGTATTTCGTCTTTGCTTCCGTCTTTGTGATTGAAAACAATAGTTAATTGTTTGCCGGGAGCGAAAGATGTTAAACCAATAATATCTACGCTATCGTCTTCCAGAATTTTGTTGTAGTCTTCTTTGTTTGCAAAAGTTAAACCAAGCATACCTTGCTTTTTCAAATTAGTTTCGTGAATACGTGCAAACGATTTTACCATTACAGCGCGCACACCTAAATGGCGTGGCTCCATAGCTGCGTGCTCGCGACTTGAACCTTCTCCGTAGTTTTCATCACCAATAACAATTGAACCTATGCCTTGCGCTTTGTAAGCACGTTGCACTTTTGGTACACTGTCGTAAGCACCTGTTAATTGATTTTTAACCGAATCTGTTTTTTCGTTAAACGCATTCACAGCGCCAATCAACATGTTGTTTGAAATATTATCTAAGTGACCGCGGAACTTTAACCATGGACCCGCCATAGAAATATGGTCGGTGGTACATTTGCCTTTTGCTTTAATTAATAATTTCAATCCTTTTAAATCAATTCCTTCCCATGCAGCAAACGGATCTAATAATTGTAAACGCTTACTATCGGGAGCAACAACAACGGATACTTTACTTCCGTCAGCCGCCGGCGCTTGATATCCTGCATCATCAACCGCAAAACCATTTTTAGGTAATTCGTCGCCTGTAGGTGCATCTAATTTTACTTTCTCACCTTTTTCATTGGTTAAATAATCGGTTAGCGGATTAAAAGTTAAATCGCCTGCAATGGCCATTGCCGTTACAATTTCGGGAGACGCAACAAACGCATATGTATTTGGATTTCCATCGGCACGTTTTGCAAAGTTTCTATTGAAAGAGTGAATGATGGTATTTTTTTCTTGTTTCTCCGCGCCCATTCTGTCCCACATACCAATACAGGGACCGCAAGCATTCGTAAATACCTTCGCTCCTATTTGATCAAACACATCTAAAAATCCGTCACGTTTGATTGTAAAACGAATTTGTTCTGAACCCGGATTGATTAAATATTCTGATTTTGCTTTTAAATTTTTTGCTGAAACCTGTTTCGCTAAACTCACTGCGCGAGAAATATCTTCGTAAGATGAGTTAGTACAAGAACCTAAAAGTCCAACCGAAATTTTTGTAGGCCATCCGTTTGCTAATGCAGCTTCTTTTAATTTAGAAATCGGTGTAGCTAAATCCGGAGTGAAAGGGCCGTTTACATGTGGCTCTAAAGTTGATAAATCAATTTCAATTACCTGATCAAAATATTTATTTGGATCGGCGTAAACTTCTTTATCGCCCGTTAAATGTTCTTTAATTGTGTTTGCTAACTCGGCAACATCCGCGCGGCCGGTAGCTTTTAAATAACGAGCCATAGAATCGTCGTAACCAAATGTTGAAGTGGTTGCACCAATTTCGGCACCCATATTACAAATGGTTCCTTTACCTGTACAACTCATAGAAGTTGCGCCTTCTCCAAAATATTCTACTACCGCATCGGTTCCACCTTTAACAGTAAGAATTCCTGCAACTTTTAAAATAACATCTTTAGGTGCGGTCCAGCCGCTAAGTTTGCCCGTAAGTTTTACGCCGATTAATTTTGGCATTTTTAATTCCCATGCAAGTCCTGCCATTACATCACAAGCATCAGCACCGCCAACACCAATAGCAATCATACCTAAACCGCCCGCGTTAACCGTGTGCGAGTCGGTACCAATCATCATTCCGCCGGGGAACGCGTAATTTTCTAAAACAACCTGGTGAATAATTCCGGCGCCCGGTTTCCAAAAACCAATTCCATATTTATTAGAAACAGAACCTAAGAAATCAAAAACTTCTTTGCTCTCTGTTTTAGCAAAAGCCAAATCTTCGCCTGCGCCGTTTTTCGCTGTAATTAAGTGATCGCAATGCACCGTTGAAGGCACCGCCACTTTAGGGCGGCCCGATTGCATAAATTGCAACAAAGCCATTTGCGCTGTTGCATCCTGCATAGCAACTCTGTCTGGAGAAAAATCTACATACGATTTACCGCGTTCAAAATTTTCTGTTTTTTGCTCAGCGTGTAAATGCGAGTAAAGAATTTTTTCTGCTAAAGTTAATGGGCGGCCCAAAAGTTTGCGGGCGGCTTCAATACGCGAAGGCATCTTTTCGTAAACCTTCTTAATCATGGAAATGTCGTAGGCCATAGGATATCTTTTAAATTTTAATGTAAAGAGTGATTTAGGGCTACTAAGTTACGAAAAATTGAAAAAAAAGAAGAGTTTTTAGGAGGAAATGTCTGTTTATTTCGTCAGTTTGCAGGTAACCACCTCGGGAATAAATGCGCTAAGTGATTTTAAATCAGCGGCTATCTTCTTATCCCACTTTTCCTGTGCCTTGGTATTAACCGAGTGTTCGGTTTCTTTGTCATACTCAACCTGCATGGCTTTGCCCTCCTTATAAATACTATCGTGCATTGAATTTAGTGTTTTTTGAAAGGTTTTTATGGCAAAAGTCTTCCCGTTTAAACGTTGCTTAAATTTTCGCGCCCACAATTCAGAAATATCAAAATGCGCTTGTTCGTGCACAAGCAATATATCTCTCTTTTCTTTTACCCAAGAAGCATTTTTGTCAAAACAATTTTGCATCGTAATGCTTGCCTCCATTCCTTTTGTGGCTATGGCTAAATTGAGTATGCTTTCTGTTTTAGCTTTATAAGAAGAAGATGCATCGGGCTTTGCCTTAAAATCATCCCAACTCAGCTTGCGGTTTTCTTTCCAGGGAATTAAATGCGCTGCCTGAAAAGAAAATAAAAATCCGGCGACAATCAAAAAAAATATTGAAGCGCGTTTCATGATTTAAATTTTTCTATTTCTAAAACAGACGTGCAAAAAGAATATTCTTCTTTTACTGTATTACTGCAAACCAAAATTGTTTTGTGCATGGCATACTCCTTAATTATGTGCTGATACCACTCAATAGCTTTAGCATCCAGATTTGTGCAGGGTTCGTCCAATAATAAAACCGGACAACCAGCTAAAACAGCAAGCCCTAATTTTACACGTTGGCGCATACCTGAAGAATAGTTTTTTAAATATTTTTCGGAAGCATGCTCCAATTGCATAATTGAAATAATTTCTTTGACAGAAAAGTTATTTACAAAGGGTTTAAATACTTTTTGATGTTCAAGAATTTCTGTTAATGTAAAATCTTCAATGAGCTCCATATAGGGAGAAGCCATGCTTAGTTTTTTATAAATCTCTTCATCCGCAATTTTCTCTTCGCCGTTTTGCCAAACAAGTTCGCCTTTGGTGGGAATTAAAAAAGAAGCCACTGTTTGCAATAAAGTTGATTTACCCGAACCGTTAGAACCGAGTATCACTAATTTCTCGAAAGGCTTGATGCTTACCGTAACATTCTTAAAAATCCATTCGTTAATGTATTTTTTGCTGATGTTATTTAGCTGAATGGAGATTTGCATTTCTATTGCGACAAATTTCACTATTATTTTTAAATTTCAATTCGTGCAAGTAGTGTCCGCAAAAATTAAATACCTTTTACAATTCCGTCTTTTTCATTACGGATAAAATCTACAATCTGTTTGCGCTCCGGAGTGTCCGGGCAATCAATCTCAACCATTTCCAAAGCTTTGGTCATGTTATAACCACGCACAAAAATAATACGATAAATATCTTC
The DNA here is from genome assembly GCA_038214655.1 of Bacteroidia bacterium. GTDB lineage: Bacteria > Bacteroidota > Bacteroidia > B-17B0 > Aurantibacillaceae > PALSA-968. The sequence goes on along the minus strand of JBBQRR010000030.1, from coordinate 18,205 downwards.
TATGTTTTTAATCGTTTCTTTAGAAAAACCTCTGCGTGTTAATCCAACAATGTTTACGCCTATGTATTGCAGGGGCTCGCGCGCCACCCGAATGTATGGCGGAATGCTTTTACGCATTTGCGAACAGCCCGCAATAAAACTATGCGCGCCAATGGTAATGAATTGTTGCGTGCCACTTAAGCCTTCAACAATGGCGTAATCTTCAACTGTAACGTGGCCGGTAATGCCAATATAGCTGGCCAGAATTACATTATTGCCAATCAAACTATCGTGCGCAATATGGGTATAAGCCATTATCATTGTGTTGTTGCCCACTTTAGTGGTCATGCGATCGGTTGTGCCGCGATTGATGGTTACGTATTCACGAATAACAGAGTTATCGCCAATCTCGGCTAAACTATTTTCTCCTTTGTATTTTAAGTCTTGCGGAATTCCGCCAATAACGGCGCCCGGAAAAATTTTACAATTTTTTCCGATGCGTGTTCCATCCAATATCACTGCATTAGGGCCAATCCAGGTTCCTTCTCCAATAACCACGTCTGCCGATATACTTACAAATGCTTCAACCGTTACGTTATTTCCTAATTGTGCTTTGGGATGAATGGATGCCAGGTTAGAAATCATAAATGCAAAATCAAAAGTTAAAAAGAATTAAACTGTTTGCGCCTCCGGAATTTTTTTATCGATGTTGCGCACTTTTACAATCTGCGCAATCATTTCGGCTTCCATCACCGCTTTATTATTTACATAAGCAACTCCTTTCATATGGCAAATGCCTCTGCGAATCGGAGTAAGTAAGTTCAACGAAAAAACAAGTGTATCGCCCGGAATAACTTTTTGCTTGAATTTTACGCCATCAATTTTCATGAAATAAGTCTGGTAATTTTCAGGGTCGGGCACCGTTTTTAAAACCAAAATTCCGCCGCACTGTGCCATCGCTTCAATTAACATTACGCCCGGCATAACAGGCTCGTCCGGAAAATGCCCTCTGAAAAATTCTTCGTTAAGGGTAACATTTTTTACTCCTATCACATGCTCGGGGCCCAACTCCATAATTTTATCTATCAACAGCATGGGCTGGCGATGCGGTAAAATTTTCATGATATCGTTGATGTTATATAAGGGCGGTGCCGTTAAATCTACCTTAGGAACATTGCCTTCGCGCTTTTCTTTTTTGATAAGTTCTTTTATTTTTTTTGCGAACTCTACATTACCCGCATGCCCCGGCCTTGCTGCCAGCACATGTATTTTCAAAGGCTTGCCTACCAATGCCAGGTCACCAACAATATCTAATAATTTATGACGCGCCGGCTCGTTGTAAAAATGCAATTGCGTATTATTTAAAACACCGCGGCCCTTTACTTCAACCGTTTCATTATGAAAAACTTTGCGCAGGTAATCCATTTTTTCTTTCGGAAGCTCATGGTCAACCAACACAATGGCATTATTTAAATCGCCACCTTTAATTAAATTGTGCTGCAACAACATTTCAAGTTCATGCAAAAACACAAAAGTGCGGCAACGCGAAATTTCTTTTTTAAACTCGCTCAAATCGTACATGCCCGCATGCTGCGTGCCTAATACTTCGCTATTATAATCCACCATCACCGTAACACGAAAACTATCCTGGCGCACAGCCAGCATCTCAACGCGTTTAATGGGGTCTTCGTAAGTTAAGTTTTCTTTCAATTCAAAATAATCGCGGGGCGCATTCTGCTCAACTTTTTCGGCGGCCTCTAACGCTTCAATAAATTTTATAGAACTGCCATCCATGATAGGCATTTCGGGCGCATCAACTTGTATTAAACAATTATCAATTTCCAATCCCCGCAAAGCAGCAAGAACGTGCTCGGTTGTATAAACACGAGCGCCGTTTTTTTCTAATGTTGTGCCGCGCGATGTATCCACTACCAAATCTGCATCCGCTTCAATAATGGGCTGCCCTTCCAAATCGGTACGCTGAAATTTATACCAATGATTTTCGGGCGCAGGATTAAAAGTAATAGTTACTTTTTTACCCGTGTGCAGACCAACTCCTGTAAGAGAAACTGCTTTTTTTATGGTACACTGTTTTTCAATCATCACACAAATTTTATTTTAATTTTTTTTCAATTTCGTTAAGTTGCTTAAATAATTTAGGAAGGTTGCGAAACAAAACATAACTTCTTTGGTAATCGCCAACCGAAAACGCAGGCGAGCCCTGCACAATTTTTCCTTCTTCAGTAATGGTACTTCCTACTCCCGATTGCCCGGCAATTTTTACTCCGTCGGCAATTTTTAAATGACCCACTACTCCTGCCTGACCGCCCATCATAATATTTTTTCCAAGCTTCGATGAGCCGGCAACAAAAGAACCTCCTGCTAAAACACAATTCTCTCCAATCTCAACATTGTGCGCAATCTGCACAAGGTTATCAAGCTTCGCTCCTTTGCGAATGATAGTTGAACCTAAAGTTGCGCGGTCAATAGTTGTATTGGCGCCAATCTCTACATTATCTTCAATAATTACATTTCCTATTTGCGGTACTTTTTTATAATTGTTTTCGCTGTTAGGCGCAAATCCAAAACCATCGGCGCCTACAACACAACCCGCGTGCAAAGTGCAATCTTTACCAATGAGTGTTTCGGTATAAATTTTTGCTCCCGAATATATAGTTGTGTTATCTCCTATTTTACAATTATCGCCAATAAAAGCGTGCGGATAAATTTTTACGTTGTTGCCTATCAAAACATTTTCGCTTATGTATGCAAACGCGCCCACATAACAATCGGTACCAAGCTTTGCGCTTTTTGCAATGTGCGAGGGCTCTTCAATTCCTTTTTTATCGTTTTTAATGTGGTTGTACATCTCAAGCAACTGCGCAAAACTTCCGTAAGCATCCTCAACACGAATAAGTGTGCAGGTAGATTTAACGGGCTTATCCAAAACAAGAGATTTATTTACAATCACAACCGAAGCTTCTGTTTCGTATAAATGCGGTGTGTACAAGGGGTTGGCTAAAAACGACAAAGTGCCCGGCTTTCCTTCCTCAATTTTAGAAAGATTGTTGACGGTGGCATCCGGATTACCCTCAATAGTACCGTCCAAAAGGCCGGCTATTTGCTGTGCAGAGAATTTCATTTAAAAAATACCTGAATTAATCTTCCAAATGTAAGATTTTTAGGTTAAAATGACGACTTTTGCCCCACTTAAATTTAATAAAATGTTTGGAAAATTCGGAGACATGTTGGGCAAGCTGCAGGAAATAAAGCAGAAAATAGCCGAAATAAAGGCTAAAATGGAAACTACATTGGTAGACGTAGAAGGCGCCTCGGGCGATATAAAAATTACCATCAACGGCAATCGCAAGATTCAGAAACTGCACATTGAGCCCGCTTTGCAACACGGCAGCAAGGAAGAGTTAGAAAAACAACTTACCGAAACCCTCAATAAAGCAATTGCAGAAGCCGATACGATGAATGAAGGAGAGATGAAAAAAGTAGCAGGTGGAATGTTGCCTCCGGGTATTTTGTAATTTTCTTTTTTTGAATGTTTTGGGCTTTTTGGGCGTTACCACGAGGCGCGCAACAGCCGAGCGCACTCGCGGTCGGGCTACAAAAGGGTACCGTTTTTTATTCCGCCGAAAAAGGCGGAATAAAAGAACCCCTGCGGGCCTTTTGTATCCCTAACGCATAATACAGCTTAACGTTGATATCTGAAATTAAACTTCTTCTCTATATAGTCCTCGATTTCACTATACAACTTCTCGGTTAAATCATCCATATACTTGGTATCGCTTCTTTTTTTCCTGAACTCTTTCTTCAACGTCTTAAATTTCTCATCTCTGAAAGGAATGTACTCATCCCAATAATCGGTTGCAGAAATTTTTCCTTTAGTCAGCATCTCATCAATTGTAGCTTCTTCATTTTTCAATTTTTCTCTTAATTTTGTTTCATAAATGCTTAGCGCCGCTTTTGTTCCCGATTTTAATCCAAACCCAATTTTTATTCCCAATACAACGTTAATCTGCTTAACGTCTTCAGTATAAATCTCGGGGTTCGACTTTAAAGGATGCCAATAATAATCAGCACGAGAATAAACTGTAAATTTATTTTGCGTCCGTTCCCTTCCAACAGATACAAACCATTCCAAATTTATTTTTTTCAATCTATATAAAGCCCCAATTGTTGGCGACAAAATTGTATAGCCTAGAGTTTGTTTGTCTCTTAATTCGCCTTGTACCGTAGAATAATGGTAATCGGCTCCTTCATCAGCCATCTCTTTTTTATATCCATAAAAATTAAGTGCATTATATAAACCAAAATAAACCCTGCCGGTTGGGTTCAAAAACCACTTTGGCATTACCGAAAAAGAAACTCCGGTTGAGTAGAAATAATCGTTGGCATGAATAAATTGATCTGCCAATTTATTCGGATATAAGCACGCTACCCGCAAATCAAAGCTAAATGAGCTATACGTATTACAAGTCAAGCCAACACCTGCCAGTCTTATTAAATCGTAAAACACATAAGCTTCTACCCGGTCAAATTGTTTGGATGCGTTTATTTTAACGGTGTCAGCTTGCTGCGCTTGAGAACATAGACGTGCTCCAATTAAAAATAGTACGAGTTTAATTCTCATAACCAAATTTAGCAATTCTTTCCTATTTACTCACCATCTCTGCTAATTCCCTTCCTCTTTTTTGCGCGTTCAGTAATCCCTCTTGCAAATATTTTCCAACTTCGTGTTTTTCAAATGTAGTTAAGGCCGCTTCGGTGGTTCCGCCTTTTGAGGCTACTGCTTTTATTAATTCATCTAAAGGTTTGCCGGCGCTGTTTAGTAAATGAAAAGAGCCCAGCATAGTTTGTTTTACCAATAAAGAAGCCGTGCTTTCATCAAAGCCCATTTTTTTTGCGGCCTCAATCAGTTGCTGCACAAAATAAAAAAAGTAGGCAGGCCCGCTGCCACTAACGGCAGTTACGGCATCCATCAAACTTTCATTTTCCAAATAAAGCGTGCGGCCGGTAGTAGCCAATAAATTTTCGGCCCTATGCGTTTGCGTCTCGCTTATACTTTTGCTTTTGCAATACGCAGTAATGCCCATGCCAATTTCTACAGGCGAGTTTGGCATGGCACGCACAATACTTGTGTGCTGCAGTTTTTCTTCAATCACCGAAATACCAATGCCCGCCATTATGCTAATCAGAATCGTTTCTTTATTCAGCACACTTTTCAAATCAGAAATTAATTCCGAAAAATCCTGAGGTTTTACAGCGAGTATTATCACATCGCTTTGTTTTATGATATCGTCTGCCGGGACTACCACCTTACCGATGTCGAGTTTAGTAAGTTCCTCTTTTCGTTTTTCGTTTTTTTCTACCAGCAAAAGTTCGTTCTTGCCAACAATATTGTATTTTAAAAAGGCACGGGCATAAATTAAGCCCATATTGCCGCAACCTATAATGGTAATTTTCATGATTAACTTTTTTTTGCCACAGATTTCGCTGATTAACACAGATTTTTTTTGCTAATGCGTGTCCGGGTGGATTAGTAAATTTTGGTTTGAAAAAATAATGCCTCTAAAGACAAAAAACAGCTATTACCCCAAGCGGGGCGGGTTCATCGGGAAGAAAAATATGTTGCTGTTTTGTAACATTTACAAGGCAAATATATAAATTAATCTTTATACACAATCATTTTAGGAGTAGGCTCCCCGATTCCGCGCTTAATGAACTCTTTATTTACAAGCTCAATAATATCCGCCAGCGCCGGGGCATTATCCATTTCGTAAGTAAAAAAACGGGTTTGCAATGTGTAACCCCCTGTCATTATTTTTGTACTTATCACACTTGGCTCGCTAGGAATATTTACGACACGCTTATCATTCTGCACAATTTCTAAAATAATTTTTCGCACACGCTCGGCATCAAATTCGTTACTGATAAGTGTTTCAAAGGCCGCACGCAAAGTGCCTTGCTTGCTTTGGTTTACAATTAAACTATTAGACACAGAGCCATTAGGTAAAATTACCGTACGGTTTTCAGCAGTAAGTAAAATGGTATTAAAAATCTGAATTTCTTTTACTTCACCTTTTTGTCCGAGCGCCTCAATGGTATCGCCTACCTTATACGGTTTAAAGACCAATACTAAAACCCCGCCCGCAAAATTCGACAGGCTTCCCTGCAAGGCCAAACCAATTGCCAAACCAGCCGCACCTAAAATTGTTACCAAGGATGTAGTTTGTATGCCCAACATCCCCGCAACCGTAATCAGTAAAATAACTTTTAAGCCAATGCCCAATAAACTTCTTAAAAAAGTACGCAATGAAACATCTACCTGCCGGCGCTTCATCGAGCGTTCAGAAAGTTTTCCTAATTGCTTAATAAACCAAAACCCAATAATTAAAACAAGAAACGCAATAATTACTTTAGGCGCATATTCAATCCCAAAATCGTAAGCCTGTTTTGAGTAGCGCTCTAACACAGAAACATCTTCTTTAATATTTGTATTAATAATAGTATCAGCCATTTTAATTTATTGCGTATAATTTGCCGGGTAACGACTTTACAATATTACTAAATTCTAATTGCAACAATAATCCTGATGCTTTGCCGGGAGTTAATTGCAATTTACTGCAAATCTCATCAATGTGCACCGCAGGTATATCTTTTAAAAGGTTTACAATTTCGTGTTCTTCGTTACTAAGGTTTACAGGTAGCACAAACTGCTTTTTTGTGGAGGGTTTTTGTGTTTGTTCCCAACACATCGCGTACATTAAATCAGCTGCATTATCAATAAGGGCTGCCTTATTTTGCTTTATGATTTTATTACAACCCTCAGAACATTCATCGCCGCTCTTACCGGGAAAAGCAAATACATCACGACTATATCCTGCTGCAATATCTGCTGTAATTAAAGCGCCGCCCGTTTTTTTAGATTCAATTACAACAATGGCATCACACATGCCTGCCACTATGCGGTTTCGTTTCGGAAAATTTTCTTTATCAGGATTGGTGTTCGTTAAAAACTCGGTAAGCAATCCGCCCTGCTTAAGCATTTTATGAGCCAGTGTGCTGTTAGTTGCCGGATACAATTCGTCCAACCCGTGCGCCAAAACACCAATAGTTTCCATGCCATTTGCCAATGCAGCTTTGTGCGCGTAAGTATCAATGCCGTATGCCAGGCCGCTTACAATTAAAACATTTAATTCTTTTAAGCCGGCAATTAATTTTTCGGTTTGCGACTTGCCGTAATCAGTTGGCGTGCGCGTACCTACCACGCCCACAATTTTTTGCTGATTTAAATCCGCGGTGCCCTTGTAAAAAAGCATAATGGGCGCGTCGTTGCAATGTTTTAACTTGTTGGGATACGCAGCATCCGTAAAAAAAAGAGGTGTTATCTTTTTCTTTTCAATAAATTCTATTTCTTTTTCGGCGCGTTTAAAAATCTCGGAATTGTTTTGATTTCTTAAAACAATGCCGGCAACAATTTCGCCTACATGCGGTATTTTTAGCAGTTCCGCCCTTTTTGCTGTAAACACCGCGCTTGCACTGCCGCAATAGGCGAGCAGGTTTTTAGCAATAACATCCCCAACACTAGGCATTTGTGTTAAAGCAATCTGATATGTAAGTTCGTTGTTTGACAAGTAAAAAAATTCTTATATTGTGCCTACAAAAGTAACCAAGAAATTGCATGATTAGAAATTTAGTTCTTTTTATCTGTTCATTTTTTTGCACACATAATTTTTTTGCCCAAAGTGTGATAAAAGGAAAAGTGAGCGATAAAGACTCCAAAGAAACTATGCCCGGCGTTATAGTAGCCGCTGGAAGTAAAAACGCACTAACCACGGTTGATGGTGATTTTATATTGGTTGTTGCCCCGGGCAAACAAACTTTTGTTGGCAGCCTGGCCGGTTATAAAACTTTTAGAAAAGAACTTGACCTGAAAGAAAACGATACCCTTGTTTTAAATATTCAGCTCGAAGTTTCCAACGTCATGCTTGATGAAGTGGTTATTTCGGCCGGAAAATACGAGCAAAAGCTTTCTGATATAACCGTATCCATGGAAGTGATAAAACCCGATTTATTAAAGAATAAAGCTTGTGCTCAACTCGATCAGATAATGGGACAAGTACCGGGCGTATATGTAACCGACGGACAGGTAAGCATACGCGGCGGAAGCGGTTACACCTATGGTGCGGGCAGCCGGGTAATCATGTTGGTTGATGAAATACCAATGATGTCGGCCGATGCAGGCGATATAAAATTTAATTATGTGCCTATAGAAAACATGGAGCAAGTGGAAGTTATTAAAGGAGCTTCTTCTGCGCTATTTGGTTCATCGGCACTAAGCGGTGTAATAAATATGCGCACCAAATACGCCCGCAATAAACCTGAGACACAGGTAACTACTATGGCCGGTGTTTACGGCGATCCCGATAAGGAATCCTGGAACTGGTGGAAAGCACGCAATAAAGCAAACCCCATGTATGAGGGCGTAACATTTTCTCACGCGCAAAAATTCGGAAAACTGGACCTGGTTATTGGCGGGCAATATTACAATGATGCCGGTTATCGCGATAGCGTTAATGAAAAGCGCATAAGAGGAAATATTAATTTGCGCTATAATTTTAAAAAAGTACCCGGTTTATCGGCCGGCATTAACTCTACCATAATGCAGTATCAGGGTAATTTATTTTTTGTTTGGAAAGATGCCGACCACGCGCTGCAAGCCGGCGCAGGCACCCTGCAAAATTATAATAATATAAGAAATAATTTTGATCCCTTTGTTGTTTACAACAGCGAAAAAACAGGCAGACATAGTTTGCGTGGCAGGTATTTTTTAACTCTAAATAGTAATCATTTAGGCACCATTAATCAATCCTCCCGCTCTGAATTATATTATGGAGAATATCAATGGCAAAAAAGATTTAAGTATAATTATAATTTTACCACCGGCTTTGTGGCCATGCGACAAGTAGTACTTTCTGCCTTGTACGGCAATCACTTTGGAGCAAATTATGCCGGGTATTTTCAAATAGATAAAAAATTCTTTAGCCGCCTTACAGCATCCTTTGGTGCGCGCGCCGAGTATTATAAATTAGATACAGCACAAACACATGGCGGATTTTTTTTAGTAAATGCGCCTAAGAAAGCAAATTTACCGGTGCAGCCGGTTTTTAGATCCGGGCTTAATTACCAATTATTTGAGCATACTTTCTTGCGTACTTCATTCGGACAAGGATATCGTTTTCCGGCTGTGGCCGAAAAATATATAAGCACAACGGTGGGTCCTTTAGGGATTTTCCCAAACAATTCTCTTCAGCCCGAAATAGGCTGGAGCGCAGAGGTAGGAATTAAACAAGGATTTAAAATTGGAAAATTTCAGGCCTATTTAGATGTAGCCGGATTTGTTACGCACTATTACAATATGATTGACCTCTTGTTTAAATATGATACCGTTGGAAAATCACAAGACATAAATAATTCACCTAATCCTGTTTTAGAACTAACCAAACATGTAGGTTTTCAGTTTACTAATATTGGCAGGGCAAATATAACGGGCGTTGATGTATCTGTAAACGGAGAAGGGAAGATAGGGCCGGTTTTACTTTCAATATTATCCGGGTTTACATACACCAATCCCATTAATCCCGATTTCGATCCTAAAAAAGATACCAACGGCACCGTTATATCAAGCTTGTTACGCTATCGAAATAAGACAATGGTAAAAAACGATGCGCAAATTACTTACAAAAAAATATTACTTGGCTGGAGCATCCGGTATAACAGCGTTATGCAAAACATAGATAATCGTTTCGAGAAACCGCTTATTTACGACATATTAAATCCCAACACAGCCTTTTACTACAACCCCAATTTATATGTGTTGCCGGGTTTAAAACAATACCGTGCCTCACACAACAACGGTGTTTGGATAAACGATTTAAGGATAGCTTTTCAGGCAACTAAGTATTTAAAAATTTCGTTTTTAGTGAATAATGTTTTAAACAAAGAGTTTATGTCGCGCCCGGGTTTAATAGAGCCACCCCGCACTTTTGTAATGCAACTGGCAGCTAAATTTTAATCGGTTTTCCAATTAAAACTTAGTTCGTACCTTCGCACCTTATTAATATCGGGCATGAAATGAAACCCTCTTTTTTTAGAGGCGAAATTTCATCCAAAAAAATATTTAAAAAACACTTCCGGATGAAACTGACCGAAAAACTAAAACACAGTAAAGGCACTTTATTTTCTATAGAAATTCTTCCGCCCCTAAAAGGCAAGAGTATACAATCTATTTACGATTCGATAGATCCTTTAATGGAGTTTAAGCCTGCTTTTGTGGATGTTACTTATCATCGCGAAGAATACGTTTACAAAAAACGCGATGGCGGCTATTTAGAAAAAGTTTCGATACGCAAACGTCCGGGCACTGTTGGTATATGCGCTGCCATTATGAATAAATATAATGTAGACGCTGTGCCACACATTATTTGCGGAGGCTTTACAAAAGAAGAAACCGAAAACGCTTTAATTGATTTGCAGTTTTTAGGAATAGATAATGTACTTGCCCTGCGCGGTGATTCAATAAAAACAGAACCTGCTTTTGTACCTGAACCCGGCGGACATCATTATGCAATTGATTTGGTAAAACAAATTAATGAAATGAATAGCGGAAATTACATGGATGAAGAGATGAAAGATGCCGAGCCTACCAATTTTTGCATAGGCATTGCAGGCTATCCCGAAAAACATTTTGAAGCGCCAAACATGTACAGCGATTTAAAACATTTAAAAGCAAAAGTAGACGCGGGTGCCGAATATATTGTAACCCAAATGTTTTTTGATAATAAAAAATATTTTGAGTTTGTAAAAAATTGCCGCGATAACGGAATTAACGTACCCATCATTCCCGGCCTTAAAATGATTACGCAAAAAAAACAACTTACCGGTTTGCCTAAAATATTTCACATGGATATTCCAATTGATTTATACAAGGAAGTTGAAAAATGCAAAGACGATAAGCAAGTGAAAGAAGCCGGTATTAATTGGGCCATACAGCAGTGCAAGGAATTAGTGAAAGAAAATGTACCCTGCCTGCATTTTTACACTATGGGAACTTCGGAAACCACACGCAGAGTAGCTAAAGAAATTTTTTAATTGGCCAAACAAGACAAAAATAAAAGCAACGAACAGGCCGGCCTGGGCTTTGGCTCAAAGGACTACAACCAGCACACTCGCTTTTTAAATAAAGACGGCTCGGTAAATATCCGCCGACTTGACGGTGATTTTTTGGGACGCATAGATGTTTACCACTCGCTGATTACCATGAGCTGGAAACGTTTTATTTTAATGGTTCTTACCGGATACTTAACAGCTAATTTAATTTTTGCAGGTTTGTATTATTGGGCAGGGCCGCAAAATTTCGGCAATCTTTCGCATACTGATAACATGCATGATTTTGCCGAGTTATTTTTCTTTAGCGCGCAAACATTAACCACCGTGGGTTACGGATACATTTATCCGAAAAGCTCGCTGGTAAGTTCAATCGCCGCTATGGAATCTATGACCGGCTTATTAACTTTTGCGTTAGCCACGGGTGTTTTGTATGGAAGATTCTCGCGCCCTAAAGCGCATATACGTTATAGCAAACATTGCGTTATTGCTCCATACGAAGATATCACCGGATTTATGTTCAGGATGGCCAACACAACACAAAATGAATTAATAGAAGCAGAAGTAAAGCTTATCCTCGTAAAAAATAATTCTGAAACCAATCAGCGCGAATTTTTACCCTTGCCCTTAGAGGTAGATAGAATAAGTTTTCTGGCCTTAAGCTGGACTATTGTTCATCCCATAGATGATAAAAGCCCGATGCACAAACTAACCTGCGAAGATTTAATAAAAGCCGACGCTGAGTTTATGATTTTATTTAAAGCTATAAATGACACGTACTCGGATACTGTTTACTCACGCTCTTCCTATAAAGGGCATGAGCTTATTGAAAATGCTAAATTCAAGCCCCTGCAACGCACCCAGCGTGGCAATAAAGTTACGGTAGATTTAAGGAAGCTTGATGAGATTGAGAAGTTTTAAACTGATTTTAACGTCGCACATTTCTAATTAGAGCCCGGTAATGGTTGATATATCAACTATTAAAAATTTATACTATATTTATGGAATGAAAAAGTTAGAGGGCCTTATATTTTATAATCTTGAAAAGGCCATTAAGTCGTACCGAAAATTTGCACAGTTACAATTAAAAGAAAAGGGGCTTACTATTACCATTGACCAGTGGTTGGTTTTAAAAACCATTTCAGAAAATACCGAAATTGACCAAACCAAAATTGCCGATACTATTTTTAAAGATAAAGCCTCTGTTACACGAATTGTGGAATTACTGGTCAGAAAAAAATTAATGACAAAACAAAAAGATAAGGCAAACAGAAGGAAGCATCAATTAATACTGACGCAAGGCGGGAAAACATTAATTGGCCAGGTTCTTCCGATAATAAAAAACAATCGAACGGTAGCGTTGAAAAACATTTCACAAAAAAACACCGCAGCCGTGCAAAAAGTATTAAAAACAATAATAGCTAATTGTACTAAGTAAAATATGAAAAAAATAATTCTTTTCTTTTTGCTTTTTTTGCCTGCCGCCCTTTTTTGTGAGAACAGAAAAGCAGATTCTTTATTAAAAGTTTTAAAAACGGCAAAAGAGGACACGCTAAAGGTTGTTGTATTAAGGGAACTTGCCTGGGAAATGAGTTCTTCAAGCCCTGATACGTCTTTAATTTTAAGCAATGAGGCTTTGAGGCTTTGCAAAACATTAAAATGGCAGGCGGGCTTGTCCCAGATTTACCACAACATCGCATGGTTTTATTCTATAGAAGGCGATTATTCCGAATCGCTAAAGTTTTACCAAAATGCACTTGTTACATTAGATGCGTATGAAAAAACAATCCCGTCCAATCAACAATCAAATTCTTTTAAAAGAAGCATAAAAAAACGAAAGGCAGCTTCTATAGGTGGCATGGGACTTGTGTACTACTATCTGGGAAAGCATCCTGAAGCGTTGGATTATTATTTTAAGGCGCTAAAAATATTTGAAGAATTAAAAGATAAACAGGGAATGGCAACCTGGTATGGAAATATAGGTAACCTGTATTATAGTAAGGGAGACCGGCACGAAAGTTTTGGGTATTATACGAAAGCCTTAAAAATTAATCAGGAGCAAAAAAATAAAAATGGTATTTCTATTCAGCTTTGTAATATCGGATTGATTTATTGTGACTCGGCAAGCATGTTGAAATTACAACATCCCGAATCAAAGCAAACTTATACTGCGTTATATGAAATAGCTTTGGAATATTATTTCAGGGCCTTAAAACTAAAAGAAGAATTAGGCGATAAGAACGGAATTTCTATACGGCTCGGAAACATAGGGACTGTTTACTACGAGCAAAAAGAGTACACCAAGGCGTTTGATTATTATTTAAAAGCGCTGAAGTTGACCGAAGAGGTAGGCGATAAGAACCGCGTTGCCATTTGGCTGGCCAGTATTGGCACCTTATACCTTGAAACAAAAAAATTTAAAGAGGCAGAAAAGTATTTACAGAAATCATTGGCGATTTCGGAAGAAATAGGATCTATAGATGATATTAAAGTTGCTAACGAAGAATTGAGCAGGCTATATGTATTAACCGGAAATTACAAAAAAGCACTTGCGTTGTATAAAAAATCCATCGACCTGAAAGACTCGCTTTTTAATAAAGATAAAAATGAAGAGATTACGCGCAAGGCGATGAATTACGAGTTTGACAAAAAAGAAGACGCCCTTAAAGCTGAGCAGGATAAAAAAGACGTAGAAGCTGCCGCCGAGAAAAAAAGACAAAGGCTTTTTCTTATCCTTATTGGGGCAATAGCGTTGGCTGTAGCAATAGTGGCGATTGTTATTTTCCGATCGTTGCGCGTAACACGTAAACAAAAACACATTATTGAGTTGCAAAAAAATGAAGTGTCGCGGCAAAAAGAACTGGTTGACGAGCAGCAGAAAGAAATTATTGACAGTATAAATTATGCCAAACGTTTACAGGAGGCCATTTTGCCGCCCGAAGAAGAATTAAAAAAGTATTTACCTGAAAATTTTTTAGTGTACAAACCCAAATCAATTGTAGCCGGCGATTTTTACTGGATGGAGCATTTGGATAATTTAGTTTTTATAGCCGCCGCCGATTCAACCGGCCACGGCGTGCCGGGCGCCATGGTTTCGGTAGTCTGCAGCAACGCCTTAAACAGAGCCGTAAAAGAATTTGGGCTTAGAGAGCCCGGTAAGATTTTAGACAAAACCCGCGACCTTGTTTTAGAAACTTTTGCAAAAAGCAGCAGCGATGTAAAAGACGGAATGGATATTTCGCTTTGCTGTATAAATACGGCTACGCGCTACATGCAATGGAGCGGTGCCAACAACCCGCTTTGGTATATTTCAAATAATGAGTTAAAAGAAATCACTGCCAACAAACAACCCATCGGTAAAACCGAAAACCCAAGCACTTTTACTACACACAATATTCAATTACAAAAAGGCGATGTAGTTTATTTAATGACCGACGGCTTCGCCGATCAGTTTGGCGGGCCCAAAGGAAAAAAATTTAAATACAAACAACTGGGCGAATTGCTCCATAAAATTTCTTCGGACAATTTCACCTCGCAAAAAGAAATTTTACTTAAAACCTTTAACGACTGGAAGGGAACACTGGAACAAGTTGATGATGTTACTTTGCTTGGAATAGGCGTTTAATCTTTCACGCCATTACTATAATGGGTACGGCTGGTTTCTTCTCCGTTTTTATCATAATAAATCCAGGTACCGTTAGGCACACTTTGTTCGTGGCCCTTACGCCTGTCTTTAATAATTTTATACTCCATCACGCACTGAATTTTTTGGTTGGTATACCAGATCATACTTTTTCCTGATAATCTTCCATTCTTAAAATTTTGCTTGCGCATAATTCCGCCCGTTTCAAAATAATACTCCCAGGTGCCGGTTTGTTTACCCTTATTGTATTTCCCTTTGCTATCGGTAAATCCATACTCGGTATACAAAATATATTTTCCGTGCTTAAATCCTATAGAGTAATTCATGTCCTCTTTCATCTTACCATTCTCATACCAATACTGCCAATGCCCGTCTTTTTTATCTTTTTTAAATTCGCCCACATAATGTGGCTTTCCATCCATGTAATAAGCTTCCCACAATCCATCCTGCAATCCCAATTTATAAAAGCCTTTGTAGTTAAGCTGCCCGCTGTTCCACCACGTTTGCCACAGGCCGTCTGATTTACCTTTTACATAATTTCCTTCCTGGCATTTTTTACCATTCTCCCACCAAGTTGTCCACGTACCGGTTTTAATGTCATTTACAAAATCTCCTTGTTTCCAAAGCTCCCCGGTTTTATACCAGTATTTCCAGGTGCCGTTTTGTTTATCATCGGCAAAATTTCCTTCGCTCTCTTTTTTTCCGTCATCAAAATAATACGTCCACACCCCTTCACGCAAATTATTTTTAAAAGTGCCCTCCATCTCTTTGCCGCCCTTTTGTAAATAAAAAACCCAGAGGCTGTCCTTTTTATTATTTAAATACGTGCCGGTTGATTTTATTTTTCCGTCTTCGTACCAGGCTTTGTATGGCCCGCTGATTTTTCCGTCTTTATACGTTGTTGAATATTCAATTTGCAAATTATCATAATAAAATTTCCAAACACCATTACGCAAGCCACCTTCATAAGGGCCCTGGGCTTTTAATTTTCCGTTATCACCCGCCACGGTTAAAATTCCACTTCCGTTTTTTATAGGTTGTTTGCCCTCTTCGTTCCACAAATTCATTAAGTACTCTATGCTATCGCGATATTCTTTCTCTGATACAATTTTTCCGTTCTCGTAAAAATCAACCCACTTACCGCAAGGCACATCTTTGCAATAATTTTGTTGCGACTGCGCGTTGCCGTTTTTATAATAATTTGTCAATAACCCGTTTTTACGTCCGTTCGCAAAATTTCCGATACTTTGGGGCTTTCCGTTAGGGTAAAAGTATTTCCACTCGCCGTTCGGTTTACCGTCCAAAAAACTTTCTATGCTTCGGGGCGTGCCATCTAAATAATAAGAATTCCATGTGCTATCCGCTCGGTTATCTTTAAAAACTGTTTCGGTAGATAATTTGCCATTTTCGTAATAATAATAATTATGGCCCTGCTTCCATCCCATTTTATAGTTTTCTATGGCCTTAATGCCTCCGTCTTCATAAAAGAACTTCCAGGTGCTGTCTTGCTTGCCTTTTTTATACCAACCTATTTTAAAGGATTTGCCGTTTTTATACCATTCGGCGGTTTTACCCTGGGCAATACCTTTCCGGTAATTATCCTCGCTTTTTACGTTTTTCTTATCTGCATCCCAGTACTCGTATTTAGGTTGGGCATAAGCAAGGATACTTAGCAGGAAGCAGGCTATAAAAAGGGGTTTTTTCATCTTTTACAAAAGTAAAACGAGTTCTTTAGCTATATTATTGTGATATAAAAACTTGTAAACATAATTAGCGACCACTTAGCCCTGAAAATTTCCGAATTTAACAAGAGCCGTATTTGATGTCAATCTTCTTTGTAAATTCGTGCTTCTTAAAAAAACGATGAAAAAGATACTTTTTTTACTCCCATTTTTGTTTGCAACGGCTTTTGGCCAAACCAATTGGAATCTGCAACAGTGTATTGATTACGCCTTAAAAAACAACCTCACTTTAAAGCAAAGTGAGATAAACACCGAAATTAACGACGTTACTCTTTTACAAAGTAAAGCCGTTATACTTCCTTCTTTAAACGCAGGAGCCAACCATACTTATAATATCGGACGTACCATTGACCGCTACACAAACACCTTTGCAAATACTACAGTATTATCGGAAAACTTTTACGCACAAACACAAATTACTTTGTGGAGTGGAATGACGCAATACAACAACATTAAAAAAAATCAATACACGTATCTTGCTTCTAAAGAAACCTACGAGCAGCAAAAAAACGATATGGCGCTTAACGTAGCAACCGCTTTTTTGCAAGTTGTTTATACCAACGAATTGGCTAATGTAGCGCAACAGCAAGTTAACATTAGTAAATTACAATTAGAACGCACTCAAAAACTTGCCGACGCAGGTTCTTTGGCGATGAGTAATGTATTTGACATAAAAGCAACTCTTGCAACCGATGAGTACACTTATACTACGGCTAATAACAATTATAACCTGGCAATACTTTCTTTAAAGCAGCTTTTGTATTTAGATTCTTTAAACTCATTTGCTATTGAAAGGCCCGAGTTGGATATTGTGGCTTCTGATTTGGCCGCTTACAACCCGCAATTTATTTATGAAACTGCATTAAAAAATCAACACAAAATAAAAAGCGCCGAGTATTCCTTAATCAGCTCCGAAAAAAATCTTGCAGCGGCAAAAGGGCGTATTAGTCCAACTTTAAATCTTACCGGTACACTTGCAACAGGTTATTCTGCACTTGCTAAAGACGTGGTATCACAAAGCACCATTATTGTGCCGGCCGGTATTACCGCCAGTGGCGAAATTGTGTACCTGCCATCATATAGCGTAGTAACAAAACCAACTCCTTGGAGCACCCAATTTAGTAACAACGTAAACAAAAGCCTAGGCTTTACTTTAAACTTTCCTCTATTTAATGGCTTATCTACTTACGCCGCTGTACAAACTGCCAAGCTTCAAGTACTAAATACAAAATACTCGTACGACATTGCGAGACAGCAATTATTTAAAACCATTGTACAGGCTTATGCCGATGCAAAAGGAGCGCTTAATAAATATGCTTCTGCAAAAATTGCGCTTGATGCATCGCAACAATCATTTACGTATGCCGAGCAGAAATTTAATGCCGGCAGTGTAAGCGCTTTTGATTACAACACTTCTAAGAACCGTGTACTAAAAGCGCAGGCTGATTTACTGAATGCAAAATTTGATTTTATTTTTAAACTGAAAGTATTGGATTACTATCAGGGAAAACCTTTGACTTTTTAACACTGTTGTCCGATAAAAGATTTTAAAAGAAGCCAAGCATAATGCTTAGGCTTCTTTTGTTTTGTAGTTTTGGTTCGCTAAAACTAACCTACAATGAATAAAAGTAATTATTTTTTTGGACACTCCGTTTTCGGACAG
>JBBQRR010000029.1:0-52336 GCA_038214655.1 Bacteroidia bacterium | reverse complement strand
AGCTTTTTCAAACTTATGGTTTTTTAATGCCCCTGTTTGACAGGCTTTGGAAAAATATTTAAAGTCCGAAAACCTTTTGTACATCTTTTACAGCATCCAGTTTTTCCCAGGTAAAAAGTTCAACTTTTTTAGTGACTGATTTACCATAAGGAGAAGTGAATACTTTTTCAACAATCTCGTTTTTACGTCCCATATGGCCATAGGCCGCAGTTTCGCTATAAATAGGGTTGCGTAATTTTAAACGCTGCTCAATAAAGTAAGGGCGCATGTCAAATACTTCCTCAACAAGTTTTGCAATTTCTCCGTCGGTCATATTAACTTTAGAAGTGCCATTGGTATTTACATAAATACCGCAAGGCTTTGCAACACCAATAGCGTAAGATACTTGCACTAAAACTTCGTCGCAAACACCGGCTGCAACAAGGTTTTTAGCAATGTGACGCGTTGCGTATGCTGCAGAGCGGTCAACTTTACTTGGGTCTTTACCCGAGAAAGCACCACCACCGTGAGCACCTTTTCCACCGTAGGTATCAACAATAATTTTGCGGCCCGTTAAACCTGTATCGCCATGCGGCCCACCGATAACGAAATTACCTGTAGGGTTAATGTGGTAGGTAATTTTATCGTTAAATAATTTATGAAGCGAAGTTTTTAAATGCTTCTTAACGCGGGGAATCAAAATGTTTTTTACGTCTTTTGTAATTTGCTCCTGCATTTTATGCTGATTTCCATTGGTAAAATCATCATGTTGGGTAGAAATTACAATGCTATCGATACGAACGGGAACGTTATTATCATTATACTCAACAGTTACCTGCGATTTTGCATCGGGGCGAAGGTATTTCATTTGTTTGCCTTCTTTGCGAATGTGCGCTAACTCTAATAATAAACGGTGAGCCAAATCCAAAGGAAGTGGCATATAATTGTCCGTTTCGTTGGTTGCGTAACCAAACATCATTCCCTGGTCGCCGGCGCCTTGTTCTTCTTTCTTTTTGCGGTCAACACCCTGGTTAATGTCGGATGATTGCTCGTGAATTGCAGAAAAAATTCCGCAAGAGTTTGCTTCAAACATGTATTCGGCTTTTGTATAGCCAATTTTGCGAATTACCTCGCGGGCAATTTCCTGCACGTCTAAATACGTTTTTGATTTTACTTCGCCGGCAAGTACAACTTGTCCGGTAGTAACTAAAGTTTCGCAGGCAACTTTACTTTGCGCGTCGAAAGCTAAAAAATTATCAATTAAGGCGTCAGAGATTTGGTCGGCAACTTTATCAGGGTGCCCTTCGCTAACAGATTCAGAGGTGAATAAATATCCCATAGTGATTTACGATTTTATTATTTACGATTTATTAATTTTAAGAAGGTCAAATTTACTATTTTATTTCATTCTACGATACCTGCGGCTTACTGCCAACTGCCTACCGGCTGTTACTTAGCTTCTTTAAGTTCAAATTCATACGACTCCATAATCATGTTACAGAGTAATTTTTTGCAGGCTTCGTCAACTTTTGTTTTGGCGGCGTCTTTGCTTGCGGCTTCAATCTCTAAGGAGATGTGCTTGCCAATGCGCACGTTGTCGATTTCGGCAAGGTTTAGGTTTTTCATGCTACCGCTTACGGCTTTACCTTGTGGGTCTAATAATGCTTTAAGAGGCATTACGTCAATTTCTGCTGTAAATTTCATTGTTTACGAATTAGGGGTACGAATATAATAATTAACTGTGGATTGAGTAAGTACGGATTATGTATTTTGTACAGATATACGGATGAGTTATTCACCATTAGAAATTTCGCGCAAACGATTTTGATTCATCAGTATATTCGTAAGCTGTTATCCGTATCCGTAGTTACTTAGAGGATGTTGAACGATTGGCTAAGTTGTTAACCACGCTCATAAGAATGTATAAAACGATTATCAGCGGTATACCCAAAAATTGCAGTAATACAAGCATAAGTACAGATAAAAGCAAAAACACAAAGCGTATTTCGTTGCCCTTCCATCCAAAAGATTTGAATTTTAGAGAGAAGAGGGGGAGTGGGGCGATTAGTAAAAGAGCCAAGACGCAAGACGTGAGAGCCAAGATTTCTTGCATGTAAATGGGATAAAGTGCAAGATAAATTTCATGATTTTGGTGATGTGCTTCTGGCATGTCGTATTGAAAAGCACTATATTGTTTAAAAAGTATTAAAGGAAGAGCACAAATAAAGATTGCATTCGCAGGTGTTGGCAGACCTATGAACGAATCTGTTTGTCGTATATCGTTATTGAATTTTGCTAGCCGGACAGCAGAGAAAATAGGAATGATAAAAGCTATATAGGGAGCGTAATTTCTCAAGCTTTCATGAACTTCTATTCCCACATCGCTAATAAAACCACGCTCCATTAGGTTTGCAAAATGCATAAGTTTAAACATCACAACCCCCGGTACCACACCAAAAGTTACCATGTCTGCCAATGAATCTAAGTCTTTTCCTATTGGAGAACTTACTTTTAAAAGTCGCGCCAAGAAGCCGTCAAAAAAATCGAGCACAGCGGCAATCCCAACTAAATACGCGGCCCAAACTAAATCTCCTTCAAATGCTTTTACAATAGCCAAGCATCCGCAAAGCAGGTTTCCGCAGGTAATGGCATTGGGTATATTTCTTTTTATTCTATTCATACTATTCTCTTTTTCTGTCATTCCGAGTCGGCGATAGCCGCGTTGTTAATGAGGAATCCGCCTTACAATAGCAATGACATTCTCGTTAAACCGGTTTTGTGTCGCTCGCTCTTCACACAAAAAAGAAGCCTTTTAAGGCCTTATTTTTTGTGATAAAAAGTTTCCCAAAGAAGCAAATAATTATCCATGTTTTTCGTTCATAAAGCATCAACATTTCAGCAATCAATTGTTAGTAATTTTCACTCGTAAAAAGAGGGGTAAATCCCTTCAATTTCGGTATCTTTACGGGATATAGACTTATGCCGAGGTGAGACAAGTTTCAGACTTAACTCAATCAATCAGCTCACTCTGCATAATGCTAAAAATTTAAATAGATAAGGAAAGCATTATATGGAAGAAGCAGTAAAATCAGCAGAAGACAAATCATACGGGGCAGACAGCATCCAGGTACTTGAAGGATTAGAGGCGGTACGTAAAAGACCCGCAATGTACATTGGCGATGTAGGCGTAAAAGGCCTTCACCACTTAGTGTACGAGATAGTAGATAACTCGATAGATGAGTCGCTTGCCGGCCATTGTAAAAACATATTCGTAAACATTTTAGAAGATAACTCCATTCGTGTAAAAGACGATGGGCGAGGTATTCCCACCGAAATTCACCCAAAAGAGAAAAGATCAACCCTTGAGGTGGTAATGACGGTATTGCACGCAGGCGGTAAATTTGATAAAGACAGTTATAAAGTTTCGGGCGGTTTGCACGGGGTTGGTATGAGTTGCGTTAACGCGCTTTCTACCCACATGAAGAGCGAAGTACACCGCGACGGGAAGGTTTACGTGCAGGAATATTCTTGCGGAAAACCACTTTACGACGTTAAAGAGGTTGGAGCCAGCGATTATAGGGGCACAATTCAGACTTTTAAGCCCGATATGAGCATCTTTATAGTGGGCGAGTATAATTACAATACCCTGGCCTCGCGTATGCGCGAATTATCGTACCTGAACAAAGGAATCAGAATTGTACTTACCGACGAGCGCCAAAAGGACGAAACCGGTGAATTTATAACCAACGAATTTTTATCGACTCGCGGAATTGTGGAGTTTGTAGAGTATTTGGATAGCGCCAAAGAACACTTAATTGCCGACGCTATTTATGTGGAAGGCGAAAAGCAAGGAGTTCCCATTGAAGTTGCCATGATGTACAACACCGGTTTCAACGAAACTATGTTGAGCTACGTAAATAACATTAACACGCACGAAGGTGGAACGCACTTAGCCGGTTTTCGCAGAGGGTTAACGCGTACACTAAAAAGTTACGCCGAGAAAAACGGATTACTTTCTAAAGTAAAAATAGAAATAAGCGGAGACGATTTTCGTGAAGGATTAACCGCAGTTATCTCTGTAAAAGTACAGGAGCCACAATTTGAAGGGCAAACAAAAACGAAATTAGGAAATAACGAAGTAATGGGCGCCGTTGATATGGCAATCAGCGAGGCATTGAATAATTACCTCGAAGAAAATCCAAAACAGGCACGCACCATTGTAGATAAAGTTATTTTGGCTGCCACTGCGCGTTTCGCTGCAAAAAAAGCGCGCGAGATGGTGCAACGTAAAAGCGTTATGACCGGCGCCGGACTTCCGGGTAAGCTGGCCGACTGTGCCGATGACGATCCAAAAGTTTGTGAAATATTTTTAGTTGAGGGAGACTCGGCCGGCGGAACAGCTAAACAAGGCCGCAACCGTGCTTTTCAAGCGATTTTGCCTTTGCGCGGAAAAATATTGAACGTAGAAAAGGCATTAGAATATAAAATTTACGATAACGAAGAGATAAAAAATATGTTCACCGCATTGGGCGTATTTCGCGGAACAAAGGAAGACGACCGTGCATTGAACTTAGAAAAACTGCGTTACCATAAAGTAATTGTAATGTGTGATGCCGACGTAGATGGCTCTCACATCACCACATTAATTTTAACTTTCTTTTTCCGCCACATGCGCGAGCTTATTGAGAAAGGATATATTTATATTGCAACGCCGCCGCTTTATTTAGTGAAAAAAGGAAAAGAGCAGCGTTATTGCTGGAACGAAGAACAGCGCGAAGCGGCTATAAGAGAAATTGGTGGAGAAAAAACCGATACAGTGGGCATACAACGTTACAAAGGTTTAGGAGAAATGAATGCCGAGCAGTTATGGTCAACAACCATGAATCCTGAGTCGCGCACTTTGCGCCAGGTTTCAATTGAAAATGCTGCCGAGGCTGATCATATTTTTTCTATGCTGATGGGCGATGAAGTTCCACCGCGCAGAGAATTCATTGAGAAAAATGCCAAATACGCTAAGATTGATTCTTAGTTAATTTGAATTTTTTGAGATATAATAATCTGAAGATTGTTCATTACAAAGTAATAGCAATTTTCTTTTTTTTGACCCATTCTGTTTCTGCTCAAAGCGATTTCAGGATATACATGTTTGAAAAGAAAACAAACACGATACTAAAAAACTGGAAGGTAAAAGTTTTTGTGGACGACAGTTTGTGTATGGGTATTAGTAGTTCTGACGGGAAAGGATTAATTTTGATTGATAAAGTAAAAAACGGAAAACGCAACATTGTTATAAGGCCCGAAAAATACCGCGACGAGCGATTTGATATGGAAACACTGGAAGGTAAACCGGTTTATTTCACAATCGAGGTAAGATCAACTCGGGATCGGAAAGAAAAACAAATAGAAAAAAAAGAGTAGATGGAAAACACAAAGGAAGAAATACCCGGGTATGTAGCTCCGCAAGAACCCAAACGCTTGTTTCATAATGCATGGTTCAGCAGAGGCTTTTTGCTTGTGGCCGGACTTTTCTTTTTGCTTCCTTTTATAAATATTAATTGCAGCGGCACTAAGCTGGCCAGTATTTCGGGAACGGATATGGTTTTTGGGAAGGAACTGCAGCCAGAGAAACCCAAAGTTGAAAATGAAAATGCGGGTACG
This sequence comes from Bacteroidia bacterium, assembly GCA_038214655.1. Taxonomy (GTDB): domain Bacteria; phylum Bacteroidota; class Bacteroidia; order B-17B0; family Aurantibacillaceae; genus PALSA-968. The sequence continues at coordinate 46,699 of JBBQRR010000029.1, read as the reverse complement.
CTTAATGATACCCTAAGTGATGATAGCTTACAGGAAGCCACAAATAATTTAAATTTTTCTGAAAACCCATTAGAAAAAGGCGATAAAAAAAGAATTGACCCTAATATTTTAGCTATAACCGCCTTTGCTTCGGTTATTCTTGGCTTGGTCCTTACTTTTTTTAGAAAACGAATTTTAGTAATTGTTTCGGGTGGATTGTCTTTGCTTGCAGTTCTTTGTTTGTTCTTCATACAAATGCAAATAACGAGTGAGATAGAAAAGCAAATGGGGCCAATGAATTTTATTCCCATAACATTTGAGTTTACATCTTACTATTGGCTGTGCTTACTTTTTCTATCAATTTCGGCTATTTTTTCTTTTATAAGAGGCAGTTTTTCGAAAGGCTAGGCCACTTGTTCTGGTTTTTAAGGAGGGTTTTAAACCTTTTTAGTAAATCCGCATCAAAGAACAAACTAACCCTTATGAAAAAACTAATACTACTCTTTACTGCCTTTACCTTCATAGCTAAAGCGCAGGTGCCGCAACAAAAACTTTACATCAACCTTAATTCGCACAACGAAACAAGCGATGGCGCGTATGATGGAGGCACGAACACCTATTACATGACCTATTATACCAAGATTAAGGAATTGGCAGATAGCGTTATCCGTAAAAAAGGAAGATGGAATTTTCAATCTGATTTTAGGTTTCTGTTAGGTGCCATTAAATGGGATCCAAAAACCTTGAGTAATACAGTTAGTGGTAGTAACCTTAATCTGGTAAAATGGATGGATGACAGCTACTACATTGAGTGCGATCCGCATTCGCATGAAGGAACCAACTTTGGTAAACAAATGACCTATGCAGATGTGGCGCACTTGCACGATTCTTTAGGAGTTACAAATAGAAAAAATGTTGGAGGGTTTAAATGGGACGGTTTACAAAATGGAAGTGACTGGCAAAATTTTGAGGCAGGAATGGCTTGTATAACGTATACAAACGCACCAAAATGGAAACCGAATGTGATGTGGGGAGGAAGCTATACGTCGGGAGGGCCGCATAATGATTTAAATTCTTACGGGTGTTGGAAACCAAATGGCAATACTACGGCCACTTTTTTTACGCATAACACAAATCGCCGGGTTAGAAACCAGGGTAATGGTTGCGAGTTGCATTTCTCTGATACTACCGTCGACAGCCGTATTACAACCAACCTGCGCTCTTATGCCACCAAAGTAGCCAACGGCACTTATCCTGCCGGAAATTTTTACACGCAGAGCATACAAATAGATGTTCGGGATTTTAACCAAGCTAATTTCATTTCACGGGTTTGCTCAATTTTAGACTCGGCTAATAAACTGGTAGCCGAAGGAAAAGCAATATGGGGAACTATTTCTCAAAAGGACAGCATGTGGCTTGCTGATTTGGATTCGCTGCCTTTTATAAATGATTGCAATACGGTAACAGGTTCTACAGGAGTAAATGCAGTTGTTCGCCAAAACGATATTAAAGTATTTCCTAATCCTGCTTCGGGCGTTGCAACTATAGCAACCTATTCGGAAGAAGCAATCAGTGTAAAATTTTTAAACGCGGCCGGCCAAGAATGTAAAGCTCTTTCTTTAAAAGGCGCAACGCAATATGATATTGATGTTTCGGACTTACCAAAAGGAATGTATAACTTATTTATTACCGAAAGCACAGGTAATTATTATACGAGAAGATTAGTGATTGCGAACTAAAATAAAAAATATAAGAACGAAGAGCCCCGCTAATTTTCGGGGCTTTTTTATTGCTTACAATTTTACTTCAAACGTAAATTCAATATTTTTTTCTTCCGTTTTTTAGAGGACAGACATGTAAATTTTGCCCGTTACTTCTTTCGGAAAAGGTAAGGTAATATAATTCGACCCATAGTCGGTGCCGCTTACCGGTGCTTTGGGGATGCTGGGCCAATTAATAGGAAACCCACGTTTTAGTTTTTATTTGTTGCTCGTGTTGTTTAAGCAATGGCAAATACTCAGTAGCTCCCTCATCAGGCACAAGGCTTAAACATGCTGCAACAGCTTTTTTGCGCATTTTGATTTGCCTGAACAGCCTCATCTTGTTTACCCGCAATGTAAAGAAACCAACTGTACTTGTCCCACGCAGAATAACTATAGTTTCGTATTTCACTATTTAGCACTGTGTTTAAATTAACTATGTAATAAATTTTATCGGCGTGAATAAATGAAAGAAGAAAAATAAAGGCAAAATATAAAACAAGAATTATTTCGCGTAATTTAAATTTAGCCTTCTTAACGAGATATAAAATCAGGCATGTTGCTACAAGTATAAATGTTAAGGCAAAAATATAACGCGCAAAGCCCCAGTATTGCACTCGAAATAACAAATAGATTGATAAAAACGCAAATGATAAGGGCTGAAGTGAATATGGGAGATTGGTTTTAATTTCTTTGAAGAAAGTAATGAGTCCGTAAATTAATAGAAGTAAGCAACCTAAAATCATTAATAGAGTGGTGGGATAGTGAAAAAATTTCCCAATAAGCCCAAGAAAAAAGATTGTCCACGAAGTAATATTTAATGCTTTCATAGAAGACAAATATACAACACATTTTAAGCGGGCGCAAATAAAATAATGGTCGAACGAATGTGCGGTAAGATAATTGCTACACAGTAAGAATCCCGCTGCATTTTTTTAAACGGCTGTTTATGCTTATGGTGCAGGCACCTAGTTTACGTTGCGTTGTGGGAGCGGTGTCCGGCAACTGTAGAGTTTAATTTGTATTCGCGAAAAATTCTGTAGAGAATATAAATACAAGCAGCGCTTGTTACAACTATTCCAAATTGATTATGATAGACAGGTTTATCAGGTTTTATTTTGTTATAAAATGTTTCCATAATGAAATAGCTGACATTAAATAAATGTAGGATGATACAAACGTATAGCGCCTTATTTAAATTTTTAAATGCCCAAAGAATTATCGGAATTAGAAGAATACAAATAAAAGTAATGAAGCCATGTTTATTCTCAGATATATTAAGTTGCATTGTATGGTGTTTAAAAGTCTGAAAAACATATAAAAAATGAATCAAATGATTGACAGCAAATAATGCTATTAAAATTCGAAATTTATCCTTTTTAGTATCGTCAAGATAAATTTGCTTAAGACCCAAGTAACCTACCATCAGTAATATGATTAGATTAAGTGCCGAAGATACCCTTCCCGAATTGCGAGCGCATTTATCAAAAATAAATTGCGATTCTATTGCAAAAAAATTATCACTATTTAGCGACGCCGTCCAAACTGCCCATAAATAAATTAATATTTCTGCGCAAATAATTATTAAAATAAGTAGTGGTATTTTGTTTTTTGACAACACGAATATCTTGAATTGGTTTATCTCAGTAACGAATACACCAAGATTTTATTGTGTAGCTACATTGTTCTCGCGCTTGCAAATGTGCTACCCTGGATAGAAGTGGCGGCCGTACAAAAATTAATTAATAATTTCTCCTTTGTTATTGGCCAACTTTTCTTTCCATATTTTAACTTCTTCAGGTGTTTGCCTTATCCAATCTGTGACTTCGCCCGTGATTTTTAAGGATGCCCGGCTGCGATACGAACGCGTTGGGTTGCCCGGAAATTTTTTATCTGTAACATTTGGATCGTTTTCAAAAAGCCCCATCGGTTCAACAATATAGATCCGTTCGCGTCCTTCACCATTGGCAAGGGCAGCGGCCAGTCCGGCTCCGTTAACCAAAGCTGTAAAATAAATGTGATTCATTATAACCTCGGGCTTGTAATTCGACCTGAACCCTGCTGTCAACAAATCACCAATATTTAAGTCAGCTCTCGTTCCGTGATAAAAGGGGCCCTTATCTAAAAATTTTGTTGCGTGAGGCTCGTTAATTTTATTTTCCATGAATTAGAAATATTACTTAACCCCGCCCATCAATTTCTTTACGAAAGGAGAAATTGCAATGATGAGTACGCCAATTACAAGCGAGTATAATGCCAATTGGCCATAACCGCTTGTATAAACAATAAGTTTTTCGGCATTGGTAGAATTTTTTGAAGCTTCGGCAATTCCTGCTCCTAATAGCCCGGCAAAGTATTGTCCGTATGCACTGGCTAAAAACCACATGCCCATAATTACTGCCTGTAATTTTTGCGGAGAAAGCTTTGTCATAACCGACATACCAATAGGCGAGAGGCACAATTCGCCAAAAGTAATTATCAGCCAACCAAAGGTAAATACGTTTAAAGAGGTTACGCCTTTTGTATCTGCAAAAAAACGCGTGTAGTAAAATACATAAAAACCTCCGGCTAAAAATAAAAACCCTAAGCCAAATTTTACGATGGTATTGGGCTCAATTTTGCGTTTGTTCATCCATAACCAAAGTAAACCAAGCAATGCTGCAAAGGCAATAACAAAAAATGAGTTGGCCGAATTGTTAACGCCGTTTTGATCTAACTCAAGGCCTAGTACTTTATTATCTAAATTATTTGCCGCAAATAAACTTAATGAGCCGCCGCTTTGCTCAAAAAATGCCCAAAAGAAAATGGAGAAAAGCATAAAGAGTATTGCGGCCACCAGCTTTTTATTTTCGGCGAAAGAAAAATTACGCATCTCGTAAAATAAATATATCAGAGATGCCGGTCCAACGATATACATAAACATATCGGTATAGCCCGGATTAGAAACTAATGCAATTATTAGTGGAATAATTGCGATGGACCCTATATAAGTTAAAATTTCGAATATCTTTTTTCGGGTAGGCGCTAAGTGTTGTAAGGGCGATAAACCAATGCTTGCTAAACTTTTTTGTGTTTGCGTAAATGTGAGCAAGCTAATAATCATTACAACAGCCGCTAATCCAAAAGCAACATGCCAGGCTAAATGTGCGGGAATAATATTTTCAAATAATTGTTTTTTTCCAATAGCAATGCACAAATATCCGCCCAGTAATGCACCCAAATTTACACCGGCGTAGAATAAAGAAAAACCTGCATCGGTGCGCGGATCGCCTTCTTTATACAAACTACCTACCATGGTAGAGATGTTGGGTTTAAAAAAACCTGTACCAATAATATTAAAGCCAATGCCTAAAAAGAAAAATTCTTTTGGGTCGTACGCTAAAATAATACTTCCCACAATCATCAGTAGTCCGCCCCAGAATAAAGATTTTCTGTAGCCTAAAATTTTATCGGCAAACAAACCGCCAATAAAAGTAAAAGCGTAAACAAAAGCTTGTGTGGCGCCGTATTGCAAATTGGCAACTACTTCGTCGAGCTTTAATTGGTCAACCATAAAGAACACCAGCATACCGCGCATGCCGTAAAAGCAAAATCGCTCCCACATCTCGCTAAAAAACAAATACCACAATTGCTTGGGGTATTTGCCTTTAAAGTTCTGAATGTTTTCTATTGATTCGATGAGTGGTTAGTTTAATAGAACACGGATGACACAGATGATTATAATAAAATATGAATTTATTTAATAGTGTTGCCTTAGCTTGTATTAAAAATTACCGGCGGAAATCATAGCCATCCGTGCTATCAGCGTTCTATTGTATTAAGAATACTATTTAACTCCGTGCATCATTTTAGAAAGTTTACCGGCCAGTAAAAATAAAATAACAGCCGCTATACCCGATAAACCCACAAATAACATAAAGTAGGTATACAAATCCTTTATCGCCACACCTAAAAATACCGGTATTTTAGGATTGGTATTCCATTTTTCGAGTGTGATTTTGTTGTTTTTTGCAAACATTTCGTTGCGTAATAAAAAACAAGTGTTGGCTTCATCACTAACGCCGAAAACAAATTTCGGTTCTTTATCGCCCCACTTAGAAATCTTTTTTAATTTATCCGCGCTATAAGCACCGGGTATAATACGTTTTACTTTCAGGCTATCATAAGCAACCGGAGCAACAGATACTGCTGTTTCAATATTGACTAACGAATCTGCTTCTTTGCTTCCTTTAGAAGGAACCAGGTTAAGTTTCCACGCTACTGTAGCATCAACAGTTCTTACATTCATCACCGAATCCCAATTTACAGTTTTTCCATCCATAGTAACCTTGGTCGCGTCATAATCTTCCGACACATTTTGTTGTTCGGGATAAAGCGAGCTCATAGTACCGGCTAATTTATTTCCGGTGGCAATGGCTAAAAACCAAACGCCCATCATTAAAGAAGTAAAACGAAGAGGAGTAAGCTTGTTAACCATACTTAAACCTATAGGACTCAAACAAAGTTCTCCTATGGTGTGAAGAAAATAAAGGCCCGTTAAGAAAATAATACTTGCACCTGCAGGTGGAATATCCTTTGCACCCATGGCAATAAAAAGATAACCAAGCGCTAAAAATAAAAGTCCTAATGATTGTTTATAAGGCGCAGCCGGGTTTTTTCCTTTGCGGCCCAGACGTAACCAAATAAAACTTAGTATCGGTGCAAGAAGAACAATAAAGCCTGCATTAAAACTTTGAAAATAACTTGCAGGCATCGACCATCCGAAAATGGTACGATTTGTTTGTTCGTCGGCAAAGAAAGTTAAAGAAGCTCCTGCCTGCTCGAAACACATCCAGAAGAAAACTACAAATATCATTACCAGAATAATTACCCAAAGTTTATCCTTCTCTGTTTTGGTAAGCGATTTATCTGTGATAACTACGAACGGAGCAACTAGTGTCATTCCGTAAATCAAAGAACCCCAGAAATCGACTTTTAAACCAAAGTAAAGTATCGACATCACTGCAATGATACCACCAATAAGAATTGTTAGCTGCTGTGTGCTGAAAGCGCCTGAACTTTTTTTGTTCATGCTGTTTTCAAGAAGTGTTCCGTCATCATTTCCGGCAACATCTTTTGCTTTATTGGGCTTGGTACCCAATTGTTCTCCGTTGGGAGAAATAACGTATTTATTTTTTGTGAGATAAAAAACAATTAAGCCGATTATCATGCCAATAGCAGCAGATAAGAAGCCCCATTTAAAATCAACATTCTCTCCTAAATAACCGCAAACTAAAGGCGCGAAGAAAGCACCGGCGTTAATTCCCATATAGAAAATAGAGTAAGCTCCGTCTTTTCGCATATCGTTATCAGGATATAACTGGCCTACCATTGTAGAAATATTTGGTTTAAAGAAACCGTTACCAAAAATTAATAGTCCCAAGCCTGACCAAAGTAATAATTGACTTGAAGAAGAATCCGGTTGTAAAGACGCACAGGCAAATAATAAAAACTGGCCCAATGCCATTAATATACCTCCCACAAAAATTGATTTTCTGTTTCCCCAATATCTGTCGGCAACATAACCTCCTATAAGCGGGGTTAAATAAACAAGGCCGGTGTATGTTCCGTAAATATTAGATGCTAAGGCTTTATTAAAAAATAAATATTTGGTCATAAAGAGCATAAAAATTGCTCTCATGCCGTAATAACTAAAGCGCTCCCAAAACTCGGTCGCAAATAATACATACAACCCTTTAGGGTGGCCCTTTTTTATTTCTGCAGTAGAATCCATATATAATTTTTATTATTTTTAATTCGTAAGAGGCAAACTTACACAATTCCCTTGGCTTTATAAAATTAGAAAGCCTTTTTTAAGCTGCCGCATGTTTGTTTCAATAGCTTGTAATTCAGTTTTTTACCGGTAAAATAGATTTTTTATTTGACAATCTTTTTTTATGATTATTTTTTTTGACTTATTTTTATTCCAATTTTATTTGATCAAAAAAACGAACTATTTTTTCAGTATCTATTAATTAAAATTTAATCCCAGAAAAGAATTTTAATGAAGAGTGCTAAAAAACGATAGAAAAAATAGACATAGGGAAGCAGTACCACCAATAAAATCCAAAACTCGTATAAAGAAAAAATATGTAAGCGGCTAACTGTAATTTTTTGTATTTCGCCGGTGATGGATTTGCCGGTTTCTCGGATTAAATCGGATAAAGTGCGAAGGGCAGGACGCATAGTGTTTACATTAAAATCAGCTGCCGTGTTTTTTTTAACTGAATCTACAGCTATTTTTCTGAATTCGGTATTAACTAAAAGATATAAGTTTCCTGCATCCGTAATTTTTTTGCGCGCTAATGGCTCAAGACTTTGTTGTTTTTCTAAAAGCGAAAGGGTATTAATAAGGCTGTCGCGGTTTTTTAAAATGGAGGCTTGCACATTTTCAAATTCTTTTTTATTGCCCGAATAGATAATAAGGTTTAAAGAACTCCTTTGCATATTTACCGAAAAGAGACTTATTTCCTGCAAATCCCACAAATCGGCAGAATAGGTTTTGATTTTAGCGTGCGCGTCCTCAGAATAATTATAATATTTACTTACAATTCTGCTAAAGCAAAAAATAAGTAAGGCCAGCGATGTAAATAAAATTACAGCAAACCAAATAATTTCTTTTCTGGAAAAACCAAAAGCGCCGCCTTTCATAGTACAAATATGCTAAAAACGGCGTATAAATCCTATAGGTTTCGCTTAATAAACTCCAACATTTTGCTAAACAAATGCAAGCGCGTATTGCCTCCGCCTATGCCGTGGTTTTTATTGGGATAAGCCATAAATTCAAAAGGAATGTTACTTGCAATAAGCGCCTTATTCATTTCCATACTATTTTGAAAATGCACATTATCATCGGCAGTACCATGTATCAATAAAAATTTCCCTTTTATACTTTTAACAAAATTTACGGGCGAGTTATCGTCGTAACCTGCGGCATTTTCTTGCGGCGTGCGCATAAAACGCTCGGTGTAAATATTATCGTAGTAACGCCAATTGGTAACAGGCGCTACAGCAATATTGGCTTTAAAATAATCGGCGCCCTTGGTAATTAATAAAGAAGAAAGATATCCGCCAAAGCTCCATCCCATAAAACCTATACGGCTTTTATCAATATAAGACTGCGCTCCTAAATACTTTGCGGCCTCTATCTGATCCATACACTCCAACTTTCCTAATTGTAAATAGGTGCTGTGTTTAAATTCGCGGCCGCGGCCCATGGTGCCCCTGTTATCCACGCAGGCAACAATATAACCCGCACTGCATATTACATTGTGCCAAGGCATGTCAAAAACTTCGTATTGGTTATTTACTTCATTGGCGCCCGGGCCTCCGTAAGCAAACATAAACACAGGGTATTTTTTTGAAGCGTCAAAATTTACAGGCTTCATCATCCATCCGTTTAACTCAACGCCTTCGCTTGTTTTAAAAGTGAAAAATTCTTTTTTTGCCACATCATATCCGGTAAGTTTATCGCGTAACTTTTTATTATCCTCCAATACTTTTATAAGTTTACCATTGGCACTGTGCAATTCATAAACCGCAGGGGTGTTGGCATTGCTATATGAACTAACATAATATTTAAAACTTTTGCTGAACTCGGCACCCGTTGTGCCCTTTTGCGGAGAAAGTTTTGTTTTCTTTTTTCCGTCTAAAGACACGGCGTACAAATCTCTATCGGCAGGAGAAACTTCGGTAGAGGTATAGTAAAGCGTTGAAGTAGCTTCGTCTAAACCTTTAAACTCCATAATATCCCATTTACCTTTTGTAATTTGATTTACCATTTTACCTGTAAAATCGTAGTGATACAAATGATTATAGCCATCCTGCTCGCCAGTCCAAACAAAACCTTTATTGTTTTTAAGGAAAGTTAAATCGTCGGTAATATCAATGTAGGTTTTTGCTTCTTGTGTTAAAATAATTTTGGTTGAACCGGTGTTTGCATCTGCAAAAAGTAATTCGAGTTTATTTTGTAAACGGTTCATTCTTTGTACAGATAAAATATTTGCGTCTCCAGTCCAGATAATTCTTGGAATGTAAATATTTGTCTCTTTGCCAATATCAACAGGCGTGGTTTTCTTACTTGCTAAATCGTAAATATGTACGCTTAAAACCGAATTATCGTCGCCTGCTTTTGGATATTTAAATTTGTAAGTTTCGGGATAAAGACTTTTATACATAGTCATCTCAAACTCTTTTACTTTACTCTCATCGTAACGTATAAAAGCAATTTTAGTTCCGTTGCTGTTCCAAAAAAAAGCTTCTGCTTTACTGAATTCTTCTTCGTAAACCCAATCGGCCCAACCGTTTTTTATTTTGTTATTTTCTCCATCGGCAGTAATCTGAATTTCGGTGCCGGCATCTAAATCTTTAATAAAAATATTATTATCGCGCACAAAAGCTACTTTATTGCCAACAGGTGCAACGGTTGCAAACATTTGTTTTCCTTTATCAGAAAGAGTTTTTAGTTTTCGCGTTTTTAAATCAAAAACATAATTGGTTGCGGTACCCGAGCGGCGGTAAATACCTGCGTAATCGTTTTTTATAACCAGTTTTGTTTCATCGTCGCTAAACGAATAATCCTGAATTTTTATAGGAGTAGTTTGTCCTTCGGGAGTAAGTTCAGAAGCTTTTACTAAGGTTGCAACCAATTTACCTGTGCTTAATTCGTATTTGGCCAAATCGCCGTTGTCTTCGGTTTGTGTATAATGCACGCCGTCGTTCATGCTGTTAAAGCCCGGAAACTGCGCGGGATAAAAGGTATAATCGCGCCAAACATCTTCAACGCTTATTTGTTTTTTTTGTGCGCTTGCCGTTACTAAAACGAAAGCGAAAAATAAAAAGGCAATTTTTTTAATCATGAGTTTTTGGTTGAGGATGTGAAGATAGTAAATGTGGCACATCTGCAAATCCCGCCAAATGGGGGAAATGCGCCTTTTTTGTCACAGATTTCACAAATTAGCACAGATTTGATTCGCAGATTATGGTATTGGCCTTACAAAAATTGCATTAAATAAAAATTTGCGCTGTAATCTGTGGCTTATTAGTCAATCCGTTGGGGTTAGCATTTTTTGCCGCAGATTTCGCAAATTAACGCAGATTGGACTCGCAGATTAAAAGCTTGTGTTGGGATTTAATTGAATCAGAAATGTATTAAAATAAAAATTTGCGCTGCAATCCGTGTGAATTTGCGAAATCTGTGGCTAACAGGAAGGTGCTAGTAACATAGAAGTTTATTTCAGAACACGGGCTAATTCCTGTAAATAGGTTTCGTCCTCATTCATTTTACGATGGCCTTTGCCTTGCAAAGTAAATAGTTTATCGCTGGGCTTAAAATGTTCTTTTAGTCTGACCGAAGATCCGTAATAAATAGTTTCGTCGGCATCGCCATGAAAAATATATACGGGCATTTTACATTTTTCTACAAATTTAAAAGTTTCGAATTTATATTTAAGTACAAAATCTGGTACAAAGGGGTATGTATGATGCATCATATCAATCATGCTATAATAAGGTGCCTGAAGGATTAATATTTTAGGATTATTGCATGAGGCAAGCATGGCTGCTGAGCTTGTGCCAATTGAATAACCGATTATTGCAATATCTTTTTCGTTATATTTTTTCTTTAACTCGTTATAAGCTGTTTGCACATCGCTGTAAAACTGTTCTTCACTGTAAATTTCGCCCTCGCTTTTTCCAAAGCCTCGGTAATCCAGAATAAAGACATCATAGCCTAATTTAACGTAATTTTTGGCAGCATTGCCCCAGGTATTTAATGCACCACCATTACCATGTAAATAAAAAATTAATCCCTTTGCCGAATCAGCTTTAAAAAGCAATCCGTTCAATTTTTTTTCGTCGCCGGCAGCTATATATAATTCTTCAAATGAATTTTCGTAAGTAAATTTAAAAGCAGGATCCAGTTTTGGAGGATGAAAAAGTAATTTTTCCTGAAAAAAATACATACCTACACACAAAATAATATATAGCCCGGCAAAAACTCCAAGCAGCCATAAACTTATTTTTTTAAATCTTTTCATTAGTAGATATTTACTTCTCTTTCAAGCGTAAGGCCAAACTTCTCTTGCACCGCATCCAAAACTTCCTGACTGAGTTTGTAAATTTCATCTCCCTCCGCGTCGCCGTGATTTACCAAAACCAAAGCCTGTTTATCGTGTACGCCGGCGTTGCCGTGGCGTTTACCTTTTAGTCCGCATTGCTCAATGAGCCAGCCCGCTGCCAATTTGTAATTACCATTATCCAAGGCGTAAGAAACCAGTTTTTCGAATTGCTGTTTAAGCGCATCGTGTTTTTGTTTGCTTACTTCGGGATTCTTAAAAAAACTTCCGGCATTTCCTTTTTCGTTGGGGTCGGGGAGCTTTGAACTGCGAATACGAATAACCGCATCGCTAATGGCCTTAATGCTTAAATCTTTTATTCCCATTGCCGTAAGCTCTTGCTCAATAGCGCCGTAGGAAGTATTGAATACAGGTTTTTTAGTCAACTTAAAAATAACGGATGTAATCAAGTATTTATTTTTGTGCGAATGCTTAAAAACACTTTCGCGATAACCAAAATTACAATCGCTATTGCTAAAAACGGTTTCCTTTCCGGTTTCCAAATCCAAACCAAAAACTTTTTGGCAGGTATCTTTAATTTCTACTCCGTACGCACCAATATTCTGCATAGGCGCAGCACCTACACAACCGGGTATGAGCGAAAGATTTTCTAAGCCCCCGTAATTTTTATTCACGCACCACAATACAAATTGATGCCAGTTTTCGCCCGCGCTGACTTTTATCCAAACAAAATTTTCATCCTGCTCAACAAGTTCAATTCCTTTTAAATTATTTTTTATAACCAGTCCGCTGTAATTTTTTGTAAAAAGAATATTACTTCCTCCACCTAAAATTAAAGGTTTGCCGGCTTTATAAACTTTTTCTTGGCTGAGCACATCAAAATCGGCTATCGAATTGATTTCAGCAAAATAGCGCACTTGCACATCAATGCCAAAAGTGTTAAAGGCTTTTAAAGAGATATGTTCTTGAAGATTCATTTTTTTGTATTGACACTAATTGCACCCATTTCTTAATAAAACATTTAATTCGTGAAATTCGTGTCTTTCAACTGCAAAATAACTGTTTTAATTGATGTTAATTTTCTTGCTCAATAAAAATTATTCATATAACTTTGTGTATAATGATTAAAATGGTAAATGGTTAAACAGGTAACACAAGGAGTAGAGATTAGTGTGCAAACCCGCTTTTTGCCGGCCGAGAGCAGCATTCGGCACGGGCACTACTTTTTTATGTATGATATTACCATCGAAAACAAAAACGAATATTCCATTCAGTTATTGAGTCGTCATTGGCATATTTATGATAGTAACGGCGATTACCGCGAAGTAAAAGGGGAGGGCGTTATAGGCGAGCAACCCGTTATTGAACCCGGCCAAAAATACAATTACCGCTCGGGTTGCAACTTAGCAACCGAAATTGGCCGTATGGAAGGCACTTATACCATGGTGCGTTTGTTTGATGAGAAAGAATTTTCTGCTCAAATACCCTCTTTTAGCTTTATGCTTGAGGCCAAGTTAAATTAAGCCACAAATTTCACGAATTAACGCCGATTGATTGCTTAGTGCACAAGCGACTCTTTTTTTGAAAAAAAGCCACATTGTTCCTGCAAATCCACATTAATTAAAAAAAATCTGTGCAAATCTGCGAAATCTGTGGCTACATTTGCCCAAAATTATACTATGCTTCAATCAATGACGGGCTACGGAAAAGCCTCTGCCGATTTTACCGACAAAACTATTACTGTAGAGATACGCTCGCTTAACAGCAAGGGCATGGACGCATCATTGCGTATGCCCTCCGTTTATCGCGAAAAAGAAATAGAATTGCGCAACGAATTGGCCAAAATGTTTGAACGCGGAAAAATAGATGTATCCGTAAATGTGGAGTATCGAAGCGAGCAGCCGTCGGTGCAAATAAATATTGCTCTTGCCGAAGCCTATTTTACGCAATTAAGCACGCTTGCAAAGAAATTAAATCAGCCGGAAGCCGGATTGATGGAAATAGTTATGCGCATGCCCGACGTTACCAAATCGGTAAGCCATAATTTTGATGAAAACGATTATAAAAATTTCTTAGAGGTTTTTAGAGCCGCCGCGGAGCAAATGACCACTTTTCGTAAAACGGAGGGGAAGTCGTTAGAGGTTGAGTTTAACAAGCGTACCGGTCTACTGTTGAGTTACTTAGAGCAGGTTGAGAAAACTGATCCTTTAAGAATAGAAACTATCAAAAGCCGCATTCAAAAAAACCTGGAGGAGTTTATTGGGGGCGAAAAAATTGATAAAAACAGGTTTGAACAGGAGCTTATTTATTATCTCGAAAAACTGGATGTTACCGAGGAGAAAACCCGCCTTCGTACCCATATTAAGCACTATACAGATACAATGAAAGAGCCGGGCGCAGGCCGTAAGCTTAACTTTATTGCCCAAGAGATGGGCCGCGAGGTAAATACTATTGGAAGCAAGGCTAACGATGCGGCCATACAGCAAATAGTAGTTTTAATGAAGGACGAGGTCGAAAAAATCAAAGAACAGACCCTTAATGTGCTGTAAAAGCCGATAAAACTTTCATTTTTACCGCTCGCTTATTTTCTTTATATTTGCCATTCAAATTTTTAAAAACAAAATTAATAACACATGAAAAAACAACTACTTACATTCTCATTATTTTTAATGAGCATTGGCATGTTCAGTCAGTCTACTATCTGGATGCCACACAACGCTAACATAGATACTGCAATGGGTTGCCGCTGGCTAAGTGCCGTAAGCCCAACTACAGCTTGGGAAATTGGATATAGCCGTCACTTTAACACAGCTGTATACAACGTATTTACCCGTACACAGGATGGTGGTGCCACATTTACTCCGGGCATGTTCTTACCTGACACTTTATACTATAATTCGTCTAACATCAGCGCCGTTAACGATTCGGTTGCCTACATTCCTTGTTATTCTAAAGATGCTTCCAGGAATGGTGTTGTAATGAAAACAATGGATCGTGGTTTAACATGGGCTAACGTGGCCGATACTTCATTTATGTTTATGACGGCGAATAACTTTCCGGATTGGGCACATTTTTACGACAATAACCATGGTATCGTTTTAGGTGATCCTAACGGAAACACAAGCGGTAGCGGATCTGAGTTTGAAATTTACAAAACTTTTAACGGTGGTACTACTTGGATGCGCGTTCCGGATGCTGCAATTCCTAACCCGGGTTCGGGTGAGTATGGCGTTACTGACGTATTTACATTTTATGGTAAAAAGCACCTATGGTTTGGAACAAATCATGGTGGGTCAGCTATTATTTCTCATATTTATCGTTCAAACGATACAGGTAACACTTGGCAGTCTGCTACAATTGCAGGTTTAAATGCAGGAGTTTCAGGTATTGCTTTCAGGGATTCTTTAAATGGTTTAGCTTGGGGTGTAAACACTACAACTGCCAATTCGCCTTTTGTTTTAAAAAGAACAAACGACGGGGGTATTACTTGGGCAACTATTATCCAGCATAACAATGTGGGTATTTTTGATATCACCGCAGTACCGGGCAGAAATGCTTTTTTATCTGTTGGACTTGACTCTTCACACGCTGCCTATATTACATCCGTTACTTATGATGATGGTATGACATGGAATGTATTGGAAAGCGGTATACAGGAAGCTCAACGTATGATTCAGGTAACTATGCTTGATTCGGCTAACGGATGGGCAGGTTGTTTTTCTGACAATACAAATGTACCTTTTGGAACAAGCGGTATGGCTAACTGGATGTCTCAGCCACTTGCTTTAGGTTGTCCGGTTTATGTAACAGGTATTGCTGCAATTTGTTCGGGAAGTGTTGCTACACTTACAGCTCATGGCGCTGCTACTTATACATGGAGTGCTAACGCAGGAAGTGTTACTACAAACTCAGCAAGCGTTTCTCCTACTACCAGCGCCGTATTTACGGTTAGTGTTAACGGAGGTTACGGTTGTACAAATACGTCTACTTATAGCTTAACAGTTAATCCATCGCCAACAGTTACGGCGGTTGCTACAAGCTATACTATTTGTAACTTAAATTCAACTTCGTTGTCGGCATCAGGTGCTACTTCTTTTAACTGGGCTCCTAATACAGGTTTAAGCTCAACTTCAGGAGCAACTGTAACGGCTACTTATACCACATCAGGTGTATTTACGTATACTGTAACAGGTAACACTGCAGGTTGTATAGGTACTAACACAATATCTATTAATGTTCTTCCTTGTGTAGGTATTAACGAAGTTTCTGCTTCAGTTGCTTCTATCTATCCTAACCCAAGTAACGGTAACATTACTATTAATTTTAGTAATGCCGCTGCTACAGGTACAAAGGTTGTTGTTACAGATTTGATTGGTAATAATGTATTCCAGTCGTATGTTAACTCAGGTATCAGTCAGTTAAATATGGATTTAAGGGCATTACCAAAAGGTATGTACCTTGTAAATGTATCTAACACTACCGGTTCTGTAATTAAGAAAATGATTATCGAATAATTTTTAGATAATAAAATTAAAACCCAGACCGAAACGTCTGGGTTTTTTTATGCTTTTATTTTCCGTTCGTAATCGCGTATTAAAAATACGTACCAAACAACTCCGCCCATGTATAAAAGCGCGGTGAGTAAAAATATATTTACGAATTCAAAACCTTGGGCAAACATAATCTGCGAAAAGAAACCGCTTAGGCCCATGAGCCACTCCAAATAGCGGAGGTAAGCGCGCTTACAATCTCACGATTTTTTTCTCCTACATAATTCATCACAATCTCACTGGTCATGGGTCCTGCCATGTTCATTAAAGGCTGGCGCAGTAAATAACAAATTACCGCTATAACTACTGCTATTGGCAGCTGATTGTAATATTGTGTGGTAGCCAAAGCAATTAAAGAAACTACTGCCAATGATTGTGTGGATGGTACCGCAAGTTTATACCCGATTTTATTTTTTATTTGCGGCACAAGCAGGGCACCCCAGGCTACAAGTAATGCGGCAACCGAACTTACAATAGAGAAAGTTCCTTTATCCATATGGTGCACCTGCTTAAAAAATAAACTTATTACCGGAATAGTTAAACCCGCGCCAACCGCAATTATTAAAGTTGGAATGAGGGCTTTAGAAATTATTTTCCAATCGTACTGTTTTAGATTATAATTTGGTTTTTCTTGGGCAAGGCTCGCGTTGCTCTCCTGTATTCCTGCAAACATTAGTATCAGCACGCCAAAAAAACCAAGCACCGAAAAAATTATCAATACCATTCGCTCATCAAACAAAACCGGATTGATATAATCCAGTAAGGCAATGCCAAGCCCGCTTAAAATGCCTGCAAAACTCCAGGTAGAATAACTTAAGGCAATGGCAGGAGTTTGGTTTTTAATTGAAGAGTTGCGTAAAATGAAAGGTAGTATAGGTATTTGCATAAATGTAAAAGAAGCGCCCCATAAAAGTTGCGTAACATAAATCATGGGTTCGTTACCTGTGCCCACAAAATATAAAATGCTTAAAGCAAAAAGCGGAACACCAATGCAGGCAGCATAAAACAAAGGCTTTACTTTTGCCCCTTTAATAAAAATACCCAACGGCAGCGCCAATAAAAAAACACCTACGTAGCGAAATGAAATGTAGCCGGCAATTTTATCATTTGTATAATGAATGTGCTCGAGATAGAGGGGCAGCATGGTTAAAAAAGTGGCGTTAACCAATTGCACGCAAAACTCGGCAGCAATAACCATCAGCACCTGCCGCTCTAAATTTTTATACGATTGCAAAAACGACATTTAGCTGCGTTGCAAAATTAATTCTACGTAAGCTTTTATTTTTTCGAAATCCTGAGGTGAAAAAACTTCATAGTCGTTGTTTTTTCGGAACCAGGTTAATTGACGTTTAGCGTAATTGCGCGAGTGCTGTTTTATTTTGTCAACGGCCTCATCTAAACGTATTGTCTTGTCCAGGTATTCAAACAATTCTTTATAGCCAACGGTATTTAATGCATTTAAATTTTTGTATTTAGATAAATCCTCGACTTCTTTCAGCAAACCTTTTTGCATCATTATATCCACGCGTTGGTTTATCTTTTCGTAAAGAATCTGTCTGTCTTCGTTAATTAAAATTTTTATTGTAGAGAAACTGCGCTCGGCCTTTTTATTTCTTCTGAACTGCGAAAACGGAAAACCACTTAACCGTATAACTTCCAAAGCACGCATTAAGCGATGTGGGTTATTTGTATCGGCTGTGGCAAAATAAACAGGGTCCAGTTTTTCAACTTCATCCTGCAGCCACCAAATGCCTTTTTCTTCAAACTCTTTATTTATTTTTTCCTTTACAATGGTATCAGAAACAAGTCCCTCATCAAAACCGTTGCAAACTGCATCAATAAATAGTCCGGAGCCGCCGCACATAATTACAATATCGTTAGTTATAAAAAGTTGATCCAACTTTAGTATCACTTCTTTTTCAAAATCTCCTGCGGTATAAGCCTGCTCAATACTAATCGAATCAATAAAATGATGTTTTATCCCTTGCTGCTCTTCAGTATCCGGTTTTGCTGTGCCGATAGCTAGCTCCTTATACATCTGCCTGCTATCGGCCGAAATAATTTCTGCACTGAAATGTTTGGCTAAGGCTATACTTAAAGCAGTTTTACCAACCGCAGTAGGACCCGCAATAATTAAAAGATGTTTTTGCTTTGACATAACCTATGCAAAGGTTAGAAAAATAGCCGCTGCCCCGATAGCCATCGGGATTGAGTTTAAAACAGATTTATAAACAATAGGAGGTGGGTTACCCCTGCAATTCTAACCAACGAAAGGATTTAACGTCGTTTAACTTAATTACGGCAGCTAATTCTTCACCTATTTTTTGAAGTTCAACATGATCGGTAGTAGCGCCGCTGCTCAATGCATTTTCCAATTCTATTCTCTTTTGCTCCAGCGCCGCTATTTCTTTCTCAAGCTCTTCCAACTCACGCGCAATCTTAAAAGAAACTTTTTTCTTATCTCCGGTGTTTAATTGTTGATTGTCTTCTATGGGTTTTATACTACTAACTTCTTCAGCTTTCTTTTTTTCTACTTCATCTATCTGCTTACTGTTTACTGCCGACTGCACACTTGCCGCTTTTTTTTCTTTTAATTTCTGCGCCTCTTTCCACTCGCGGTATTCGCTATACGTACCGGGGTAATCACGAATAAACCCTTCACCTTCAAAAATAAAAAGATGGTCAATCATCTTATCCATAAAATACCTATCGTGCGATACTATAAGCACACATCCGCCAAAATCATTTAAAAAATCTTCCAGCGTTTGCAGGGTAACAATATCCAAATCGTTGGTGGGCTCATCCAAAATTAAAAAATTAGGATTCTTCATCAACACAGTAAGCAAATACAATCTTCTTTTTTCGCCCCCGCTTAAAGTAGAAACATATTGGTATTGCACCGCCGGAGGAAAATTAAAACGGGTTAACAATTTACTCGCCGTTAAAGTAGTTCCATCAGCAAGCGGAATAAAATCAGCAATATCGCTCACCACTTCTAAAATGCGTTTGCCCTCTTTAAAACTTAATCCTCTTTGCGAGTAATAACCAAAAACAATGGTCTCACCAACCTGTACTTTTCCGCTGTCCGGAGTTTCTAATCCCTGAATAATATTTAACAATGTAGTTTTTCCGGTTCCGTTAGCACCGGTAATTCCTATTTTTTCTGCTTTTTTAAAAGTATAAGTAAATGAGTTAATTAGTTTTTTATCGTCGTATGCTTTAGAAACTTTTATGATTTCTAAAATTTTACTTCCCATACGGTTCATCTTTACCGAAAGCTCAACGCCGGTGTCCACTTTTTTTTGTTTTGCTTTTTCTTCAACGTCAACAAATGCATCGGTACGCGCTTTTTGTTTTACACCACGCGCTCTAGGGCTTTTACGTACCCATTCTAATTCGCGCCTGTAAATGTTTCGGTTTTTATCAATCTCAGAAGACTCAGCAGCAACTCGCTCCGATTTTTTTTCTAAGTAATATTCAAAATTGCCTTTATAGCTGTAAAGTTGTTTGTTGTCAATTTCAATAACCGTATTACAAACGGTATCTAAAAAATAGCGGTCGTGCGTAACAAGCAGTATGGTAAAATCGCCTCCCAGCAAATAACTCTCAAGCCACTCAATCATTTCAATATCCAAATGGTTGGTGGGCTCATCCAAAACCATAATGTCGGGCTTGTTCAATATAATTCGTGCAAGGGCAACACGCTTACGTTGGCCGCCGCTTAATGTTTTTATTTTTTGATCGAGGTGTTTAATTTGCAAACGCGATAAAACTTCCTGCACTTTATTTTCGTATTCCCAGGCATTCAAATCACTCATTTCCATCAGCACCAGCTCTAAATCTTCTTCGTTATTTGCAATGGCCAGCTCGTACTTTTTAATGGCTTGGGTCATTTTATTTTTAGCCGTCAACAAAGTATCAATAACCGTAAGTTCTTCATCAAACACCGGCTCCTGGTCTAAAAACTCGATGCTTATTTCTTTTCTGAACGAAATTTTCCCCTCATCGGGAATTTCAATACCTTTTAAAATATTGAGGATGGTGGTTTTACCGGTACCGTTTTTGGCAACTATGGCCACCTTATCGCCCCGGTTAAGGCCAAACGAGATGTTTTTAAATAATTCCTTATCGCCGTAGCTTTTACTGATATTTTCGACTGAGATGTAATTCATATAGAGGCGCGAAATTAATACCAATTCTTTATAAATTTTTTTTTATCTTCAAAAGATTTTTTGATAGGATTTTGATGCGGAGGCAGGCTACACGACATATAATTGCTATAATGTTGTTTCTGGGGATGGTGTTTTCGTCCGGAAGGGTAAAATCTCAGGAAAAAACGCCGATTGATTCTACCTATATAGCTGTGGCTGACACCTTAAGCCAATTAAAAAGCAAAAACAAGTTTGTTGAATTTGTTACCAAAAGGCGCAATTTTATCCTGGCCCCTCAGTTCGACCGCGGGCCCGAAACGGGCATTCTTACCGGTATTTATTATCTGCAGCTCTATAAAAATAAAAAAGATTCATCCACCCGAACCTCAAACACAGAAACATTTTTATCGGTTACTCAAAAACACCAATACATTGCCGAATTTAACGAAACCATACTTTTTAGCAAAGAGAAATACATTTTGCGCGGCTTTACTTTGTTAACCCGATATAATGAATACTTTTTTGGTCTGGGCAATAATCACGATTTAAAAAACAAGGACACCATTGAATTTAATTTAGTGCAAACCACGCAGCGGCTTACCCGGGCGGTAACAAAAAAGTTTTTTGTCGGTTTGCAATATCAGTTTTACCAAACTTACAATATTGGTTACCGCGCTAACAGTTTGCTGGCTGCTTCTAACGCATTTGGAAAAAACGGAACTTTAACTTCCGGATTAGGACCTGTATTTTTATATGACTCGCGTGATAATGTGATTAATTCGCGCACCGGATTTTATCTGGATATGTCGGCGCTTTTTATCAGTAAATCTTTGGGCAGCACCTGCGACTTTACCAATTTAACATTAGATGCACGTAAATTTATTAAGCTTTACAAAAACAATATTCTTTGCCTGCAGTGGATAATTAATTACAACGTGGGCGACGTTCCTTTTAGGCAATTAGGCTTGCTGGGGAGTGATATTATGATGCGTGGCTATTATCTTGGAAGTTATAGAGACAAGGTAATGAGCTGCGCCCAAATTGAGTTTCGTATTCCTGTTTGGCGGTTTATTGGTATTACTTTGTTTTCGGCAGCGGGGCAGGTACAACCGGATGCAAAATCTTTTAGTCTTAATGATATGCACTTTACCTATGGTGCGGGATTGCGCTTCATGTTTATAAAACATGAGCGTGTAAACATAAGCGCCGATTTTGGTTTTGGGGCAGGTAGCAAGGCACTCTACTTTGGCTCCGGCGAGTCTTTCTAATAATCTGTTTAAAAAATAAATTTAAACCGGCCCCGCCAGGGCTTTATTTTGCTAAATCTGACATTGCATCCAACCAATTATACTAAAATGCTGTTTTTATATTAAAGCAACAAAGTAATTTATTGGTTATAGAAGTAAGACGAATTTTTTGCCTATTCAATAATAAATTTCCTTACAAATAAGCGCTCCTTGTTTTTCATCTTTATAAAATAAGAGCCTCTTGCAAATTTACTTATATCGATATTGAATTTATTTACCGGTGTATTTATTAATTTTTCGTAAACTAATTTTCCATCTATACTTTCAATGATAACAGTACCTTCAAACAAAGCACCTTCGTTAAATAAAATCGTTACGTCCTGTTGCGCCGGATTGGGATAAATAATTACCTGCTGCTCTGTTTTATTATTTATCGAAATACCCGTTGTGCTTGTAATATTAATATTATCAACATAAAGTGCCTGGCCGTAGTGCCCTCTGTTTTGAAAAACAATCATCACATCTGCTTGTCCTACATAAGTATTTAAATTAATTGCCTCTGCGCGCCATTGCGTTGGTCCCGAAGGAATAAAAACAGTAGCTGTTTGCGTACCCACTACGCTTGATAGAGCTGACCCGCCTTTTGAATAAAGTTGAGTAAACGTAATCCCGCAATCACTAGAGATTAAAACTTTCATAGTATCGCTGTACTGATTATCGTATTGCCTATACGACACATCAAAACTTAAATTAGCAGTGGCAAGCCCGGTAAAATCATATTTAGGAGTTTGCATTTCTTCTTTTGAACCGGCAGCATCCAGGTTGTAATTATCAAACATCATACAAGAAGGAGTGCTTTGCGAACCCGCTGTACTGGTGTACACCCAAAAAATATTATCGTTGTTTACATTTACCGTTGTCCAATTAGGAGGAGGAAAAGTGCTACTTGCAAAACCTTCAACTAAGGGCAATGCAGTTAACCCGGTAACTGTTATGTAAGTTGTTTGTGAAATAGTATCGCTGCCATTACTATTGTATGCAATAAGCGTAACCGAATAAGTTCCGGGAGTGTTATAAGTTACCGTTGGATTTTGCACCGTAGATGTTGCAGGACTTCCGTTTTGAAAAGCCCAGCTCCACGCATTTGGTGTACCTGCCGACTGATCAACAAAGGCAACAGTTTGCCCGGGGCAAACAATAGTTTTGTTTGAGCCAAAAAGCGCAATAGGAGGTTGTGCAACTGCACTAAACAAATCGCATTCCCAAACACCGCGGCCGTAGCTTGCGGCTCTTATTTTGCTGCTTGCATATTGTATTTCCAATTCATTTACTGCAACAATAGGAAAACCGGTATTGTAAGGCGCCCAATTAGCCATAGTAATGTCTTTATAATAAATCCCTGTATTTGTTCCAACATAAATTCCTTCGCTGGCATCGTTTTGATAAACCAGGCAACGTGCCGTTACAGCCGGAAAATTGCCGGTGCTGTTAGTCCAGGTTACACCACCATTAACAGAAGTATATATTTGTGAACCCGAAGTAACAATAGCCACTTTATCGGGACTGCTTGAGTGCACTGCAATACGATTAATAGTTGCGCCGCCAAGGCCCGCCGAAATATTTGTCCAGTTTGTACCTCCGTTTGTTGTGCGATAGATACTTGTGCCGGAAGAAATATAAATGTAATTGGAGTTTGAAGGAGCAACCTCGATGTAATCTAAATTACCGAGGGCAAGTGTAGAAATCTGTGTCCAGCTTCCGCCCGAGTTTATCGATTTATATAATTCGGCATATCCAACATATAAAGTAGTATTTACGTTGGGGTCGATAATAAAAGGAGTGGTCCAATTTCCACTTGTTGAGGGAGTGTTTAAATTAGAATAACTTGTTCCGCCGTTGGTAGTTTTATAAAAACTTCCGTTTTGCGAACTACCATAAACTATATTGGCGTTTGTAGGGTCAACCGCTGCTTCCATTCCGTCGGCTCCAATCCAGTCAATCCATCCGCTTCCTGTACGAATACTTCCGCCATCATCTTGCGCACCTGTGGCAATAGTAACCGTATTTGTTTTTGCTGAACCAAAACGGTAAAACATTCTTATTCCCATGCCGGCACTTATTGGCGTAAAATTATCTCCAAGATCGGTTGAGATAGATAAACCGCCGTCAGAACCAACGAATAATTTATTTCCTAAATATTCTAAGGCGTGTACATCGCAATGGGTGTATCCGGTTGGGTTAGGATAAGTCCATTCGGTGGAAGACACAAAAGTTAAACCTCCGTCAAAACTTCTCCAGGTTATAATTCCGGCAATATGTATTTCGTTTGCGTCTGTGGGCGAAGTTGTGATATCAATATTATATCCGCCCTGGCCGCTGTTATCGCCTCCTAAAGGGTCGTATCCAAAAAAATTGGTTCCGTTACCCGAGTTGCCGGTTATAGTAGTTACAAAGCTTGTTCCGGCATTAGTTGATTTGTAAAATTTACCAAAAACACTACCGGCGCATTGCACAATGCAAACCTGTTGGGGGTTTGCCGGTGTTACCGATAAACGCATAACATCGGTTACCGCGATACCATTAGTTATTTGCGTAAAACTTGTGCCACCATTGGTTGATTTATAAAACTTTGTACCGCAGGCATAAACTACAGCCGGATTGTAAGGTTGAAAATCTATATCGTAATAAGAGCCATTGGAGGTAAGTGTCCAGCTGGTGCCGCCGTTTGTTGAACGATAAATTCCGCCACTTGTGGCAAGTAAAACGATGGAAGTGTTTTGCGGATTTACAATAATTTTACGGATATTAATTCCGCCTGCAAGGCCTGTGTTCATTGGGGTTAATGTGGTTCCGCCATTGGTTGATTTAAGAAGGCCCGAGCCCATGGTTCCTATATAAACAACATTCACGTTACTTGAATCAACTTCTACATCGCCAATTTTCATATACAACAATCCGTCAGTTAAACTCGTCCAGGTTGTGCCGCCGTTAGCTGTTTTCCAGCAGCCACCGTTTGGCGAGCCGGCGTAAATAATATTTGCATTTAAGGGGTGAATTGCAATTGCCTCAACTCTTCCCAAGCCCGGGGCCCAGCTTGAAGTACTGTTCCAGTTAGCGGGACCCAAATCAATCCATGTTGTAGAAGCAGTAGAATTAATGGTGCGGTTGGCCGCAGATGCATTTATTTTTCTAAGTTCTTCGGCATAATGGGCAGCACTAATGCGGTTGCCTTGTTCATCCACCCAATATTTTGTTTCTGCTTCCCAGCGCTTAAACATTTTATATCCGCTTCCTTTGCCGGTACCATGCGTTTTAAAATAGGCATTATATTGCTTAACAACTTCGTAATAATTTTTATCGGGATCCTCAATCATATCATAAACTGTTTGCGCTTTAGCAGTTACAATGGTGCAAAACAAGACAAGAAGTAATTTAATGATTTTCATGTTATTTTTTTTGAGTTTAATAATTAGAAGAACGCAGACAAATTAAAGCATAAATCACCAAAACGCACTATAATAAACAGGGCTATCTTAGCTTTCACAATATACAACAAGGAGCCATAAAAAGCCTGTTTTACTTATGAACGGTTTGTGAACTCAAAACACGGAAATTAGTGTCGCTATTCGGTAGTTCTCTATAATTGATTTAATCCTTAAGAGAATCCAACAAGGAATTTAATTCATTTATTTTTTCGACATGCCCTAGTTTTTCGTAGGAGAAAATAAGGTTACGTATAACGCGCACCACAATATCTACATGGCTGCAGGGGCCGTAAAAACTTGCTTTGGGTTCAAGTTTTAGTTGTTTGATAAATTCATCAATATCGCTGTGCTGAAAGATGATGCCTTTACGGAAAGGATTTATATAAAAAAGAATATGCTCTTTGGTGGATGCTTCGTCTGACAGATTCATCAGGTTTTTATCTTCGTCTAAGTAGGCGCAGATAAAATGCTCGGGCAGATTAACGCCGTAAATAGGTATCTTTAATTCGTGGGCAATTAAAATATAAAGGCAACTAAGCATTACCGGGTTGCCCTTTTTAGTTTCGAGCAAATTATTGAAGAAGGAATTTTGTGGCGAGTAATAGGTATTGATGCTGCTGCCGTTAAAATTATGAACGTCGAAAATAATGTGGTTTATTACATTAATTTTTTCGAGTGCGGTTAAATCATCGTTTAAATCCAACCAAACATCTTGTGTAATTTGTTTTATCTCCTTACGGATTTTTTCTTCGTCAAGCTCCGGATACTGATAACGCGCAACCAATAAAAGGCCTTTTAATAAATCTTCGCTTTCGTTAAGTGTCCAGTTTTTAAATTCTTTTTGTAAAATTTCAAACTGGATGTCGTGTATTAATTGTTCAATACGTTTTTGAAGTATAATATCGTAAGCACTTTCCCAGGCATCTTCTAAATGAGGTATTACGGGCGGGCCAAGCGACATGAACCTATTTTTTACGTGCGAATAAACCGACTCGTCCGGATCATCCAGTAATCTAACTAAGGCGCTGACTTCTTTTTTGCTTATACGTAGTTTGCTCACAACACAAAATTACATACAAGGCAAGGGTGATTTTGTGAGCCGCGGATTAAATATTAACAATTACTGTGTTAATCGTTGTAAACTTTGCTCTATTAATAACTCTACACTTTTTTTATAGTCGGGGGTAAATTGCTTTACTACCCTGTTGGCTATAATTACACAAACAGTCAGGCACTTATGGCCAAGCAGCTTGCCTAATCCATAAAGTGCCGAGGTTTCCATTTCGAAGTTGGCTATCCTTTTTCCCTCAATGTTGAAAGAAGTTAACAGCTCATTTAGGTCGGGCATCGCTGCTTTTAGCCTTAGTTGCCTGCCTTGCGGACCGTAAAAACCGGGCGCTGTGGCGGTAATGCCATGGTGATTTCCTTGCACAAATTTTTTGAAAAGATCTTCGTCGCCTTTTACGCAATAGGGAAAGGGCAGGTTGGCTGTCCAGTTTGTGTGCTTCATAAAATCTCCACTTATGGCGTCTTCGTTTATGGTGGTCCAATCGGCGTAATAGTTTAATAAACCATCCAAGCCCAAACCATATTCAGAAACCACCAATGAGTTTACGGGAATATCTGCCTGCAGCGCGCCCGAAGTACCGAGGCGAATAATATTTAAACTGCGTTTTTCTTTTTTCTCGGTGCGTGTTTTTAAATCAATGTTTACGGCGGCGTCTAGTTCGTTTAAAACAATATCGATATTATCGGTACCAATGCCGGTTGAGATTACGGTAATACGTTTGCCGTTAAACCAACCTGTGTGCGTAACAAACTCGCGGTGCACTGCCTTGCAATCAATTTTAGAAAAGCGTGCAGAAATTTCGGCAACTCGGTTTTGGTCGCCCACAACGATTACATCGTCGGCCACAAAATCTTCATTGATATCGAGGTGATAAACATTGCCTTTGTCTGTAATGATTAATTCTGTTTCGGGGAAGGTCATATTTGGGGTTTGTTATTTCGGGTTAGGTATTGTTGCGAAATTACGAATAGATTTGTTACTTCTGTTAAGCAATCTTCTACACAAAAGTTAATCGTTAACCATTAAGCTTTTTTCAGTACCCCTCTGTCGCCAAATACAGGGCGACATCTCCCCGAAGGGGAGAATAAATACAACATTCCGATTTCATAAATGCTATGCCTTAGAATTGACTTTGGTTTTGTAAACTGTTGTATTACCTTCTCCCTCGGAGAGGGTAGGGTGAGGTCGTGATGCAACATACATAAAATTGAAAGCTTTGGCTTAGTATAAACTTGTATTTGCGTTAAGGATGCAGTGGGCCCGCAGGGGCTCTTTTGCCTTTTAAAATTTCAGAAAAAAAATAGAAACACTTTAATAGTAAAAGTTGGTGCCGAAGGGTAAAGTTGTGGTTGCAAAAAGCGGCACCCCGCAGCAGCCTGACCGCGAGTGCGAATGATGCCTGACTTGACCCATATTTACTTAGCACCTCGCGGTAACGCCCAAAACCTTAAAATAAGAAGAACTACATTTTATTGACTTTCAACCCACTCGCAATGACGCTAAGCTAAAATTCTGCCAATCTGTCATAATTTCGTATATTTACAGCCCCTTTTGAGGATTAGATGGAAGACAAGTTATTAGATGAAAGTGTACAAGGAATGCCCACCGTTTTGGAAGACGGTAACGTGGGCAAGAAAAAACTTTTTTTAGAAAGCTACGGCTGCGCCATGAATTTTTCGGACAGCGAAATTGTGGCTTCGATTTTAAGTAAAAACGGATTCAGCACAACCGATAAAGTTGAAGAGGCTGATGTTATTTTTGTAAACACCTGCGCTATAAGAGAAAATGCGGAGTCGCGCGTGCGCCAGCGCTTGAAAGATTTTAAAAAAATGAAACGCAAAAATCCAAGCCTCTTAGTTGGTGTTTTGGGTTGCATGGCCGAGCGATTGAAAACGAAATTTTTAGAAGAAGAAAAAATAGTTGACATGGTTGTGGGTCCCGACTCGTACCGTGATTTACCAAATTTAATTGAACAAGCGGAAGATGGGCGCAAAGCGGTAAACGTAATTTTATCGAAAGAAGAAACGTATGCGGATATTACGCCGGTGCGTTTGGGTAGCAATGGCGTTAATGCTTTTATAAGTATTACGCGCGGTTGCGATAATATGTGTAGTTTTTGCGTGGTGCCTTTTACCAGAGGAAGAGAGCGCAGTCGCAATCCCGAAAGCATTGTTAACGAAGCAAAAGATTTATTTGAAAACGGATATAGAGAAGTTACGTTGCTTGGACAGAACGTAGATAGTTACGAGTGGACCGGCGGCGGATTAAAAAAAGAAAGTTTAACCGAAGAGCAAAAAGCAAACGCAACAAATTTTTCGCAGCTACTAGAAAAAGTTGCTTTGGTGCATCCTGATTTGCGAGTGAGATTTAGCACTTCGCACCCGAAAGACATGGGCGATGAAGTTTTGCATACCATGGCTAAATACGAAAACATTTGCAAGTACGTGCACTTACCGGTGCAGAGTGGAAGTTCGCGCGTTTTAGAAATGATGAACCGCGGTTACGACAGAGCCTGGTACTTGAGCCGTATGGCTGCTATAAAAAGAATTATTCCCGATTGCGGATTGAGTACGGATACGATAAGTGGTTTTTGCAGTGAAACGGAGGAAGAACATCAGGAAACAATTTCTTTAATGAAAGAAGTGGTTTACGATTTTGCGTATATGTTTTTTTATTCGGAACGTCCGAAGACCTTGGCAGAAAGAAAATATCCCGACGATATTCCGGAAGCAGTAAAAAAACGCCGCTTGCAAGAAATTATTGACGTGCAGCGCGAACACTCGGCCATACGAATTAAACAAATGACAGGGAAAGTGCATAGAGTTTTGGTTGAAAGTATTTCTAAGAAATCTGACGAAATGATGATGGGACGTAACTCGCAGAATGCGGTAGTAGTTTTCCCGAAATACAGGAGTCAAGAGTCAAGAATCAAGAGTCAAGAGGGCGGAAGTGAGAGGGAATTGATTAAAAAGGGAGAATATGTTAATGTGTTTGTTGATGAATGCACCAGTACTACCTTAATTGGAAAAGTTGTTGACGTCGTCTTTTGAACTTGAAACTCAACTTTTAATCTGTGAAAGAAGAAAATATGGCATAGATGATAAATTGGTACAGGCTTTGCTTTTAGTTGGCGAAGTACAGAAAATGATATTTTCACTTAGAGAGAAAATTATAAATGATAAGTAAAGCCAAGTCTTGATTCTTGGCTCTTAATTCTTGATTCTTGATTCCACATGACACTGCAAGATATAAAGCAAAGGTTCGGTATTATAGGAAGCTCCCCTGCTTTAGAACGAGATATAGATATAGCCCGTCAGGTAGCACCCACGGATTTAAGTGTGTTAATTACCGGTGAGAGCGGAACAGGAAAGGAAGTGTTTCCGCAAATTATTCATCAATTTAGTGTGCGCAAGCATGGTCCGTATATAGCCGTTAACTGCGGTGCTATTCCCGAAGGAACAATAGACAGCGAATTGTTTGGCCACGAGAAAGGAAGTTTTACAGGCGCCCACGAAGCACGTAAAGGATATTTTGAGGTAGCAGATGGTGGAACAATTTTTTTAGATGAAGTAGGGGAGTTGCCATTGGCTACACAGGCTAGATTGCTGCGTGTTTTAGAAACTAAAGAATTTATTCGCGTAGGTTCAAGCAAAGTACAAAAAACAGATGTACGCATAGTTGCCGCTACCAATGTAAATTTGCAGCAGGCTATAGAAAAAGGAAAATTTCGCGAGGATTTATATTACCGATTAAACACAGTGCCTATTTTATTGCCTTCGCTGCGCGAAAGAAAAGAAGACATTCATTTACTATTCAGAAAATTTGCAGCCGACTTTGCCGCAAAATACCGCATGCCGGTAATAAAATTAATGCCCGACGCCGAAGTTTTGCTAATGAATTATTACTGGCAGGGAAATGTGCGGCAGCTAAAAAATATTGCCGAACAAATTTCAATTATTGAAAAAACCCGCGAGATAAGTGGCACAATGCTTGCAAAGTATTTGCCCCAGCACACAACCACCTTGCCCGGCGTTATTAAGCAAGAGGGTAGTGGCGGACAAGAATTTTCGGAACGCGAATTGCTGTACAAGGTTTTGTTTGACATGAAAAAGGATATGAACGATTTAAAAAAGGTGGTGCACGATATTGTGCAGTACAATCAGGGCAGCCTTTCAAATTTAAGTAACGATGATGTACAGATTATAAAACGCATTAACGAAGAAATAATTCCGGTTAACAACAATCAGGGCTTAATGACTTTGCATAATTTGAATACGCCTGTAAAAACGGATAATTTTGTTAAACCCATTGAAGTAGAAGAAACACTTTCTTTGAGCGATAACGAAAAAGAAATGATTTTGAAAGCACTTACGAAGCACAAAGGCAAACGCAAATACGCTGCCGAGGAATTGGGTATAAGCGAAAGAACTTTATATCGTAAAATAAACGAATACCATATTCAAGAGTAGTGAAAAGTAAAAAGTTGGCAGTAGGCAGTAGGCGGTGTGCAGTGAGTAAGATAGTATTATCTGTCTTGCTTCTTGGTTCTTTATTCTTCTTTCTGCCCTCTTGCAAGACAAAATACGGTTTTAAAGGAATTACCATTCCTGCGGAGGCAAAAACTATTTCGGTAGAGATGTTTAAAAACCAGGCCGACCTTACAGCCCCGTCTGAACCTCAATTACTTTCTCAAAAATTACGCGATGCGGTTTCTTCACAAACCAATTTAGCAATGATAAGGCAAAATGGCGATTTAAAGTTTGAAGAATGCCGAATTACGGCTTACACAAACAACCCGCAGTCAATAGGTAGCGCCGACCAAAACTCCTTGCGAAGATTATCGGTAACAATTACCATTAACTACGTAAATAAATTTGACCTCACAAAAGGGTTTACCGACAAGCAATTTACCCGGTATTTTGACTATGACGGCTCTAAAACATTGAGCCAGATTGAGAATGAGGCCTTGGAACAGATTAACCGTCAGCTTATAGAAGATATTTTTAACGCTGCCTTTAACAATTGGTGATTTTTTGAATTTCTGAATTATTTATTAATGCAATGGAATTAGAATATACTTATACTGCCTCCCTATACTTTGTCAATGATTATCCGTTTGGAAATTGTTTCATACCTTTGAATAAATGAAGATAGAAGAATTCATAGACCTTGTAAAAACTCCTGTTAGCGCGGGCGAGGAGCATATTTCTTCTATCGAAAAAATTATTGCAGATTATCCGTATTTTCAAACGGCACATCTTCTTTACACAAAAGCTTTGCATAACAGTGGTAATTTAAATTATCACAATGCGCTAAAAAGAACTTCGGTTATTGCGGGCGATAGAGGGCTTTTGTATAGATTGATACAGCAGCGGCCGGATGTAAAAGTAGTTCAGCCTGTTGTAGACGAGAAAAAAGAAATTGTAAAAGAGGAAAAAGCAATTTCAAATATTAGTATTACTTATGACGTTGTTCCGGTTATAAAAACTGAACTTGTAAAAATTGAGTCTGAGAAAAAGGAAGAGCTTAAGCCGGTTATACCTTTCGAAAAAATTAAGGAAACCGAAACGCTTGATGAAATTGTGATGAAGCCGGTAATGCAGGCTTATATTGAAACCGAAATACTAAAAATTAACGAAAAGGAAAGTCCTGATACCACCGAAAAATCTTTTGGCGATTGGTTAAAAGCTTTGGGCCAGCAAACTCCTACTTTACCAACCTTTGTTAAATCGGAAGAAAAAACGGAGGAGAAGCTGTTTGTACAACCTAAATTAAAGACTAAGACCGAAAGGCAACTGCAATTAGACAAGCTTTTGGAGGAGGATTTACGCATTTCTAAGCCCGATCCGGCAAAGCAGTTTTATGCCGCTACAGAGGATACCCGCAGCAGCGTGATAGAAAATGAAGATTTTGTTACGGAAACGCTGGCTAAAATATATGTGGCACAGGGCAATAGGGCCAAAGCCATAAGGGCCTACGAAATTTTAAGTTTGAAATATCCCGAAAAAAGTGCTTACTTTGCAAGCCTAATTACAGAAATTAAGAACATTATAAAATAAAAATCATGAGCGGAGTTTTATCAATTTTAATCATCGTTGTTTGCGCCCTTTTAATACTAATTGTATTGGTGCAAAATTCTAAAGGTGGTGGCTTATCAAGTTCATTTGCCTCTAATAACCAAATTATGGGTGTGCGTAAAACAGCCGATTTTTTGGAAAAAACAACCTGGGGTTTCGCTATAGCTTTATTTGTATTTTCTTTATTGGCATCTCCTAAAAAGCAAGCTGCCACTCCGGATGCGCAGGATGCAACTACCGAATCTGCTACCCGTAAAAAACTTAACGAAACGGCTATTCCCGCTGCACCTGCAGGCGCAAATAGTGGTGTTGCAAACCCACAGCAGCCACCGACTCCAACTAAGTAATTTTAGAAGTTCCTCAATCACGTATTTATAATTTTTTTTGTTAATTAACATTTTAGTGCTCTTTTTTGAGTAAATTTGTTTTACTATTGAAATGAATATCCTAAAAGGAGTAGCCGCAGGGGCGGAACAATCCTAAACCATTTCAAAGTCTAAAAAGCTTTGACTATGGATAAAAAAACACCTACAATTATCGGAGTAATAAAGAAAACACTACTAGTTTTTGCAACGCTGTATTCAATACTCAGTACGCAATACTCCTTTGCGCAAAACCCCAAAATAAAATGCTATTTCAACCATCCTGTAAATAATGCCGTATCATCCGGTACCAACGCAATTAACCTTAATACCGCTTTTGTAGATACGTTGATTGCATACATAAACAGGGCAACTCTCAGCATCGATTTATGCGTTTACAATTATTATTTAACTTCAGGCGACGGCATGGATGCAATTGCAACCGCTATTAACGCCGCTTACACAAGAGGAGTAGTTATACGTTGGATAGGTAATGGAAGCTCTTCTAATAATGGCTGGGTTAACCTAAATACAAATATTAAGACACTAAGTAGCCCTACAACGGCCGGTTACGGTATTAGCCACAATAAATTTGTTGTGTTTGATGTGGGTTCTTCAAATGCCAGTGTTCCTATTGTTTGGACAGGTTCTTATAATTTCTCGCGTCAGCAAAATAATTTTGATTATAATAATATTGTAATTATTCAGGATAAGCCATTGGCTACAGCTTATTACAATGAGTTTAATAAAATGTGGGGCGGCACAGCTGCGGCTCCTAATCTGGCTAATTCTAAATTCGGAACATTTAAAACAGTTTCAACCACAAATACTTTTACCGTTAACGGAACTCCGATAGAAGTTTATTTTAGTCCCAAGGATCAAACAGCATCTCATTTACAAAACGCTATTGCTACAGCTAACAACGAGCTTTTCTTTGGCATTTATACGTTTACCGATAATACAACCGCTACCGCAATTAAAAATAAAATAAATGCAGGTGTGGTGGGAATGGGTATTATGGATCAGTTCAGCAATACGTACACACCCTATTCAACGCTTAATCCGGTAATGACTACCAATCTTAAAGTTTATAGTAATGGAAGCTATGTATATCATAACAAAATGATGGTGATTGACGCTTTGCATCCTGCTTCTGACCCTCAAGTTTGCACGGGTTCATTTAACTGGTCGGCCTCGGCAGATACTAAAAATGATGAAAACATGATCGTTATTCACGACGCCACAATTGCAAATGAGTATTATCAATCACTTTGCAAAAACTTTACAGATGTAGGTGGCACGGCCTGTGCTTCAATTGGGGTAGAGAATTTTGATTACGGGCACCAGCAAATTGCGGTTTATCCAAATCCGTCTAAAGATTTTATAAACGTTAAGGTAAAAAATTGTACCGATAAGTTAAAAGTTACTTTAACTAATGCGCTGGGAGAAATACTTATGGAAAAAAATGTAGAGGGTAACGACGAAACAAGTTTTGATATAAGTACTTTAAACGCCGGACTTTATTTTATCACAGCTTTCAGAGGAGATAAGACCTTTGCCGAGAAGTTCTTAAAGCAATAATTTTTTCTTAAATTTTATTATCCAAATATTACCAATGAGAAGCTTGTTGTTGAGTTTTTTTTGACCAAGCTTTTTATCTAAAACTATTTGATGGAAAAGGCAATATTTACAAATAAAAACTTAATGCAGTCTCGAAGAAATCAAACTGATAAATTCCTTACGAGTAGTGTCTTTTAAAAACTCGCCGGTAAAAGCAGAAGTTGTTGTTACAGAATTTTGTTTTTGCACCCCGCGCATTTGCATGCACAGGTGACTGCATTCTATAACAACGGCTACGCCCATTGGCTTTAAAGTATCCTGTATGCAATCGCGTATTTCGTTGGTTAGCCTTTCCTGCACTTGTAAGCGCCTAGCAAAAGTATCCACAACACGTGGTAGTTTACTTAGGCCCACAATGTGGCCGTTGGGTATATAAGCAATATGGGCCTTTCCAAAAAAGGGCAGCAGGTGATGTTCGCAAAGGCTGTACACTTCAATATCTTTAACCACCACCATTTGGCTGTATTCTTCCTTAAACATGGCCGATTTTAATATTTCAGCCGGATTTGTATCGTAACCCTGCGTTAAAAACGCAAGGGCCTTAGCTGCACGCTCGGGTGTTTTTAACAAACCTTCGCGACTTGCGTCTTCGCCCAAATGTTTCAGAATTTCCTGATAAAGAGAAGCAATTTCTTTTACCCCCTTTTTATTTAACAAATCCGTTTCCATAATGCAAAAGTATAAAATAATACCATCCTTCAATAAATTAGTTCCGCATGGTATTAGGCAGGGCGGGTGCCTTTAACATTTGCGAAATTTTTGTTCCGCTTACGCATAAATAAGCGGATATCTCGTTTAAAAAAAAATATTTGGCACGATATTTACTATTTGTACCTTTAGGGTGGAATTTATGGAGAGGATTAAGACGCGAACGGCAGAAATCTGGAAAGACGAAAACGATATTTTTTGGGTAAAATTATTGTCCGACGTGGAAATTGACCTTGAAGATATTACCGACAATTTATTGGTTACCCGAAATATTACCGGCAACAAACCTTTTCTTAAAATATTAGACTCGCGCAGCAACTGGAAAATGACACCCGAAGCAAGCGGTTATTTTAAAAAAGAAGATGTTCCCGAAACAACGATTGCGCGAGCAGTATTAACAAGCTCGATGGTAGATAAAATAATTAAACGTTTTTTATTGGCATTATATAAACCCGAAGTACCTTTAAAATTTTTTACTTCGGAAGAAGATGCGGCAAAATGGCTTTTAAATTTCAAGAAATAAAAATTGGAAACTCCTGTTATAAAAAATAATGCAAAGCTGGCTCCCGAAAAATGGGTGGATAATTATGCCGATTATCTTTTTAGCTATGCCATTTCGCGAATTAGCAAAGAAGAGGAGGCTCGCGATTTGGTGCAGGATACTTTTTTATCGGCCCTAAAAGCAAAAGATAGTTTTAAAGGCGCGGCTTCCGAAAAAACCTGGCTCGTTTCTATACTGAAAAGGAAAGTAATTGACCGCTATCGCAAAAATGCGGTGCGCAAGGAAACCTCTTTTGAAGAAAGCGATACATACAAAGTAGCCTACAGCCATTATTTTACCGAAGAAGGCTTCATTCCCGGCGAATGGCAAAAACAAGCAAGGCCCCAGCAATGGAACGCTACCGATGGTAAAATTGAGCAAGGCGAGTTTCGCAAAATTCTTGCCGCTTGTTTAGATAAACTTCCAAAGGCATGGTCGGCCGTGTTTTCAATGAAACACCTTGAAGAAGAGTCTTCAGAAACTATCTGTAAGGAATTAGAAATAAGCCCGTCTAACTACTGGGTTATCATACATCGCGCTAAATTACAAATGCGCGAGTGTCTCGAAAAAAATTGGTTTAAAGCATGAGCAGCGAAGAACAACATATATCTTATTTTGCCAATAGTCATTGGAACTTGTGTTGCAAGCAAGCTACTTATCTATTGCTTAAAAAAGAGGAACTAACAAAGCTCTCTTTTAAGGACGAAACATCCCTTAAATTTCATATGGCTATTTGTAAATTTTGCAAGGCTTTTAAAAAGCAATCGGCCCTAATGAACCAAATGATAAGCGAAACCGTTTTAGCCTCACAATCCAATTTAAGCGACGCAGAAAAGGATAAATTAAAACTATTGATAAACAGCGGTTTAAATGAAAATTAAGAATTTTTTAATATTTAGCGTAAGGAAGTGATAACGCATACGTCTATATTTACAAGTAACAAATAAATAAACCCAAAAAATAAATAAAATGGAAAACAAAAAAAACAAAACAATCATTGCCGGTTCAATGATCGCAGGTGCTCTTTTGAGCCTTTCTTTAAATGCTAACACAAGCAATTTGTTTAACTACAATTCTCTTGGTAACGGCGCTGAAGTTCGTAATGCTATTGAATTAGCTTGTGGTGAAAAGAAAGCTGACGATAAGAAAGCTGACGAGAAAAAAGGCGATAAAAAAGGTGAGAAAAAAGGAAAAGACGCAAAATGCGGAGAGAAAAAAGCTAAAGACGGCAAATGCGGAGAAGGCAAATGCGGCGAAAAGAAAAACCCTAAATAATAATACGGTTGTTTTTAGGAAAATCCCGTCTGTCGTAATGACGGACGGGATTTTTAATTTAAAATAAAATGTTAGCAGGAAAAACAGGCATAGGATTTAGAAAAGATTTTGCGGAGGAATTTTTAAACGAAAATATCCTGAGCCCCAATTTTATTGAAGTAGCTCCCGAAAATTGGATTGACATGGGCGGCTATTGGAAAAAGATTTTTGATAAAGTAACGGATAAGTATCCTTTATTGTGCCACGGACTATCTTTATCAATCGGAAGTCCCGACGAACTGGATTGGGAATTTCTTAAAAAACTTAAAATATTTTTAAAGCAATATAATGTTTCGATTTACTCGGAGCATCTTAGCTACGCCAAGTGCGATAACGCCCACTTATACGATTTGCTTCCGATTCCATTTACAGAAGACGCAGTAAAGCATACCGCTAACCGAATTAAACAGGTGCAGGATTTCTTAGAACGTAAAATTGCTATTGAAAATGTAAGCTATTATACATCTGTTGCTCCCGAAATGGATGAGCCCACTTTTATTTCGGCCATTGCCAATGAGGCGGATTGTAATTTGCTGCTGGATGTAAATAATATATATGTAAACGCTTTTAACCATAAATATAAGCCTAAAGAATTTTTACACAAACTGCCGCTCGAGCGCGTGGCTTACATACACATGGCGGGCCACTTACAAGTTGCCGAAGATTTAATTATTGATACGCACGGCGAAAATATTATTGATCCGGTTTTTGAATTATTTGATTATACACTGCATCACATAAAGCCTGTGCCGGTGCTTTTAGAGAGAGATTTTAATTTTCCGGAATACCCCGAATTGCAGGGAGAACTAAATAAGTTGCAAGGAATCTGTAACAAAGTGTGGATACCCGAACATGTTGCTTAAAGAGAATACAAAAAACTTACAAAGTAAATTGGCAGATTATTGCCGTACCGGCGAGCTTACGCTTACTACCGAAGTAAATCAAGAACACGTAAAGCATTACCGCAGACTGGTGTATAATATCATTGATGATATTTTAGAAAGCGCTTTCCCGATATTTTTTGAATTTGCAAGCGATGAAGTTTGGGATGAAATAGTAAATAACTTTTTTAGTAAACACAATTGCCAAACCCCGCAGGTTTGGAAAGTGCCGGGCGAGTTTTATGAATATGCTTGTGCCGAGAACTGGAAAGAAAAATATAAAATTCCTTTTTTAGAAGATTTGCTTTTGTTTGAATGGATTGAAATGGATATTCATACCATGAAAGACGAAGTAATTCCTCCTCATAAAAAAGAAGGCGATTGGAATAAAGAGGTTGTTGTTTTAAATCCCGAGTACAGAATACTTTCAACGCAGTATCCGGTACATACAACTCCGCCAATACATATTAACGAAAAAACAAAGGGGCAGTATTTTATTTTAATTTATCGTCAGCCCGAAAGCGGAAGTATACAGTTTTTAGATATCTCTGTTTTATATGCTTTGGCTATTGAGAAAATAGAGGAGGGGAAGAGTATCCCGGTTTTAGTTGATGAACTTCAAACTATATTTTCATTTCCCGATAAAACCGAAGCGCAAAACCATATTATTTCTTTTTTGAAAGATTTATCGCAAAAGGGTTTTGTTTTGGGGTTTAAAAACTAATATGAGCTTTTACGATTTATCAAAACTGCAACGTATTAAATTGGTTGAAGAGATTAATGCGGATATTTTATCTGAGCTTAAAAACAATAAACAAACAAACATTCTCAGTTATTTTTCGGACGAGGATACTTATATCCGTAAGACTGCTTATCTGGCTATTGGAAAAAACTACAGAGCGGAAAAATCTTTGCAGAGAAAAATTTTAAAACTACTCGAAAAACTTTTGCTTGCGCAAAACGAAAAAGTAAGGCAAACTTCTATAAACGCTGCGGGTGAGATTGGAATAATGGATTTTGAGGTCGTAAAAAATTTAATGAACCTGGGTTTGTTCGATAAACATCACTCGGTAAGAAATGCGGTAATCGGTTCGGTAAAAAAAATGGGGGAGAAGAACCCGAAACCGGTTTTAAAATTTGCCAAACAGTATTTGCATCACGAGGATAAAGAAATTAGAAGAGAAATTTGCCACGGCATAGAACTAAGAGGCAGAAAATACCCGCAGGACATTCTTCCGTTTTTAAAAGAACTTCAAAATGATAAAACGGCGCGCGTAAGGAATACTTTGGTACATGTACTAGGACAAATTGCGTATAAAAAGGGTTGTCTTGAAATTGTAGTGGCGGATTTAAAAAAATGGAAAAACAAAGAATTGGTGAAAGACGCGCTCGATGAAATTGTGGATGTGCATGAGCGATATAAAGACTTTTCGGTTAAAACTCAGAAAGAGGCTATAAATTATATCTCTAAACATTTCTAAATTTTATTTTTATTAAAAAACTTTATTTGAAGTATGCGTCCGCTGTAGAAAAACTAAAAGACTTATCTCCTTTAATTTTTCGTTTAATTTTAGCCTATGGTTTTTTAGAGCCGGCCTGGAACAAGTTGCAGGATGTTCACGCCATTGGCGATTGGTTTGCATCGATGGATTTACCCGCGCCCTATGCGCAGGCCTGGATGGCAACCATTACCGAATGCCTTGGAATAATTTTACTTACACTTGGCTTGGGTACCCGCATTATAGCCGTGCCGCTTATTGTAACCATGCTCGTTGCCATTAAAACCGTTCACTGGGACAATGGCTTTGCCGCCGGAAATAACGGCTTTGAAATACCTTTTTATTATGCGCTTATGTTATTATCTCTTATCTTTACTGGTAGCGGAAAAATAAGCCTTGATTATGTTTTATCAAAAAACAGCAATAAGTAAACTACTTTTTTGTTTGGCTCTTAGTGCAAACACCTTGTGCGCACAAAATACCGAATGGAAGCGTTTTGTTCCCTTAGGTTATAAAATGTTGGACACACTTTCGGGTGATTTAAATCTGGATGGCAAACCCGACATGCTTTTAATTTTAAAAGATGTGGCAGAAGATACTTCGAATTTTAGCGAGGAGCGGAGACCCGTATTAATTTTATTGGGGCAAGCCGATAAAAGCTATTATCAGGCAGGGCGAAGTAATGAGGTGGTTATGTGTAAATCGTGTGGAGGTGTGATGGGAGAGCCGTATCAGCGTATGGTAATTGCAAAAGGCTTTTTCTCTATTGAGCATTATGGAGGTAGTAACCAGCGTTGGACAGACATTGTAACTTTTAGATTTGATAAGAAAACAAAAAAATGGTTTTTACATAAATGGGGCGGCGATCAATTTGAGGCAACCGATCCGAATAAAAAAACTACACTTGTAAGAACTCCCAAAGAATTTGGCCTTGTGCAATTTGAAAATTTCAGGCGAGATTAATTAACCCGATAAAGCCTCGTTAATATCCGGTAAGCGCCCGAATCTTTTTAGGGTGCGCATGTGCGAAGTGAGCGCCTGGCCAAAAGTTTTATTTTCTAAGTAAGGCACACCGAATTCTTCGGCGGTTGATTTTACAATTTCGGCAATTGCCGGATAGTGTACATGACAAACCGTTGGAAACAAATGATGCTCAACCTGAAAATTTAATCCACCCAAATACCAATTTAGAAATTTATTACTACGTGCAAAATTTACAGTGGTGTTCATTTGATGAATGGCCCAGTTATTTTCTATAGTTCCATCTGTAGGAAGCGGATGCGAAGTTCCCTCTACCGTATGCGCTAACTGAAAAATAACCGTTAGCACCAATCCGCCAATAAAATGCATCAGCAAAAATCCGCTTAACACTTGTAAAAAAGGAATGTGAAAGAAATAGTACGGAACAAAAATAATACAGAAGAAGTAAATAAGTTTGCTAAG
Organism: Bacteroidia bacterium; assembly: GCA_038214655.1. Classification (GTDB taxonomy): domain Bacteria; phylum Bacteroidota; class Bacteroidia; order B-17B0; family Aurantibacillaceae; genus PALSA-968. Next base: position 5,898 of record JBBQRR010000029.1, on the reverse strand, counting down.
AACTATTTTTAGCATAACGACATTGTTTTGGGCCGCTGTATTTTTATTTACGCCTTCTCGGGAATAACGCTTAAACTGCACAAAATCTTTTAAGAGCGTCCAGTACAAAGTTAAAATTCCGTAAAACAAAAAAGCGTAAACAAATTGTAATTTATGATACCACTTTACATTTGTGTGCGGCGAAAAACGTAAAACTAATTTATCTGCAATATCATCATCTAAATTTATAATGTTGGTATAGGTATGATGCAATAAGTTATGTTGCAGTTTCCAGTTAAAAACCGAACCTCCCAATAAATTAAGCGTATGCCCCATCCAATAATTTGTTTTGGCGCTTGCCGAGTAACCACCGTGGTTTGCATCGTGCATAATGCTCATACCAATACCCGCCACTGCAAAGCCCATAATTGCCCATATGGCCATGCTAATACCAATTGAAGGCGTAAAAATTAAAAGACAAGCAAAAGGAATCAGATAACCGGCTAATAAAATAATGGTTTTAAAAACCATCGCCGCGTTATAATGCTTGGATAATTTTTTCTCTTTAAAATAAGCGTCAACCCTTTGGCGTAGGGTAGAAAAAAACTGACTCTTGTCTTTATCCTTATCTATAAAACGTACAAAAATTACACTCATTCGTTTAAAATTAACGTCTGCAAAAGTAGCGTTTAAAATCTATAAACAACCGTTACCGGTTGGTTTTTTTTAAACTGTTTAAAACCTATCCAAGCACATTACTTTGTGCCAAGCTTCCACAAAATCTTTCATAAATTTTTTGTTGCTATCAGCACAAGCGTATACTTCCGCAATAGCTCTTAATTCAGAGTTTGAACCAAAAATCAAATCGGCTCTGGTAGCTGTCCATTTTACTTTTCCGGTTGCTCGGTCGGCACCTTCAAATACTTCACCTCCGCTGGAAATCGCTTTCCACGTAGTGCCAATATTTAGCAAGTTCATGAAAAAGTCGTTGGTTAGAGTTTCCGGACGATTGGTAAATACTCCCTGCTTAGATCCATTGTAGTTAGTATCTAATACACGCATGCCTCCAATTAACACAGTCATTTCAGCAGCAGTAAGTTTTAACAACTGTGCTTTGTCTATCAATAATTTTTCGGCCGGAATGTTTGCTAATGCCGCACTTTGATAATTTCTAAAACCATCTGCTTTAGGTTCTAATACTGAAAAAGAATCTACATCGGTTTGTGCTAAAGTAGCATCGGCACGGCCGGGAGTAAAAGGAACAGTAGCGTTGTATCCGCCATCTTTGGCTGATTTTTCAATGGCAGCGCATCCTCCCAATACAATGATGTCGGCTAATGAAACTTTTTTGTTTCCGCTTTGTGCGTCGTTAAAAGTTTTTTGTATGCTTTCTAATTTTACTAAAACTTTTTTGAGTTGTATTGGATTGTTTACTTCCCAATTTATTTGCGGTGCAAAACGAATGCGTGCCCCATTGGCACCGCCACGTTTATCGGAGCCGCGGAAAGTAGATGCCGAAGCCCAAGCAGTAGCTACTAATTCGGAAACAGTAAGGCCCGAATTGAGTAGTGTAGTTTTTAAACTAGTAATATCTGCGGCGTTTATCAATTCGTGTTTTACTGCAGGAATAGGATTTTGCCAAATTAATTCTTCTTTAGGTACTTCTGCACCCAAATAACGTGCAATAGGCCCCATATCACGATGCGTAAGTTTGAACCAAGCACGCGCAAAAGCATCTTGAAATGCATCAAAATTTTCAAAAAAGTGTTTTGAAATAGGCGCGTAAATCGGATCCATTTTCAAAGCCAAATCAGCCGTTGTCATCATAGGAGCATGATGCTTATTTTTATCATGGGCATCTTCTACCAATGTAGCCGCCGCCGCATCGGTGGGCGTCCATTGCTGAGCACCGGCAGGACTTTTAGATAATTTCCAATCGTATTTAAATAATGTTTCAAAATAACCATTATCCCAAGTTGTAGGATTTGGTTTCCAAGCGCCTTCAATACCACTGGTAATTGCATCGATACCTTTACCTGTACCAAAACTATTTTTCCAACCTAATCCTTGTTCTTCAATGCTTGCACCTTCAGGTTCGCGACCAACATTTGTTGCACTTGCTGCTCCGTGTGCTTTCCCAAAAGTGTGTCCGCCGGCAACCAAGGCTACTGTTTCTTCATCGTTCATAGCCATGCGTGCAAAGGTTTCACGAATATCTTTTGCTGAAGCAAGCGGATCAGGATTAGCATCCGGGCCTTCGGGGTTTACATATATTAATCCCATTTGCACGGCAGCAAGTGGATTTTCTAATTCTCTGTCTCCGGAATATCTACTCTTAGGTTTATCACTAGTAGCCAGCCATTCCATTTCAGAACCCCAATAAGCATCTTGTTCGGGTTCCCAAATATCTTCGCGTCCACCTGCAAAACCAAATGTTTTAAAGCCCATTGATTCTAAAGCGCAATTCCCTGCCAATATCATTAAATCGGCCCAAGAAATTTGTTTGCCGTATTTTTGTTTTATTGGCCAAAGTAAAAAACGTGCTTTATCTAAATTGCCATTATCGGGCCAGCTATTTATAGGAGCAAAACGTTGGTTGCCACTTCCGGCGCCGCCACGACCATCAGAAATTCGGTAAGTTCCGGCACTGTGCCAAGCCATACGGATAAATAGGGGGCCGTAATGACCATAATCGGCAGGCCACCAATTTTGCGAAGTAGTCATTAGTTTAAAAATATCTTTTTTGATTTCTTTTAAATCTAATTTTTTAAATTCTTCGGCATAATTGAAATCGGTATCCATTGGGTCGGATAACGAAGAGTGTTGACGAAGAATAGCAAGGTTAAGGCGATTAGGCCACCAATCTTTGTTCGATGTTCCATTGCCACCAACAGGTGCGTTTTTTTGTCCGTGTGGAAAAGGGCATTTGCTTTCGGTTGAATTACTCATATTGATTATTTTATTAATTATTAAATTTACCTGTTATTTGAAGTTTAATATCTTGAATTTTAAAATTTTTTATTTTATTTTTTTTAAAATAAGCACTCATTAGTTCGTTCAGTTTTTCGTCTGCAAAGTCTTCAATTCTGTCTGTTTCCGCACAATATAAATGATGGTGTTTTGTAAAATGCGGGTCATAACGCATGATGTCTTTTTCTGTTTTTACTTTTTCAAGTAATTTTTTTTCTACAAATGTGTCCAACACTTTATAAACTGTTCCAACGGATATATTGGGATGATTTTTTTTAATAAATGAAGTAATATCGTCGGCAGTGGGATGATTGTCCAATTGTAAAATCGCTTCAAAAATAGCCACTCGCTGCGGGGTTACTTTGAGCCCTTTTTCTTGCAACTTTTCCCTGAAATCTTCAGCCATTTAAATGCCTTTATAAATAATTATTCTTCGAAGATAATAATTCTTATTTAGGAATATAATTATTTTATTTATATTTAATAGCGGCAAATTTTTACTTGGCAAACTGTTAGCTACGTATTCCCGTTCTAATTAATATGCCTTATTCAGGAAGTTAAAGCAGCGTATTACTCTTTTTCTGAAATTTTAGCCGATTTTCTAAATACGAAGCTTTCAAAAATGTGCCTTCTGGCAAATCGTACCTGTGTAGCCGAGTTAATTAGCTTATTGTAGGTTGCTTTAGGAACGTTAAAGTATTCATAAGCACTTCCATCATTGAAAATGACTTTAAGGGTTTGTCCTTTGTAGCTAAAATCTTCTATGCCTGAGGTAGTAATTGTATTTGTATACGCTTCTTTATTTTGCAAGTGCGTTTCAGGCGAAAGGCTTACCAAAAAATGATAGGCTTCGATAATGGCTTTGCTTTTTGCTTCTGCCTCCAATTTAGCGGATTCGTCCCCTTCAAATTTATCCGGATGCCACTCCTTCATTAAATTTCTATAAATAACTTTTAGTTCCGCAAGATCTGCGTCTTTAGTAATACCTAAAAGTTTTCTATGCTCTACAACGCGTTTCATAATTCTAATTGTGTAATTTTTTTGCAAATATACAAAATCAGAATCATTTATTCTATCCGGCTCCTTTTTGCTTTCAGTAGGTTTGTTAGGGTGGGGGTGAAGACATTTTTGTAAAACGTCAGCATTTCATTGCTCGTTCACGCTACAACAATGCAGTCAATAAGCAGAAAGAATATCGAGTCCTGAAAAATTTGATACGATTATTCCGAAAGGCGCAACTGGATTTATAAAAATCTTAATTGCTTTTAAATAAAGTATAACCAATAGAGATTTCAATTAAACCCATTTTAAAATCATTAAGTTGAAATTGCGGCGCATCTGATTCTGCTTCAATTTTTCCCCATAAATCAAAATACGCATTGCTTTTAAAAGTGTATGCGTGATAATTAGCGTCTGTGGTATACATTGTTGATTTAGTAAGAGGAAGATGGTACCTGGCATCAATATTTAAATTTTTACCACCAAGATCAATTGCTACACCCACTCCTAAAACAAAACTTGTTCTTGGTGATTGAAAAATATCGAGTGTTGCGCTGGCTGCCCTATACGATATATCTGTTTTATCTACAGCATTACTTTTATAGTGCACTTTAGTTTCTGTTTCTGAAGATTGTATGGTTGGCGAGCCCGTGAAAAACAAATCAAGTCCGGCAATAACATAAAGGCCTGTTTGTCCTTTAAAAGAATATTTGGCAAGGATTGGAAGGCTGAAATAAGAAAGCTTTATAGTTGATTCCGATGAAATAGTTGTGATGTCACCGTCTCCATTATTGTCTAGTTTATTGTCCTGATAATCAATAGTGATGCTATGTTTCAATGCGCCATACGTTGGTTCAGCAAGAATGGAAAAATTATCATTGAAATTGTATTGAATAAAGACTCCCAAACCATAAGCGAAACCATATTTGTTATTGACACTCCATGTATTAATTTTAGAATCGGCAATATTGCGGGCGTTCATATTGTCAATCATGTTTTTTGAATTTATACGCCCCATTCCTAAATTTATTTTAGGGCCAATGCTAAATTGCGCTTTAGTACTAGTAATATTCAAAAATAATAGACTAAGCACGAAGCAAAAAGTATAATTTAGTTTCATAGTATTTTTTATTTTTAGATTATTTGTTTTTTTTAAGACTAATTAAATTCGGGAAAGAACGACACAGGCACTATTTAATTTAAAAATTAATGTTTTTTACCGTGCCCGCCGCCTCCATTACCACCACCCGATTTTTTACCGCCACCTCCATTACCGCCTTCTGATTTATTTCCTCCCTGATTACCATTTCCGGCCGATTTATATTTACCGCCTCCATTACCGTTACCACCACCATTACCGCCCCCATGTTTTGGGTGACCTTTTACAACAAAATATTTTTCATCGTTACTGTCTCTTATTAAATCATGATTGCGGCCACTGTGTTTAAATTTACCATACTTTGTAAAATATATATTGTGTTGCAAATATGGTTTTGGCGAATTTACTACCACAACATAAGTTGAATATAAATCAACATTATATGTCGCAGGCAAGCTGTTTGCAAATACCCACTTGCCTCCTTTTAAATAAACAAACTGAGCGTTTGGTACAGAATAATATACATCTGCTTCGGGTAAATAATAATAATCCACATAATCGTAGCCTACCGGCCCCCAAAGAGCTTGCGAGCCAATATTTACCTTTACATTTAATTGAGCTTTTGCGTTGTTTAAACTAAAAAGCTGAATTAGCACAAATGCTAAAAAAACTCTTTTAAAGAGGCTTGTACGGAGAATTGTTGAATTATTTGTTTTCATAATTATATTTTTTTGACATAAATAGTGCGCGGCAAAGATGCTGACTTAGTACTAACGAGTAATTATAAAATGAGAGAAAAAAGTTACATAACTTACAGCTAACTTGGTTAAAATGAATGTTTTTTTGAGAAT
>JBBQRR010000028.1:0-53494 GCA_038214655.1 Bacteroidia bacterium | reverse complement strand
CCAGCCTTGCACTTGTTTCTCCCTGTAAAAAGCCAAATCAATTCTTTCAAATAATTCAACGTAAACTAGCTTAACAGGCAAACGCTTCTTAGTATGATTTGCCCCTTCACCATTTTGATGTTGCTTTAACCGAACATCAAGATCTATTGTGCTACCTGTGTAGAAACTGCCGTCGGAACATTTCGATATGTACATATATCCTTTCATATCTGATTCACGGTATTATTGTGTTCGAATATCAGGTCAAACGCATGAAAAATTAACAAATTGGTTTTGATAATATCCTGTAGCTAACTGTTAGAGTATTGTTGATTTTGAATTACTTGGCTAAAAAAAGCCATGACCTTACAAGCCCATTTTTCAGAGATTAACGATCCGCGTCAACAACACAAAGTAGCGCACAAACTAATAGACATATTAGTTTTGAGTATCATAGCCGTTATATGTGGTGCTAATGAATATAAAGAGATTGTTATTTTTGGAAAATCAAAGGAGCAATTTTTAAAACAATTTTTATCCCTTCAAAATGGCATACCATCTCACGACACGATAGAACGAGTACTTAGTCTTATAAATCCAAAAGAGTTTCATCAATGTTTCATCAAATTTGCTAAAGAACTTTGTAAAGCAACATCGGCAGGGCTAATCGTTATGGATGGGAAAACATCAAGAGGCTCTTATGATACCTATAAAAACCAATCGCCTATTCATCTTGTCAATGCTTGGTCTGTTCAAAACAGTATTGTACTTGGACAGTATAAAGTAAATGAAAAGAGCAATGAAATTACAGCACTACCTGAATTATTGTGACCAGAAAGTAAATATGCACTATTTTCGGAAAATAGGAATGCACCAAAAATGGAAAATAGCGATGCATGATTCTGAGCCAAAATTAGTTTAATTTCTTATTGTTTTCAAAAATATTTTTTCTGTTTTCCATACGGTAACTTTTACCCGTTAATTTAATAATCTCACAACGATACAGTATTCTATCTAAAAGAGCTGTCGTTAAAACATTGTCTTTAAGCACATCAGCCCATTCTTTCGGAGATTTATTTGTGGTAATAATTAAAGATGTTTTATCGTGGAGCTCATTTATTAAATTAAAAAAGGCAACTGCATCCTGTTGTGTTACAGGGAACATCATTATATCATCAATAACAAGCAAATGTGCTTTCATTATTCGTCTATATTCAGCCTGGGCATTGCGAGTGATGTCTTTCATTTTTAATATTTTGATTAATTCTTCCATCGTTTTAAAATATGCCATGTACCCTTTGTCAATGGCATCAAAACATAGTCCCGCTGCCAGATAGGTTTTCCCTGTTCCGCTTGGTCCCATAAAAATGACATTAAAGTTTTGTTCTAACCATTTGAGTTCTCTGAGTTGATTTAATTGTTTTTTTTCAAGCCCGTTTAAAAACGTAAAATCAAACAAATCTAAGTTGTAACAAAGTGGCAATCGGGCCTGTTTGGTTCTTCTTTCCAGGTCTTTTTCATTTCTGTGGTTTACTTCCTTTTCCATAAGCGTTTTAATGAGGTCCAGATAAGTTGTTTGCTTTTTCTCGGCTTCTGCTATGGCAGCATCGAGATAAGCCGACAGGGCGGTTAAATTTAACTCTTTACAATGATTTTTAATCACTTCGGTTTTTGTCATGTTGCTGATTTTATTGGTTAATAATTTTTTCGTAATCTTCAATGTCACTTGTTTGCGGAGTTTGGTTTGCTTTCTCTAAATTAGTTACATCTAAAAGTTTTATTTCGGTTTGCTTTTTTTTAGGTAAAATTGCTTCCAGGATGACCACAAGAAACACCTGCTCAAATTCATAGGCATTAAACAGTGTGTTTTTAAAACAAAAATCCAGCGTTTGGTCCGCTACTCCATTGTCAGCTTTAGGCAATGTCTTATAGTCAGCATCAGCCAAAGTTTTTAAGATGACCTGCATATGATCCCGGGTATATCTTGGATATTTCTCTCTGATTTGCTGGAAGTAACTTATAGCTAAATCTTTGTTTGAAAAATGAAGTGCAGCTTCATTAATCATCTCGTCTATTCCTTTAGAGGTGTCTCTTCTATGGTTAGTATTGGCAATGGTTTGCCCTTTGTGAGTAGAAAGCTCATGCTTACAGATTAATTCCTGCTGAAGATTGTAAATCTCGAGTATGTTCTCTTTTTCTTTTACTATTGCCTTTGTTCCCGTTCCCTTATAAGTTCCCATTGGCACGGTGTAAAAATTGCTCTTGTATGCAATGACATTGGTTTTTCTGACGTGATACATTTTGACTTCTTTGTTTTCAATGATTAAGGGCACGTAGAGTTTAAGATGTTTTTTTTCAATCATATGTTCACTATAAGGTGTTTTTTTTGTGTAATTGTGCGCAAGGTAATTTGCGGTTCTTCCCAGCCAGGATAAAGCCTCGGTGTTGAGTGCATCAATATCTGAATAGGGTCTGTTATACAAGAAGTTTTTCTTTACATAGCCAACTACATTTTCCACTTTCCCCTTGCTTTCAGGGTCGGATTGCCTGCAAAAATGTAGTTTAACATTCCTTGATTTTATATATTGTTTGAATGTGGTGGTAAGAATAATTTCTCCTATGTTTTCATCTACCAACATCGTTCTGTCCTGATCATAAACCAAGGTATTGGGGATACCTTCAAAAAATGCAAAAGCCTTTTCATGGCCCTGCACAACACTTTGGGCAGTGAATGAATTATCTATGAACCAGACATATTTCATTCTGCTTCGGGATAAAACCGCAACAAAGAATTTTACCTTTTTTCGTTTCCCATCTGCAAGGCGCATATTATATTCTCCAAAATCAACCTGAGCCTGTTCTGCGTATGGCAATTCAGCTACAGGAAAATATTCTCTCGACAAATGAATTATTGGGATATTGTATTTTTGCCTAACGAACATTACAAAGTTGTAAACTGTTCGAGAACTCACTTCAGGTAAGTCTGGATGATGCTCTTTGAGCCAATCATGCATCTGAGCAGCGGATGTATCCTGAAACAGGCTCAGCTTTTCTTTTAAAAATACTTCATATGGGGTTAGAATTTTATTCCGTTCTCCACCCAGTAGTAAATAGTGTTCATAATCCTGCTCGGACATTGGCAGGTATTTGCGTACTGTCCTGACATTTAATCCCATATATCGGGCTATCCTATGGGAACTAAACCCAAGGCGTGTCAGTCTGTGAATCTCGTGATACATAATCCAGTTGTTTAAGTCTTTCTTTGTCATATCGGTTTGGTTTTAAATTCAAACCGATAAAACTAAAACTCAAAAACCAGACATCGCTATTTTCCGAAATGGGTGTATGCTTATTTTCCGAAAACGGTGTATTTATGTTTTCCGAAATTGGTGTATTCTTATTTGCCGATTTTGGTGCATATTTGTTTTCTGGTTACAAGCAAGGGTAGAACACGTATTTGGCTTTATGGAACAAAGCATGAATGGCTTATTTATACGCTCAGTTGGAATAGTAAGAGCAACTGGAATAATATACCAAAAATCGGTTAACGGGTTCTCCGATTTTTATTAAAATCCATAAAAATGAATTTTTAGAACCCACCTATAAATAATACTGAATTTTAAAAATCAATGAATAAGCCCCGTTTTTCAAGCAAAACTCATTTTTCAGGTAAACGCAGGTATGGCAACTAGTAAATGGGCGTTATTTGCAAGATTTTTCATGGATTTGGTTTTAAATGTTTAGCACTCTCTATTTGATAAAACGAAGCAAAAGAGACAAAGGTTTGGTTTAAAAGGGCTTTTTTACATTATTCCTTATCAAAACAGGCTCTTTTAAGCTTTCATTAAGATATCGACGTCATTGTATATCAGAAGGTTGCCTGTATTTTAATTTTGTAAAGCATTTGATAATTTCCTTTAAATATTTAGCTTTGCACCCCTAAAATAAAAGCGCACAATTATGAACGAATACATTATTTATTTAGTACCCGCCCTTGGTATCATTGGTTTATTAGTAATGGCTATAAAATCTGCCTGGGTTAGCAAGCAGGATGCCGGAGATAAAAATATGCAGGAACTTGCCGGCTATATTGCCGACGGCGCCATGGCTTTCTTAAAAGCAGAATGGAAAGTACTAAGCATCTTTGTGGTATTTGCCGCAATTTTATTAGGCTACTCGGGTACCATACACGAAGTAAACGGAACACACATTCACTCAAGCTGGATTATTTGCATCGCCTTTATTATCGGCGCTGTATTTTCGGCAACAGCAGGATATATCGGTATGCGCGTTGCTACAAAAGCAAACGTTCGTACTACACAGGCCGCACGTACAAGTTTAAAGCAAGCATTAAAAGTAAGTTTCACCGGCGGTACCGTTATGGGCCTTGGTGTTGCAGGCTTAGCCGTTCTGGGCTTAGGCGGTTTATTCATTGTGTTCCTTTCCATATTCAAAGACTTAGGTGCCGATACAGTAAAAACTTCTATCGAAGTATTAACGGGTTTCTCTTTAGGAGCCGAGTCAATTGCATTATTTGCACGCGTGGGCGGAGGTATTTATACAAAAGCTGCCGATGTGGGAGCTGACCTTGTTGGAAAAGTTGAAGCAGGAATTCCGGAAGACGATGTTCGTAACCCCGCTACTATTGCCGACAACGTGGGTGATAACGTGGGTGACGTTGCAGGTATGGGTGCCGATTTATTCGGTTCGTACGTGGCAACTATTTTAGCTACTATGGTACTGGGCCAGGAAATTGTTGTGAAAGATAATTTTGGAGGCATGTCGCCCATCCTTTTACCAATGGTAATTTGTGGTTTAGGAATTTTATTTTCGATTGTGGGTACTTGGTTTGTTCGCATTAAAGACGAAAAATCAAATGTGCAAAGTGCACTTAACATGGGGAACTGGTCTTCGATTGTTTTAACTGTTATTGCTTCTTTCTTTATTGTAAAATGGATGCTACCCGAAACATTAATGTTGCGCGGCGTAACTTTTACAAGCATGCAGGTATTTTATGCAATTGTTGTAGGTTCGGTAGTTGGTGCCGTTATGAGTATCGTTACTGAATATTACACTGCCATGGGTAAGGGCCCAGTAAATTCTATCATCCGCCAATCGGCAACAGGACACGCAACAAATATTATTGGTGGTTTATCGGTTGGTATGAAATCAACTGTTATTCCGATTTTAACTTTAGCGGGTGGAATTATTTTATCTTATAAATGCGCAGGATTATACGGTGTGGCTATTGCAGCCGCAGGTATGATGGCAACAACAGCTATGCAATTAGCTATTGATGCTTTTGGTCCTATTGCAGATAACGCGGGTGGTATTGCCGAGATGAGTCAGTTACCTCCCGAAGTTCGTGAACGTACCGATAATTTAGATGCAGTTGGTAATACAACCGCGGCAACCGGTAAAGGTTTCGCTATTGCATCAGCAGCATTAACTTCATTGGCATTATTTGCAGCGTTTGTTGGTATTGCAATGCCGGGCTATCAGCACATTGATATTTACAAAGCAAATGTTTTAGCCGGATTATTTGTAGGCGGAATGATTCCGTTTATTTTCTCGGCATTATGTATACAGGCAGTTGGTAAAGCGGCAATGGATATGGTGCAGGAAGTGCGCCGCCAGTTCCGCGAAATTCCGGGTATTATGGAATACAAAGCCAAACCCGAATACGAAAAGTGTGTGGCTATTTCTACAAAAGCTTCTATTCGCGAAATGTTGATGCCGGGTGCAATTGCATTAATTACTCCGGTACTTGTTGGTTTTACATTTGGCCCCGAAGTATTAGGCGGTTTATTAGCGGGTGTTACTGTTAGCGGTGTGCTTATGGGTATTTTTCAGAGCAACGCAGGTGGTGCATGGGATAACGCAAAAAAATCATTTGAGAAAGGCGTTAACATTAACGGCGAAATGTTTTACAAAAAATCTGAGCCACACAAAGCTTCTGTAACGGGAGATACTGTTGGAGATCCGTTTAAAGATACCTCGGGTCCATCAATGAATATCTTGATTAAATTAATGAGTATCGTTTCTTTGGTAATCGCACCTTACATAGCTGTAACACGTGGCGGCGAAAATAAAATGGTGAATGAAAAAGTTATTAAATTAAATATTAACGGACAAGAATTTAATTGCACAAGCAAAGCGCAGGCCGACAGTATTGTTGCTGCTAACAGCGGAATGGCTGCGCCACAAAGCTTAAGCACTTTAAAAGGAGATTATATTGTTGACCAATCGCACTCGTACGTTGACTTCAGTTTAAATCACAATCTTTCTAAATCAAAAGGAAGTATCGCTATCGATACCGGTTCTATCAGCATCAACCCTTCAGATTTAAAAAACTCTAAAGTAATGATGAAGCTGGGCATTAAATCTATTAACACGCAAAGCAAAGACCGCGACGAGCATTTATTATCGAATGATTATTTTCACGCCGATAGTATTGCTTTTGCAAAATTTGAAGCAACAGGCATTGATTCTGTTGCTGATGGTGGAATGGACTACAGTTATGTGGCGCACGGTAATTTAACTATACGCGGCATTTCTAAACCTTGCGATGTTTGGTTTAATTATATTGGTGCAACAAAAACAAAAGATGATTACATCTGGTCGTTTGAAGGAAGCGCAACTTTTAACCGGTTAGATTATAAAATCGGAACAGAAAGCAAATCTTTAAGCAGCGCGGTAAAAATTCATTTTACAATTGATACGTGGAAAGAGGCGGTTAAGTAAAAAGGTAAAAGATAAAACTTAAAAGCCTCTCCTAACCGAGGGGCTTTTTTGTTATATTTGGTTTAAGTTTAATAGACCCTAACCAATCTTAAGTAATTGCAAACGCTTACAAGCGATTCGAAGGGGGAAAGGAGGGGTTAGCGATAAGTTAGATGCAATGGCGGCGGACTTATCCGTAGGACAACAAACTTTAAAACAAACAATATGAAAAAAATAAACATTATCTCTGGACTAATCTTAGTTCTTTTTCTGACTTCATTTTCGACTGGAAAAAAATTCGACAAACCAGAGGATTTAGCGAAGGAAGTATTTGAATTACTAAAATCAAAAAATCTTAAAGGCATATTAAACTTAGTTGTAACAGGAAAAGAAATGGCAGCGACAGTGGACAAATCTGGACAAACAGGAACGGAGATAACTTCTTTTAAAGAACAAATGGTCGCTAAGATTGACGGTGACAAAGAAAAAACTCATGAAAAAATTACAAAAGGCTATAACAGAATAACGTCGGACATTGATAATAAAAAATGTGGTAAATCAATTCAACTCGGAAAAATAACACCTTCAGTAAATAAATTGAACAACTACCCAATAGAGCTTGGACAAGTTGAAGTTGAGTATAAATGTGGGACCGAGACACAGACTTTTGCAGTAGAAATAATTAACACATTAGAGGGTTGGCGCATAATGGAAAAACTTCGCATGGTTGCTAAACCACAATAATCGAATTCATCGGTTGACATGTGTTGTATTATCTTGTGTTAGTGGCCACCACAGCATATGACAGCGGTTAAAGTTTATGCGAGCGACATTCAAGTGCTTCGGGTTAAATTATTGCCCACCGCATATTACATGGTTAAAACGTTGACCGCTTATTAAATAGAAAGTAAGACTTTTAAACCTCTACCTTCTTCCATTTTCCCTTCTTAAAAAAGTACCAGGCCATTACGGCAATTAAAGTTTCGGCAATAGGTATTGCTAAAAATGCACCCGTTGATTTATAATCCAAACCTTTCGCTAAAAAATACGCCAGCGGAATTTGAAATAACCAAAAGCAAACAAAATTAATTATCGTCGGGGTTTTTGTATCCCCCGCGCCATTTAAAGCATTGGTCATTGTCATTGCAATGCCGTAAAAAATATAGCCCGAGCCTATTATTTGTAATGCTTTTGCTCCATAGTCTTGTACGGCTATGTCCTGCGTAAAAATTCCAATGATGGGTTTTGAGAAAAATAAAAATAAAATCATTACAAGGCTCATAAAGATGATATTGTATTTCATGGTTATCATCACACTTTTTTCAGCACGCTCAATTTGTTTGGCTCCTAAGTTTTGTCCAACCAAAGTTGCGGCAGCGTTACTTAAGCCCCATGCCGGTAAAATAAAAAACACAACATTACGTATCGCAATCTGATACCCTGCCGATGCAGTCGTTCCGCCTGTTTCGGCAACCAGCCGCGCCAACACAATCCAGCTGCCGCTGGCTATGATAAACTGAAGGGTTGCCGGCCATGCAATATTTACCAATGATTTTACAACCTCCTTATCAAACTTAAAACTGGCCGTGTACATTTTTAAAATACCGCTGCCTTTAAACAAATGATAACACTGATAAAGTACGCCCGTGCTTCTGCCAATAACCGTTGCAATGGCTGCACCTTTTAGTCCGAAAAAGTTTATAAAAATGGGACAAAGAATAATATTTATCAAACTTGCAAGCCACAAACTTTTCATGGCCATGGCCGCATCGCCTGCACCGCGAAAAATTCCGTTAATTAAAAATAAAAGAATGATGGCAACGCTTCCGCCAAGCATAATGCGAGCGAAAACGGTTCCGTCGCGAACAACTTCTTCACTCGCACCCATCAGCGATAAAATATCACCGGCAAAAATTATTCCGAGCACACTTAAAACCAACGTTACTAACATCGCAACAATAAGCGACTGCGCGCCCGCGTGCGCGGCCGCCTCAGGATTCTTCTCTCCTATCCTGCGTGCAACAATTGCTGTTGCAGCCGTACTCAACCCAATGGCTATCGAATAAATAATTGTAACAACCGATTCTGTCAATCCAACTGTAGCAATGGCGTTCTGCCCCAGCTTGCTCACAAAAAACATATCTACCACCGCAAACACACTCTCCAATCCCAATTCTAAAATCATTGGTATAGCTAAAAGAAAAACCGCTTTACGAATACTGCCCTGCGTATAATCCTGCTGCTCGCCATTAAGCGATAACTTGATTGCATCAATAAGGCGATTAGTTTTACTTGGAGTAATTTGTGTTGACATAAATGCGGCGCGAAGATACTAAAAGAAGGTGATTGTTCTAACCAAACACCCCTCTGTCAAGTCCTTCGGACTTTTGACGGTCTCCCCTTAAAGGGGAGAAACCAATACAAAATCTTACTAAATGAAAATGCTTATGCTATAGAAAATAAATCCGTATATCCGTACGGCTGTTATCCGTAATCCGTAGGTTAATAGTCCAGCTCCATATCCAACCTGCTCTTCAAATCTTTTAGCAGCGGATTTTTTTCAATCATCACCTCAAACTTTTCTATGGGCGAATACGCTTTTTTAACACCGTCAAATTTTTTCTCCTCAAGCTGAAAATTGATGATGCCGTTATTTAAATGCTTTCTTATAAAATCTAAAAATTCCATACGCAAGGGCTCAAAGCCATCACGCTGCGCACTGTTTTCAATTTCTATAATTGCCAGACTCTCGTTTTTTAATTTAATCATCTCAGGACGCAAAATGGTAGAAATTTGCATTTTACCTTTTTCCTGCATCATTTTTGCAAACGCCGCAGCTGCCGCCTGAAATCTTTCTAAAGTAACTTCTTCCTTTTGCACAACCGCAATTTCTTTCACCGCTTCTTCAGTAACGGCCGACTGCTGCACCAATTGCTTTGCCTGCTGCAAACGAAAACCGGATGTAAGATTTAAATCCTTAAAAGAAGTAACGGGCTTATCGGTAGTTTTGTATTGCGGATTTTCTTCGGCTAAAACATTGGCAACTTTTGTAGGAGCAGCAGTTTCTTTAATTGCAGTAGCTGTTTTAACAACTATTTGCTCGTTGTCATTTTTTTTTTCTGCTTCTAAGGGAGCAGCGTTAAGGTAACTCATTTGCAAGAGCGCAATCTCTACTTGCAAACGCTGGTTTTTTGCAGATTTATAACTTACATCGCAACGATTAATAATGCCCAAAGCTTTTAATAAAAACTGCATGTGGCAATTTTGTGCCTGCTGCAAATATTTTTGCTTAATATCCTCGCTTACTTCTATAAGCTGCACAGTAGCGGCATCTTTGCAAACTAAAATATTACGAATATGTTCTCCCAAGCCGGCAATAAAATGATGGCCGTCGAAACCATTATTTATAATTTCATTGAAAGTTAACAGCGCGGTAGACGCATCCATGGTATTGATGGCATCTGTAATTTTAAAATAATAATCGTAATCTAAAACGTGCAGGTTGGCAATTACTGTTTTGTAGGTAAGATTGTTGCCTCCAAAACTTACCATCTGGTCAAACATACTGCAGGCATCGCGTAACCCGCCATCCGCTTTTTGCGCAATGATGCGTAAAGCTTCGGGCTCGGCTGTAATACCTTCTGTTTTTGCAATGAAGCCCAGGTGATTTGAAATATCTTCTAAGCGTATTCTGTTAAAATCAAAAATCTGACAACGAGAAAGTATGGTTGGAATAATTTTATGCTTCTCGGTAGTAGCTAAAATAAAAATAGCGTGTTTTGGTGGCTCCTCTAATGTTTTAAGAAATGCGTTAAACGCCGAAGCCGATAACATGTGCACCTCGTCGATGATATACACTTTAAAAGAACCTAACTGCGGAGCAAAACGAACCTGATCAATTAAATTACGGATGTCTTCTACCGAGTTGTTTGATGCAGCGTCTAGTTCAAAAACATTTAGCGATTGCCCGCTGTTAAATGATTTGCAGCTGTCGCACTCATCGCAAGCCTCGGTATCTGCTGTAGGGTTAAAACAATTTATAGTTTTTGCAAGAATACGCGCACAGGTTGTTTTACCTACTCCCCTTGGACCGCAAAATAAAAATGCCTGGGCGAGGTGGTTATTTTTAATGGAATTTTTAAGCGTAGTGGTAATATGCTGTTGCCCAACAACCGTTATAAATGTCTGTGGCCTGTATTTTCTGGCCGATACTACAAAACGTTCCATACAATAGCCCAAAGATAAAATTTAAACCCTACTTTTGCGTTAAGAGTTTTTAACTATTTTGAATTATTTATTAAGCTAATTTTTACGTTCTGAAACGCATTTTTTTTATAGCATTTGTGCTTTTTTCCGGCATTTCCTTGTTCTCGCAGCAAAGAAAATACGCTATTAGCGGTACCGTGTACGAGGGCGACTCATCCAGTGCAATGCCTTATGTAAACCTTATTAATCAGCGCAATGGCAACGGAACGATTACAGATTATAACGGTAAATTCATCCTAATTGCCCAAAACAACGATACCTTGGTATTTTCTTACATTGGCTTTGCCCGAAAAAAAATTCCGGTGGCGCAAATCAAAAATCTTACAGATAGTACCAAAAAACAGCTAAAAGTAGTGATGCAGCGTATTATGGTAAGCCTTGCACCTCAATCGGTGTTTGCCTATAAAATAAAGCCAAACGAGATTGATTATATGAAGCGTTATGTGAAGCAAAACAAACCTTTGTCGGGCATAAACGCGGTGGAAAGTCCTATAACTGCACTTTACGAGCAATTTAGCCGTAAAGGCAAGGAACAACGCAAGCTGCGGGCGATATTTGAGGAGATTTTAATGCGGGAAGAAGTGGCCAAGAAATTTAATCCCGAAATATTGCGCCAATTAACCGAAGACGAGTTTGTGGATTACGAAAGATTTAGAAAATACTGCTGGTATGTAACCGACGAATACATTTTATCGCACGAAGGTTATGAGCTTTATGCTCCGATTATGGATTGCTACAAGAGGTGGAAGGGCGATGGCAAATAGGCAGTTAAGCTTAGTTATTAGTGTTTTCCTCCTCTGATAAATCGGGAAGCAAGAAGAGAAGAAAAGTGGCAATAAGGGGCAAAACCATGCAGATAAAAAACCATTTTACCGGGCTACGCCCCACTCTTTTGGCAAACATAGCGGTAATAAAAGGAACTATTAAAAGGAGGGCCAGACCCATAAAGGCAAGTAATGCAATTCCCATAGTGTAAAGTTAGTGATTATACCCAATATTTAACAAAGGAAACTTTCAAATCAAAAAAAGTTTCCATAGTTTTGCCGCCGATTAATACATTCTATGAAAAAATATCTTTTTACACTTTGTCTCTCTCTTTTTAGCCTCAGTTATTTTTCGCAAAATATTTCTATCAGCGGTTATGTAAAAGATTCGGCTAACGGCGAATCTATGATTGGCGTTTCGGTTTACAAACAAGGCACAACTATAGGTGTTATTACCAATGTGTACGGCTTTTACTCGCTTACCTTACCGAAAGGGCAAAACACTATTGTTTTTACTTACATCGGCTATAAAAACAAAACGGTTGAAATTGATTTAAGCGCAAACACCACACTAAATATTGAAATGCCCGAGGAAGGCCAAAACCTCAATGAAATTGTAGTACTTTCCGAAAAAGAAGATTTGAATGTTAAATCGATGGACATGGGAACCATAAAAATGGACATTAAGCAAATAAGTAAAATTCCTGCTTTATTGGGAGAAGTTGACGTGATACGCAGCATACAACTTTTACCGGGCGTTACAACGGTTGGCGAGGGCGCTACCGGATTTAATGTGCGCGGAGGTAATATTGACCAGAATTTAATTTTGTTGGACGAGGCACCCGTTTACAACTCTTCTCACCTCTTTGGTTTTTTCTCGGTGTTTAATCCTGACGCGGTGAAAGATGTAAAATTAATTAAAGGCGGAATTCCGGCGCAATACGGGGGAAGGCTTTCTTCTATTTTAGATATACGCATGAAAGAAGGTAACAGCAAAAAACTGGAACTAAACGGCGGTATAGGAACCATTTTCAGTCGCTTTTCAATTGAAGGGCCCATTATTAAAGATAAGATGTCGTTTATAGTTGCGGCCCGCCGCAGTTATATTGATGTGTTGGCAAAACCTTTTATAAAAGCAAAATATCCCGACCTTGCCAATGCGAAATTTTATTTTTACGATTTAACGGCAAAAATAAATTACCGCATAAACAACAAAAACACGGTTTTTGCTAGCGCCTATTTAGGGCGCGATGTATTTGGCGCCGGCTTTGGTTTTGATTGGGGAAATGCAACTACTACCGTTCGTTGGAATCATATTTTCGGCGAAAAACTTTTCCTAAACACAACGGCGTTCTACAGTAATTATACGTACAAATTAAGTTTTACAGATGAAAGCAATAACCAGGGCTTCGACTGGAACTCGAAAATCATTAATTACAGTATTAAACCCGATTTTTCTTATTTCTTAAACGCGCGCAACACTTTTCATTTTGGCGGACAAAGCATTTTAATGGAATTTCAGCCGGGTAATGCCACGGTTACATCCGGCAGCACAAAAACAAATATAGGGCTTCCAAAAAAGTTTGCTTTAGAGAGCGCACTTTATTTTGACGAAGAGTTTAAGGTGAGCTCGCGCTTTAGCATTAACGCCGGCTTACGTTATTCGTTTTTTGATTTTATGGGAGAGGGAAATGCTTATACTTTTTACGACAGCGTTCCTAACAGCCACAAGCGATTTAAAGACAGTACGTATTACAGCATGTTTCAAAGTATAAAACACTACGGTAATTTTGAGCCTCGTTTGTCAATGAAATACGAATTAAACGATGAAAGTTCAATCAAAGCAAGTTATAACCGCACAGCGCAGTACATTCACATCGTTTCAAATACGGCCGCAGCTACTCCCTTAGATATTTGGACGCCAAGCACAAATAACATAAAACCGCAGTTAGCAGATCAGGTTGCCTTGGGATATTTCAGAAATTTTAAAAACAATATGTACGAAACTTCGGTTGAAGTGTATTACAAGGCCATGCAAAACCAATTGGATTATGTGGATAACGCCCAATTACTTTTAAATAAATATTTAGAGCAGGATTTATTGCAGGGCGTTGGTCGCGCATACGGAGTTGAATTTTTTGTAAGAAAAACAAAAGGAAAATTAACCGGTATGTTAAGCTATACTTTATCTAAAACACAACGCAAAGTAATTGGCATCAGTAACGACCAATGGTTTTCTAACAAATACGACCGGCCCAATAATGTAAGTTTGGTTTTAAGCTACACGTTTAATAAACGCTGGGATATTTCTACTAATTATGTATTTATCTCGGGCACGCCCAATACTTTTCCCGATTCAAGATTTCAGGTGCAGGGATATACGCAGGGATATAATACATCGGGCTTAAGAAATAATGTGCGCAATACGGTTTACCATCGTTGGGATTTATCAGCTACCTACAATTTTAAAAAGAACGACAGGCGCAGATGGCAAAGCAGCATTGTGCTCAGCGTGTATAACGTATATGCACGAAGAAATGCTTTTGCAATCTATTTCCAGGCCAATAAAGACAACCCCATTCAAACACAAGCCGTTCGTTACTCAATTGTAGGAAGTTTTATTCCTGCATTAACTTATAATTTTAAATTTTAGTTATGATAAAAGAAAATAAATTAGCAGAACTGTCATTGCTAGAAGACCACCTGCTACGAATCAATACCATGAAGATTAGCGGAATTATTTTATTAGCCGGATTACTTCTTAGCTCTTGCAAAGACATTATTACGGTTGATTTAAAAAGTGGAGAAACGCATTTGGTTGTGGATGCTTTTATAAATAATAGCGGTGCCACGCAAACCTTGCGTTTAACAACCACTGCCGATTATTTCAGCAATACAAATACGCCGCCCGCTTTAGGGGCCGCTGTTAGTTTAACAGATTTAAACGCTAACAAAACTTTTACTTTCAGTCCCGACGGCAGCGGAAATTATTTGTACGTGCCACAACTAAACGACAGCATGGCGCAAATTGGCCATAACTATCAATTAAATATTACTTACAATGGCATAAACTACCTGGCGCTTTCTAAATTAAACCGCACTACTAAAGTAGATACCATTATTTTTAAAAACAAAAAAGGAGGAGCAAGTGATACGAGCGAAAAACCAAAAAAATATTTCCCCTACTTAATTGCAAGAGATGCGCCTGGAGGCTTAGATTATTATTGGATTAAGACTTACAAAAACGGTAATTTTTACAATGGCCCCGGCGAGTTAAATGTGGTACAAGATGCGGGCGGTGTTGGTACCGACGGCATATTTTTTATTCCGCCAAACGCATTTTTTCAATTAACACCCGGCGGCGACCCCTGCTATTTTTTAGATGCCTGTACTATTGAGATTTATTCTATCAATTCGGATACCTACGATTTCTTTTTGCAATTGCAAACACAAATGCAAAACTCGCAGGCAGGGTTGTTTGCCACTGCTCCCGAAAATGTAAGAACAAATATTAAAAATACTTCAGGTAGCGGAATGAAATCTATCGGGTGGTTTAATATGGGGGCAATTACAAGTAAAACCGTAATTGCAAAGTAAGAAATCCTTAAAGCATATCTCTTAAATCATCCAGCGTACGAATGTGAAGGTGGTTACCTGCCAATACTTCATCGGGACTAAAATGCACAGCGTTCCACCCTGCATCCATGGCGCCCTGCACATCGCCGTAATGATCGTCGCCAATCATTAAGCACTCATCAACACTAGCGTTTATCTTTTTTAGAGCAGCCTCAAATATTTTAGGGTCGGGTTTTTGATGGCCTATTTCTTCCGAAATAAAAATGTGCTGAAAATATTTACTTAGATTGCTTTGCTTTAGTTTAATATGTTGCACCTCTGCAAAACCATTGGTTAAGATGTGTAAATTATAAGTAGCGCGCAAATATTCTAAAATTTCATGGGCACCGTCAATAACGTGTGTTTGGTAGGGGCTTCTTTCAATGTATTCTTTCTCTAATTGCAGTCCGAAGCCCAAAAAATGATAATCAAAATGCGACAGCGTTTTTGTAAAGCGCGATGAGCGTAATTGTTCCTTATCAATTTCCTGACGGCTGTATTGCTGCCATAGTTCGCGGTTTACTTCACGGTATTTTTGAATTATTACCGAGGCTTCCACATTGCATTTTGCCTCAAGTCCGTAAATAGCAATTAACTGCATTAAAACCGTCTCCGAGTTTTTCTCAAAATCCCACAAAGTGCGGTCTAAATCAAAAAAAATGTGTTTTATGCCTGCAATTTTTTCCAAAGTGTGCGTTTATGCTTATTGTTTGTAAATTTACCACTTTCCGTGAAAATTTCAATAGTCATAGTTAATTATAATGTTAAACATTTTGTAGAGCAATGTTTACATTCGGTTTTTCGTGCCCTTAAAGGCATTGAGGCAGAGGTATTTGTGGTTGACAATAACTCGGTAGATGGCTCTGTGGCTCTTATAAAGGAAAAATTCCCTCAAGTAATTTTAATTGAAAACAAGGTAAACGCGGGCTTTTCTAAGGCCAATAATCAGGCCATTAGGCTTTGTAAAGGGCAATATATTTTATTGTTGAACCCTGATACTGTTGTTCAGGAAGACACCTTTAGCAAAACACTTGAATTTATGGATGCGCATCCCGATGCCGGTGGTTTGGGCGTTAAAATGGTAGATGGCAAAGGAAATTTTTTACCCGAATCTAAACGCGGCTTGCCAACGCCCGAGGTAGCTTTTTATAAAATATTTGGTTTATCAAAATTATTCAAAGGCTCAAAAAGATTTGGGCGCTATCATTTAACTTATTTGGATAAAAATAAAACACACAGCATTGATGTGCTAAGCGGAGCTTTTATGTTTTTGCGCAAAGCCACTTTGGATAAAATTGGTTTGTTGGATGAAGATTATTTTATGTACGGCGAGGACATTGATTTATCGTACCGTATTGTGTTGAATGGAAATAAAAATTATTATTTTCCCGAAACAACCATTATACATTACAAAGGCGAGAGCACGCGCAAGAGCAGTATTAATTATGTTTTTGTTTTTTACAGAGCCATGGCCATTTTTGCGCGCAAACATTTTTCGCATAACCGAGCAAGGCTTTTTTCTTTTCTAATTAATTTTGCAATTTATTTGCGTGCGGGTATTTCTGTTTCGTGGCGCATTACCAAACAATTGTTTGTGCCGCTATTGGATTTTTCGGCAATTTTCTTTTCGCTTTTTGCCGTAAAAGAATTTTACGAGAAGCAAATAAAATTTACCGGCGGCGAAGGAGCGTATGCGCCCCATTTGGTAAAATGGGCTTTTTTGGCCTACTCGCTTATTTGGGTACTAAGTGTTTTTTTTAGCGGAGGATATGACAAACCCGTAAAATTAAAAAGAAATATACGCGGAGTAATTGCCGGTATGGCGCTTATCTTAATTGGTTATTCTTTATTACCGGAAGCGTACCGCTTTTCGCGCGCCATTATTTTATTGGGAAGCGCTTCTACCCTACTGTGCTTACTAATTTTAAGATTGATTTTACACTTTGGCAAAATGCGCGGCTATGTTTTATGGCAAAATGAAAGTAAGCGCATTGCAATTGTTGGCGATATTGACGAATACAACCGCGTTACCGGACTTTTAAAGGAAACGCACGTAAAGCCTGAGTTTACCGGTTTTGTTTCTGTACAAGAAAATACGGCGGCACAGGATGGTTCATTGGGAAATATTAGTCAGCTCAACGAAATTATTGAAATACATAAGTTGCAGGAAATAATTTTTTGTTCTAAAAATCTTTCTTCGCAACAAATTATTTCGCACATGTTGCAACTCGTTTCTGCCGAAGTAGATTTTAAAATTGCGCCGCCCGGTAGTCTTTCTATCATTGGCAGTAACAGCATTGATACCGCAGGCGACTTATACGTAATTGATTTTAATTCGGTATCAAAACCACATAACAAACGCAACAAACGCGTGTTTGATTTTCTTATCTCTTGTGTATTACTGACTCTTTTACCGCTTGTAATTTTGTTTCAGAAAAAACCTTTTGCCTTTATATCTAACCTCTTTCTTGTTTTATTTGGTATCAAAACATGGGTGGGTTACGAAGCCGGTGCCGATCCGCGCCTGCCACGCATAAAAAAAGCCGTCATCCCCCCTTACGCGCATTTAAACATCACTGATACAGAGGCGAAAAACAAAGTAAACCTCACCTACTCTAAAAACTACAGAGTAGAAAACGACTTAAAAATCATTCTCAGCAATTTCCGCGATTTGGGAACTAAATAAGGTTAAAAACAGCTTCGCCCAACCCTTTAATTAATTCGTCAAAAAATTTGCGATTTACAATAAATTATACTTACTTGGCAGTATAAAGAAATAGATATGATAGCCGCAAGCACCCTGGATATTAAAATTAATAAGGCCACCAAGAGTCGCCTTAAAGATCAGGACATTAATCATGTTCCGTTTGGTAAAGTTTTTACCGACCACATGTTTGTGGCCGAATACGAAAATGGTAAATGGACAAAATGCGCCATAGAGCCTTACGGAAATGTAATGATGAGTTATGCCACTTGTTCTTTGCATTACGGTCAAACCATATTTGAAGGAATGAAAGCTTTTCGTACCGTAAAAGATGAAATTATGTTGTTTCGTCCTCTCGAAAATTTTAAGCGTCTTAATAAATCGGGCGAGCGCATGGCTATGCCCGAGGTGCCCGAAGAAATTTTTATGGGGGGCTTAACCGCACTTTTAAAATTAGATAAAGATTGGGTTCCCAGTGACGAATACGGGTCCTTGTATATTCGTCCGTTTATTATTGCAACCGATGAGGCCATAGGTGTTCGTCCTGCGGAGTGTTATAAATTTATTATTATTATGTCGCCCGTAGGCAAATATTATGCAGAACCTATAAAAGTTATTGTGGAGCGTTCTTATTTTCGTGCGGTTGAAGGTGGAGTTGGATTTGTAAAAGTGGGTGGTAATTATGGTCGTTCGCTTTATCCCACAAAACTTGCCAATCAAAAAGGGTATCAGCAGGTAATCTGGACAGACTCTAAAACACATCAGTATGTGGAAGAATCGGGAACTATGAATTTGATGTTTGTTATTGGAGATACGGTTGTAACTCCCGGATTAAGCGATACTATTTTAGCGGGTATTACGCGTGATACTGTTTTAACGCTTGCAAAGGCCTGGGGCATGAAGGTAGAAGAACGAAAAGTGAGTATACCCGAAATGTTAGAAGCGCATAAAAACGGATTATTGAAAGAAGCATTTGGCACAGGTACTGCGGCTACAATTGCGCAAATTGTAACTATTGGTTGCGATGGCACCGATTATCAATTACCTCCGGTTTCTGAAAGAAAATTTTCGACAAGAGTAGACGATACCTTACGCGCAATACGCAAAGGCAAAATTGCCGATGAGTTTGGCTGGATGCTTAAGGTTTGTTGATAAGCTTTCTTCAAGGAATTTCTCTTCCCTGCAGGTGAGAGATTAAAAGAGGAATTAGGTATAAACTCTGCCAGTATTGGCGGAGTTTTTTTATATGGTGCTTTTAGCCTAATTTAGCTATAACAAATTTTATGCGCATGAAAAAAAATTACCTTTTAGTTTTATGGATGGTTTTAGGTGGGCTTAATTTGTTTGCTCAAATGCCAACCAAATTAAGTATTCAGCGCGCCAAAAAAATTGCACTGCAAAAAAATTATAATGAAGAAGAAACAGCCAGGTTTATTGAAAGGGCAACCTCTGTAGGAATTAATCTTGCGCCCGGGCAATTTCCTACTGCAAAATACCAGTCGCATTTGGTAACTACGGCCATTAATATGGATTTTGAACAGCAAAATCTATCTGGCTGGTCGGGAAGTTATGCGCCATTTAATTGTACTATTCCAACGCCTAATCAGCCCGATAGTATGTTTCTTAATTTTACCGGCTTAAATAATCCTGCCGATCAAACCGGAATTTGTACAAACGGAAATGACCCTAGTGTTACAGCTGCCACCCTTGCATGTGTTTGTCCTAATGGCGGGCTTGCTTCCTGCAGACTTGGCGATGTAAATGATGGATGTGGCTCTGCTTATATTTCACAATCGTTTGTAGTAACGGCTCCTGATACACTTATAACAGTTTACTATGCAGTAATTTTGTATGATGGTCACCCTGCTGCAGACGCGCCTAAATTTTCTTATAAAATAAAAACAGCTGGCGGTTTGATAATTGATTCTATTTATGTTGATGCTGTTCAGGCTGCAAATCCAAACAGCGGCTTTTTTCCTTCGGGCCTTTCCTGTCTGTATTACCTCCCTTGGACCAGTAAAACGTCTGTTCTTTCCGCTTTTATAGGTCAAACTTTAACCATCGATTTTTTCTCGTCAGATTGCAACGGAGGTGCGCACCGGGGATACGCTTATATAGATTGTAAATTTGGTGGTAACGCAATAATATGTGGCGGCAATCAATCGGCTTCTTTATGTTTTGTTACAACTAACGATAGTTTAAAAAACGAAATCTATTTTAATCATAATCCGCAAATGCCTTCGGGTAGTTCAACAATTGTTTACAGGCAAAATTCAATGAGCACCTGGGATTCTATTGGGGCTGTTCCTTACAATCAACCGGATGTTTTTACAGACATTACCGCTAATCCTAATCAACAGGCATATACCTATTGTGTGGGTGCAACTGATTCTTGCAGCAATAAATATGCAAAATCTCCTTTGAATACAACAATTTTCATGCAAAGCAGTATGGGTACCGGCTCTTCAATTAATCTATCTTGGAGTGGATACGTTGGTGTTTCTACAGGTACATATTATATATATCGAGGCTCTTCTCCTTCATCGATGACTTACCTTAACCAAGTTTCTTCTTCTACTTTTGCTTATACAGATTTAAATCCTTTGCCTGGAAATAACTTTTACAAAATAAATTTTGTGGCTCCCTCTAATTGTACTTCTAATGCACCACACGGTCCCTTAGTTGGCTCTAATTATAAAAGCAATACTAGTGTTGGAATCGGCTACGCAACTTCGCAAATTTATTTTAATGTGTATCCTAGTCCTGCCAATGCAACTTTAACTATCGAGTGTAGTATTAGCAGTGCGGAATTTTTGGTTACAGATTTACTGGGAAATAATCTAAAGCAAATAACTCACAAGGGCGGAAAAACAATTTCCGACATCAGTGATTTACCTAACGGAGTTTATGTTGTGAGTTTAAAAGACTCGCAAAATAAAACCTTTGTGCCAAAACGATTTGTAGTGCAACATTAAATGTATGATCCAAGTACTGCGAGCATCATTGTAATAAAAAGCACCAGCAACCATTTTAACATGGTAATTTTAAAATTATGTATATCTGCCTTTATCATGGCTATGTCTTCTTTACTTGCTACTAAATACTTTGGGTCAATAAAATGTTTGTCCACTCGCTTTTCTAATTGACGCACTACATCTACGGCTTCCTTCTCGCCCATTTTGGCTTTTAACAGCTCGTACAGGTGTAGTTCGTACAATTCCATCGCCACAATCTTTGTATTGTAGTTTACGGAACCCCATGTAAGAGGTTACATTATTTTCTAATTTACAAATAGAATTTACCTTATTTACGGAAATTAATTCAATTTAATCAATGCAGGACTTATCTGACCCATGTCACTTCTGATAAAGGAAGAAGTGTGAAGAAAATTATTGTGGAGTAATTACTGTTTTACTATTTTGTTTATATAAACCAATCCGGTTTCTTCAAGGCAAGTTCTTACAAAATAAGTTCCCGGCGCAATAAACTCTAAAGCAAGGTTTGCTTCGTTCCTCCCCTCCTCTGCATCTCTTAAATCATCAAAAACTATCTTGCCGCAAATATCAGTTACCGTAAAATGTACTTTGCTTTGTACAGGAGTATAAAATCCAAGCGAGAAATTACCCGAAGCAGGATTAGGAAATATAACAACCGAATTGGCTTCCTTTTTATTTTGAATGCTGATAGAAGGGTAATATTTATAAGCTCCGTTAAAATCTGTTTGTTTTAATCGGTAATAAACAATTTCCTCGCCTGTATTTTCATCCGTTGTTTTATATTTTTTTTCTATTAGTGAATTGCCTGCTCATTTAATTCTTCTAATTTCCTTATAAGATTTGCCATTCAAAGATTTTTCGAGTGTAAAAAAACTATTATTGGTTTCGGTAGCGGTACTCCAGTATAAACTATTTTCTGCGCCTGTAGCGTTTCCGTTAAAAGAAAGTAAGTCAACCGGCATAGGTTGGCATCCTCCACCGGTTACTGTTTGTGCTCCTGCAAGGTCATTGGTACCGTAATTTTTCATTCCTGTAATGTTATACATTCCTACAGTAAGAAGATCACAAGTAATAGCATCGCCGCACATCGCGTTTGCCGCAAAATCTGCTGTTATCCAAAAGAATTTACTTCCTGCTCCGGGTAATTGATTTGCAAATGCAAATGAATGTGTGCCCGGCCCCAGCCCTGCCACTAAAGTTTGTACCACAACCAAAGTTCCGCCACCAAAAAATTCAAAATCGCTTCTCCACAATTTAATATTTATCAAATCGCCGGCAATGTAAGAGCCGGAGGTTGTAAAATTAGTTATACCGGTAAAACTTGGAGCGGCAACTGTTACGTTACATGTAAAATAATAGAGCAATACACTTGTTGCACCTGCGGCCGGAGTTCCTGCCGTTGCCTGGCTGCTATTGGTGTTTATATTGGTAGTAGCTATGCAATAGCCATAAGAAAACTTACAAAAAAAACATACAAAAAAAACAAAACTCGCTATCGAGGATATTTGTTTTCTTGTTTTCATATTTATTGTTTTTTTAATAAATAGACTCCGAACTCAGTTTTGCATATAACCAATTTAGGCAAAAAAAACAGAAAGTCCAAATAAAAAAAGGCAGAACACCAACTGAATGGTTTTAGAAGCGTGGATTCTTCGATGAAGGCGTTATTTCATAGCTGCCTTCACAAAGTGCGTAAAGAGCGCGTGTGGCTTTTCAACCGTACTTTTATACTCTGGGTGAAACTGCACACCTATAAAAAACGGATGCGTGGGTAATTCAACAATTTCTACAAGTCCGGCGTTTGGGTTTATGCCGGATAAAACCATTCCTGCTTCCGTAAATTGTTTGCGATACTCATTATTAAACTCGTAGCGATGGCGGTGGCGCTCATTAATATCTTCTTTGCCATAAATTTCTCGCGCAAGTGTTCCTTCTTCCAACCTGCATGGATAAGAACCCAAGCGCATCGTGCCGCCCATGTGCGAAATATCTTTTTGCGCCTCCATCATATCGATTACCGGACTGCTGGTGGCAGGATTCATCTCGCGGCTATGCGCATCTTTTAAATGCAATACATTTCTTGCATATTCTATAACGGCGCACTGCATACCAAGGCAAATTCCTAAAAACGGAATATTTTTTTCGCGCGCGTATTTAATAGCTAATATTTTTCCTTCTATGCCCCTACTTCCAAAACCGGGCGCAACTAAAATTCCTTTTAAATCTTTTAATTTCTCATCAATGTTTTCTTCTGTCAGGTTTTCCGAGTGTATCCAATCTAATTTTACTTTGCACTCGTTAACCACGCCTGCGTGTATAAAGGCTTCGGCGATTGATTTGTAAGAATCTTTTAGCTCTACATATTTTCCAATTAAGCCAATGCGTACTTCGCTTTTTGGATTTTTTAGTTTGCGCAAAAATTCTTTCCACACATCCATATTCGCCTCTTCGCCGGGCTCCATGCCCAATTTTTTAAGCACAATCTGATCCAGGTGTTCCTTTTCCATAAACAAAGGAACTTCATAAATAGTACTTGCATCACAAGCTTCAATTACTGCTTCGGGTGCAACGTTGCAGAACAGGGCGATTTTGCGGCGTATATCTTTATTAATATGATGCTCGGCACGACAAACTAAAATATCAGGCTGTACACCCGACTCTAATAATAATTTTACCGAGTGCTGTGTTGGTTTTGTTTTTAATTCGCCTGTTGTAGATAAAAATGGCAGTAATGTTAAATGAATAACCAGACATCTATTGCCGAGTTCCCATTTTAACTGACGAACCGCTTCTATGTATGGTAAAGATTCTATATCGCCAACGGTTCCGCCAATCTCGGTAATTACAAATTGAAATTTTCCGGTTTTGCCAAGGGTTTTAATTCTGTTTTTAATTTCGTCGGTTATATGCGGAATTACCTGAACGGTTTTTCCTAAAAATTCGCCTTTACGTTCTTTTTCAATTACAGATTGGTAAATTCTTCCGGTAGTAACGTTATTGGCCTTAGAAGTGGGTACGTTTAAAAAGCGCTCGTAGTGTCCAAGGTCCAAATCAGTTTCGGCTCCATCATCGGTAACATAGCATTCGCCATGTTCGTATGGGTTAAGTGTTCCGGGATCGACGTTTATGTAGGGGTCAAGTTTTTGGATGGTAACCGTGTAGCCACGAGCCTGGAGCAATTTTGCCAGAGATGCAGAGATGATTCCTTTTCCAAGCGATGAAGTTACGCCCCCGGTAACAAAAATAAATTTGGCGTTATTTGGCATACAGTTTCTTTAAGATTCTGACCTAAATTCAGAACAAGTTTATAAAACTGTATGCAAAGATAGAGTTTAAAGCAGAGCAAAAAAATTTAAGCATTAACAAATCACAATTGTATGAAGTAAACGGTTTAGTCCTGATTTTCAGTCACTTCGGCGGACTTTAAGAATGACTCAGCTAAAAGCCAGCATACAGCGCAGGTTTCTTTTAATAAAAGCATAGAAAAATTTATATTTGTTTAAAATGTTGAAGCCGTATTTTATGGGTACCGAAAAAATGCCGATTAGTTTATTAAAGAACCCAAAAACAAGCGGTTATTTGCTTGCATTATTCGCCATTTTGCAAGAGGCAGGTTCGAAAGAAATTAATACGCTTACACCAGATTATAATTCCTTAAAAAAGAAAATAACAGATTGGTGCGATTTAAAAGCGTCCATGCGATTGGATTTAAACGCCCCTCAATCTGAATTATTCGAAAAGTGCTCGCACGCAGCGCACCATTTCGCTACTCAAAAAAAGAATTTAAGTCCGGCCGAAAAAAGCTTTATTGAACAGCACGATTTCTTTTTTAAAAATTAAATCACACCACCAATAGTGGTACCTTAATTTTATGCCTTACTGCCTCTACGGTGGTGCCAAATAATAAATCTTTTAATCCTCCGTGTCCGTGCGTGCCAATTACCAGTACATCCGCACCGTGTTTGTTGGTTAATTCGGGAATAGCTTGCTTGGGATTACCATAGCCCAATAAAAAATCTGCCTTATAGCCTTGTGCTTTTAACTGGTGCACATACTCTTCAATAAGTTCAATATCTTTTCTGGTTTCAAAATCCTCCGTCTCTTCCCCGTAAATAATTGCGCCCGGAGTTTCTACTACGTGGAGTAAATGATACGAGGCGTTCTTCCCTCCCATTTGCACAGCTCGGTTAATGGCTTTGTTATCGGCGCTAGAGAAATCCACCGTAATAAATATTTTTTCGGGAACTCCTAAATTCTCGATGGTAATTTTATTTTGTCCGTGCAATAAAAACTCCTTATTCTTTTTACTTCGCATCACCAGCGGATAAAGCATTACAAAAAATAAAGTCACAAACACAAACAAACACAGTACTGAGATTAAAAACTTAGTTGAAAAAGCAATCCCATCGTCATGCACCCAGTCGTTTACCTGAATCATCACAAAATAAAAGTTTAAGCCTGCAATTAAAATTACTGCCGCCCAACCCAATAATTTAAACAAAGGCCGCACGGCAAATTCGCCCATTATTTTTTTATCGCTGGTTAAAAAGATAAGCGGTACAATTGCAAATGGTAATTGCAGACTTAAAATAAATTGTGATAATACCAATAAGCTTCCTGTAGATTCTTCGCCGGCAACAAGACACGTTATAAGTGCAGGGATAACGGCTAGCAAACGTGTTATCAATCTCCGCATCCAAGGCTGTATGCGTAATTGCAAATGCCCTTCCATAATAACTTGGCCCGCCAGCGTACCTGTTACTGTTGAGCTTTGCCCTGAGGCAATTAAAGCCACAGCAAAAAGTATGGGAGCTAAAGCTGTTCCTAAAAGAGGTTCTAAAAATTTATAAGCATCTTCAATCTGACTTACATCATAATGCCCGTTTACAAAAAAAGTGGAGGCTGCTAGAATAAGAATGGCCGCGTTTACAAAAAGTGCCAGATTTAAAGCGATGGTAGAATCGATAATATTGTAGCGGATTGATTTTTTAATATCCACTTCTGTTCGTGTAAATTTGCGGGTTTGCACCAGCGAACTATGCAAGTATAAATTATGCGGCATTACGGTGGCTCCTAAAATTGCCAATGAAACATAAAGCGCTTCGTTTGATGGCATAGAAGGAATTAAGCCCAGGGCCACATCCGGAAAATAAGGTTTGGCAAAAAATAATTCAATTAAAAAAGAAACGCCTATAACAGTAACTAAACAAATAATAAAGGCTTCCAGTTTTCTTATTCCGATTTTTAATAGCATTAAAAGTAAAAACGTATCAAGCACTGTTATACTTATACCAAGCCAAAGCGGTAAATGAAAAAGTAATTTTAAACCAATGGCCATACCTACTACTTCGGCCAAATCGCAGGCAGCAATAGCGATCTCAGCAAAAATATAGAGACAAAAATTTATTACGGGCGGATACATATCGCGCGAAGCCTGCGCTAAATCTTTGCCGGTAACAACGCCTAAGCGCGCCGAAAAACTTTGTAATAAAAGCGCAATCAAATTAGAAACTACAAGCACCCACAAGAGCGCATAACCAAATTTACTTCCACCGGTAATATCAGTTGCCCAATTACCGGGGTCCATATACCCCACACTTATTAAATAAGCGGGGCCCAAAAAGGCAAAAAACTTTTTCCAGGGCGATTTAATGCCCGTAACATCTACCGACTGGTTTACTTCGCTTAGTGATTTTTTATTTTCAAAATTAGCCTTCACGCTTTAATTACTTTTAACTGACAGGCAACCTGATGCGGCAGTATAATAGTTTTGTGATTTATTACAATGGCAATTGATTTATCGTAATCCATTATAGATTTTACGGTTATAACATCATTAAGCCTGATGCCTAGTTCTGACAAATGTTTTAAGAAAAGATTATTGTGGTTTGAAACTCCCGCCAAAATGTATTTTCCTTTAAGCGTTCCTTCGGATAACAGCAAAGATTTATGATTTACAATTTTCCCGTTTTTATCGGGTATAGGATCGCCGTGCGGATCAAATTTAGGGTTACCTAAATATTTATCGAGGCGATTTACCAACTCATCACTTTCAATATGTTCTAATTGCTCGGCCATGTCATGTACCTCGTCCCAGGCAAAGCCCAGCTGTTGTAATAGAAATACTTCCCAGAGGCGGTGCTTGCGCACAATGCCAATGGCATTGGTGCGGCCCTTAGAGGTAAGCTTAACGCCCTGGTATTTTTGATACGTGATGAGCTTTTTATCCGAAAGCTTTTTAAGCATTTCGGTAACCGAGGCGGCCTTGTTGCCTATAATGCGGGCAATATCGGTAGTGCCGGCATCGCCCCCCGATTGCTCGAGATGGAAAATAGTTTTGAGGTAATTTTGTTCCGAAAATGTGCTCACGGATACAAAGATAGCAAAAATTTAGGTATGCCTAACTTATTTTGAGGCGGTTATTTTATCTGCAATAAATACTCGGCTATGCAAAGCCCGTTGGCATATATTGTAATGTCAGTCTTTCCCTTTACAAGAAAAATATAATCAAAGGCATATTTGCCGCCGCCTAAATCCTTCAATTCAACCGGAGTCACAAACTTATCGGCATTAACAAGTACAGCGGCATCTTTTAAAGGCTTATCACTTTGTAATTCTATATGAAATGGTTTTTCCCGATCCCACGAAAAATTTCCTTTATTGGGTAAAATGGTATTTATCTGCAAATGAAAAAAATCGGCATAATACACCGGCCAGCTGCCAAATACTTTTCGCTTAACCGGTTTATCTAAAAATTGAAAATAGTATTTAAGATTTCCCTTATAACTTCCTTCATTTAAAATTTGCTGTGCCATTTGTTTGGATGGCGCGGTTGGATAATGGTCCAGAATAAATTTTTCGGAAGCCGTTAAATAATAATACTCGTCAAACTCCTTTTGAAATTTATGATTCACTACATTAAATTTACTGGTAGCCCAGGTTACATCTACCAAATACCACTTGCCGTAAAGCTTTACGCAATTCCAAGCATGGTCGGTTTTTTTAAGCTTGCGGTTTATATCGGCAACTTCGGTTTTGGTATAACCGCTAATCATTTCGCAGGGAATGCTAACGACATTGCACATTTCTTTTAACAGGTTAGAGAAACCCTGGCACACCGCTTTATTTTTGCGCACTACTTTATCGGCATCTGCTACGTTCTGCGCACTTTTGTTGTATTCAATATTATCGGTTATCCAACGAAATATGGCGCGGAATTTTTCGTGCTCAGTCGCTAAATCTTGCGTAAGAATTTCGGCTACGGCCGATACAGTTTTGTATTTCTTTTTGGGAAAATGAAGAGCAATGCTATCGGCACGGCGATAGTCAAAGTTTTTAATGTCGATATTACCCTGCGAAAAGAGGTAGAAGGGAAAAAGAAGAAGTATGCACAGTCTCTTCATACAAATACTAAGGTAGGGAAAAAAGTGATAAGTGCGGAGGGATTAGGGATTAGTGAGGGGGGATTAGGCTTTTCTTTTCTTCAAATAAGTAATCGCAACCGGTATAGTTGTAATCACTATCAAGCCAATAACAATGTATCCCAAATATTCTTTTATGCCCGGATATTTTGTGCCCAGAAAAAAACCAATGCTGCTGATTGAAGTAATCCAGCAAAAAGCGCCGGCAATATTGTAAAGCATAAATTTTTTGAAATCAATTTTTAGTACGCCAGCCAATATAGGCGCAAAGGTGCGTATGATTGGCAAGAACCTTCCTAAGAAAAGTGTTTTGCCGCCGTGCTTCTCGTAAAACACTTTGGTAGCATCTACATGCCGTCTTTTAAAAAGAAAACTATCGGGCCGCTTGTAAAGCGACTCCCCCACCCGCTTTCCAAAATAATATCCGGCCATGTTTCCAATAATCGCCGCAATACTCATTGCTAAAATTAAGACAAAAATATTTGTTCCAAGTAAATCCGGATTGGTGGCGCAAAGTAAACCGCTGATAAAAACCAAACTATCGCCCGGCAAAAAAAAGCCTACAAACAAACCCGTCTCCGCAAAAATTACAAACAGCAAAAGCGGAAGCCCAAATTTTACTATCGACTCGGGGTTCGTTAATTCTTTTAAAAAATGCCAGGCTTCGTTCACAAAAAATACTTCAAAAAAAAAGCCCCTCTTTTCAGAAGGGCCTTTATTTTATTCTTTAATTAGTTTACTATGTGCGCCCAAAGCGTTTATAATATAAATGCCCGTGGGAAATTTACTGATATCAATTTGCTCTTCGGTGTTCTTAGTTTTAATCTGATAAACCGTTTCGCCCAAAGCGTTAGTTATTGTTACTAGAGCTAATTCTTTAGAAGCTGCAATAACCAAAATGCTTGTTGCAGGGTTAGGATAAACAGCAAGCTGAGTAACAGCATTCATTTGCTGCACACCAATACCTCTGTTATTTGTAATATTACTTTTAGATTTTATAATTGCACCTTGTGCAGAATTGTTACCATACTTAAAAGTTGGCGTGCAACTAAATCCTAATGCCTGCACGCGCCAATCCGCAGTAAGCGAATAAGTACCGTAAGAAGGGTCATTTAAAGTAGTTTGTGTTCCGGCAACTGTTCCGATAACACCCCATGTACCGTTATGCAAATTATCGCGCATCAAATTAAAATTACTTACCGGTGTAATAGTCATGTTTTCTACAGCATATAAATTCCAGGTAAAAGTACCGCTGCCGTTATCCTGAAAAAATACAGTATTATGGTAAGGACTCATCATGCCTCTGTTACCTGCGGTATCAAGTGTTTGTAATTTATACCTGTATGTACCAATGTTTGGGTCTCCGTTTGCAGGGCCCACCGAACGGTTAACATCTGTAAACTGACTTAAAGCACTATAAGATTGTGCGCCGATACGTTTATAAATACCCGACGAAACTTCGCGATAAACAATAAAGCTATCCACATCCATGTAAGGCGTTTTATCCCAAAAAACTATATTATTTGTTGATGTACTATCTGTAGTTACCAAACAAATATCAGGCATTTCGGTCGACATGTTGATGTTGTTTGCTATGAAAGCGTCACCATTAACATTTAAACTTGTAAGCGTTGCTCCCGGAAATACTAATGTGGGTGAGTTATATTCTCCCGTAATATATATTGCACCACGCGGTCCAACTGCAATTCCTTCCCCAAATTCATGGTTATCTCCTCCATATGTTCTTGCCCACGATAAGTTTCCGTTGGCCTTGTATTTAATTATAAAAGTGTCGAAGGCAGTATCTCCGCCTGTCATAGCACCCTGACTTATAGATTTGTTTATTAAAGTTAGTGCACCCAATTGTAAAGAATCTGAACTATAAAAACCAATCATATATGGGTCTCCGTTATTATCCAGTTTAACATTTGTTCCATGATTCTCGGTATAAGAATCGCCCTGCCCTTTACGTGCCCACAAAGCCGTTCCGTTTGCATCGTATTTTGTTAGGAATAATCCGTAAGAGGAAGTGGTGTTGGTTATTGTTTGCGTACCAAAAGAAACTGTTGCTAAATACCCCACAAACCCGGTGATGTATGAATTACCACTTGCATCAGCAGCAATTGAAAATGCCTGATCGTTGCCCGAGCCACCTGCTGTTCTTAACCATTGCTCAGCGCCGGTTGTGCTATATTTAACTACAAAAATATCATTGTACCCACTGAGTGCTAAAGAGTCTGTTCCGAAGGTTATATAATTAGAACCAAAAGCACCTGTTACATAAGCGTTACCGGCCGCATCTGTTGCTATTCCGTAACCGTAATTATCATAACTGCCATGACCTTCTTTTACCCATTGTGTGGCACCGTTATTATCTATTTTAGCAATAAAAACACTAAAGTTTTGATTATTGTAATAATTAGCTACGCTATCGTTACCAAAACGTATATAAGACGATGAGAAATTTCCTGTTACGTAAACATCACCTGTGGCACTAACTGTAAGCGAATTTGCTCTATCCTGATAATCGCCATAACCCGGTACTACCCAAACAGCATTACCATTAGCATCGTATTTTACAACAAAGGCATCAAGGTAAGCCCTGCTATACATTTTTAAGGTTCCAAATGTAGTAGTGTCGCAAAAAGAATAACCTGCAACAAAAACGTTACCTGCTGCATCACAAGCAATGCTTTTTCCTCTGCAATCAGAATTTCCACCGGCGCGTTTGGCCCATTTAAAGGTACCGCAAGAGTCGTATTTGGCTATGTACATTTCCGTACCATAATTAAAATAAGTTGCCGGCTGGTTTTGAAGAACGGTGCTGCCTACAGTTATTGAATTGGAATAGAAATTACCCAGATAATAAACGTTACCAAAATTATCGGAGGCCACGGATGCGCCCCAATCTTCGTTAGTTCCGGCGGCTTTTTTAGCCCAGGCACAAGTGTTTTGCGCGATGCTTGCGTTAGTAATAAAAAGTACCAGTACGATAGTTAGTACTGAAGGCAAAGTAAATGTTTTTTTCATGTATGGGTTTTTAAGGGTATAAATATACAAATTCGGGCGAACTAAGGCTGTACTTGACCCTACGTTTTTTCACGTATTTTAAGAATTAATTGTTAAGAAATGCCTTTGGATATTGTTAAAAAGAAAGCTGTATTTTAGATGAAAATTAACGAATATGAACAATGACCTTATAGTTTCTCAATCAATACTGATAAATGCCTCTTTGGCCAAGGTTTGGCAGGGACTCACAACACCGGCAATCATTAAAGAATACCTTTTTGGAACCGAAACTGTAACCGACTGGAAAGTTGGCAGTGAAGTAGTTTTTCAGGGCGAATACGAGGGGCATAAGTACCGCGACAAGGGTGTGGTTTTGAAAAATGTGGTGAATGAAACCTTGAGTTATCTTTATTGGAGCGGTTTTTCGGGATTGGAAGATAAGCCCGAGAATTACTCGACCGTTACTTACAATTTAGTTAAGAAAGACGAGAACACAACCGAATTTACCTGGACCCAAAAAGGTTTTGCCAACGAAGAAAACAAAAAGCACTCTGAAGGTGGAATGTCTGCTTTTTTGGAGAAGGTGAAAGAGGTTATTGAAAAAAGTTAAAATATTTTTATGAAGAGCACTATACTTGGTTGCGAAGATATTGTTGTGGCTACAGTAAAAGGCCGCTTGTGGAATGTGATCCGATTGATCTATAATCCGGAATTTAAGTTAGTATGAAAAAATGGAAAGGGCTTTTATTCGGTATCGTATATGGCCTTGTAGCCCGGGGAATAATTGCGCTTGATGCCGACGGATCCTATATTCAGACCGGCGGCCTTATGACAATATCGTTTCTGTTCTTCGTTCCCTTGACCATTGGCCTTATTACAGCTTATTACAACGACACAATAACCAGTTCAAGCAAGATACTTGGATTGTCAATGCCGCTTTTTGCTATCATGGGCACGATTGGGATATCCGTTATTTTTGGATATGAAGGTATTATCTGCGCCTTTATGGCATTGCCGATATTTGCAGTAATGGCGCTTCTGGGTGGGTATATAGGTGTAAATATTTTTCATCGAAGCAAGGATACAAAAAATGATAAACTGTATATCTCCCTTTTTGTAATGCTGCCCTTTCTGATGGCCCCGCTCGAAAATTATTTTGGGCTAACCGATAAAGTATTCAGCGAAGAAACCACTATCACTATAGTAGCATCAGAAACCGAAGTCTGGAAGAACATTACGCGCGTAAAAAAGATCTCGAAACAGGAGAACCATCTTTCGCTGTTCCAGGTAATGGGATTTCCTCGTCCAATTCAAGCTGAGCTGGATACAGTTGCTATTGGTGGAATTCGGAAAGCTATTTTTGACCGTGGGCTTTTTTTTACGGAAACCATTAATGAAGTTGTGCCCAATAAGATCTTACGGTTTAGCATCAAAGCTGATCCTGCATCCACACCCCCCGAAGCGCTTGACGAACATGTGATGGTTGGTGGGAAATACTTCGACATTCTGGAAGGAAAATACGAGATTGAAAAGAAAAATAATGGTACACTTGTACTTCACCTTACATCACAATTCAGACTCTCTACCAGTTTTAATTTTTACAGCGGTTACTGGGGCAAACTAATCATGCGCGATATACAAAAGAATATCCTAAATATCATCAAAGCAAGAAGCGAAAGATTATCTAAACACTAACATGCTTCGCAGCGGCAAGCAGCAACTCCTCGGTAAAAGGCGCGCTCATTAACTGAATGCCAAATGGCATTCCCGTTTTATTTTTTCCGGCAGGAACAGAGATGGCCGGAACGCCCGCAATGTTTGCCTGCACCGTAAAAATATCTTCTAAGTACATTTTAATTGGGTCCGCGCTGTTTTTACCAAACTCAAACGCAACGCCCGGTGTACTGGGAGTAATAATGATATCGTAGTTTTTTAAAATCTCTAAAGTTTTATCGCGCACCATGCGGCGCACTTGCTGCCCTTTTGCATAATAGGCATCGTAATAACCCGCGCTAAGTACAAATGTGCCCAACATAATTCTGCGCTTCACTTCTTTTCCAAAGCCTTCGCTCCTGCTCTTTTTAAAAGTGCTTTCTAAATCGGTAGCATTTTTACTTCTGTACCCGTAAGGCACTCCGCCAAAGCGCGCTAAGTTTGAACTTGCCTCGGCAGTGGTAAGCACGTAATACGTAGGAACCAAAAATTCTAAATACGGAAAATCAACCGGTTCAACCGTGTGGCCTTCTGCTTTTAATTTAGCAAGTGTTGCTTCAATGTTTGTTTTTATTTCTTTATCCAATCCCTCACTCTCAAAACATTCTTTAAGGTAAGCGACTTTCAATTTTTTATTTAGAGTTGTGTGCTTAGAATATTCGCCAACAGGTTTTGAAGAAAGTGTGCTGTCGAATTCATCTTTGCCTGCTATAATTTCCAATAACAAAGCCGCATCATCAACTGTTTTTGTCAATGGGCCAATTTGGTCGAACGAAGAAGCGTAAGCTATCAGTCCCCAGCGCGAAACGCGGCCATAAGTTGGCTTAAAGCCTACCACACCGCAAAAAGATGCCGGTTGGCGAATGGAGCCGCCTGTATCGCTGCCGAAGGCAACGTGACATAAGCCCGCAGCAACTGCTGCTGCTGCACCACCCGAAGAACCACCGGGCACAGTTTTTTCGTTTACCGGATTTAATACATTTCCTAAAGAAGAATTTTCGTTGCTGCTGCCCATTGCAAATTCATCGCAATTGGTGCGGCCAATAATAATGGCGTCTTCGGCAAGTAATCTTTCTACAACCGTAGCACTATATAAGGAAGTAAAATCTTCTAAAATTTTAGAAGAAGCAGAAACTTTTTGGCCTTTCACACAAATATTATCTTTCAGCGCAACAATAACACCTGCCAATCTTCCGGCCTTGCCGTTTTTTAGTTTTTCGTCAACAACTTTAGCCTGAGCCAATGCGGTATCATTAAAGGTTTCTAAAAAAGCGTTAAGGTGTTTTTTTTGCTGAATGAGCGCTAAAGAATCGTTAACCAATTGCGTGCAATTGATTTTCCCCTGCTTTAAATCAGCATGGAGCGAAGCAATATCGCTGAATGAGTACACAGAAATAAAAGCTTATTTCTTTTCGGGAGTTTCCGGAGTATCAACGCCTTTAGAAGCGTCTTTAAATTCCTTCATGCCACGGCCTAATCCCTTCATTAACTCAGGAATTTTTTTACCGCCGAACATAAGTAGTATAACCAGAACGATTAAAATTATTTCCCAACCGCGAATATTCATGTTTTTGTGTTTTAAATTCGGATCAAAGATAGTCAAATTCAGTAAATTATAGCCACTTATTGCCCGATTGTGCAAAATTGACGAAAAGTACCCGTTTATTGCCTAAAATTTTGAACTTTGCGGTATATGTTAAAAAAAGTAGAACACATAGGCATAGCCGTAAAGGACCTCAAAAACAGCAACGAGCTCTTTGCAAAACTGTTTGGCAAAGCTTCTTACAAGGTTGAAAAGGTTGAAAGCGAAAAAGTAAGCACCTCGTTTTTTATGATGGGCGATACAAAAATTGAATTGGTTGCAGCCGAAAATCCTGACAGCGCCATTGCAAAATTTATAGAAAAACGCGGTGAAGGCTTACACCACATAGCCTTTGAAGTGGACGATATTAATGCAGAAATAAAACGCCTGCAAGACGAAGGATTTGAATTTACAAGAGAAAA
Organism: Bacteroidia bacterium; assembly: GCA_038214655.1. GTDB lineage: Bacteria > Bacteroidota > Bacteroidia > B-17B0 > Aurantibacillaceae > PALSA-968. The sequence continues at coordinate 18,300 of JBBQRR010000028.1, read as the reverse complement.
TCCTACGCCATTTAAAGGGGCTGACAATAAATTGGTTTGCTTTTTACATCCAAAAAGTACAAATGGGGTTTTAATCGAGCTTTGCCAGGAAATAAAACAGTAAGCAGTAAGTAAAAGTAATTACGCTTTAAAAGGAACCATCTCAAATGGCTCATTCAATATAAAAGAATAGCTGCGGCCTGCCTCTTCAATATCTTCGTCCTCTTCGTTATACTGCCACTTAAATTTAACTTCAACACCCTTATCTTTCAATTTGCGGGCATTTTTCATCACTTCCAATATATAACGGGCACTACCGGTATTAAAAAAATGCAGGTTAGCGGTAAGTAAAAAGTTTTTTGGAGGCGTAGTCTCTAAAGAATTGATAAAACTAAGTACCGGCTTAAAAAAATCGTGTGTTTGCTCGGGTATACAAATGCCCTCCATAAGCAATTCGCCGGTTGAGTTGTTATACTCAATCTTTGGGGTCTTTTCGGTAGCTTCTATCTTAAAATCCATAGGTGCAAAGGCAAATTTACAATTTTATTTCGTTTCTGTACTATCTAATAGTTGTTTTACCGAACATCCAAACAGACATATATCATCGGTTTGGTTGCTTGAACCCTTCCATTCTATATGCTTTTTCCATATAAAACCCTTCTGTTTAGCCATTGGCATGTCTTTCATTTCTATCAAAAGCTTTTTAAATCGGGCTTTACTAAACTTTTTAATGGTGGTGCCGCTAAACTGGTCAAAAAAGCCGTCGCTCGACATGTAAATGCGCAAATCGGGGTATAGAAGATACATTTGCGTAGTAAATCTATTAGTCATTTCTGAAGCAATACCACCTATTGGAATGCGATTTCCTTTTAATTCGGTAAGCTCTCCTTCTCTAATCAAATAAAGGTTATGCATGGCGCCACTAAACATCAGTACATTATATTTCAGGTCAAGCACAAGTAAAGAAACATCCAAACCATCCAATACAATTTCCTCTTTACCGCCATATTGATGCAGCGATTCTTTAATACGTTTATTCAGAAAATCAAGAATAAGCCCTGTATCAAACATATTGTGCACCTCTACTGCCTGGGTAATAATATTACTGCATAAAATGCTCATAAGCGCGCCCGATACGCCGTGGCCCGTACAATCGCCCACTGCCACAAATATTTTTGTACCAATTTGTCCACACCAGTAAAAATCGCCGCCAATTACATCACGTTGTTTAAAAATAATAAACGATTCGGGAATTAAACTTTGCATAAGCGATTCGGGCGGCATAATAGCTCCCTGAATACGCTTTGAATACTCGATGTTATCCGAGATATCTTTATTTTTTTCAGAAATTTCTTTTCGATAGGTAATTTGCTCGATGCCTAATACCAAGGATTCGGCTAAGTCGGAAAGTATAATAACATCATTTTGGGTAAAGCAATTTGTATGCGATGCTGCAATAGAAATATTTCCGATTAGGTTTTCTTCTTTGCGGATAGCTACTACCAAAAACGAGCCTACGCCTATCTTCTTAAAATCTTCGGTAGTGGAAGATATGCCTGCCGGAATTTGATTTTGTACATCATTAATAAGCAGCACATTGTTTTTCAGGAAATATTCGTAATCATATCCTGTTAAATCATCCTGCCTACGGAACTTTACAGTACCGCTGGCAGCTTCGTAATAATGCACCTTCAGCACTTTGTTTTCAAAATCCGGCAGTGTGATAGATACACGGCGGTAATCTTCCATTTTTGCCAACTTCAAAATAGTATCTTCAATTACATCCAATAAAGAGTTGGCGTGTATAAGCCCTACTTTAATTTCGTTTACGAGTTTTAGTTTCTCGTTGTACAAGCGTAATTGCGCCTCGGCCACTATACGCTCGGTAATATCGCGGCATATGGCATAAAAACCTTTTATTAATTCCGGATTATTTTCGTCGTGATATAATCTTGCTGATTGCCCCACCCAAATTTCGATACCGCTTTTGGTAACAAAAGGAAATTCAACATAACTTTCTTCGGTTTGTTCTTTTAACTGGCGCTGATACAGCATCGCAACTTTTTTACGATAATCTGCCCTTACCAGTTGTGTAAAATTCATATCCAGTAAATCACCAATGCTGTAACCGGATATACGTGCGCCCACTTCATTCACAAAAACAAAATATCCTTCCGAGTCGGTTGTAAAAATAATATCGCTGGCCGATTCAACAATGTGCTGGTAGCGTTCTTCAATTTCTTTTTTATCGGTAACATCCACGCCAATACCCACCACCATATCATTATCAAAAAAGTTATTTTGCCACTGTATCCAATGCAAATTGCCGTGCTTGTCAATAATTTTTTCGATAGAAGTGCCGGGAATGGTTTTGTTAATTATTGATTCGCGCACTTCTATATTGTATTTAGGATCGTCTGATCGGATCTTCCACCAGCCAATACCCATCAGTTCTTCTTCGCTGTAACCCAAAAGGCGTTCAAAGTTTTTAGACACGAAAATAATTTCGGCATCACGGTTAGAAGCAATTACCAGCGAGTTACCGGCGTTAATCGTATTATCGGCAAAAAACAAACGCTCGTTTAAGTTCAGTTGTATCTGAATACTTATAAGCGTTAAAATAATTGAGGTAACTACAATCATAATAAACAGCCCAGGGCTGTAAACCGGATTGTGCGTTATAATACTTATAAAAACAATACCCACCAACACAAATGAAGCATAAATTAAAAATGGCCTTACTTTATTTAAAACTATGTGCGATATATTAATGATAAGCACCAGCGCTGTAAAATAAAACGGAGACAGCTTGGTCAAATAAATCATGGCCAGATACAAAAATGTAATAGCATAAAATGAAAGCAGTAATAAATAACGGCCCTGTTTTTTAAAGAACCTGGTGGTATAGGTAAGCAGGTTTAATAAAAACATAAAAGCCCCTACTGCCAGCTGATAAAAAAGCTTACTGTCGTACTCATCATACACCACAGCATATACAAAACCGCAAATCGGTATTAAAATAGAGCCGCAGGTTAAAATAATACGGATGTTTGGCAATTTATATTCAACACTGGCCGAGTTTGGATTTATTAAGTCATCACGGTAACTTTTATAAAAGCGCACCAAAAACATTACAATAGAAATTAGCAAAACCATTACTAACACAAAAAACTTGGTGGTTTTCCAGAACGGCGGCTCTATTACAAAAGCAAAACTTGCCGGCGCCGACCAGTTAAGCCCGTCGTACGAAACCGAAACAAAAAAAGTGTACTCGCCATTGGGTAAATTAGAGTAAATGGCGCGGTTTGTTTTCTCGGTAAAAACCCATTTTTTATCAAATCCTTCTAATTTGTATTTCAAAAAATATTTGTGCTCGCCAATTAAATTAAAAACTTCGTATCTAAAAGTAATGTCGTTTCGGTTATAAGATAAAACCAAGCTATCGGGTAAATTAGTTTTACTGTTAAACTTTACGCCCTGCGAAGCCCAATTGGTAGTATCGTTAAACAATTGCACCGCAGTAAGTTTTACTAAAAGACCTTTGTAGGCATCATCACTTTGCGTTTCGTTATAAACCAATAAACCTTTGCTGGTACCAATGAAAAGTGTATTAAAAAATCCGGGCTGTAATGAGCCGGGCATAAACTCGGCGTTATTACGGTTAAAGTTTTCTATGAGGGCCTTGATGTTAATTTCGTTCTGATTAAAAAATAATTTATAAAGGCCATTTGAGGAGGTTGCGTAAATTTCGTTGTCGTTAATGGCGTAAATACTTTTTATAACCAAATTGTACAAACCTTGTTTACGCTCAAACTGTTCAAGCATTTTGGTGGGCTTGTTGTATTTAAAAAATCCAAAACCATTGGTGGCGGCAAACACATAGTTGTTACTGCAAGAAACAGAGTACACAATCGACTCTGATAACTGATTGTCTTTATCAATAAGCTTGGCAACTTTACCGTCCTTCACAAAATACAAACCGCGATCGGTACCCACCCAAAAAATATTACCGTCGTGGGCAATGCTCCACACAGTAAGGTTGCTTAGCTGCGAGGAGATTTCGGTAAGGCGTTTTTCTTTTATTTCGTATTGCAAAAGGCCTTGCTTACGGGTGCCGATAAGAATTAAAGAATCTTTTACGAGTTTTATGGAAACAACTTCGGCCCCGCAATTTACTTCAATCAACTTCTTTCTATTGACAAAGTCTAGTAGTTGAACAATTCCTTTGCTGAACCCTATTGCGATTTTATCTTTTTTCTGATTAAAATCGGCACAACTGCTTCCGCTTAATCTTCCTTCGTAATTAAATGGTTTTACATACTCGCCGTTAAATAAACAAACACCGCCGCCGGTTACTAAAAACCATTCTTTGTCGTTTACTTTTAAAATTTGCTTACAATTATCACCCGGTAAACCCTGGCGCGAATTATATAAAAGGCAATTTTCCTTAAGTAAAACCGAAACTCCCGACGAAACTGTTCCTGTCCAGATATTTCCATACGAGTCGGAATATACGCACAGCAAATTATTTTCGGCAAGCCCGTTAGCTTCTAAAAACAGTTCGAATTTTTTTTCGCTGTACTTAATAAGTCCGTCGCCCATCGTGGCAAACCAAATATCGCCGTTGTTGCCGGTATAAATACCGATGGTATTACTTAGTAAATTATTTTGTGAGGTTTCGAGATACGCGGTATTTGTAAAATCGTATTCAAGCACACCTTTGCCCCAAACACTTATATACATTTTTACATCTAAAAAAGAGTTGATGGTTCTTATGGTTTGATTGCTTAGCGTATCCATCAAATTTTTGTGCTTCGCCTCAAGTGTATTGAGGCGCGTGTTTAAAACATATAAGCCGCTGCCATCGCTGCCAAGCCATAATTCATGTTCGTGCTTACGCAGATATCCGCATAAAATATTTTCTACGTCAATTTTTAAATTGGTATAAACCTGGGTAAACTGCCCGGCTTTATACTGCCAAACACCCAATGTGGTAAGTACATACACCAACGAATCGCTGGCTGGAATAATCTGATTTATTAAAATGGGATTTGTTTTGGTAAAAAGCGGAAACTCCTCGGCATAATTACCCACGCATTTAAAAAGAGCGCGGTCGGTGGCAAACCAAACAAAGCCATCGCTCTCGGCAATAGACTTTATGGGGCGAGATGCCGAAACCGAGTTTTTGGCGTAAATATCTATAAAGGTTTTGCCGGCGTATTTTTTAATGCCCTCGTTGGTTCCTATCCAAATAAAACCTTCTGCGTCCTGATAAATGCAGTTAATTTGCGAGCTGGGAAGCCCGTCGTGCAGGGTAATATCCGAAAAATTGTACTCTTGAGCATGGGTTAGGACCGAAACAAGTAAAAAAAGGCCCAAAACTACCCTTAACCCCCTATTTTTAAGCCCGCCCATCATACCCAACAAACTTACTATTTAAAGCTGAAATTTAAAACTGAAAAGCCTGAAAAATAGGGTCTTTAGCTATAATTGCCTGTATTTTGTGTGGAAACAAAAATTTATTATCTTTGCCATCCCTAAAAAGGGGAACTTTTGCTTAGGCAGAAGGATTACTAATAAAAATAAAACCATAAAAATGTACGCAATCGTAGAGATAGCCGGGCAACAATTTAAAGTGGAACGTGGGATTAAAATCTTCGTTCACCGCCTAAAGGCTGAAGAGGGTGCAGATGTTGAGTTTGACCAAGTGTTGTTATTAGACAACGCGGGCAAAGTTAGTGTTGGCAACCCCAATGTAGATGGTGCTAAAGTAGCAGCCACAGTAGTGCAACACTTGCGCGGAGACAAAGTGCTTGTATTTAAAAAGAAACGCCGCAAAACCTACCAAAAGCTTAACGGCCACAGGCAGGATTATACACAACTGTTAATTCAGGGTGTATTGCCAAAAGGCGAAACCGTAAAAGAAAAATTAGCAGTTAAGCCGGTAATAAAAGTAAAACCGTCTTTTCATGTAGACGAAGTTGCAGAAGTAAAAGCTCCGAAAGTGGCTGTTAAAAAAGCTCCTGCTGCAAAAAAAACTACAGCTAAAAAAGTAACAAAGAAAAAAGAAGACTAAAATCAGTTATTGAGTTGAAGAGTTGTTGAGTTATAGAATTACTCAATCAACATTCAACAAATCAATAACTCAAAAACTAAATATCATGGCACATAAAAAAGGTGAAGGTAAAGTAAAGAACGGACGCGAATCGCACAGTAAGCGTTTAGGCGTTAAAATTTACGGCGGCTCTGCATGCACTGCCGGCAACATTATTGTACGCCAGCGCGGCACAAGGCATTTTCCGGGTGAAAACGTAGGTATTGGCAAAGACCATACTTTGTTTGCACTGGTTGACGGTACCGTGGTGTTTAAAAAGAAACGCGATAACCGTTCGTACGTGTCTATTCTTCCGGTGGAAGCAACAGCATAAGCGAATTGTTTATTAATACTATTAAATCCTTTCGTCTTTGGCGAAGGGATTTTTTTATTTTTACACCTCATTAGTAAAAGCAAGTATGTTACAGGTAAATTATATAAGAGATAACAAAGACGAAGTTTTAAAACGCCTCGCGATAAAAAATTTTAAAGACGCTGATACAATTATTACTAAAGTAATTGAACTGGATGCTAAACGCCGCGCCGTGCAAAAAGAAACGGAAGCTGTAAAAGCTGAGGCAAATCAATTAGCCAAACAAGTTGGTGATTTGATGAAGAGCGGAAAAAAAGAAGAAGCCGATAAAATAAAAATGCGCACCGGCGAATTAAAACTTGCCGAGAAAAATTTTGACGAGCAGTTAAAATTGGTGGAAGAAGAAATTCATGCTTTGCTGGTACAAGTTCCAAATACACCAAGCATTAAAGTTCCTGCAGGAAAAACTCCCGAGGACAACGAAGTAACTTTTGAACACGGCACAAAACCAAACTTGCCGGATAGCGCGGCTCCTCATTGGGATTTGTCGGCAAAATATAATTTAATTGATTTTGAATTAGGCGTAAAACTTACAGGTGCCGGTTTTCCGGTTTATAAAGGTAAGGGCGCAAGATTTCAACGCGCGCTGATAAATTATTTTTTAGATAAAGCTACAAGCGCGGGTTATTTAGAAGTGCAACCTCCTATTTTAGTAAACGGAGATAGTGGCTATGCAACGGGGCAGCTTCCGGATAAAGAAGGACAAATGTATCATGTGGGTGTGGATGATTTATATTTAATTCCAACCGCCGAGGTGCCTATAACAAATATGTACCGCGATGTTATTTTAAAAGAAAGCGAGTTACCGGTAAAAAATTGCGGTTACACGCCGTGTTTTAGAAGAGAAGCGGGCAGTTACGGAAAAGATGTGCGCGGCCTAAACCGTTTGCATCAGTTTGATAAAATAGAAATTGTGCAAATTGCGCATCCCGATAAATCGTACGAAATTTTAGAAGAGATGCGTGAGTTTGTGGCGGGAATTTTAAAAGAATTAGAATTGCCGTTTCGCACACTTAAACTTTGCGGGGGCGATATGAGTTTTGCCTCTGCCCTAACCTACGACATGGAAGTTTGGAGCGCAGCGCAAAAGCGCTGGCTGGAAGTAAGCTCGGTTTCTAATTTCGAAACGTTTCAAACAAACCGATTGAAGTGCCGTTACAAGGGTGCCGACGGAAAAACAAATTTATGCCACACTTTAAACGGCAGTGCTTTGGCTTTACCGCGCATTGTGGCTTCTTTGCTTGAGAATAACCAAACTGAGAGCGGCATAAAAATTCCTGCCGTGTTAGTGAAGTACACAGGATTTGATATTATAAACTAAATTTAACCGCGAAGGCGCAAAGGCTCAAAGAAAAATTATAAAAACAAGAATCAAAAACCAACACTAACATAAGCGCAACAACACACAATTCTTTGTGCCTTTGTGTCTTAGTGCAAAAAGTAAAAACATAAATAAAAAGTAAAAATCAACACTAACATAAGCACGGAAACAAAAAATTTGCGCCTTATCCACTTAGTAAAAAATAAAAAACTATGAAACAAGTATCACTAATCATAAACATTATGCTGGTTGCTGCGGTGGCCGTTTTATTTTACCTGTACAGTGGGGTTAAAAAAGACATTTCGGCATTGGGCATGCAAGGCGCAGCCACTTTGCAAACGCCCGCTACGCTTGCTACAAACACCGGCAGTTTAAAAGATGCGAAGATTGCTTACCTCAATATTGATTCGCTGGATTTTCAGTATGAGTTTATTCAGGACAACTCGAAAGAAATGCGTGCCAGGCAGGCGGGCTTAGAAGGCCAATACAACAGTATGGTGGCTAAATTTCAGGCCGACTATCAGGAATTGCAACAGGCGGCACAGGCGGGCTTGCGCAGCGAGGCGGAGTTGACTAAAGAAAAAACAAGGCTCGAACAAATGCAATACGAAATTGCCAGCAAAGAAAAACAAATGCAGGGCCTTACAGAGGAAGTTGCAAAAAAACAAGGCGAGATGTTGAGAAAAGTATCTGAGTTTATTGCCAGATTTAATAACGGGCGCTACGATTATATTTTAGCCTACACCGCCAATGTAAGTTCTGTTTTGTACGCAAAGCCGGGATTAGATTTAACCAGAGAGATTTTAACCGGCTTAAACACCGAATACCGCGCAGCGAAGAAAGCAGCCGGAAAGAAGTAGGCAGTTGGCAGTAAGCAGTAAAGGAGTTAGTATAAGGAGTTAGTATAAGGAAATAGTATAAGGAGTTAGTAAAAAAGAGGAGAAATGAAAAACAAAATTAACAGCGTGGGCGAGTTTCACGAAACATTTAAGATTGGCAATGCCGAAGATCTTACTTTGATTGATGAAAATAATTATACACTTCGTTACAACCTTTTAAAAGAAGAAAACGAAGAATACTTAGACGCCTGCAAAAAAGGCGATCTGGTTGAAATTGCCGACGCGCTGGGCGATTTACTTTATATCACCTACGGAACCATTTTAAAACACGGCTTACAACACAAAATAGAAGAAGTGTTTGACGAGATTCACCGTAGCAATATGAGCAAGCTCGACGAAAACGGAAAACCCATATTTAGAGAAGACGGCAAAGTTTTAAAAAGCGCTCTTTACTTCAGGCCGGATATTAAAAAGATTTTAGAGAAGTAATTCACTAAACAAAAAAAATCCCTTCTTTCGGAGGGATTTTTTTATTTAGATCATTTTAAATTTTAATTCTTCGCTTTCAATATAATTTTTCCGCTCTGAACAGAATTGTCTATCATCACTTTGTAAATATACATACCGGGTGCTGCTGCAACTGCACCACTGCGCGCATCCCACTCGTGGCGCTGGGTGCCGGGCATTTCGTAGCCATTAAATAATTTACAAACCTCCTGGCCAAAAATAGTGTAAACAGATACGCTTACAAAGGCGCCCTTACTTAAATCGTAAGTAATATTTACTTTATCGCTGGACGGATTTGGATACACTCCTACTTTACCCACCAACGGATTGGTATAATTCTTAACGTTAGCCACAAGCAAGGTATCTTGCTGTAATAAAGAATCAATGCTAATATTTTCATCACCGGCCTGATAACTGGCATACATAAAAGCATCAAACAACATCTCATCGGTTGTGCTGGTACCCGCAATTACTAAAGCAGGATTAGGATTGTTTGGGTTAGACGTGGTGTTATTGAATACGTGGCTTGAACGAATTTTATACCCTGCCGGAATTTTTACCATATTATGGTAAATATAATATCCCTGCCAGTTAAAATCCCAATTAGGTGTTTTAATTAAAGGTATAGTAGTTGTTCCGTTATCGGCCCAATTGGTTATAGAAGTACAAATTTTATGAGAGTGCGGAAAGGCCGAGTAAATAGATATAGGAGAGCCTAATGTACTGCTGTTGGTTGGATACATAGCCGTAAAAGTGGCCGAAGTATTAGCAGGAATATATAAGTTCCAATTCTGTAAGATAGTTTTTGCAATTAAAGGTCTGATACCTGTTGTGCCTACAGGATAAAAATACAAACGTATTTGTGTACTGTCTAAAGACCCACCGGTTCCTTTAGGGTAATGTATTTGCAGTATTACTTTTGAACCGGCTTTAATGCGCATCCCCAATTTAAGAGGAGAAACACCCGGAAAAACCAAAGGTTCTCCACCCGGAGCGTATCCGCCAATACTAAATTGGCCCGGCTCGGTAAAACAATTTCCTGAAAGATCGCTGGCAATACTGCCTGTTGTATCTATATTTACTACTACGTGGTGCACAATGGTAGGGTCGCCCGGAACAATTTCGAAAGCACGTAAATAAACATCCTGGGTTAAACCCGATGGTAAAGCAAAACAATTGTATTTATCTGCGTTAGTAGCATTACTTGCAAAAGTTGGTATTTGCAATACCAAACTTGGAGTACCATGTAATTTATATTTAGAGTAAACAGGAGGCGTTGGTGCCAAGGTTGTATCTATATACAAATTGCCTCCGCTAATCCAGCTAAGAATATCACTTTTTTCTTGAGCGGTAATTAAACGTTCGTGAAAAAAACGTGTATAATTTGTATCCGGAGACCATGGCGGCATATAACCTGTTTGAAGATACGAAGTCATGTTGCCATTATAACTTTTTGCATTGCTATACCCAACAAGATTGGCGTGGCCATACTGATTATGACATGAAGTGCAACGATTAATAAAAATCTGAGCTACGTTTTCGTAATACGTTTGCGCTTTAGCAGTAATAAGGGTAAAAGCAAAACAAACTAAAAGTATTTTTTTAATCATGTAATTGGTTTTTGGTTAAACAAATATAGAATAATTTCTCATATCTCCTATGAAAATTTACCAAAAAAGGTTTAACGGCAAGAAATGTTAATTATCGGCGTTTTGAGGCTTGGTAAGTTTGTCCATTACCTCTTTAACAAGCTTTTGCTTACGCTTCCACTCGTCTACCTTAGCTTTTTCGGCGGCAATTTTTCCTTCTATCTCAATTAAAAAAGGGCTCTTGGTTTTGCTGCTGCTTTTAAAATTGCCCATGTTATTTTCGAAGGTATTAACCTGATGCTGAATTTCGGTTAATTGCTTTTTTATATAGTCGTTTTCTTTGCGCAACAAATCAAAACCATCCTGCATCTGCTCAAAGCGCTCAATTTTTAATTTGAATTTTATTAATTGCTTTTCTTCGTCATTACCTGCAAGTGCTCCGTAAAATTCTTCGAGCTTATTATAAAAAGCATCGTTTAGTCTTTTGCGTTCGCTGTTGGGTGCTTGACCACTATCCTGCCACTGCTTGGTAAATTCTTTTAGAGCCTTGGTATTTTCTTCCGCATCTGCACCGGGTGTAAATGCAGTTAAGTTTGCAATGATGGCTTCTTTAGCCGCCGTGTTTTGCTCAAGCGCAGCATTCTGCTCGGCAAAAGCAAGACGCTTACTTTCAAAAAAATGATTGCACTGCGCGCGAAAAGATTCGTACAGCCTATGTTCGTCTTTTGGATGTGCGTTAGGCAATTTTTTCCATTGCTGTTGTAGATTCATTAATTTTTCGCCGGTGCGCTGCCAATCGGTATTAGCTTTTAACTCGGAAGCTTCTTCAATTAATTTTTGTTTTTTTTGCTTGGCCTCGTCGTATTTGCCTTTAGCTTGCTCAAAAAATTCTTTTTTCTTGTCGAAAAAAGTATCGCATACTTCTCTAAATTCTTTCCAAACAACATCGCCGCTTTTTTGTTCGGTGCGTCCCGCTTCTTTATATTCGTTTTGAATATCTAAAATAGCTTTTGTTTTCTGCTCCCACTCTTTTTCAGTCTTGGGCCATATCACTACCACTGTCCTTGCTTTCTCTATCAGTTTTTTTTTAGATTCCAGGTTTTGGCCCAGAGTTTCTTTTTGCTGACCGTAGAACTCCCTTATCTTATCGTTTATTTTATCGTTGAGCTGTTTAAATTCGTCTTTAACGGCAAGCCATTTTTCTTGCGGCACGGCGCCTATATTTTCCCACTCTCCTCTAAATACTTTTATGGTGCGCTCAACATCTTTTACATTGTCAGAGTCAACCAATTTTTTCATCTTTTCAAGCAACTCAGTCTTCGCTTCAAAATTCTTTTTCAAATCAACTTCCTGCGAAGCTTTGTATAAATTCAGTCCAAAATAAAACGCGTCAACGACTTTGTTGTACTCGCTCAAAACTTCTTTGTGTTTTGCTGCAGGAACATTACCTGTTTCTTTAAATTTGGTTTGCAGCTCGTGCATTTTTTTTATGGCTCCGCTGATGTTAACTTCCAATTTAGAAAGATCGCCAAGGTCGCGAATGATGCCCATTTTAATTTTGTAATTTTCTTCCTGCTCGTTACCCTTTTTTTCTTTTTGGGTTTTTTGCATGCGACTGAATTTACCGAACAGAAAAATAAGTTTTTCGTCTTCGGCGCTGCGGGTATAAGCAAACTCGTTTGCTTTGCCGCCTTCGTTAATAAAAGTTTGTTTGGCCTTTTCCATTTCTTTGGTAAAAGCTTCTTCGTACTCTTTTTGAATATCTTTTATCTGCGCGGCAACGGCATGTACATCTTCACTTTGTAAGAGCGCTTCGAGTTTGGCAATAATTTCAGACTTCATAGTAAGGGTTTGACGAGGGAAAAATACTAAAAATTTTATTTACGGCTATAATTTGGTGCCTCACGGGTTATGAACACATCGTGCGGATGGCTCTCGGTAACGCCCGCCGTGGTAATGCGTATAAACTTGGCTTGTTGCAGGGCTTTTATGTCTTTTGAACCACAATAACCCATGCCCGCACGAAGCCCTCCCATCAGTTGATAAAATATTTCCGACAACTGCCCTTTAAAGGGTACGCGGCCCGAAATTCCCTCAGGAACCAGCTTTTTAAGGTCATCTTCGGCATCCTGAAAATAACGGTCCTTAGAGCCCATTTGCATGGCCTCAATAGAGCCCATGCCGCGGTAAGATTTATATTTTCTTCCTTCGTAAATAATCGTTTCGCCGGGCGACTCATCCAAACCGGCAAAAATAGAACCCAGCATTACTGAGCCTGCGCCTGCGGCCAGGGCCTTAACTATATCTCCGCTAAAGCGAATTCCTCCATCCGCAATAAGCGGAACATTTTTTCCTTTAAGCGCGTGCGCCACTTCTAAAACAGCCGTTAATTGCGGAACGCCTACACCTGCAATTACACGCGTAGTGCAAATAGAACCCGGGCCAATACCCACTTTAACAGCATCTGCTCCCGCTTTTATCAAATCAAGCGCAGCTTCGCCGGTAGCAATGTTGCCGGCAATTATTTGTGTGTCTTTAAATTTTTTCTTTACCAGCTTTAGCATATCAATAACACCTTTTGAGTGTCCATGCGCGGTATCAATAATCATGGCATCCACACCTGCTCTCACTAATGCTTCTGCGCGTTCCATGGTATCAGCAGTAACACCTAATGCAGCCGCTACACGCAAACACCCTAAAGAATCTTTACAGGCTTTTGGGTGGTCCTTTATTTTAATAATATCCTTGTACGTAATAAGCCCCGCAAGTTTATTGTTCTTATCAACTATCGGTAACTTTTTTATTTTGTGTTTCTGTAAAATTTCTTCGGCCTTTTTTAGGGTGATGCCCTGGTTTGCCACTACAAGTTTCTCGCGGGGCGTCATAACCTGCGTAACAGGGCGCTTTGGATTTTTCTCGAAACGCAAATCGCGATTGGTTAAAATACCAATTAGTTTATGAGCCTTGTCAACTACAGGTATTCCCCCAATTTTATTTCCGTTTATTAAATCCATTGCATCGGCAACGGTGCTGTTGTCATTTAAGGTAAGGGGCTCCATAATCACTCCGCTTTCCGAACGTTTTACTTTTCGAACTTCTTCGGCCTGCTCAATTATGCTCATGTTTTTATGAAGTACGCCAATACCGCCTTCCTGAGCCATAGCAATAGCCATACGGTGTTCGGTAACGGTATCCATGGCTGCAGAAACGATGGGCGCGTTAAGGGTGATTTCTCGTGTAAATTGCGATTTTGTTTCTACTTCGCGGGGCAAAACCTCAGAGTATGCCGGTACCAGCAATACATCATCGTAAGTAAGGCCTTCGTTTACAAATTTGTTGGAGTAAGGGGCGGTCATACTGAAAAACTTTTTCAAAGATACAGAATTATTGCCGTACCGTATTTGAGAAAGTCTAAACTTTAACGAAAATTTATCAGCGTATTAGCATAACCGTGCCTTTTTGCTCGCGGTATTCGCCGATGGAGGTCTTATATTGTATCAACCAGGCGTAAATGCCCTCTTCGTCCTTGCCCCCGTCCCAGCCCTGGGTTTGATCTTCAGTTTCAAAAATTTTGGCTCCCCATCGGTTAAAAATACTGAGCCTGTAATCGGTTTTCTCAATATAATCGGCTACCGGAATAAATATTTTGTTATAACCCTTCGGACAAAAAGCATTCGGCACAAAAAGATTTGCGTCAATATAAACCTCAGCGTAATTACTTTCGCTCAAAGCCGTAAAGCCGTACGGATTGCCCGCACCCTCTATGGCCTCCACATAATAAACAAACTTGCCGCTGTAAGTGGTGTAATTAGATACATCATCCACATAACTATTTGTTCCGGAACTTACTGTTGTAACCAATGAAAAAACGCCATCCAGACTGCGATAGATATTATATCCAACAACGTTACCTAACCATTTGTTATAATAATTCCAGTTTAAAGTTGCCGATAAATTACCGCTGGCAAAAGCCGTTAAATGCACCGTGTTGCTGGTATCGCTTTTCATGATAGGATTCATGCAGGTATCCAGCACCTGGATTTTGTAATAGTACGAACGTGCCGCGGCATCCATATTATTATCGGTAAACGCATAATTTGCCCCGCCGTTACTGATTACTATCCCTGCATTTGCATAAGGGCCCGCGTAATTTGTGCCGCGATAAATTTCAAAGCCGCCAAGCTTTACACTATTATCAACATGCCACTCAACGTCAATTTTTTCGGGAGGATTAATTACGCTCACTTTACTCAAGTAAATATAATTGGGTAATACGGAAGGAGCCGGAACAATGCAAAATTTATTGGAAGTAGAAGTTACCGTATTGGTTACATTGTGCGCGCGGATTTTATAACAGTAGGTATTTCCGTTTACCAACCCTTTGTGTTTGTAAGTCATGGCAACGGTTGTATCCCCTAAATGAATCCATGCACCGCCGTTTATCGAATATAAAATTTCGTAACGGGCAACACTGCCTTGCATATTTATATACTGGTTCCAACTAAGTGTTGCTGTCCTACTACATATATCGTAAATAACTTTTAAATAAATGGTGACCTGACTGTTTAGTGCAATCTGACTAATATTGCCGCAGCTGTCTATTGCTGCTACTGAATACTCTTCGCTGCCTGTGCCTGCCGAGGATGCGGAATATGTGTAAGCAACATTCATGTTATTAGTGCAGACAGTGTCTAGTACAACATATGTTCCTGTAGGATGAACACCAACGTACTTATATACTACAAAACATTTTGTATCAGGAGAAGGAGATGGTCCTATTCCCATTATAGCAAGGCCGGCACCATTTACACTAACCGAATCGAGTGTAGGTACCGATGGAGGGTTTTTATCCTTAAACCATCCTCCTCTAATGTTAGACATAGAATTACAGGGCAAAACAGGGTCAATTAACTCTACGCGGTAATTAATTGAATCCTGGCAAACGCTGATAGTATCTGTAAACTGATAATTGTTTGGAATGCTTGTAGTGTTTGTAAGTATTGTTGCTATTTGGTTCCAGCTTCCCATTGGGTACTCGCGCCAAATTTTGTACGAAGTAGCAAGGCCCGCGGGTAAGGGAAGTTTAAAATCGTTCCATTGCAATTTTGCGTATTGTGAAAAGGGCGGTGAAATTAGCGAGAGAAAAATACTTCTAACCGTATCCAAGGCCGGCAAAACTACGCTTAATAAAGTTTTTACCTGCACATAAAAATAAATTGATTGCGTATTGGCGTTACAGGTAAAGCAAGTTGCAAAATTGGTGGAATAAGAGGAAATGCTAGCCATATTGGTATACGGCCCAACAAGTAAATTTGAATAAAAAACTTCGTAACTTTTAAACTCGTTTAAAGGATCCGATGGCACCGCCCAGGTAAGC
Source organism: Bacteroidia bacterium (assembly GCA_038214655.1). Lineage (GTDB taxonomy): Bacteria > Bacteroidota > Bacteroidia > B-17B0 > Aurantibacillaceae > PALSA-968. The sequence goes on along the minus strand of JBBQRR010000028.1, from coordinate 2,221 downwards.
GTAACATTACCGTTTGGTTGCACCAAAACACAACGCACTTCAGGCGAGGTTATAGCATGCGCAGTAAAGCACATGGCTAAACAAAAAACAATATTTTTTAACAGACTTTTCAAGCTGTACATTATACCCTACAAAAATATAACAAAATAACGTGGAAATGAAGGAGTTATTGTGGGTTTTTAGGCCTTGGATGTTAATATTTACTACTCAAAAAGCTTACTACCTATAACATCCCCTGCTCTTTCACGATTTCATCGGAAAGAGCTGCCCCCTTCTCCGCCGCGGCGGAGGGGGAACCGGCTTTACTTTTATTTTTAGTCTAAAGCTCATTCTTCGCTTTAGGTATAATAAATATTTTGCGCTGCTGAATTTGCCCTGTAAGGGGCTATTCTAAATTCCGAAATCAGCAATAATTTTAAACTTAGAAAAATCGGTTCCCCCTTTGAAGGGGGACGTCAGGACGAAGTCCGACGGGGGATGTTTTTGAACGTAAAATGTTAGATAGATTTTAGTACTTTTTCAAGCCCCGATAACATATCATCTGTAAAATCCATATGCGTAACCATACGTATTGTTTGGGGGCCAAACATGGCGGTTTTTATGTTGTTTTCTGCCAACTTTTTTTCGAAGGCCGTGCCGGTAATTTTATTGGTTAAATTAAAGATTAAGATATTGGTATCCACAGGCAATATGCTTTCTACATAAGGTAATTGTTTAAGCATTTTTTCTATGCTTTTTGCTCTGTTATGGTCCTCTTTTAAGCGGTTGATATTATTATCCAAAGCATAGATGCCCGCAGCGGCCAAAAAGCCCACTTGCCGCATTCCACCCCCAAAAGTTTTACGCACCCGGCGGGCCTCTTTTATAAAATTTTTAGATCCCAATAAAACCGAGCCCGCAGGCGTTCCCAGTCCCTTAGAAAGGCAAATTGAAATACTGTCAAAATGCTTACCGGCAAGCTGCGTGCTTTCTTTTGTCTCAACCAAAGCATTAAAAACACGGGCGCCGTCTAAATGAAAGTTTAAATTTTTCTCCTTACATAATTTGCCAATGGGCTCAACCATATCATTGGTATAACAGCTGCCCCCTGCCCTGTTTACGGTATTTTCAAGTTCTATCAGGCTGGTACGCGTAAGCCAATCATAAGTGGCGTTTATGTTTTCGGCAATTTGTTGTGCTGTAATTCTACCTCTATCGCCCTGCAACAGTTTTGCCTGCACGCCCGAGTTGCGGGCAATGCCGCCACCCTCGTAATTATAAATATGCGAGTTTACATCGCAAATAACTTCATCGCCCGGCTTTGTATGCACCGCAATAGCAATCTGGTTAGTCATAGTGCCACTGGGACAAAACAAGCCTGCTTCTTTACCAAACATGGTGGCCAGTTTTTCTTCTAGCTTAATTACTGTTGGGTCTTCGTTAAAAACATCATCGCCAACCGGTGCGCTCATCATGGCATCTAACATGCCTTTGGTGGGTTTTGTTACCGTATCGCTGCGTAAGTCAATAATCATTGTACATTTGTTTGTACAAGATTAGTTAAGTAAAATGTTTTATCAAACTTTTTTAAAAGAATTGTTTATGCTTTCTTTGTAAAAGCACGGTTACCAAATTTATTGTTATATTTATTTTCTGAGAAAAACTGATTTCATACTGGTAGGACAAGGATTGGCAGGAAGCATACTGGCGCTTGAGTTAATGAACGAGGGCAAAAGTGTGGTTGTTATAGATAATCCGGTTTTAAGCAATTGCTCGAAAGTAGCAGGCGGCATTTACAATCCCATCGTTTTTAAGCGGCTTACGCAAAGTTGGCTGGCCGATATGGTTTTGCCCTGCATGATTGATTTTTACGAAGAACTGGAAGAAAAATTTCAATCACAATTACTGCATCCCGTAAAAATTGCCCGCATTTTTACCAATGAAGAAGAAGAAATCCTTTGGCAAAAAAAATCTATAAACGAGCTAAACGAATTTATTGACGGCAAGATTCATAAGCCCAAAGACGAGTACAGTTTTTGCAAAGATTCTTACGCGTTTGTAAAGCAAGGCGGCTATGTGGATGTTACCAAATTTTTAGAACTTACCCGAAATTTTTTAGAGCAAAGAAACGGCTACGTAAAAGAAAGTTTTGATTACTCTTTATTGCATTTTGAAGGAGAAAATATTGTTTACAATAATGTTTCGGCAAGTAAAATTATTTTTTGCGAGGGGTATTTAAATA
>JBBQRR010000027.1:0-55222 GCA_038214655.1 Bacteroidia bacterium | reverse complement strand
CCAAACTGCCCAATTACGCGAAGTAGAAATTTTATCTCCTTCTAAATTTAAAAACTCGTTGGCAGGAACATTGTCAGGCAATACAAATTCACCATGCTCCATAAGCATAGCAGGAAAAATGATGCAATGAAAAACAATATTGTCTTTGCCAATAAAATGCACTAAACGACTTTCTTTATCCTTCCAGTATTTTTCCCAGTCGTTAGGAATTAAATCTTTTGTTGCCGAGATATAACCAATGGGCGCATCAAACCACACGTATAAAACTTTTCCTTCGGCACCTTTAACGGGCACCGGAACTCCCCAATCCAAATCGCGCGTCATCGCGCGCGGTTGCAAGCCATCACCACTGTCTAACCAACTTTTACACTGGCCATACACATTACTCTTCCAGTCTTTGTGTTGCTCGATATAAGCTTTTATTTTTGGAGAAAGTTTATCTAAAGGTAAAAACCAGTTTTTCGTTTCTTTTAAAACAGGCTTGGCGCCCGATAGGGTAGAGCGGGGATTAATTAATTCGGTAGGACTTAAAGAAGTTCCACATTTTTCGCATTGGTCGCCGTACGCGTTTTCGTTAGCGCATTTGGGGCATGTTCCAATAATGTAGCGGTCGGCCAAAAAAGTTTTTGCTTCTTCGTCGTAATACTGCTCCGTAACTTGCTCGGTAAAACTTCCTTTATCGTACAGTTTTTTAAAAAAATCGGACGCCGTTTGATGATGTGTTTTGCTTGAAGTGCGCGAATAGATATCGAATGAAATTCCGAACTCTTTAAACGCGTCGCCCATAATTTTATGGTATTTATCTACCACTTGCTGCGGGGTGATGCCTTCTTTTTTTGCTTTTATGGTAATGGGCACACCGTGTTCGTCGCTGCCGCAAATAAACTTCACGTCTTCGCCTTTGCTGCGCAAATAGCGCACGTAAATATCGGCAGGCAGGTAGCAACCTGCAAGGTGGCCAATGTGCACGGGCCCGTTTGCATAGGGCAGGGCAGCAGTTATAAGATGTCGTTTAAAAGCCATAAATTCAGTCTGCAAATTTACTAAAAATAAAACAGATTGGGAATGGCGGCCATACGGATATGCGGATAAACGCTTCATTTACCCAAAAATCAAGATAAGAAACCAAATTATGGTATATAGGTAAAGAATCTGTATCCGTATAACGGTCTATTCTTTCTCTTTCATGGTGCCCGCCGCCAATAGCAAAAGAGCAATGGCATACACTATCAAAATAAGGAAATCCGGCCAAAGATCGTTAAATCCGTAATTATTTTTTTGAAGTGTTATTATAATGTTATTGGCGTAACGCAAGGGAAATAAATAACCAAGATAATTAGCAAGGCGCGGTAATTTTTCGGGGTCAACAATAACTCCGGTAAGAAAAACAGAAGGAAGAATAATTAAGGGAATAAAAGGAAAAACATGCCCCTCGTGCCTCGCAAAAGTAGAAATAAAAATACCAAGCATCACCGAAACTATTGCCAGCAACCAAATCACCAAAAAAAGTATGCAAATAGTTTTAAATGGAAAATTAAAATCAAATAAATAATTCGCTTCAGCAATAACAAGCAAAGCCTGTAAGGTGGCAAGACCAAAATATCCGATGGTATAGCCGCTAATAATCGAAATTTTACGAAACCCGCTGATTAACATTCTGTCGAGCGTACCTCGCGTTCTTTCCTGTACCAAAAGTATGGCACAAAGTACGAAACTTAAAAAATGTACAATGAAGGCGGCTGCAGGTAAAATAAATTTGGCAGCAGAAAAAAGATCCAAGCCCAAAGGCATCATTCCCGGAATAGAAGGAAGCGGCGGCGGAGCAATCGCGTCGAATAATAATTTAAGCAGATAAATAATTATAAGCGGAGCTATTAAAGATAAGGCCAGAAAGCGTTTATCTCCTTTTAATTGGGCGATTACCCTGGCACCTATTATAAACGCGTGTTTCACTCTTGCTTTTTGTCGGTAATTTGAAGTATAATATTTTCGATGTTATCCTGTTCGATTTGTATTTTGCTAATATCGCTTTGCAATCCTAATTTTTTTAATTCTATGGCAAGCGAAAAAGCATCCGAACCCGAAATAAGTTCTTTTGCCTCGCCGTTTTTTTCGTATTTGATTTTAGTTTTACCACGCGCCAAAAAATTTTGCGGGGTATCCACTGCAAGAACCTCGCCTTGTCTTAAAATTGTAATCTTATCGCAAAGCAAGGCTTCATCCATTAAATGCGTGCTTACAAAAATAGTTATTCCTTGTTTTGAAAGTTTTTTAAACAGTTCCCAGGTACGTTGCTTGAGGTGAGGGTCGACGGCAGCGGTTGGTTCATCCAAAAAAATAATTTTTGGAGAATGTATGAGCGCACAGGCCAGCGAAACACGTTTCTGCATACCGCCCGAGAAATTTCTTACAGGGTCGTTACCACGTTCTGTAAGCTCCGTAAATTCTAAAATTTTGTCTACCTCTTTTTCGAGTCCCGAAATATTTTGCGCTTTACCAAAAAATGAAATATTTTGCCTGGCCGAAAGGTCTCCATAAAGGGAAGGTGATTGAGGCATATATCCCACTTGTCGCCTAAGGTCCCAGCTATTTTTAAGTGGATTTTTGCCAAGAACAGAAATTTGGCCCGAGTTAATTTTAAGTGCCCCAACCATTGCTTTTATCAAAGTTGTTTTTCCTGCACCATTGGGGCCAATTAACCCGAAGATAGAACCTTCGGCAACTTCGAGGTTTATATTTTTAAGGACAGAAAATTTTCCGTAGGATTTTGTAAGCGATTTTATTTCTACAGAATTCATTTTTCAAATAAAAATTTAAAGTCTGAAAGCAATAACCAATAAATCATCTACCTGCTCGTAACCTTCTTTCCATTGGTTAATTACGTTTGTGATAGTGCTTTCCTGTTCGCGTATACCCAAATCTTTTATAGACAGAATTAATTTTTTGAAATTCTTGGTCATGAATTTTTTTCCGTCAACTCCCCCAAACTGATCGGGGTAACCGTCAGAAGTTAAATACACCAAATCTCCTTTTACTAACTGTAATTCGTGGCCCTGGTATTCAAAATCAGTTTTGGTAAAGCTGGCAATACTGGCCTTGGTAGGTTTAATCTCTTCAATATCTTCGCTGCCTTTTTTAATTAACCATAGCGGCCGGTTAGCCCCTGCAAACCAAACTTTTTGTGTGGCAAAGTTTATACGCACCAACGAAATTTCCATTCCGTCTTTATTTACATTCTCGTCAGACGTTTCGGTTTGGCGCAACGCTTTTTTAACATTGTTGTTAACGTGAAATAATATCTTGGCAGGGTCATGCGTTTCTTTAACGGCATCATTCAGTTTGTCTGAACAAATCATACTCATAAATCCTCCGGGTACACCGTGGCCCGTACAATCGGCACAAGCAATCAAAATTTCGTTGTTACTGATTTTATGGAACCAGTAAAAATCGCCGCTTACAATATCTTTTGGCTGATAAAAAACAAAAAGGTCTTTCCAAATTTTGAAAATCTCAATAACCGGCGGTAAAATGGCTTGCTGAATGCGCTTGGCGTAGTTAATACTATCTGTAATTTCCTGATTTTTGTGTTCGATTTCTTCTTTTTGATGTTCTATTTCTTTTGTACGCTCGGTAATAATTTTTTCAAGTTTAATGTTTTGTTCTTTTAAGCGGCGTGTATTGTAGGCAACTATAAACCAAATTAAACCAATAGAACCAAGTATGTAAAGCGTGTAAGCCCAAATGGTGCGGTACCAGGGTGGCAAAATAGTAAATGAAAAACTTACCGGATTGCCGTCAACACCTAATACGTTTCGGCTCTTTAGATGAAAGGTATAAGTGCCTTCATTTAAGTTTGTGTAGCTTACTTCTCGGTTTAAAGTCCAATCGGAAAAAGTGGTGTCTTTGCCTTCCAGATAATACGAAAATTCAAGAATTTTTGTATTGTAGTAATCGGAGGCAGCTGCCAGGAAATTTATTTTATGGTCTTTGTATTTTATTTGAACGTCGGGTATGGTTGACGCAGCCGTTATGTTTTCGAGTGTATCATTATTCATTCTTACTCGTGAGATGAATGTGTTAAACGTATAAAATTTTTCTTTTTTATTTTCATCATAAATAAACATACCGTTTTCGGTACCCAAAAATACTTTGCCCGAATCGTTAAGCGTACAATGCACTCGGTTTACCCCGCGAATACGGTAAAGAAAATGTTTTTCTTTATAAGTAAATTTACCGCCGGGTGTTGTGGGTGCCTGCAAAATAGTAAAAACCGGAAAATCTTTAATATGGTAAACATCACTAAGTATAGTGGAGGATAGCCACACATCGTTTTTGGAAGGGATGCAATAATAAAGATTTAAGTATTTTAATTCGGGCACATCGAATTTTTTTTCTTTAATGATTTTGACATTAGGATAACCCACCGGCGAAAAAATGCCTTCGTCGCAAACAATAATTACACGGTTATCGTAAGTAGCCACGCTTGTTTGATAATTTGCGTTTTTAACAAGCTTACCCAAAGAAAGTGGCAATAAAGTATCGGGTTTTAAAGGGTCTAATAGGTAAATTGCTTTTGATCTGGTTCCAAAGAAAACGCATTTGTTTTTGTCGATAGCGAAGCTTTCTATGATTTCGGTATTGTTAAAGGTTTTAAGTATTTCTATTTCTTTACCATTGTATTTTACAAATAAAAGGCCTGCGTCGGTAGAGAGATACATGTAGGAGTTATCCTGAGGTAGAATAAATATTTTTTTAACTTCAGTTTCAAGAATATCGAATTTCTTTATGCCGCTCTGGTCTATACGATAAAGGCCGGTTTTTGCGCCCACAAACATTTTATTTCCAACTGTACTGAGCGATAAAATTTCTTCATTCAAATCAGTGGGCTCAAAAATATTGGTTTTGCTGTTTAATGATTGAAGGCCTTTGTCGGTTGCAATGTAAAGCGTGTTGTTTAATTTTCCGATGGCTTCAATAGTGCTGCTTACGCCATTACTTTTTCCAAGAAAAGTTATAGGACTGTTTATTTCTACATAACTAAGTCCTTTATTGAGTGCAAGCCACATATGACCCGAAAAATCTTTGTAAATATATTTAACGGCGTCATCTTGTACTCCTTTTTCGTAATTGATGTGATTTACAATTTTGTAATTTTGATCAACTAGAATAACTCCCTTTTTTATTGAGCCTAGTGCATATAAATTATCATTTAATTTAGTGCCGCAGTAAACATCATTTTCAATCATCCAATTATCTATGGGTGAGTTTACCTTTACCAGATTACTTATTTCGGGTTTGTTGATATTAAAATAAAGCGTGTACATTCCTTTACGCGAACAAAGCCAGTACAAATGATCTTTTTGATGCAGTACAGAATAAACCCTAACGTCGGCCAACTCGCCCGAGCCCATTATTTTTTTTAAAGAACCATTGCTGAAGAAGGATAAGCCCACGCCTTGCTCGCGCACCATAAGTGTGGTACCCATATTAAAAAAAGTATGAAATTTTTGGCCTGTTGGAGTGAAGCTTTTTTTGTAGACATTGTTTTCGTACCAAAAAATACGCTCGTTGCTGCAAAAAAAGATGTTTTTTCCAATGGCGTGTATGGCCCAAATATTTCCAAACTCTTTTTCTTTTTCGGGTAAAGTGGCGCTTAACGAATTATATTTGAATAAACCATTAGGGCCATTGTCTAAAAAGCCAAACTCTTCGCTTCCCCCGGCATAAATAGTGCTCTTGTCGGATTTTGTTAGCGAAACGCACTCTTTGGCACCGGTTATTAAAATTACTTTCCAGTAAACCCCGTCGTATACCAAAACGCCATTGAGGTTGGCTACAAATAAACGGCCCAGGCTGTCTTGTGTAACGCACCAGTTTTGATCGCTGGCACCATACGTAGAAGGAGTGAAGTTGTTTATATAGTAATTCCCTTCCTGCGCATGCAAGCTGATTAAAGAGCTAAAAAAGAAAAGTAGTAAGAAAATTTTCTTCACAAAAAGCACTAATTTAATAGGGTATTAAAATACATCTTTTTCTGATACAAAAAAGGGCTCTTTTTTTACATTTTTATAACCAAAACAAGGGTCATAAATTGTTTTTGGGTTTTTGAATTTGGTTGACCTGGTGTGCCTTGCGAGTAAGCGGGACTTCCTTGTTTATAGCATATCGCTCATAGTATAAATACCCTGCTTGTCCTTTAAAAATTCGGCGGCCAAAACGGCGCCTAAAGCAAAGCCTTTGCGGTTGTAGGCAGTGTGGGTAAGATTGATGTCGTCAATGGCCGATTTGTAATAAACGGTGTGCGTGCCCGGCACTTCATCTTCTCTTAGCACATCAATATATAATTCATCCTTGCTGTTTTTATTATCAATGCTCCATTTCTTTTTTTGCGATTGATTAGCAAGCAATTTCTCAGCCGTTGTGATGGCAGTACCACTGGGCTTATCTAATTTATGTATGTGATGAATTTCCTGCATCGAAGCTTCGTACTCCGGAAAACCGGCCATTAATTTCGCCATCTGCTCGGTAACTTTCCAAAATAGATTTACGCCTACACTGTAATTAGTTGCATAAAAAAGCGCGTTTTTATTTTGTAAGCAATTATTTTTTATCTCATCAAACTTATCGTACCAACCTGTGGCACCAACCACAATAGGCAAACCCGCATCAAAACAGCGTGCAATATTATCAGAAACTGTATGCGGAGTACTAAACTCAATAGCCACATCTGCTTTTTGCAAAGCTTCTTTTGACGCATCGCCAATATTATCCTTATCAATTTTTAAAACAAGGGTATGCTTACGCTGCAAAGCAATTTGCTCAATTTCTTTGCCCATTTTGCCGTAACCGAAGAGTACTATATTCATTTGTTTTATTTAAAATGCAAAGCTACAGAAATTCCACCGGCCACACCCATTGGACTTTGCGCACAATAAAAAGCTTTTGGCTTAATACTTAAAGAAAGATTGTCGCTTACATCAAATGGTCTTAGATGCGCGTCTACATTGGCATCAATAATATTTAAAACATAAAAAATGCCCATGCCAATAAAACACATGTCGCGGTATTTTTTGGATTGATTTTTTAGTACTACCAGGTTATCTATAGTATATTTTGGAAATGTATTTATTTGTTGATTGTTGGCAAACCGATACAAAAGCTCGTGATGATAATTTTGATAATCGCTGTTAAATCCAATGGAAAAATAAGCAAAGGCACCAATGGCGGCATAAATAATAGGCGGTTTCCAGTATTTGCGATTGTAAATTTGCCCTAGTCCGGGCAGTATGGCCGACATCAACGAAGCTTTATTAGCCTCATGGTTTATGATTCTTTTTAGAGAATCGGTGGGAGTTCTTTTAAGGTAAAGAGATAAATTGTCGCTTTTTAGAGCAAACGAGTTTGAAAAAACAAAAAGCAGGAGAAATAAAACGAATGTATGATGCTTAGTAAATTTCAAAATAAGAAAGTATTTTTTCAAACTGTCCGTCGTTTTTAAAACTTAATGTTACCGCCCCGCTGCCATCCTTGCGGCGTTTTAGTACAACGGGATTGGCCAATACTTTATTTAGTTTTTCGATAATTTTTTTGTCCTCGAGGCTAACAACGCTTTTTACTTTGCGTTTTGGCTGCGCTTTTACTTTTTCGCCGCGGGCAATACTTTCAATATCTCTAACCGAAAGATTTTCTTCCAATATTTTTGCAAAGAGAGCCAATTGCAAATCGCTGTCTTCAATATTTATTAAAGCGCGCGCGTGCCCCATGCTTACCTGCTTATCGCGAATGCCTTTTTGAATCTCTGCCGGCAATTTTAATAAACGCAAATAGTTGGTGATAGTTGAACGTTGCTTGGCCACTTTATCTGCCAAACCCTCCTGCGTTAAACTACATTCGTCGATAAGGCGTTTGTAGCTGATGGCAATTTCTATAGCGTCTAAATCTTCCCGCTGTATGTTTTCAACCAATGCCATCTCAAGCATGGTTTGATCGTTGGCAATACGAATGTAAGCGGGTATCTCTTTTAATCCGGCTAATTGCGAGGCACGAAAGCGGCGCTCGCCCGAAATAAGCTGGTAATTATCGTAACCCATTTTGCGCACCGTAATAGGCTGTATAATGCCGTGCTCTTTGATGGATTTACTTAGTTCTTTCAAAGCATCCGCATCAAAATGCGTGCGGGGCTGAAAAGGGTTAGTTTCAATCTGACTAATTTTTAAAGCGCTAACGGTATTGGCCACAGGCGCTGCGCTGCCTTGTTGCCTGGTAGTAATATCTGTTTTAGAACTTTCTAGTAAGGCACCTAATCCGCGCCCCAATGCTGACTTCTTCATTTTTTATCTTCTTAATTTTATTTTCTAAACTTTTTTCTCTCGTACCTCCAACCTCACACCTCGTACCTCTTACTCAAGTTCTTCAACATCTTCATCCACATCAATAAAACGCTCGTCGTTGCTTATTTTAGTGAGCCCGTTTTTTTGCAGAATCTCTCTGGCAAGATTTAAATAATTAACAGAACCTTTTCCAACGGCATCGTACATAATAATTGTTTTGCCATAGCTTGGCGCCTCAGCTAATTTAGTGGTGCGGTGAATAACTGTATTAAACACCATATCCTGAAAATGCGATTTCACTTCTTCAACCACCTGGTTCGATAAACGTAAGCGAATATCATACATGGTTAACAAAATTCCTTCAATCTCTAAATCTTCATTCATTTGCGTTTGCACTAATTTAATAGTGTGTAGCAATTTGCCCATCCCCTCTAATGCAAAATATTCGCACTGTACTGGAATGATGATTGAGTTTGCCGCAGTTAGTGCGTTCAATGTAATTAACCCTAAAGAAGGACTGCAATCAATAATAATAAAATCGTAATCGTCGCGTACTTTTGCCAATACGTTTTTTAATTTTTGGTTACGATTGGTTTGGTCAACCAGTTCTAATTCGGCTCCTACCAAATCAATATCCGAGGCAATTAAAAATAAATTAGGCGTTTCGGTTTTAAGAATTGCTTTTTTAATATTTGCTTCGTCGGTAAGGCATTCGTAAATACCCACTTTTACCTGACGTGGGTCGAAGCCAACGCCCGATGTTGAGTTTGCCTGCGGGTCGGCATCAATTAAAAGTGTTTTATATTCTAAAACAGCAAGGCTTGCGGCTAAGTTGATAGCGGTAGTGGTTTTTCCTACTCCTCCTTTTTGGTTTGCAACTGCAATAATTTTTCCCATTCTTTCTTTTTTATTTACTTATTGTTTGCCCTATATCTAATAGGGTTAATTTTTTTCCGGCCGAAATAAATTTCTTTACCGCTTCGTTTTTATCAATTTTAATAGCGTCAAAAGTATCGTAATGCATGCCTATAATATCGCGACAGTTAATAAAGTCGGTTGCAATAATGGCATTATCCACACCCATTGTAAAATTATCTCCTATGGGTAAAAAGGCAAAGTTGATGCTTCTGTAATCGCCAATCAGTTTCATGTCGTAGGTAAGGGCAGTATCGCCGGCGTAATAAAAATTTCCTTCGGTACTCTCTACTACAAAGCCCATAGGGTTGCCTCCATAGGTACCATCGGGTAGACTGCTGCTGTGAACGGCGTTAACACATTTTACGTCGCCAAAATCTAGTTTGGTTTTGCCTCCCATATTCATGGCATGCACGTTTTCTACCCCGTGTTTGCCCAGCCAAACGTATATTTCGTAATTACAAATTACTCTGGCCTTTGTACGTTTTGCAATAGCCACCGCGTCGGCAATATGGTCCTCGTGGCCATGGCTTATCAGTATATAATCGGCTTTTACAGTAGTAATATCAATAGTTTTGGCTAATTCGTTATGCGAAATAAATGGATCGAACAAAAGGTGCTTGCCCTTTATCTCAACCCCAAAACAAGAATGGCCATAGTAGGTAACGTTCATAAAGGTATTTTGCCTCGTTTTTTTTTAATTCGGTTAAAATTACACGTAATTAGCCAATGGAAGGCCTTAACTTTTTAACAAAACAGAGAGGTTGTTAAAAAGAAACAACAAAGGCGTAGTTTTTCATAATAAATTATTATTTTTAAAGTCGCCATAAACACCTTATGAAAACAGGAACAGTGAAGTTTTTTAATGTCAAAAACAAATTTGGATTTGTAGTTGACGACGAGACAAAAAAGGAGTATTACGTTCATATTAAGGACGTAACAGGAGAGATTAACGAGGGCGATAGAGTAAGTTTTGAGTTAGCTGAAGCAGCTAAAGGCCCCCAATGCGCCAATGTTAAGAAGATTGAATAGTAAAAATAGCTATAAAATGTATTATGCTGCCCGGGTTTAAGAAACCCAAAAGGGTTCTGTTTTTTTGGCTCATTTTGGTATGCGGGGCTGTTTATTACTGCTCGGGACTAAAATTTAACTACGATTTCGAGACATTTTTTCCTGATAACGACCCTGCTTTGCCTTTTTTTCAGAAGCACCGTAACACTTTTGGGTATGACAATGAGTTTATACTTGTTGCCATTGAAAATAAGAAAGGCATTTTTGATAAAGATTTTTTAGCGCGGGTAAATAAATTAACGGTTGCGCTTAAGCAAACTGATTTGGTTGAGGAAGTGATTTCTCCAACTACGCTTAAAAAAACTTCTTTTGGTGGCTTGGGGCCTCAGCAAACGGTGTTGTTGCATTGGGATAATCCGGATTTGTATGCGTATGATTCGGCCAACATTTACAAGGCGGTGCAATGGAAGAATACTTTTTTTGCGGCAGATGCGAAATCGATATGTGTTTATGTAAAATCAAAGGATGGTATTTCTAAAAGTAAAAGTGATTGGTTGGCAAAAAGTATTGAAGCGAGTGTAGCTGCGCAGAATTTTGAAGAGGTGCATTACGCCGGGCGCATTTTTGCGCAGGCGCTTTATTTGAAAAAATTGCAGGAGCAATTTATGTTGTTTTTGCTTAGCTCGTTTATTTTAATTAGCCTCTTGCTATGGTTTACTTTTAAAAAAATCGGAGCCGTTATTCTCCCAATCTCATTGGTAACGCTTTCCCTGCTTTTAACTTTTGGTATTATGGGTTTGGTTGGCAAATCTATTGACATCATGGCCATCATGATTCCCTCAATGGTTTTTGTGGCCGGGATGAGCGATGTGGTGCATTTTTATACAAAGTACTCGGATGAAATTGGCAGGCATAAAGAGCAGAAGGATATCTTTAAAATGATTTACAAAGAAGTTGCCGGGCCCACTTTTCTCACGCTTATCTCTACCGTTGCCGGATTTCTTTCACTCTGTTATTCGGGCGTGAAGCCTATTCGCGATTTTGGAATTTATACTTCAATAGGAATTACCATTGCTTTTATTTTAACGTATACCTATTTGCCGGCCATGCTGATGTTGTTTCCTTCTAAGAAAAAGGAAAAGAAAACAGGGCATTCTAAAACGGATGTGGGTATGCAAAAACTTTTTGTGTGGGTTATAAGAAACGGAAAACTTGTTTCGGCTGTAACTATACTGATTTTAACACTAAGTGTTTTTGGGATGTATAAACTGGAAACCAACCAGGCTATATTAGAAGATATACCAAATAAAGAACGGGTAAAACAAGATATGCTTTTCTTTGAAAAAAATTATGGAGGCATAAGGCCACTAGAGATTGCGGTACGAATAAAAAAAGCCGACGCAAGTATTTGGGATTATAAGATACTAAAGCAAATAAACGCGGTGGAAGAAGTGGTTAACCGAACGTTTGCTCCCGGACTTTTGCTCTCTCCCGCAAGTTTAGTAAAATCGGTAAACCTGGCTTATGATGATACGTATATTGTGCCAACAGATTCTGCCGAGTATGCGCGTGACGTAAAAACAATAAAAGGAAACAAAAACAACAAACAGGTTAAGGCGCTTGTAACTGCTGATGGAAAGCAAGGAAGATACAGCGCGAAAATGCGTGATGCAGGGAGTCGTGCTCTTGATAAATACAATTACAATCTTTTAAGTTTTATAAAATACAAAACAGATACCGCCGCGCTTGAGTTTACAATTACGGGTACAGCAAATCTTATTGATATAAATAACCATAATTTAATTACTAATACACTGCAAGGCTTGTTAACCGGAGTAGGAGTGCTTGCACTTTTAACTTTGTGGTTGCACCGCTCGGTACGCATGATGTTTGTTTTTTTGATTCCTAATTTAGTGCCATTGGTTATTATGGCGGGCTTAATGGGTTTGTTCGGCATGGAATTAAAATCATCTACGGCTATCTTTTTCTCTATAGCTTTTGGAATTGCAACGGATGATACCATACATTTTATTTCGCGGTTCAGACTCGAAGTAAAAGCCGGATACTCACCTTTGCGTGCGTTCAGGCTAACTTATTTTGAAACAGGTAAAGCAGTTTTTTTAACTACACTTATTTTACTGGGCGGTTTTGTTAGTTTAATTACATCCGATTTTCAGAGCATTTATTTGTTTGGCCTCTTAACTGCAATAACTTTATTTGTGGCCCTACTTTCCGAAATATTTTTATTGCCCGTGTTGCTAACGTTCATGTTTCGTAAAAAAAAATAAAATCTTTGTGAACTCAGCCGCTTAAGCCACTGTTTTTAAGCCCTGCTCCGAAACCCTCGTAAACAGGCTCTTTTGTAGGGAATCAAGAGCGTAAAGGGTATTAATTACCGCCGTAATAGCCTGTACTATTGTAGATTAACCAGCCCTAATTTTTGTTAAAACAAAAAAATATTTAACTTGGCATGAAATATGTATTTCTGATAAAAACTTTTTTATGAAAAAATTTCTACTCTCTCTTTTACTGCTTGTCTTAGTAGGTTCTGCACAGGCGCAAAATGCGTATAGCAATTTACCGGGTCGCTGGAGGCTTGGTTTAAATATGGGCGCCATCTGGACAGGCTCTGATGTAAAAGCCATCCCGGGTTTGGGGGGCGGCTTTAATCTTGAAAAAATATTAAATAAACGCAACGATGTTTTTTTAGGATTTTCTTTAGGATTCAGATATCTGGGAGGTAAAACTTTTGGCCAGAATACGGGTCCCCAGTATAATATGCAGGATAACAGCGCCCTTAACGGCACTATAGATTCTACGGTTAATTACGTAGCTCAGGGTCATTTTTATGCAAACCATAAAACATTTATACAAGAAGGAAATCTGGAATTAAAAATGAATTTTCCGAGCCTCGAAAGAGCAACAGGAATAATTTTTCACGTTTGGGGCGGAGTAGGAATTTGTAAATACAAAACATGGATTGATGCCAAAGATGCTAAAGGCAATATGTATGATTTTTCTTCTTTTAAACAACAGGAAGTTTCGCAAAGCGATTTAACTAAAATATTTGATGGAAGTTATGAAACATTAGCTGATGGCTCGGGCAGAAACGGAACACTTGCATTTATTCCTTCGGTAGGAGCGGGTATAGGTTATCATTTAGGCAAGCACGTTGCATTAGTGTTTGAACATAAGATTTCTTTTCCGGGAACAGATAAGCTGGAAGGCTTTGTGTATTCGGGTGCGAGTTGCAAGAATGATTTTTACCATTATACTTCGGTTAATTTGGTTTTTACATTCTATGCAAGCAGTGGTTCAACACACACAACGGACAATACAGTTTATACCAATACAACCGGTTCACAAACAGTTACACCTAATAACGCACAAGTTAATACGCATACTGTAACACCTTATACACCACCTACTGTGTATCCTCCCAATGTAATTATTACTTATCCGGCTAATTATTACAGCAGTCAGTACGATAACGTTAACGTAAGTGCAACCATTCAAAATATAAAAAGTTCTCAGCAAATAATTATTAGTTTAAATGGCAATCCGCTGCAGCATTTTTCATTTAATCCTTCTAACGGCACTTTAAATTTTCAATCGTTCCTGGCTTTGGGTAATAATAATTTTGTGGTATCAGCCACTAATGGCGGAGGCACAGCTTCAGATAATGTTATTGTAATTTATAATCCCCAGTTTACGAATACCGGAAACATTGTTATTCCTACTAATACTACCGTACCAACAAACACTGTTTCTATTCATACAAATACAGTAGTTACAACCAACACGGTTACAGTTAATACAAACACTGTTTCTATTAATACGAATACAGTTGTTACAACCAACACGGTTTCAGTTAATACAAACACTGTTTCAATTAATACTAATACAGTTGTTCCAACCAACACGGTTACAATAAGTACAAATACCGTTACAATAAATACAAACACGACCACCGGGAACACCAATACGGTTAGTGTAAATACAAGTACTGTTTCAATTACTCCAACAAATACCGCAATTACAACAAGCACAACAACTGCAACCGGGCAATCGGGTAAACCGCCGGTTATACAAATAATTAATCCGGCAGTTAGCGGGCAAGTAGAACCGGGCGATGTTTATAATGTATCTGCTTCTATACTTAATATTAATTCTGCCAATGAAGTTTCGATATTGGTAAACAATGTGGCGATAACATTATACACGTACAGCAATCATAATAAAATGTTGAATTTTAACGCGCCTTTGCAGGATGGGCATAACTACATTGTTATTAATGCAACTAATGCGTACGGTACAGATAGTAAAAATACAATTATTAATCACCACGCGGGTAAACCACCTAAAGTAGCTATTTCTAACCCCAATGTAAACCCATACATTTCTCAGCAGGCCAATGTACTTGTAAACGGGTTTGTACATTATGTAAATGGTTCAGCGGATGTTAAAGTTACACTGAACGGAAATGCGGTTCCTTTTAATTTTAATCCTGCCACAGGGGCTACGGATGTAAATCTTACACTTTCCCCTGAGAATAATCAATTAATTATTACCGGAACCAACCAGTATGGAAGTGATGCGCAATCGATTAATTTAATTTTACAAAAATCAGTTGAAACAGGTACCGTTGTTGTTACAAATACTACTACAGCTACTACTGCCACTACTACATCAGGTAGTTCAACCGGTGGTGGACTGGGGCATGTTGGTGGTGGTGTTGGAGGTTCTCATTCCGTTCCCGAAATAACGGTTACAACTCCGGTGTCTGATCCGTTTTATACCAATAACTCAAGTATATCAGCCTCTGCAAATATTAATCTTGTTTTAAATGCAACGGATGTAAGTGTTTCAAATAACGGAGCGCCGGTTTCAAGTTATTATGATGTGAATTTTAAGAAACTTAGTTTTTCTGCTCCTTTGCTATCGGGTAATAATGCATTTATTATTACTGCTCATAATGCTTATGGTACTTCCTCCAAAACAATAAATGTAATTTATACCCCGGTTAATACCAATATCAATATAAATAGCGGTGGTAATCAACAATCAAATCCTATAAAAACAGGTAATCCTGTTATGCAGCCAAAAACAAATAACGGTACTGCTCCTATAATTACTAATCCTATAATTACTCCCAAAAATGGTGGAGGAGAAAATAATGGTGGAGGAAGGCCGTCAAATAACGGTAATGTTCAACCAACTTCAAACCCTAATGCCCCGCGCACTATTAATACAGCTACTGTAGCACCAATGAACAATGGTGGTGGGGGTCGTACAAAAGGCGGTGGTTAATACTAACAACTTATAAAATGAAAATCCCTCCGCTATAAACGGAGGGATTATTTTTTACTGAGATTTATTTTTTAGTTTTTCGTATTCCTTATCAACGCTCGAGAGCCGGTTATGAAAAACAAAAGCTCCCAAATATTGAAAGGCGATGCCGATGCCCCAACCAAGCATAGGGAAAATTGGCCAGGGTATGCCTGAGTATTCTTCTTTTGTATAATCGGTAAAATACCAGAGGCACCAAAAAAAGCCGTTCATGATTATATATGTGGCTAAGTGCCTGCGGAACTCTACCCGTTTTTTTGCTATTTTCCAAAGTAGTTTTTCTTTTTCTGTTAAGTTTTCCATTTTAATTTATTTTGCGGGTTTAATATATTGTTGAAGATTATGTACGTAAATATCGAATGCTTTGATGCCGGCTTTGGTTATTTTACAAGAGGTTTGCGGGTAATTATCTTTAAATGATTTTTCGATATCAATGTAACCGGCCTCTTTCAGTTTTTGCAATTGCACACTTAAATTACCCGCCGTTGCGTTGGTTTGTTCTTTAATGTGTGTAAACTCTGCTTCTTTTACACTAATTAAAAGCGATATCACCGCTAACCGTAATTGCGAGTGCAAAACGGGGTCTAAATCATTTAGTGCCATGGCCGTTTTGTTGTTTAAATTTTAATTGCAACCAATGACCGGGAACGATGTAAGATACAAGTACCGACAAAGCCAATAATAAAATTTGCGTTTCAAATGTTGCAAAAAAGGCAATGCCACTTATTACGTAACTTAAGGCTCCGCAAACTACAAGAGGTGTAAAGCGTATAATTCCGCCGGTAATAAAAGTGCCGGTTGCGTAAAGCATAATAACAATAGGGTAGCAGGCTAATTGAAATTTGTAGCCAAGGCAAAGCGTTAGTAGCAGACAAATTCCAAATGCGATCCATACATAGGCCATATAAGAGTCGATGTATGATCTTACTTTTTCTTTTTTTTGTTTGCGCATGCTGTAAATCATGGTAAAAATTCCGCCAAGTGGCATAAGGCACCAGGCGTACCCGGGGTTTTCAAAATTTGTAACAATAAAGTAGTAAAAGGTGCAGGCCGATAAAAATACCAGCCAGCCCCAGAAAATAAAGAGGAATCCGTTTTCGGAAAAGTTGTTTTGCGCGCGGCATATCATACTTTGTATGATTTGCAGGCTTTGTTCGGGGTTAATTGTTTGTTCTTCCATTTGGTTTATAAATATGTTACAAATGTAGACTAGTTTATATTATAAACTAAAATATTCTTTAAACTCATATCTAAGTTATTGAAAATCAATTAAATTATTTAAACCGAAGGGTCTTGGCGGGAGTGATTTTGCTAATTACCAGCACAGGCAGCAACATCATAAACAGGCAGGAAGCAATAGTAAGGAGGTTAATATAAAGCAAATCCAAAAAATGTAATTCAACCGGCACAAACGATACATAATACGTATCAGGATTAAGCGAAATAAATTTAAAAACCATTTGCAGCAGCGCAAGAAAAATTCCAACCACATTACCCGCCAATAAACCTATACTTAAAATCCGAAACGACTGAAACAAAAATATTTTTTGCACCAGTCCGTTATTTCCGCCAAGTGCTTTTAAAATGCCTATGGTATTGCTACGTTCTAAAATTAAAATCAACAAAGCAGAAATCATATTAATAACCGCAACGGCAATCATCAACACAATAATTATGGCCGCGTTACTATTTAATAAATCGAGCCACGAAAAAAGAGTAGGGTAGAGCCCTTTAACCGAACGTGCTTCCAAACCTTGCCCAACTTCTCCATTCACCCACTCAGTCATATCGTCAATCTTTTCAAAATCTTTTAATTCAATTTCAAAACCGCCCACATCTGTTTCTTTCCAATAGTTTAAATGTTGAATTTGTTTTATATCTGCAAAAACAATAGCGTTATCCACATCGCTAAAACCGGTTTGATAAATGCCGCATACTTCAAACTTTCTTAATCGCTGCTCGTATCCGCTGTTTACTGAGCTATCTGTATTTCTTTTTTTGCCCACAAAATAAGTTAGCAGTTTATCGCCCGACTTTAAACTTAATTTAGCTGCAATAGTTTTTGAAATCAATATTTTTGAAGTGGAAAGTGTATCTCCGTAATCCGGAATTTTTCCTTCCACTAAATACTGCGAAATAAAATCCCATTTATAATTTTTGTCAACCCCTTTAAGAATTATACCCTGATTTTCGAAAGCCGTTTTAATAATGGCACTTTTTGTTGCAAAGGGTTGCACATGTAGTATTTCCGGATTAGTGCTTAAATTGGGTAAAAACCCTGCATTTACAGATACAGGCTCCTGCTCAAAAGAATTGTTATTAGTATAAGCGCTTACAATAATATGTCCCGCAAAACCTATGGCGCGCTTTTTGATTTCACTCTTAAAACCTGTTACAATGCTGATTGTAAGTATCATTACCGCCATACCAATAGCTATACTGGCCGTAGCAATTTTTACAACCGGAGCAGAAATCACGCGATTTTGCTCTTTTCTTCCCCAAAGTTTACGGGCAATATGACTAAAAAGCTGCAATTAAATTTCAGTATTAAGTAAAGACAAATATATTTGTAAATTCTTTATGAGGCTCCTTTTTGTTTTAATAACTATTACAACGGTATTTTTCGCAAAAGCGCAACCTTATGCCGACACCCGCGTTTTAAGCGAGAAAGATCTGAAGACAGGCGCCTCGCAAACCACCAAGTACATTACACTTTTAAAAGATAAACGGGTAGGCGTAATAGCCAATGCAAGTTCAACCCTTTTAGGCATCCACCTTGTGGATACTTTGCTGGCACTTAAAATTAACGTAAAAAAAATATTTTGTCCCGAGCATGGTTTCAGAGGAAATGCGGATGCCGGCGAAAAAGTAAAAACCGAAAAGGACCCTAAGACGGGATTGCCAATCATATCTTTATTTGGCAAGCATTTTAAACCTACTAAAGAAGAATTAGCGGATATTGATGTTTTGGTTTACGATTTGCAGGATGTTGGGGTGCGATTTTACACATACATTTCTACAATGACTTATTGTATGGAAGCGGCGGCCGAGAGCGGAAAGCAATTTATGGTTTTAGACAGGCCCAATCCAAACGGATATTTTGTTGACGGCCCCGTGCTTGAACCTGCCTATAAATCTTTTTTAGGATTACATCCGGTTCCGCTTGTTTACGGAATGACCTGCGGAGAATATGCGCAAATGGTTAACAACGAAGGATGGCTTGAGAAAGGAGTTAAGTGTAGTTTAAAGGTTGTTACTATTCAGAATTACAATCATACCGATCAATATCAACTACCTTCAAGGCCTTCACCAAATTTGCCCAATATGCGTGCGGTTTATTTGTATCCTTCACTTGGATTATTTGAGGGAACCATTATAAGTGTGGGTAGAGGCTCTGATAATCCGTTTCAGGTTATCGGTCACCCGGATATGAAAGCTCCTTATAGTTTTGTACCTCGTCCAATGGAAGGCGCAAAAACTCCTAAGTATTTGGGTAAAAGTTGTTTTGGATATTATTTGGGTGATTTTGCCGAGAGTTATATAAAAGACTCTAAACAAATTTATTTGCTTTGGATTACGGGTATGTACAAGCAATTAAAAAATCAGAATTTTTTTGATGAAAATTTTAATTACCATGCGGGTAATGCAACTTTGCAACAACAAATAAAGGCCGGATTAGCTGAGGAAAAAATTGCGGCAAGCTGGCAAGCCGATATCGCTAAATTTAAAAAAATAAGAAAGAAGTATCTTTTATATAAGGATTTCGAATAGAGAAACGGATTCCGGATTTTTTACGGATATACGTATAATTACCAATCTCAAGTGATTTTAAAACATGAATGTGTAATCCGTAGTTTAGAATTGCATATAAATAAAGCGCTCTCCGCTTTCAAACACTCCCCAAGTAAGTAGTAACACAGCTAAAACAAACCAGGCCGCATAGCTTATTTTGTTTTGTGAAAAGAGTTTGTAAATTTTTCTTTCAAACAATAAAAACAAAAAGCAGAGCGCAAGGCCTATTACTAAATTAAAATAATCCTGCTGCGTGCCGCCCGATGCAAGCGGAGCAAAAAAATCACTGAGCCAGTTTACAGGAATGAAATGTGCGAGGTCGATTAATTTTGTGGTGATTGACGAATACGTAATGGCATCCGGACACCTGAAATAAATTAGCGCTAACGAAAATAAAATAAAAACAAAAACTCCCGAAACAAAACTCCTGCCTGTTTTAGAAAGTGTTTCCAGAAAATAGAAAAGTGCAAATATCCCGGCACTGATGTAAAAACCGCTTTGTATTCCGTTAAAAAAAGCCATAGCGGTAAATACGGCCACTGCACATAAAAGAGAAATTAAAAATTTGTTTGTATTCTTTCTGCTTAAAAAAAGATAAACGGGGTTAAAAACATATTGCCAAAGCCAATTGGTTAAACTGCTGTGCCAGCTTTTCCAAAAATTGCCCCAGCTTTTTTGGCGGAAAGGAAAATTAAAATTCTCGGGCAAATTAATTCCCCAGATGGAAGAAATTCCAACAGCAATATCGCTGTATCCCGAAAAATCAAAATACAATTGAAAAGCGTAAAGAAAGGCCGCAATTAAAAAAGTTAAGCCGGCATAGCTGTCGTTAAAATCAAAAACCGAATGCACCATGGGCGCAAGGATCTCTGCTAAAACTAATTTCTTAAATAAGCCAAGCAAAACTCTGTTTAAGCCGTAGTAAATAGTTTGGCTTTTTTGTGTTGGCGAATCAATTTGTTTTTCAATTTCGGGTAAAGAGGCAATGGGGCCGCTAAAGAATTTTGGAAAATATAAAACTGCCGATAAATAAAGTAGAAAATTTTGAGGCTTTGCATATTGCTTAAAATGAACCTGACATAAATAAGAAATATGCTGGAGACTTAAATAAGAAACACCCAGTATAGCCGGTATCCCGGCCCAATCAAATTTTTTGTAAAAAACCGCATAATAATTAAAAGCAAGTAAAACCAAAATGTGAAACAAAACGGAAAAAATGAAAATAGTTTTTTTAGTTGCTCCGGCTAAGAAGAAAAAATTAGCGAGTGCTATAAAAAAACAGAGAAGTAAAGAGGACGGATTAATAATGGCGATGCTACCCGCACTTAAAAGTAAAATTACCGGCATGCGCGACCCAACCAGGTAGCGCGATACAATTCCCGCTAAACCAAAAGCTATCAGGCTTAACAGCAGCATTAAATTTAATCGGCGGCAACGGGCTCCATTCCGTTTTCTTTAAGAAAAGAATTCCACTCGGCAAGTAATTTGCCTTTTAATACGCGTGGTACTTTGGTTTGTGCGCTTACTCTGCCTTTGCGCTCTAAAAATTCTAAAAACATTTTGGTTGGCAAAACTTCAATCAAAACATCTTTTAAGGCCGATGTTCTTTCAACGCGGTAATCGTCATTTAAAATTTTAAGGTGGTTGTCGATTTTCTCTTTCAATAATTGTTTGTCAATTTTTTCATCGCAGGCAACAAACCATTGGTGGGCAAACAGGCCCAAATGCTTTGCGCCGCACACGCAATATTCGCTAATCTCTATATTCATTTCATCGCAGGCCAGACTTAGGGCCCTGTTCATATTATCTACACTTAAATGTTCGCCGCAAAGGCTTAAAAAATGTTTGGTGCGGCCCGCAATAATAATTTCTGCATTCTCTACCGAAGTAAATTTAATTACGTCGCCAATTAAATAACGCCATGCGCCCGAGCAGGTACTTACTAAGAGTGCGTATTCTTTTCCTTCTTCCACCTGGTTTATAACCAGGGTTTGCGGATTTGGTAACATATTTCCGTCGACATCAAAATTATCTTCTGTAAACGGAACGAATTCGTAAAACATGCCGTTATCGGTAACCATTTGCATGGCGCCGTCTTTGTTTAATACACTTTGATAGGCAATGAATCCTTCTGAAGCCAGATAGGTATCGCAAATCATTAGCGGAAAAGCAGTAAGTTTTTCGAATGTACTTAAGTATGGACCAATAGCAACTCCGCCACTTACGTAAATACGCAGGTTGGGCCAGATATCGTGAATGGTTTTTACATTGTGAAACGCAATAATTTTTTCGAATAAAATTTGTATCCAGGCAGGCACTCCGCACACAATACCGATGTTCCAGTTTTTTGCGTTGCGGGTTATCTCTTCAAGCTTTGTGCTCCAATCTTTGTGTTTAGAAATTTTTACTCCGGGCTTAATAAAAAACTGAAACCAGAACGGCGCGGTGCCGGTTGTGATGCCGCTTAAATCTCCTTCGTAATAAGTGCCGTTATAATTTAAGTGTGTTGAACCTCCCAGCATTAAAATACCGGTTTGAAAATGTTCTTCGGGTAAATCCAAATGCGCCATGCTTAAACACTGGCGCGCCGTTACACGCTGTATGGCTTTAATCATATCCTTGCTTACCGGAATATGTTTACTGGAAGCTTCGGCGGTTCCGGAACTTAAGGCAAAATATTTTGATTCGCCCGGCCAGGTAACAAAGGGCTCGCCGTTTAGCGAGCGGTACCACCAGTTTTTAAACATACTGTTGTAATCGTGCACCGGTACTTTTTGCGAGAAAGCCATTACGATGTTTTTTTCCTGAAGTAATTCATGAAATTTGTAGTGCGTTCCAAAGGCAGTGTACTGCGCTTTTTTCATGAGCGAACGCAAAACTTTAGCCTGTTTTTTAAACGGCCCCGATTTGCTTTTGGGGATTTTCTCCCTCATTTCTATCGTTCTCTTTAAAACCCTTCCAAGTAGCGCCATTGTTTTGTTTAATAACACTCAAATGTAGCAGAAATGCCCGAATTTAGCAATGATGTTAAAAAGTTTTTGACCCCTTAAAACCTAATTAGTACCAATGAATTGCAGCGCCTTATTAATAAAATAAGCGGCAAGGGGCGTTGAGAGCGGATTGCTTTTAGGAAGTTTTTCGGGATGCCACTGTACGGCCAGCATAAAAGGGTACGACTTAGGATCTTTTAATTCGTAAGCTTCCACAACTCCGTCGTCGGATTTTGCGGTGACCACAAAATTAGGTGCAATTTTATCTACGCATTGATGATGCGCGCTGTTGGCCATTCCTTCTTTTACTCCGCAAATTTTGTTTATTAAACTTCCTTCAACCAAAGTTACATGATGGTGCGCCATGGTATCGTTGCGGTGACTAACAGTTTTACCAATGTCGGTTGGAATATCTGTAAACAACGAACCGCCGTTTGCAACATTTAAAATTTGTTCGCCTCTGCAAATCCCTAATACGGGCATTCTTTTTTTAATTGCGGTGCGAATTAATTTTAACTCTAAAGAATCGCGCTTTACGTCAAAGTCCTCGCACTTTTTTACTTCTTTGCCTTTTCCATAAATAGCAGGAACAATATCACTACCACCGGTAAGCAATAATCCGCCGCAGCGCGAAAGAACGGGCTCTATAGAATCGAAGGGTAATTCGTACATGTTAATGTATTGCACTTCGGGATTGGCGCGCTTTAACCATTGCACATAATCGCTTTCGGGTTTTGTTTTAGAAATGGCTATGATAAGTTTTTTGCCTTTAACCTGCGCGTTTGCAAAGGCGAAGCAAAAAATAAAGAGAATAGTAAAGCTGAGTATTCTTTTCATGTGTTTAATTTATGGGGAAGGTATGAAATATTTTATGTAATTTTTGGATAACCTTCGCAAGCTTTCAAATGCGCGGCTTTGGAAGCGCAAACTGTCGGCGTGCAGAATGTAAGATAAAGGTAAGAATTAAATTAAACGGAGGCCAATAAAAAACGGTCGCCAGCGAAGCGAGGTGGCAAAATAAAATCTACGCACTTTATAGCCTCCACCGCGTAAATTTTAGCTGTTAACAGCAGTTGTTCTTTCGTGTCAGAGGTTTCGTTTACAATATTCGATTATTTTCCTGTCAAGGTCTAAAAGTAAATTTACGTTTTCCACTAAACTGTATGTATCTAAACACATTTTAAGTTCTTTAATTCTAAATTCTTGTCTTGCTTTTTCAATTGCAATCTTGTCAAAACGGATAGTCCTTTCAATAAGAATGTTTCGGTCAAGTTCTGAAGTGACACTCTTTTCAAGTTCTGCTACTCTTTTAATTTGTTGCATTCCCCTTTAAAAAAATCGTCAACTACAAATTCAAAGTCGTGAAGAATTTGCTTAAAACCCTCAAGTCTTTGGTTGGATAAAAAGTCCTTATGCCATGTTTTATTTTCAAAGCCGAGTTGATTAAGGTAAAAAGGGTGGCTTATTATTGAGTTGTCAAATTTATAAAGAGCTTGTCCAATAGAAAAACGATAATCAATGATAAATTGTTTTCGCTCTTTTTTGAATGAAACTATTGCAAAGTCGTCTTCCAAATCTTTTCCACTTAAAAAACCGTCAAGTTCAAAATCGTGTGTAGATAAAAATGGAGTTAAAATTTCAAGTCCTTTTTTTATGTCGTCTTTTATTGGCATAACATTAAAATTAGTTATTTTTTCTGTTTAGGTTATGTTCGGCCTTACAATTATTGCTAACTCTCCGCTAACATTGCCTTTCCGTTTATAAACGTCTATAAGTACTTAACAAGGGATAAGTTTTGATGATTCAAATATACGAAAAGCCCGTATAAAACCGAAATCTTCCACAACATCCCCCGTCCGGCTTCGCCGTACGTCCCCCTTCAAAGGGGGAGCCGTGTATACTATATTTTTAAATAGTACTGCTATTGTAAATTGGGAAACTTGCCTTTGGGCTTACCCGAAGGGGAAATAATAAACATTCATAAAAGCCTATTCATTCAACCATGTATAAACGGTTCCCCCTTTGAAGGGGGAATTTCGCCGCAGGCGAAAGGGGGATGTTATGTATTTTGCAGCTGCTGTATTTTTTCGCGAAGATCCTCCAGCACAAAAATCATATTCTTCTTAACGTCAATATCATTAAAGCGGATAAACCTTACCCCAAAAGCTTCTAATTTCTTCTGACGCTCTTTATCTTTTTCTTCAGCGCCCTATTTAGTATGACTGTGTCCGTCAATCTCAATGGCAAGTTTTATTTCGTGGCAATAAAAATCAACGACGTAAGTAAGCATAGGCACCTGCCGGTGAAATTCTACTCGCAATGCTTTTCCCTTTATTTTTTTCCACAGTAAAACTTCAACAAGAATTCCTTGCTGGCGTAGTTCGCGCGAACGTTCTCTCGCAAAACGGGTGTATGGGATGAGCTTGTTTCTCATGATTTTGGGTGTACAAATATAATTAGCATTCTCGTCCCATACAACATCCCCCCGTCTCGCTGCGCTTGACGTCCCCCTTCAAAGGGGGAACCGTTTGTACTAAATGAAATTGTAATTACTACTATGGAGGTTTAACAATTGCCCTTCGGGTTATTGCTTATAACATCCCCCCGTCGCGCTGCGCTCGGACGTGCGCCTTCAAAAGAGGAACCGTTTGTACTAAGTTTGAAGTGTAAGTAAGTATGAGTGATTTGCGTTTTGCCCTTCGGGTGAAAAAAAAGAAACGTAAAGATTAACTTAACACCGCCGCTCTTGTCTTCTCCTTCAGCAAAGCAATATCTAACACTTCACTCATCTGGGTAACGTAATTTATAGTCAAGCCTTTTAAGTATTCGGCTTTTATTTCTTCTACGTCTTTGCGGTTTTCTTCACACAAAATAATTTCTTTGATGCCGGCGCGTTTTGCAGCCAGTAATTTTTCCTGCACACCGCCAATAGCTAATACGCGGCCGCGCAATGTAATCTCGCCGGTCATGGCTAAATGTTTTTTGACTTTGCGTTTAGTAAATACAGATGCTAATGAAGTAAGCATTGCAATGCCGGCACTGGGGCCATCCTTAGGCGTTGCGCCCTCGGGTACGTGCACGTGAATGTTTTTATTTGCAAAAATTTCTGAGGTAGCGTCTATGATTGAAGGATGCGCCTTTAAATATTCTAAAGCAATCACGGCGCTTTCTTTCATCACATCGCCCAAATTACCGGTAAGCGTAAGTTTTTGCTCTTTGCCTTCCGATAAACTGCTTTCAATAAATAAAATATCGCCGCCGTTTTGCGTCCAGGCCAAACCTGTTACAACACCGGCAACATCGTTGCCCTGGTATTTATCTTTGCTATGCGCAGGACCTAATATTTTTATAAGATTTTCTTCGGTTACTTTAATAATATTTTTTTTGTTGCTTGCCACTTCTTTTGCAATGCGACGCGCAATTTTACCAATACGTTTTTCTAAAGTTCGCACGCCACTCTCGCGGGTGTAATCTTCAATGATTTTTTCAATTACTTTATCAGAAATTTTAAGATTGCTTTTCTTCAAACCTGTTTCTTCCTGTACTTTGGGCAATAAATGCTTTTGAGCAATTTGTATTTTATCTTCAGTAGTATAACCGTTTATTTCTATTATCTCCATACGGTCGCGCAGGGCGGGTTGTATAGAGCTTAATGAGTTTGCTGTTGCTATAAATAATACTTTGCTTAAATCGTAATCCAGCTCTAAATAATTATCGTAGAAGGCCGAATTTTGTTCAGGATCCAAAACTTCCAATAGAGCAGATGAGGGGTCGCCATGAAAATCGGCACCCACTTTATCAATTTCATCCAATACAAAAACCGGATTAGAGCTTTGTACCTTTTTTAAATTCTGCATAATGCGCCCGGGCATGGCGCCAATATATGTTTTGCGGTGGCCGCGAATTTCACTTTCGTCTTTTAATCCGCCCAAACTCATGCGCACATATTTTCTTCCCAGTGCTTTGGCAATACTTTTACCCAATGAAGTTTTACCAACACCGGGAGGGCCGTACAAACAAAGTATAGGCGACTTTAAATTTCCTTTTAGTTTTAAAACCGCAAGGTGTTCTAAAATACGTTCTTTCACTTTATCTAAACCATGATGGTCTTCATTTAAAATGCGCTCGGCATTTTTTAAATTAAAATTATCGGTGGTGTGCTCTCCCCAAGGTAAATCAAGTAATAATTCTAAATAATTTGTTTGAATGCCATACTCTGCCGCATTTGGATTCATACGATTTAATTTGGCAAGCTGCTTATCAAACAACTCGGCAACTTCTTTGCCCCACTTTTTTGTTTTAGAACGCTCTTTAAATTCTTTTAACTCCTGTTCGTTTTGATTTTCGCCTAATTCATCCTGAATAGTTTTTATTTGCTGATGCAAAAAATATTCACGCTGTTGCTTGTCGATATCGGTACGTACTTTACTCTGAATTTCATTTTTTAATTGCAACATCTGTAGTTCCTGCGTAAGATGCGTAAGCACCATGGTGGCGCGCTCTCTTAAATCAGGCAGCTCCAGCATTTTTTGTTTTTCGGCGCTTGGAACGTTTGAGTTGGATGAAATAAAATTTACTAGGAAAGAAGAACTTTCAATATTATTTATGGCAAAAGAAGCTTCGGTAGGTATTTGTGGCGAGCCTTTAATAATTTGTACCGCCAAATCTTTTAGTGAGCTTACCAATGCCGAAAATTCTTTATCCGACTTAATGGGTTTAATTTCAGAGAAAGTTTCAACACTTGCGCGCATATAAGGCTCGGTTTGCTGAAACTCTTTTATTTTAAAACGTTTTTTTCCTTGTATAATTACCGTTGTACTGCCATCGGGCATGCGCAGTTGTTTAATGATATGCGCAATGGTACCCACCTGATTTAAATCTGTAGGGCCCGGATCTTCGATCGAGTCATTTTTTTGCGATACTACGCCAATGGTTTTATCGCCTTTATAAGCATCACGAATCAGTTGTATGGATTTATCTCTGCCAACCGTAATAGGAATAACCACGCCCGGAAAAAGCACTGTATTACGCAATGGAAGTATCGGTAAACTGTCCGGTAATTTTTCGTTGTTCATCAACTCTTCATCTTCCTGCGTTAGTAAAGGAATAAATTCAGAGTCCTCGTCAATTACGTTGTTAAATCTAAGTTCTATATCGTTGTAAGGATTGTTCATTTTAATATAATTTCGGGATTGGTATAGCTAAAATTGTGCCCGCCTTTGTTATTGACAAAATGTCGCTATTGATTGATTTTAGAATAAATATTCTGATTGGCCGGGTCAATAAGGTTAAGAATCTCAATGAGTTTGGTTTTTTCTTCGTTGGTGGCCTCTTTAAAGATATTTACAATTTCCATGTTTTTGGCTTCAAAAAGTAGCTGCATATTAAATGAGGCAGGACGATTTTTATGTACTTCTTTCAGCAATTCTATAGCGCTAAGAATGGCAGCGCGCCCGTCTTCCAGCTTATCATACATCTGATCGAGGCCCTTGCGGTGGTAGTTATAGCTCGATTCGCGCATGGGTGTGTACATTGGATTAAGAATATTATCAATAAGCCAATACCGGTTGCGGTAGCTGTCTGAAGAACGCCATCCTGTTTCGGAAGCTGATTGCGCGGCGTTTACAATTTGCTGAGCCGTTTTCCAATGTTCGCTGCCGCCCAAAAGTGCAAAGCTGTCGTAATCAACAGCCAATATTACATAGGCGTAATACGCGAGAATGGAAGTAATGTTATTGGTAAAATTTTGAACCGTAAAATCAAAGGGCTGATTTTCTACATATACAAATTGCAAATCTTTATCCTGAAAATTAAATAAAGGCGTGTTATAACCTGTTTTAAAAACAGGGCGGCGGCATTGCACTTCTATCTCTGCCTGATATTGATCGGTACCCAGTTTAGAAGTTACGTTAATTAAAATAGAGCAATCAATGCGCTCGCTTTGCTGAAAGTTATCGTTGGTCCAACGGCGGTTGTTTAAAAACTCAAATACCTGCCTTTTCATATTGCCAAAAATGCGGGTTACATCAGTACCTTGTATTTGGGTAGTTACAATTTCTATCTGCGCGTTTAACTCCTGCGATTGCGCCGACGGCAAATAACCAAAGGCAATAAACAGCGCTATGTATCTGAATAATTTCAAATTTATTTTTTTAAATAGGTGAATGTAAAGTTAAGAATATCTTTGGCAACAGCCTCCTTACTTTTTAAAGAATAAGCAAAAATTTTGCCTTTTTTATCAATGATGGTTACTTTATTGGTATCGGTAGCAAAACCTGCACCGTCATCCTGTAAGGAATTGGCTACAATAAAATCGAGATTTTTATTTTTTATTTTTTGTTTGGCGTATTCAATCACATTTTCACTTTCTAAAGCAAAGCCTATTAAGCATTGTTTCTTTTTTTGTTTGCCAAGCGTTGCTAAAATATCGGTAGTAGGGGCCAGTTTTAATGTAAGCTTATCTTTTGCTTTTTTAATTTTTTTGTGACTGTAATCTGCGGCTTTGTAATCGGCAACGGCTGCTGCCAGTATGGCGATGTTACAAAATTTAAAAAGCTCGGTGCAGTGTTCAAACATTTCGTTGGCGCTTTCTACACGAATGCAGTTTACGTTTGCTGCAGGCGCTAATTTGGATGGCCCCAATACCAATGTAACTTCGGCGCCTTGTTTTGCAAATTCGTTAGCCAAGGCAATTCCCATTTTTCCGCTGCTGCGATTACCAATAAAACGAACAGGATCTATTTCTTCGTAGGTTGGGCCCGCCGTAATTAAAACTTTTTGTCCGGCTAATTTTTGAGAGCCTTTAAATTGTTTTTCTAAAATGCCTACAATCGTTTCAGGTTCCGCCATTCTGCCTTCGCCTTCAAGTCCGCTGGCCAGTTCACCTTTTTCGGAAGGAATAATTATATTTTTATAAGAGGCAATTTTTTTAAGATTGGCCTGCGTTGACGCATGTTTAAGCATATCTACATCCATAGCGGGCGCAACGTACACTTTGCAACGTGCCGATAAGTAAACGGCCATTAGTAAATTATCGCAAAGTCCGTAAGCCATTTTTGCCAAGGTGTTTGCGGTGCACGGCGCAATTACAAAAACATCGGCCCACAGGGCTAAATGCACGTGGTTGTTCCATGTTTTATCTTCGGCAAAAAAATCGGTTTCAACTTTATTTTTGGAGAGAACGGATAATGTTTGTGCAGTTACAAAATGATCTGCGTGGGGCGTCATAATAACTTTTACCTCGGCTCCTTGTTTTACTAATAGGCGCACAAGGTTTGCGCATTTGTATGCCGCAATTCCGCCGGTAACGCCTAAGAGTATTTTTTTTCCTTGTAACATGTAATTCGTCTAAAAAACAAAAGGCAGTTCGCTTTTTTGCAGACTGCCTTTTAAACGTTTTTGGTGGCTTATTATTGCCCCGCTTTTTCCGCAGCTTCTTCCTTGGTAGGGTTGCGGTAATACACTTTATTTTCTAAAAATTCCTGAATAGCAATTAAAGTTGGCTTAGGAAGTTTTTCGTAAAATTTAGAAATCTCGATTTGCTCGCGATTTTCAAAAATCTCTTCCAGGTTATCTGAGTGAGAACCAAATTCATCTAATTTTTCGTGTAATTCTTCGCGCATTTGCAAAGATATTTGGTTGGCACGGCGAGCCATGATAGCCACAGCTTCGTATACATTACCGGTTTTCTCGTCAAACTGACGGATATCGCGGGTAACGGTAGTTAAATCAGCTTTTACAGTTTTAAAATCCATTTTCTATTGATTAACAGGTTGGTTTTTTAATTTCTGGCATTCCAGGTAAATTCCCTCAGCTTCTTTTAAGTACGGGCTTTGGGGGTGCAAATCTACAAATTTTAAGTAATTATCCATACTTTTTTCCAGCCTTTCGACTTTTTTACTTTCAATGCTGTTTTTGGCCATTAAAAAGTACGATTTTATTATCAAAAAACGGACTTCTTCAATTTTCTGCGATTCGGGAAAATCCTTGATAAAATTCTCAAAAGCAACTACAGCTTCTTTCCACAATTCCCTAAAATAATAGGCTTTGCTGCTCATGTAAGCTTTTTTCTCAAGTTTATACCTGAGCTTGTCAATCAATATGTTACAAGTGTCAATGCGCTTACTTTCGGGATATTCATTCACAAAATTCTGCATTTCCTGAATGGCGTTTTTGGTATCGCTTTGGTCTAAACTGTAACGGGGCGAGCTCAGAAAATAGCAATAAGCGTTCATATACGAGCACTCTTCGGCATGCACACTGTTATGAAAAGCCCTGGCAAAGGTGCGAAAGTGGTAGCCGGCAAGGCTATAATCGCGCAGGTAATAATGCGTATAGGTATAATAATAATAAACCTCTTCGGCCCGGGGCGTACCTTTAAAAACAGGAATAAGCTCCTCCATGAGGGTTTGAGCCGCGGTATAGTTACCTTTGTTGTAATATTCAACAGCTTTCGTAAATTTAAGCTCGTAATCAGAGCTTCTAAGTATACGGTTGTATTGACAGGCACCTAGGCACAATGCAAAAACTGATATAAAGAGCCAGGTTAAACGCCTTTTCATGTAAAAATAAGAAGGGGCAAAGGTATTAATTATGGAGCATATAGCCATATATTTATTAAAAGGGTTGGGCGGATTGAACTTTGGTGAAACGATGAAGCGCGCCATTATATTGTTTGGCGAGCCCGATGAGAATGAAGAACTGTTTGACGAATTGTTAAACGAACGGAGCGTGGTGTGCCATTATTGGGAAAAAGGCTTTTCTTTATTTTTTAAAGATGATAAAGACAAAATTTTTACCTGCGCCGAGGTAGATGATAAGGACGCACAGATGTTTGGCCAAAAATTATTTTCTTTAAGCGAAAAACAGGTAATTGATTTATTTAAGCAAAACGGTTTTACGCTTACCGAAACCGAGCAACATCCATGGGGAGAGAAGCGTTTAAGTTTTGACGATGCCTTTGCCGACTTGTATTTTGAAAACGGAAAACTGGCTTCCATAAATTTTTGTACCGAAGAGGGGCCAACGGTTAATTTAAATTTGAATTAAAGGAGCCGCAGATTATTTAATATTTATTCAAAAAAAAAGCCGACTCCTAATGAATCGGCTTTTTTGTGAAAAAAATAATAGTTTAAAATAACCAGCGGAAAAGTAAAAACAGACTACCTGAAAGTACCATGGTTACGGGTAAAGTTAAAACCCAGGCTAAGAAAATTGTTTTTATAGTTTTTGGCTGAAGATTTTTTAATCCTTTTTTTGCAACCATGGCACCCGCAACACCCGATGATAATACATGTGTAGTGCTTACAGGTAAACTCCATGCAGATGCCATTCCTATTGTTACAGAAGCTACAATTTCAGCAGAAGCGCCCTGCGCATAACTCATGTGCTGCTTGCCGATTTTTTCGCCAATGGTTTTAACAATACGTTTCCATCCTACCATAGTTCCTAATCCCAAAGAAATAGAAATTAAAATAATTACCCATTGCGGGGCGTAATCGGTAATAGTTTTCGCTTTTTTTATGGTAGCCTTCATATCATCTTTTTCTTTGATGCTTAAAGAAGAGTTTTCTCCCAAACCAACTTTCTCGGCAGTTTTAGAAATAAGTAAAATGTTTTTTCTTACCTCAAATCGTTTTGCCGAATCAATATCAACCACCTGGCCTTTATCGCCAAGAATGGCCAATAAATCTGCGCAACGTGTTTTAGCTTTGCCAATATCATGTCTTTCTTTTTCTGATAATTTAGTAGTGTCCATCAAGTAAACAAGTTCGGTTACATGTTTCATGTGCTTTGTTGTGTCTTCTAAATTTTGATCGTTTTTAATTGCAAAGTAGCCCGGTACTAATCCAATTAAAATAAGCATTACCAAACCAACTCCTTTTTGCCCGTCGTTTTGCCCGTGAAAAAAACTTACTAGTGTGCAGGTGATGGTAAGAATTGCACGAACCCACATTGGTGGAACTACTCCCGGGGTTGGTTCTTTATAAATTATTTCGTTTTTTATAAGTCGTTTAAAAATGAACATTATAATTATAGCAAGCGCAAATCCAACCATCGGAGAAACTAATAAAGAGAGACCTATGTCCGACGCTTTACCCCAGTTAACAGCATCTTTTCCGTTAATAAAATAAAATGCCAGGCCTATTCCTAAAATGGAACCAATTAATGTGTGAGAAGAAGAGGCCGGTATACCAAGCCACCAGGTACCAAGATTCCAAAGTATGGCGCTTAGTAATAAAGCGAGCACCATTGCGAGTCCGTGCGCTGTGTTAGAATCTGTAAGTGTTTCAACGGGCAATAGGTTTACAATTCCCATTGCAACGCCAATACCGCCTGTAAGTACTCCAATAAAATTAATGATACCACTCCATATAACCGCAACGTTTGGCTTTAATGTATTGGTATAAATAACTGTTGCAACTGCGTTTGCCGTATCATGAAATCCATTTACGAACTCAAATGTGCAGGCAAGTAAAAGGCAAAGAATCAGGATTACTAATATTCCGGTTGTCATAGGTTTTTGATTTTAAGTAAAACGTTTGAATGAAAGTTTTGCCTAACTTAGGTTAACTTAATATTACCAATGTTAAGTTAATGTTAAGGAAAAAGAACATTCCTTTAACGTATTGTTAAATAGATGATTGAGTAATGAAAAGTAATTAAGAATTGCGCTTCTGGCTCTTCGGCAAGTGCTTTAGCACTTTTGCTTCTATGTAAAAAATAATTTCTTCGGCAATATTTTTACACTGATCGCCCGAGCGCTCAAGCCTCCTGATGGTTGAAAGAATATCTAAACACTGTTCGATGTTGGCCGGATTGTCGCGAATAATTTCGGCAATTACTTTTGGCGCGCCTTTATTTATTTCGTCCAATAATTCATCGCGCATAAAAATTTTGCGGGCTATGTCCGGATTTTCTTTTTCAAAGGATTCGCGACTGTCTTCAACTAAATCGCAGGCTTCTTCATAAATTTCGAGTAAACGCGTTTTCTCTAAAATATACTGGTCGTAAGACGAAGTTGATTTTACCACAAATTTTGCGGTACTGCGCGCAATATCGCCTATGCGCTCAATATTAGTATTTATTTTCATCACGGCCAATACAAAACGCAGGTCAACAGCTACCGGATTATAAAGCGCAATGATGTTTTCGCAATCGCGATCAATCTTTAATTCAAAAGAGTTTATACGTTTTTCCGTTATTACAACTTCGCTGGCAAGCTCTTTGTCATTATTAACCAATGCCTCTAATGATTTGCTCATTTGCGAAGCTACCAAGCCCCACATGGTAAGGAGTTCTGATTTTAACTGTTGTAATTCGGTTTCTAAATGGGTCATATTTTATTTGATATATTAAATGTACAAAAATTTTTTAATAAAAGGTATCAACCAAACCTTCCGGTAATGTAGTTTTGTGTGCGTTCTTTTTTGGGGTTGGTAAAAATTTCTTTGGTGTCATTTAGTTCAACTAACTCTCCTAAGTAGAAAAAAGCGGTTTTATCGCTGATACGCGCTGCCTGCTGCATGTTATGCGTAACGATGATGATGGTAAAATTTTGTTTAAGCTCGTAAATAAGTTCTTCAAGTTTAGCTGTAGAAATGGGGTCGAGTGCAGAAGTGGGTTCATCCATTAAAAGTACCGAAGGCTCAACTGCCAATGTTCGAGCTATACACAAACGTTGTTGTTGTCCGCCTGATAAGGCAAAGGCAGATTTTTTTAAATCATCTTTCACTTCGTCCCATAAGGCAACGCGTTTTAATGAGTTTTCTACTACTTCATCAAGCATTTTTTTATTTTTCATCCCCTGTATGCGCAAGCCATACACCACATTTTCGTAAATAGATTTTGGAAAAGGGTTTGGTTTTTGAAATACCATACCTATTTTTTTTCGCAGCCCTTCAATATGAATTTTGCTGTCGTAAATTTCCACATCATCAAAATAGATTTTCCCGGTTTTTTTAAACCCCTCAATGTAATCGTTCATGCGGTTATACAGTCTTAAAAAAGTAGACTTTCCGCAACCCGAGGGGCCAATGAAAGCGGTGACCGAGTTTTTTTCAACATCCAGGCTTACATCTTTTATAGCATGAAAATCGCCATAGTGCACGTTTACATTTTCTGACCTTAGTTTATACATATAAATATTTTTTTACCATTTAACTTTTTTCTGCCATCGGTTTCTTAAATAAACTGCAATGCCGTTCATTAAAAAAGTAACCAATAATAAAACCAATATGGCGGCTGCCGAATTAATTATAAAACCTTTTTGCGGCCTTGATATCCAGTTGAAAATCTGAATAGGCATTACTGTAAATTCGTCGGTTGGACTTGAAGGAACAAAAGGAACATAGGCGAGGGCACCAATCACAATGAGAGGAGCTGTTTCTCCAATGGCGCGGGATAAGGCGAGAATCACTCCGGTTACAATTCCACCCGAAGAAGCCGGAAGTATTTGCATCCACGTGGTTTGCCATTTTGTTGCGCCTAAAGCAAAAGACGCTTCGCGCAAAGATTTTGGTACTGCTTTTAAAGATTCGCGTGTAGCTACAATTATTATAGGAAGAATTAAAAGTGATAAAGTACTAGCACCCGCCAATAAACTTCCGCCCATGCTCATGATGCGAGAAAAAATTTCTAATCCCAGTAAACCGTAAATAATTGAGGGAACGCCGGCCAGATTAGTAATATTAATTTCTAAAATATTATTGAGGCGATTTTTTTTTGCATACTCTTCCAAATAAATACCTGCTCCAACACCAATGGGAATTGCAATTACGGCCGTGAGCCCTAAAATCCAAAGCGTGCCGATTAACGCGGGTAAAATCCCGGCTTTACCCGGAATGCGGGAGGGAAGGCTCGTAATAAACTGCCAATTAATGCGTGCAATACCTTCAATGGCTATATTCACTAAAAAATAGCCAAGTACTAAAATACCGAACAAGGTACAGCCAATGCCAAAATATTTAAAGGCATTATCTTTCAGTTGATTTATTTTGCTGTTATTCATATTTCTCCTGGAAACGCTTTTTTATCCAAAAACTTAAGTTGTTTAACAAAAATGTAAGCGCGAATAAAGTTAATCCTGCAGCAAAAATGGTTTGATATTCGATGGAACCTCGTGCCACATCGCCCATACTCACCTGAACTATATAGGTTGTAATAGTTTCAATTGGCACCATCGGATTAAAAGTTAACCGTGGTTGTTGTCCGGCAGCAATGGCAACAATCATTGTTTCTCCTATGGCGCGCGAGATGGCCAGGATTACAGAAACAATAATTCCTGAGGAAGCTTCAGGTACTAAAACTTTAAAGGATGTTTGAAATCGCGTAGCACCCATTCCGTAAGAAGCTTCGCGCAAAGACTTTGGAACGGCAAATAAAGCATCTTCGCTTAAAGAAGAAATTAAAGGAATAATCATAATACCCATTACAACTCCTGCACTTAGTGCATTAAATCCGGACATCTCCGGAAAAAATTTTTGCAGTATCGGTGTTACAACCATCAGTGCAAAGTATCCATATACAACTGTAGGTACTGCCGCTAAAATTTCTAGACAGGGCTTTACATAATGTCTGAATTTTTTGGGAGCGTACTCATTTAAGTAAACAGCAATAGATAAACCTAACGGCAATGCAACTGTAATGGCAATTAATGTTGTAAGTAAGGTGCCCGAAATTAATGGAAGAATTCCGAAATGTTTTTCGGTAAACAAGGGGGTCCATTGTGTATCGGTAAAAAAATCCCAAATAGAAACGCGCGTAAAAAAACCAATTGATTCGCTAAGCAATACCCAGATAATACCAACGGTAGTAAAAACACCTATTGTACCGCAAAGTAATAAAAGCCCTTCAATTATTTTTTCTTTTACCTTCATCTGCTTGTGTTTTTTTCCTTAAGGCCAGATGGAATTCCGCAGTTGACATTTTTTATTATTTTAAATCCGAAGAGCTTCATTTCATATTCTTAAATCAAATGCACCGCCCCTATCAAAGGCAGTGCATTTTGCTAACTAACTAACAACAGAAAATTATTTGGCAATTGTAAGACTCTTGATGAACTCCGCAAATTTTGCTTTTTCAGCAGCAATTTCTTCGTCCGTCATAGCCACATATCCAACATCTTTAGCCAATGTTTTTGTGTTTTCTAAATAAAAATTCACAAAAGCCTGTACTTCTTTACGAGCACCCGCTTTATCGTTTACATAAATAAACAACGGCCTTCCAAGCGGAGCATAGGTTTTGTTTTTTACTGTTTCTTCAGAGGGAAGGATGGGCCCTTTGCCATTGTCATCTTTGCCATCATCAATACCCACTAATTTTAATTTATCGGCATTTTCGGTAAAATAAGCCAGTCCAAAAAAGCCTAAAGCATTTTTATCTGATTTAATTCCCTGTACCAAAACATTATCATCTTCACTGGCGGTATAATCACCACGGCTCGAATGTGCTTTACCAACAACCGCTTCTGTAAAATAATCGTAAGTACCGCTTTCTACTCCCGGGCCAAATAAATGTATTTCTACATTAGGCCAGCCTTTTCTGATCTGGCTCCACTTGGTAATTTTACCTTGTGCGCCGGGTTCCCACAACATTTTTAATTCAGCAATGGTCATATCCGTGCACCATGTGTTTTCCGGACTGATAACAACCGCTAAACCATCATAAGCAACTTTTAATTCTAAGGAACTTATGTTATTTGCTTTACAGGTGCTGTCTTCTGTTTTTTTAATCGGACGCGATGCATCGTTGATGTCTGTTTCTCCGCGGCCGAATTTTTTAAATCCTCCGCCTGTACCCGATAAACCTACCGTTACTTTTACACCGGCCTGTGCTTTTTTAAATTCTTCGGCTACGGCTTCTGTAATAGGATAAACGGTGCTCGATCCGTCAATGCTGATGCTGCCCGAAAGCGCCGCTGTTGAATCAGCATTTGCTCCATCTTCTTTGGGTTTGCTGCCGCCGCATGATACTATGCTTAGTGCAAGTCCGCTTAGCGCTATAAATTTTACAATGTTCTTTGTCATAATTATTTTTTTTACAAATGTATTTCCTTATATAAAGAGTTGCGTTAAGTAATTGTTATGCAATTGTTGTTAAAACTTATACTGAACACGAACAGTCAAGATATTGTCTTTAATGTCTTTTTGAAAACCTTTAAGCGCAATTGTTCCGTTACCTGTAGTTTCGTTGGTTATCATATTATAATACACCATTAGTTTAACGTGCTCGTCAAAATAGTAGTTGTACCCTAAACCAATTTGTGTGTATTTAACATCGGCACTAGTGAATTTGTTTTTTGTTGAGCCAAGTATATCGGCACCGCCTACTTTGGTATTGGGATCGTACCACTCGTATTTTACTGCTAATTCATGTTTGCTTTTACCAAGACGCTGAATAAAGTATGCGTAAAACCCATCGAAGTTACGAATGTAAGTAGCACCGGTAGGCAATATTGAAGGACTTGCGCTGCTTGAAGAACTTCCGGGTTGCGTGCCTGTAATGTATTCGCCACGAATTGTAGTTGTTCCTATTACAGATTTAATACTGAAGAAAAACTCTGCACCAATGTACATACGTTTTGCTAAACGACTTTTGAAAATAGCTCCACCTGTAGTATCAGAAATTTTCCATTGCTTAACGCCGCCGGTATCTGTAACAATATCCTGATAAACCTGATTGGTTACATTAATTACTCCACCGTTATAATGCGAAGCGCCTAAACCAAATCGAATTTTATCATTTACATCTTTGTAGTAAGTCAATCGTCCAATGAAATCTTTTCCGAAATCAAATTCGTTTACGCCAAGTGTAGGGAAAGTACCTGCAGAGTAGGATTGAGAAGTGGTTCCCGGTACTGCAATACCCTGCCCATTGTAAAATCCTGCATCTAAACGTAAGCCATGTAAAGCACTTCCCTTACGAGGAGCGTAAATAATCTTCACCCCAAGATCCCGTTCATTAGGCATCAATATTTGTGTATAGCGCGAGCGTTCCGGTGTTTCGCGAACCGAAGAGGACTGGTCTATTTCGAATCCGAAGGGGCGATTCATGATACCTGCCGAAAATCCGAGGTCTTTGAAAAAGGGCAAGGTATAAATGCCATAAGCTTCTACCAGGTTGAAGCCTCTTTCAGAGCCGTTCAGCTGCACTACCATAGTCGTATTTTTATCCGTCCAAGTAAATTTAACACGGCCACGGCGGATAAAAAATCGTTTATCTGCATTCGGGGCAAAATTACCACCGTCAAAATTTGCTACTCCGTTAGAGTCGGTAAACTGCATCTGTGCCTGAATCCATCCGGTTACTTTTACTTTGTTTAAAATGCCAACCTCTTTTTTAAGGATATTAACCTCTTTGGTTAAACTATCGTTTGTCATTGGTTCTGATGCCGCAGGTTTTTCCTGTGCAAATGCAGCCACTGTTAGCAGGCTGAAGGCGATAAGTAAGCTTTTTTTAATCATAGTTTGGTGGTTAAAGTTTTAACAG
Organism: Bacteroidia bacterium; assembly: GCA_038214655.1. Classification (GTDB taxonomy): domain Bacteria; phylum Bacteroidota; class Bacteroidia; order B-17B0; family Aurantibacillaceae; genus PALSA-968. The sequence goes on along the minus strand of JBBQRR010000027.1, from coordinate 16,347 downwards.
CACAAAAATGATTTATTTACCCACAAACGATGTTGCGGTAAGGCTATTTTAATGTTAAGGGAATGTTAAGAATTGCTTTTTAAAAAACGAAAACGGGATATTAGAGAGGGAATTAAAAATCTATGCTATACCCTACACCATACACAAAGTCTTTTTCAAGCAGAAAATTGCTAGCATCGTAAGAACTATGCTGTTTAAACCAGGTGCCATTTTGTATTCGGTTTTGGTGCATAAAATAAAGCTCCAGCTGCTGATGCTTATAGGTATTAAAGAATAGTCCCACAAAAGTACGGTTGCGGTCTATGCCCGTTATTTGCGGACTATTTAAAGGCGTATACAATTCCTCGGCCGCGTAAAAAGTAAAATACTTGTTGTACTCGTACTTTACAATAAACTTATTACGGATATAATGGAAAGGCGTTAAGGCGTAATAGGAGGTATACGGATTATTAAATTGAAATTGGTACATTAACCGGTAAGCAAAACGCCATCGCATAATTTCTTTTTTTACAACCATGGCCGTATAATACTGATGTATGGTTCCGTAAGATCCGTCGGGCCTTAATTTTTGGGTAAACACATAGTCAGCCAGAAATTTAATTTGTTTGTTTAATTTATAAGTTACGCCCATGTCAGCATAAGCAAAATTAAACTGCGAAACATTTTCCGTCCAACGGTCCTGCTGGTTTAAATGAATGCTGAATTTATTGTTTACCTTTTTCTCTAGATATAAATTAAACCAAAGCTGCGCATCGTTGTAGCTGTATACCTGCGCAAAGTTTTTTACACTAAATAAAAGCAGTATGCTGCAGGCTAATTTTTTCATTACAGAGTAAGCTAAACTTTAGTGGTAATAATAAATTTTTATCTGAGCGGCATCTTTTAAGAAATCTATTTTCTGAATAGAGTAGCGGTGCACGTTAATGCCGGTGCGCTTGCGTATATCTGCCATCAATTCTTCGGTGCGCTCTGACTGGATTAATTCTATGTTTTCATAAACAATCAATTTCACCATTTCTTTTTTCATCAAAATTTTACTTTCAAGTAAAAAAGTGATAAGAAGAATAACCCCGTTAATACCGCAAAGAAGAACATATTCTAAGGCATCGGGGGCATCTTTAATTTTTGTAACAGCCGAAATTAAACCTATGGCGATACATAAAAAAAGATAAGTCATGTCTTTGATAGATATCTCTTCTGTTTTGTAGCGCAGCATACTAAACACCGCAAATAAACCAAATGCCGCGCCCATCGATAAATCTACCTTATTAAGCAAAAAGGCTAGGAAAAAGATTATAATGTTAAAGATAAAAAAAGTAAAAAATAAATCACGGTGCTTGTAAGAAGGAAAATAAATCAGGCGAACAAGCACAAATGTTGCGCTTAAATCAATTAGCAGGCGCATGCCTATTTTGCCAATTATTTTCCACATGTTGGCGATGCCTTCTGCTGTGGTAGTTACTTCATTAGCTATTTGTAACAAGGTCGTCATAAATTATATGTTTTAAGGTTAGTATTTTTGCTTTAAAATTATTTTTCTTTACGTCGTTGCAAGTAAGGGCTATTCCCAAACAATATTTACTTATTGATCCTTCGCGAATATGATATTTACGCATGATAGTTAAAAAGGGAGAAACTTTTCTTTTTTCCTGCTTCACTTCGGCAATAACAAGGCTGCCGAGTTTTTTTGTTTTTTCATCCTTAACGTACTCCAAATCCAAATCTATGGTGAGGCGCTCGGCGCTGGTTTTATTTACCAAAGTTAGCCGACTGTAATTTACCCATAAAACAGGCACTAATAATTTATGGTCGAACGGAAGCATTTTGGTTAAAAACAATTCTGATTCGCCTTCCCAGGAAAGCGGAACTTCAAGTTTTTTTATCCTGTTTTTTATAGTTCTGCCCTTGTTGTTTTTAAATTTTACTTCCAAAAAACCAATGTTTGATTCTACATATGAGCGATGGCGGATTTTGTAACGATTAAGCTCTCCGTTATGGTGCCTGGTATAAAGATTAAATTTTTCGGTATCGTAGTAAAGTGTTTTGTAACGGCTTATTCTTTTTCCGTCAACCTCAAGTACGCGGTAGTTTTGCAGTATTTCTCCTAAAATTACGTCAAACTGAATATGGTTAAAGGTAAACTTAGTATCCGTGCGGTCCATTAACTTAACCTTGTCCATCTCCTTAAGGGTGATGGGCTCAAAGCTGTTTAATATGTCGAGCGATTGCACCATTACTTAAATTCGTAAACGTATTTACGCGTGCTTGTTACTTTGCCTGTTGCATCAACTGTTTTGCGTTCAGTTCTCAAACCTTTGCCATCGTATACGTAAAGATGTTTTTTAAAAAGCTTGCCGGCCGCATCGTAAAACTGCTCTTCTGATTTTTCGCCCAGCGAATTATAAAGAGTAAGTTTTTTTTCTTTAAGATTAGCGTGGTTATCGTATTCTTCTTCTTCAACCTCATCGTTGTCTTTATTAAATTTATACTTATGTATAATTTTTAAGGCACCTTCTTTTGTAAACTCAGTTACTTCAAGTGATTCTCCGTTTTTATCGAACACTGTTTTTTTGTTAGGAAGGGTTTTGCCATCCGCAATATCGGCTTCGCTACATGATTTTATGCCGTTTTTCTTTACTTCTTTTTTACTTTGAGAAAAAGAAACCTGAGCTACTAAAAGAACAGTAATTAAAAAAAATTGCTTCATAAATTTAGTTTTCAATCACAAATTTACCGGATACGGATTTTTCTTGATTTAAAATTGTGTAATAATAAATTCCGGCAGTAAGTTTTTCTTTTAGGGTATAAGAAGAATTTTTTACTTCTTCGCTTATCAATTTTCTGCCCATTGCATCATAAATAGAAATTACAAATTCCTTCCCTGTAATTTTTGAATCAATTGTAAAAGTTACGATTCCTGAAGACGGATTTGGATAAACTTCTGCTGTTTCCTTATTTCCGGTTAACTGAATAATCCCTACCGGGGCGCCGCTAGGGTCCAGTTTGTAAGCGTAAATATCATTGTCTAGCCCGTTCCTTAAATCCTGGAAAGCGTAAATACTGTAGGCGCCATTAACCGTAATAAGATTGAAATTAGTTTGATCGCCTACAGCAACGCCAACACCCACTCCTGCGGAAGCCCATAATAAAGTTCCTGCAGCATTTACACGCTGGCTTTTTATGTCCCAATTGCCCGAGCTCGAATCCTGATAAGAAATAATTACACCGCCGGCACCGTCCGTAATTTCATTAGGCGACGTTTGATTATTAATGGCGTTTGCTATTACAATACCGTTAATTGCCCATTGCCGCGCACCTGAAAGATTGAGCATTTGTGCATAAATATCCGTATTGGCTGAACCGAGGCGGTAATCTTTCCAGGAAATGATAGCCCCATTGGAAACGCCTTGCGCTGTAATTTCTACGCCCGTTTGCGCGTTGGCTGCATTACAAACAACATTTCCATTTGTAGCCCACACAGGGTTGCCGGCCGAGCTGATACGCTGCGCATAAATATCGTAATTATTCACTGAGCTACGTTTATCCTGCCAGGCTATAATAATGCCACCACCGCCATCTAAAGAAATTTTTTGGTTAGACTGAGCTCCTCCAATTACACAAACTGGATTTCCGTTAAGCGTCCATTGCGGTGCGCCCGAAAGATTTAATTTTTGAGCCCAAATATCATAATCACTTAAATTACGTTTATCCTGCCATACTACATATATATCGCCGGCGGCATTAATTTTTGCCCTTACATTTACTTGCGCGCCGTTAGATGTGCAAATTGGCACGCCCCCGGGCCATAAAGCGTTTCCGTTATAATCTAAACGTTGCCCGTAAATATTAGGGTTTCCTCCAATAGAATCCTGCCAAAGTACAATGGCACCTTTATTTCCGTCATTTAAAATTTTAGCTCTTTGTTGATCATAATTTCTTAAGGTTACCCCTATACCGTTAACGGCCCATAAAATATTTCCGGAAGAGTCTATGTGTTGGGCGTACAGGTTTCTGTTAGCTCCTCGGCGATCCTGCCAAACAATAATGGCGCCTCCTAAGCTATCCGTTGTAATAGAGGGCGTACCTTGGTGTGCGGCGTCGGTACAAATAGGAACGCCGTTTGTTTGCCACATAATATTTCCGGCGGAACTTATACGCTGAGCATAGATATCTCCAACTAAATTATTTGGATCAGTTCGCATGTCTTCCCATACCAAAATAGCCCCACCTTTCAGATCAGCCGCAATAGATACATTTGTCTGCTCGTTAAGTTGCGTGCAAATAGCATTATTAACAGCCGGGCTTGCGTTCCACTGGGCAAATGAAGTAGCCGTAACTGAGATTAAAGCAATCGAAAATATTTTTTTCATTTTTTATTTATTAATTATAATATCGCTTAAGGTTACTACTTGTTTTGTACTTGTAATATCAACTTCTACTACTACCGGAATTACTTTACTAGCGCCGGCAACACGCAAACTGGTATCGCGCGAGTTGGCAAATATTTTATAATGCCCCGGGCGCAGGTACAAAAATTCGTAAGAGCCGTCGGGACCGGTATGAACGGTGCCGCCAACAGCTTGATCGGTTCCGTAACAGATATAAACCGTTTCGCCCGACCCATAGTATTCGGCAAGAATGGGGAGATTGGCGAAGGCATCAAAGTCTTTGACATAAATTTTTCCTTTAATGGCTGCCTTGCCTCCGGGACCTGGCGGCTTTTTGCAAAAAGTAAAGGTGGCACAAAGTCCTAGAACCAAGCCTGCAACAACCAATGATTTAAATGTTTTTATCATATAAGGCAAATATAATAATAAGTTTACAATTAATTAACACAAAGAAAGTATTCAATTCTGTTGCAATTTTGTTTACGCGCATTAGGATACATTCTTTTTAGTCTAAAGGTTAAAGCGGATGGGAATTGTTGAGATTAACAGGGATAAGCGGCGCAGAATTAAGAAGGCAGGAACGGAACCCCGAAGGTCTAATAGTAATCTCTTAATAATATTGCCGCCGCCAACACTATTTGTCATTTGGCGACACATTGGTGTACCAAAATGTGCATTTTTTTTTACCAAAGAAAGATTACTCCTTAATAATTTTAATTGTTTCATAACCAATTCTTGCAAAATAAATTCCGTTTGGCTGAGAAGTTAAATTTATTTCAGCTTCACTATTTTCAATTTTAGAAGTATAAATTAAAGCGCCTAAAGCGTTGAATATTTGTACCTGTTTTACTGAAAAATCATGCACAACAATTGTAATTTTGTTTGTGAATGGATTGGGAAAAACGAGAGCTTCAGTAACTTTTAGATAATCATTGCTTTTTATTCCGGTTGTAAACGAGCCGTTCCATTTAAAAATACCCGCAACAGTTGGGCTGGTATTAATGCCGCCACACCATCCGGTTGTTGAGTTTAAAAAAGCAACTTCGCTATGAGAAACTGCATCAATACTTGTCCAGGTCGCTCCATCATCAGTACTATAAGAAGAACCATTAGCTGCTGCTCCTGAGGCTGTGCTCCCTGTGCTTATATAAGTACCCATAGTACCCGGAATAAAAGTTAAGCCTGTTTGATATAGAGGGCCGGTGAATGTTAATGGAGACCAAGTTCCGCCGCCATTACTTGTACTCATTAATAAAGTACCATCAGTAGCCAAACCGTTATTGGCATCTTTAAAGGATAACCTTGTTACACTTGTTAATCCCGTTGTTGCTACTGTCCATGTTGCCCCTTTATTAATGGATTTATAAACTCTGCCGGTAGAAGTGCCAAACCAAATGGCATTTCCAACAACGGAATAGTTGTTTTCAAATCCGGTTTCGGTAACCATATTAGCGGGTATATTTAAGATAGCAACTCTTGTCCATAGTGTACCGCCATTTATAGTATTATATATTTCCCAAGAACCTGTATTCGAATCGCCAACGCATACGCCATTATTTTTGTCGAACATATATACAAAACTTGCAGCTCCTGTTGGGCTAGCGAATGCGGCTGTAGTTTGTTGTGCCCATGTTACACCTCCATCGTTGGTTCGATAAATCGCACCGCCACCGGCATTATTATCAACCATTGATACCCATGCGGTATCTTTACTGTAAGCATAAATTGAAGATAAATCTAAGGCCGAAGCTCCGGTTATGCTTCCAGGCGTCCACGTTGTTCCTCCGTTAATTGTTCGTGTAAATAAATTTACAACGGTGATTCCCGAGGTATCAAATGCTGTTGCCCATGCAATGTTTGCATTAACTATAGAAATATCGTTAATAGCTAATCCAACAGTAGTAAATCCTGATGATTGAGTTGCCCATTGAGCATTTGAAGTAATTGATATCGCTGTTAAAAACGCAAAGCCTATGGATTTTGTTCTCATATAAGTTGTTTTAGGTTTTGTTATTTAGGTTTATAGGTTAATCGCCGTCCTCAGAACTACAGTTACATCCATTGTCAGCATCCTGATGGTCTCCGTTCTGATCATTGTTGTCATTTTCCTCTTTTTGGAATGTGCCATCAGGATTAAAAAAAGCTGTTTTTTTAGTGCTATTTATTGAAAACACGGCGCAGAAACTCTTTCCATCTTTATTTAGCCACTTTTTTACAACAGCTCCCGGATATTTGGATTCAAAAGTTTTAGTGATTGGGGAAGGGACTGCTGCTGAGCTTACTTCCGGGCAAGGTTTTTCTTTCTTTTCCTTGTTAAATGGGTTAAGTTTTTCCATTTTTTCGCACGAGGCAAGTAACACAAGTGCGCTTACAATAATCAATGTTTTTTTCATGATAATAAGGTTTATACTATTAAAGACACCGTTTTTAATTAAAAGGTTGTGCCCGGCGCCTTTTTTATTTTACCTAAAGCAATAACCTAAACAAAAGGACAAACCAAAAGAATACGGATATGCAGATACAGCGGTATTTTTGTTAATAGGGCTTATGTCTCTTTTGAATATAGGTTCAATTCTTAATCTCAGTCGGTTTTTAGGCGCATATTCTATACCAGCGCCTATAACCAAACTTTGATTAAATTGCTTTAAGCCATTTATTTTATTTGTATTTTCCCATATTCCTTTTTCATCCACTTTTACTTTTTCAGAAACCGCAAAATTTAAAGATGTGCCCGCTATAAGGTAATAACTTAAAGTTTTGCCGTACAACCTATATGTTGCCAATAAAGGAAGATTGATAAATTGAATTACCTGTTTTGAATTTTCTGATAGGTAGGTACTATCTCCGAGATTTAGGGCGGAAGCAGAAGAGTTGGGTAGCTCAACCATACCGTAGGAGGTTGGCAGCGCATAATGCGGATGACCGTCATCGCCATTTTTTGCAAAAACAAGTATTGGTTTTATATTTTGAGATAAAGAGGAGTAGGTAATACCAGCCTGAAGGCCCCAGCGCGAATTAATCGCATAAGCGCATTTTGCTCCGGTAGTAAATGAAAAATTAGGCGACTCTCTTTGATTATAGTCTCCCTCATTCTGATTATCAGCATTATTATTATCTACTAAAGAGCGTTGCGCATAATCAGGCGAGAAAAAAAGAAACGCAGTAAACCTAGAGTCTTGGCTGTTTGATTTTGCAATCGCACTATCTATAATTGTATTATTCTCTATTTCTTTTTTATCTTCCTTTATACTAACTGAATTACCTGCACCGCTTATATCATTTACAGGTAGCATCATTGTATCAGTAGTTAAATAACCGATTTTATTTTTTGAAACAGGCATGTTTTGATTTACAGTCAAAGGTTTGTTGTCGCCATTTTGCGTTTGGACTGATTCTATTGTAGACGGAACATCAACTGAGGAATTCTCCTTTGTTTTGTTTGTTATAGATTGGCGATATTCTCTGCCGGTGACGGATGCTATGTTTTTATTTGCTTTTTTAAGCGTAGACTCTAAATGTTTGGAAATAGATTGAGTGGTTTGATAACCCGACTTAATTACGGAGTTCTTATCCTGCTTATTTATTTGCTTTTTGTTTACAGTTTTAATCGAGTTTGCATCGGCAAATAAAACAGGAAGATTATTTTTAGGTGCATTTCTATTTATTAAATGCCAGGCATAACCTGATTTTGCTTCTTGTTTTGAAAAGAAAAACTGCCAAAGTGTTGTTGATAATAAAAGCAGGAATAATAGTAACGAGAGTAGTTTAAACCGAGAGGCTTTCTTTTTGTAAAGTTCAACTTTCTTTCCTTGAAGTTCTAAATCAAGCAAAGCCCATGATTCTTCCGGAGGAACCATCTCAAATGACTCAACCTCTGATTTAAAAAGGCCAACTATATCGTTATTTTTATCTATCACCTGCTTATTGCCTTTTTTATAGGTTCGTAATTCAAATTAATAGCGTGTTGCAATATGGATCTTGCCTCGTAAAAATTAGACTTTGAGGTGCCTTCGGATATTCCAAGTTCTTCTGCAATTTCTTTATGTTTTAATCCTTCAAAGACATACAGGTTAAAAACAATTTGATAAGCGGGCGGAAGTTTCTTAATCAAATCTATTAACTCTTTGGCACCTATTCGGCTCGTAATATCTTCTTCACAAGATGGAAGGATTCTGATTGTGTCAATATTAACTATTGCGTATAGGTTAGATTTTTGCCTATATTTTCTAATAGCAGTATTTACCATAATTTTCCTTACCCATCCTTCAAAAGAGCCTTCATTTTTAAAGTTTCTAAGATTCTCAAACACTTTCAAAAAACCCTCGAGAAGGATGTCTTTAGCTTCTTCAATATTTCGCGAGTATCGATAGCACACCGCATACATTTTAGAGGAAAACAGCTTATAGAGTTGATTCTCCGAGCGCCTGTCTCCTTCAATGCATTTTTTAATTAGTTCTATAATCTCTTTATCCTCCAAAAAACGCCCTCCTTTATAATTAGATACTCATTTCATGAAAATGGTTGTGTGACCTAGTATTGTTTTACAATTCGGTAAAATAATTTTCTTTCATTTACATATTGAGTAAAAAACAAAAAATACTGTAATTAATTAAAAAACATTGCTTTATAATTTATTGCCGACTAGGCAAGCCTTATATTTTAAACAATTTAAAGAAATTCTCCTCATAGCTGCTGCCAATAGAAAATTCCTTGCCTTCCAGGTAAACGGTTTTATTTCGCACACTTTCAATGCGGGTAAAGGGTATAATATACGAGCGGTGCACCCTTATAAAATCTTTTGCAGGCAATTTCTCCAAAATGGCTTTCATGGTCATACGGGCAACCACGGCTTTTTGGTTATGCAAATGAATTTTTAAATAATCGTCAAGCCCCTCAATATATAAAATATCGGCGTAATTAATTTTAATCAAGGAGTAATCGGCACGTATAAAAAAGAATGGCTGGCCCGTATTTTCTGCCTGATGCTGATAGCCAAAAAAGTCTTTTGCCTTATTAACGGCTTGTAAAAAACGTTCGGGCGTATAAGGTTTCAATAAATAATCTACCGCGTTTAGGTTAAAGCCCTCAACAGCGTATTCAATATGAGCAGTTGTAAAAATAACCATCGTTTGCTGCTTAAGCTGTTTGTAAAATTCAATACCGCTAAGCGAGGGCATGTTAATATCCAAAAAAAGCAAATCAACAGGATAGCGCTCTAAATACTTGAGCGCCTCGGTAGGTTTTGTAAAAGTTTTTTGCAGGTCAATAAAATCAACCGTGGCACAAAAGGTTTCTACAACTTTCAGCGCAGGCGGCTCGTCATCTATGGCAATTGCTTTTATCATACAAAATCTATCTGCAAGTTAACTGTAAATTCCTTTCCGTCGTCATTTATTTTTAAACTATGCCGCTTGGGGTAAAGCAATTCAAGCCTTTCCTGCGTGGTGCTAACCCCGTGCCCGCTTTTGGCAATAGAGCCTTTGCGGATGGTAACTTTTTTATTTACTACCAGCATGGTTAAACGGGTGGTTGTTATAGAAATTTCTATCTGTATTTTTGATTCCTCTTCGGGATTTACCCCGTATTTAAAAGCATTTTCAACAAAGGCAATTAATACCAAAGGGGCAATTTTTTTTCCTGCGCTAATTCCGGTTACGTTATACTTTAAATCAACCGTATCGCCCAAACGAATATTTTGCAAGGCTATATAATCCGAAATATAATTAATCTCTTTATCCATCCACACAAAAGTATCCTTGGCCTCATTAAAAACATAACGCATCATACCCGACAGTTTTACCAGCGCGGTAGGCGTATCATCAGATTTTTCTAAAGCCAAAGCGTAAATGCTGTTAAGCGTATTAAACAAAAAGTGCGGGTCAATTTTAGCTTTTAAATACAAAATTTCGGCATTCATCCTTTCGCGCTCGTTTTGTTTCCAGGTAAAAAAAAGTGTTAAGCAAAACGAACAGGCAAGCGAAATTAAAAAGAGGTAAACATAATTACCGGCTTCACTAAAATACTCAAACAAAAACGGGTCAACATCCTTTGGTATAACAAGGGGACCAACATTTTTAATAATTAACCCCGGAATCAACGAAAAAATAAAAAAGAGCACAACAACAACAAGCGTATAAAGTAAAGACTTTTTAGTTTTAATATAAATTTTAGGTATCAGCAAAAAATAGTTCAGATAAAAAAAACTCAGCATTAAACAGTAGCCAATAAAATGTTTCTGAAAAACAGGCATTTTAAATAAAAAGCCCAAGGGCTGCATGATTGAAGAAGAAAAAACAACGGGCAGCGACAAAAAAATGATGCTTCCCGCCAAAAAAATAAATGCTTGTCGTTTTTTACCCCACATTACTACAAATGTAGCTCAATGCCATGTAGAAGTCAAATTTTGCGGTAAAAGCTTTTTTTTATGAGGTAAACCATCTCTGTAAATGATATAGGCTATGTACCTTTGCATTAATAATCTTGCCGTTATGACCGATTTATTAAAATCAGAGAGTTACATTGCCTATGTGTACGATAAATTGGTTGAGATGCTCAGCGAAGAACTTATACAATATGTTTCTAACCCGGTTATAGCCCCCGTTTCTTTTCATATCGATTTCAAAAAAACTGCCGACAGCGTTTCGGAGATTACTTTTTACCTGGCCAACGGAACTTTAAACGGTAAAATGGTAAACCTTAACCGTAATAACTCGGCTGTGCTGCATTATGCTTTTCGCATTGGACCAGAGGATAACGAATTTGCAAAAGGACTTTTTAAAGTAAAAATTTCTGAGGGTAAAGGCATTGTCAGCCTCAAAAGAGCTTCTTAAATATAAACCTCCCATAATTATAATGTATGCCGGGCTAAAACCCGGCTTTTTCTTTTTAGGACTTTTGGATGGGGATTTGGGCGTGCCCCCGCGTTGTAATTTTCCTTCGAACAAAGTTTTATTCGCGGGGTCAGGCTACAAAAGGGTGCCGTTTTTTTGCCATACTTTTCCAAATGTAATTTTGGTAAGCGTGATGTTTCAGTTAGTTTCTGAGTTTATGGCAAAAAGAACCCCTGCGGGCCTTTTGTATCCTTCACGCAAATACAAATGGATCTATTTCCTGTGCTAAAAACTTAGTGAGCAGGTTTTGAATCCGACTTTTTTAATGTAAATTTGTTATGATGATTCGCAGAAATAGCATAGTAATTATTGCAATTGCGTTACTCGCTTTTGGATTTAATTCCTGCAAAAAAAAGAAATATAAAGGTAAAGTAGTTGAGCCCTTGCCGTATTTTCCTGCTTATCCAGGTTCTTCTTGGGAATACAGCGACGGTTCGAAAATTACCGTTGCAGATAGTTATGTGGATTTATGCGGCTCGGAGAAGGCTGTCCCCTATGTTAAATGGTCACACTGGGGTAATCCGCAATATGTATTGGGATACGATAGGAGCGAGAACAATTGTACTTCTTTTTATGGTTTTTTACGTGAATACAAATCTGCAATAACTACACCTTACGGTTATATGGGAGTTTATACTTTTTGGAATGTGGTTAATACGGATTCAACAATTATAGTTGGGGGTAATACTTATAATCATGTAATTGCTGTAAGTACAGCTGACGGAAACCTTCCTTTTGGTTTTGCAATGTGGCAAAGCATGGATTTTTATGCAAGGGATATCGGCCTTATCAGAAGAGATAAACAATTTTATCACTTGGATTCTTTAGGGTTTCATCAAGATAGTACGGGTATTGATTTTTACCTAACAAAATGCAAAATTAATAAGTAACCTTAGTTTCAATCCTCGCTTCCAATATGTATCAGTGCATCGCCCTGAGAAACCACGGGTTGATTGTTAATGCCAATGATGTAGCCGTCAATCGGAGAAATTATTCTGGCTTCAATTTGTCCGTACGGATTGCAAATGGCTCCCAGCGCTTCATCTTTATTTACAAAAGCACCGTTAGCCTTAGCGGCATGAAATAAACCCGAGTGTTTTGCGCGCACCCAAACACTTTTGTTAAGTTTTACGTGTGGGTTATTGGGAATATCTGAGTCCATCATTTTATAATGTTTCAATAAACGCAAACAACCGTTTATTCCTTCGTTGATGGATTGGTAATCAAAACGCAAACTCTCTCCGCCTTCAAAAACCAAAATGGGTTTATTTTTTTTGGCAGCTTCTTTGCGCATGGTACCGTCGCGGTATATGCTATTGATGATTAAAGGGGGCGAAAATATTTTTGCAATTTTTAAACTTTCTTTATCGTCAAACACGCAACGCAGTTGGGGATAGTTATTTATTTTAGCGCCGCCCGTATGAAAATCGATGCCAAGATCTATCAAGGGAATTATTTCTTTGGCCAAATCGTAAGCAATTCTGCTTCCAATAGAACCATTTTTTGTGCCCGGAAAACAACGGTTCATATCTCGCCCGTCGGGCAGGTCGCGCGAGCGGAACAAAAACGAAACCGTGTTCATTATGGGAATTGCAATAACAGTGCCGCGCAACAAGTTTTGGGTTTCTTTGCGGATAATAATTTTGCGCACTACTTCAATGCCGTTAATTTCATCGCCGTGCATACCCGCGCTTAGCATAACAACCGGTCCCGGTTTTGCCGAGCGAAAAACGTGAATTGGAATTTCTACTTTTGTTTTGGTAGGTAGCTCGTAGGTGTTTAGAGAAACAATTTTGTTTTCTCCTGCCGCTATTATAGTTCCGTTAATTTTTATGTCGCTCATAAGAGTGTTACGCTTTTTTGCCACCAGGGCGGAAAGGCGCGAAGTTTTTTTTAATTTTATTAATCCATTACTAAATAAATTTTTCTTAGCGCCTTAGCGTCTTTGTGGCAAACGTGCAGACGCTTATCCTTCGCTTCCATTAAACTCATTGCGCTCAACGTACTCAATAATTTTTCCGGCTATATCAATGCCCGTGGCTTTTTCTATTCCCTCAAGGCCGGGCGAGGAGTTTACTTCCATTATTAAAGGGCCACGATCACTTTGCAATAAGTCAACACCTGCAATGCCAAGCCCTAATTTTTTTACTGCTTTTAAAGCGGTTGAGCGCTCTTCTGCACTTAAATCAATAAGCGTCGCCGTGCCGCCTCTATGCAAATTACTTCTAAATTCTCCTTCCTTTGCCTGACGTTTCATGGCACCCACAATTTGCCCGTCAACCACAAACACACGTATATCTGCACCTTTTGCTTCTTTAATAAATTCCTGCACAAGCATAGCGGCATCCAATTTCAAAAACGCTTCTATTACCGATTTTGCTGCCTTATGGTTCTCGGCGAGAATAACTCCTATGCCCTGAGTGCCCTCCAATAATTTAATTACGCAGGGCGCGCCACCAACCACATTAATAATATTATCAATGTCTTTTGGCTCGGCCGCAAAAGCAGTTTTTGGCATTCCCAATCCGGCACGCGCCAATATTTGCAAGCTGCGCAGTTTATCGCGCGAGCGTACTAATGCCTGCGACTCAACTGCTGTAAAAATTTTCATCATTTCAAACTGGCGCACAACCGCGGCACCATAAAATGTAACCGATGCGCCAATGCGCGGAATAACCGCGTTAATGCCTGTAATTTCTTTTCCGCCGTAATAAATATGCGGACGACCTTTTTCAATACCCAAAACACATTTCATGTGGTCGAGTACCAATACTTCGTGACCGCGTTTTTCGGCAGCATCAACTAAACGTTGGGTTGAGTAAATGTTTTTTCCGCGGGAGAGAATGGCTAATTTCATAAAACCGGGTATTAATTCTTATCTCTAAGGTAGGGAAAAGCTTTTGATAATGCAAACCCGCCCGTATGTAATTCTTTTACATCAATTATAAACTTGTTTTTTATCATTTTACGACCAATTAACACAGGATACCGCATAGTGCCGCGGTCGGTTAAAGAAATGGCGGTACGAATTTTTTTTCCACCTAAAATTACCAACGTTCTAATAATATAACGCTCTTCTACATCGCCCATTGAGCTTTTAATTGTTTTTTGTATGAAGTCGGTAAATTTATGCTCCTGATCGTTATACTCGGGATGCAAAGGGTCAAGTAAAAAAAAACACAAAGTTGGCTTGCCGTTTATGTTTCGTACTTCTATATCGTGGCAGTGCAGGGCAGAGGTATAGGCGCCGGTATCAATTTTTCCTTCAAGGGCAAATAAATTCAGTTCCGGAAAATCAACAAATTCCCTGCGGCCAATGAGTTTTAATATTTTTAGAGAATCCGGCATATTTTAATTGCACAAAAAAGTAATGTACTCTTTTAGTTTATCTTTATTAAGCGCCTTAAAATTCTGATACTGGCCGTTAAGATCGTAATGATACAATGAGAAAAGCACATAACAATCAAAATTGCCTTTAAGCATCATTTGCTTGGCAAAATCAAATTCGGGAGTCTGAGATTGATTTACCATTTTTTCAAATGCGTATACATCCGCATAAATTCCTTTGGTAAGCGAATTTGATTTGGTTACTATGCCCAAATCATTGCAATAAGGTTTAATTTCTTTAAGCGCATCCGCGTAAACCTTCCAGTCTTTATCGCTTACCTTTTGTTCTAAATTTTCTTTGTCCATTTTTGGATACATTTTACGTTCTATCCATTGGCGATCAAACTTTTTGCCTTTTCGTTTTTGTATTTTTTCTATTTTCTGAAACATGTTTATATCCGGGTAAAGCAAAACACCTTCGGTGGCAGCTTTCATGGCCTCGTCGTAATTACCCACATAATACAAACCGTCGGTAAGAAATTTCCAGGCTTCACAACTCTTTGGTTTAAATTCTGTGGCTTCTTTGTAATATTTATTAGCCGTTGCATATTGCGCACTGGCGTAATACGAATCTCCTAAATACAAACGTGCCTTAAAATATTTTGGTTCAATAGCCAGGGCCTTTAAATAATACTCAATGGCTTTGGCATACTCTTTTTTACCAAACTGGGTTTCGGCTTTATTAAATTCCCTCTTGGCGCTATCGGATATATCGGTATCCGCTTTTTCGTCAATAAGATTCATTCGTAAATAAATAGAACAATTTGCGGCAGCGGCGGATTTTAATGTGCCTTCGCGGCAGGTATTCATAAAAGTTTTAAAAGCGAGTTTAGTGGCGGCCGATTCCTTCAACAAATCACTAAGCGCTTTTGAAAGCGAATCGCCCCCGGGTTTTTCTTTGCCGTTTTTATCCTGAATCGATATGTTTAAGGAACCTAAAAGTTGATCGGATTGTTTTTTTTGTTCCCATATTGCCCAATGCGTTTTTGCAAGGTCGTCCCATATGTGGCCCGACCAAGCGTACTCTTTTGTGAGCTTCGTTAAAATTTTTTCTGATTTATCGTATTCGTCGTTATTGAATTTCTCTTTGGCCTCATCAATTTTTTTTAAAGCCTTTTCGGGAAGTTGGGCAATGGCGAAAAGGGGCAAAATAAAAGCGGTTACAAAAAGCGCTTTCAGCAAAAAATTTCTCATAAAGCTTGTTTTTGAGTCGAAAATCGTTTTACATCCACTTCTTGCCATAGTGCGGTTTTGTTTTCCATAAAGCTGCATAAATGTTTTGCAAAATAGGGCGCCAGCATTACGGCTTTAGTACCAAACCCGTTAAAAATTCCTAAGTTCCTGTTTTCCGAATGAAAACCCATTACCGGTCGGCGGTCGGTGGTAGAAGGGCGCACACCGGCCTCGTGCTTTAATACTTTGTATTTGTACGGAATTATTTTTTTTAATTTTTCTTCTAAAAAGTTTTTAGCCTCTGTACTGGTTTCATCTGTTAAATCATCCCAATTATAAGTGGCACCAATTTTAAAATGATTTGGCTCGGGTAAAGGCAAAATAAAAATTTCTTTGTTTACGATGGAAGTAACTTTTAAATCTTCGCAGTAAATAGTAAGTACTTCGCCTTTTGCGGGTTTAAAATTTAAATGCTTAAACCAGGGGTTTTGATTATTTAAATACCCCTC
>JBBQRR010000026.1:0-56470 GCA_038214655.1 Bacteroidia bacterium | reverse complement strand
TAGAGTTTATACCGATTAAGTTCATTACGCATACTTCACTTTTAATTTCAAATTGTGTAATCCACAGGCAACCAACATAACCCTGTCTTCCCTTGCAAATAGACGTCCTCTGAACTTTTCTTTCACCTTTCTGAAAATTTTAATGCTCGCAATTACGTGTTCTACTTTTACCCTTACTTTTGAAACCCAACTATTCCATTGTTCTTGAGTTTCATTTAATGTTTGATTTTTCTTCCTCTTATGAGGCATTATTATTTTTGCTGTACCGCTTGTTACGCCTTGATAGCCTAAATCCATCATTACCATCATCTCTTTTGAGAAGACAAGCTGCTCCAAGTCGTATATTTTTTTATCATGATAACTCCCTCCATAAGTCGGACTTAGATATAATACTTCTTCAGTCATTGCAACCGCCATATTATTTTTTACCGTGTGTGCTTTTTTTTCCACTGTAATATTCCTGTTGGTCGTATAAAGGTCTGTTAATGGGGCGTTCGCTTCCGTCAAACAATACTGTTACTGATTCAATAAGCCTATCATTCAAGCCCTCGTTAGTTCGTTCGGGCAGCAATCTTAATTCTTTCAGACTTTTTTCTAAAATTGGGTCAAGTATTTTTATCCAAGCGGCTATTTTGGGCTGTGTTAAATCAAAGTGCAAACCCATAAACTCTTGCGTAGGGTTATGCCGATAATCATACAGAATTAAAATCAACATATCTTCAGTACACTTAAAAGTGCTGTTAATACGAACCTTTCGAGCCCGTTCGCGTTTCTTTCCTTCAAAAGTATATCGTGCGATGTAAACTTCCCATCGCTTTTCAAATGAGGGAACTAAATAATCAAACTCTTTTAAACTAAGACCTGTGGCTGATTTTATAAGGCTTGATTTAGTTTTTAGATTCTTATAGTCTAACTTCATGCTGTTAAACTATACTTTCAAAGAACGCTTTTCTCAAACACTTTAAACTTTTTTCTAACTGTATGTTCTTAATATCTTATTCGGTATAAACTCTAATGGAAAATTCTTTTTCTTCCGCGCTCTTGGTTCCGTGTCCCGAAAAATCTAATAGCCGACAATCAAAATCTGAGGAAAGAATTTGTGCCCATTGCACAAACTGCTGTTTGCAACCTAATGCGCCATGTAAAATCAGTAATACGGGTTTCATGACTGTAAAAATAACAATCCTAAAATACTTTGCAGTAAAATTATTCCATCAACACCAAACAAATAATAAAAAGGATGGCTTTTTGGAAAAGAATTGATGGCGAACATCCCGCTTATAAAAAAAACAGCGGATGAAACTACTATATAAGATAATGTTGCGCTTACAAAGAAAAATGCTATTAAATATCCTGCTAAAAGGATAAGTGCAAATATTTTTGCTTTTTGTGTGCCGTATAATACAGGAACAGTATATGTTTTCGTTATCTTATCCTGCTCAACATCTCTTATATTAAATAAAACACATAGTGCGGTGATCAAAAATAATTGCGCGAGGCAGAAACTTGTTTCAGCTTTATTAAATTCTGTAATTCCTAAAGGAGCAATTACACAAATTAAAATCCATACAAAACCAATGATTATTGATTTTAAAAAAGGAACGCTCCTTAAGTTTGAAAAGGGCAAAAAATACAACAAGATTATTAACGCCCCGATGGCGTAAGTAAGTAATAAATGAGCGGAGCTTGATTGAAGGGGATATATTTCGGCAGCTGCAATCAGCATACATATTCGAAAAAGGTTTGCGTTTTTCTTTACCCATTCTTTAAACAAAGGGGTCTCTCGCACAGAAACATATCCCAAATAAAGCTGCTGGGTATTGTACATTATAAACGTTGCTCCCAGCGTAATCCAAACAGTAGTCAGGTTTATTTTCTCCAAAAATAATTTTTGCGACCAGGCCGCCAACGAAGCCGCACAAATAGAAATGAAGATATTTGAATGCGCTACAAATTGCAGCGCTCTGTAAAATATGTTAGTTTGTTTTTCCAAAAATTTCGGCTGCATTTTTGGTAGTTATCTCGGCCAGGTGACCTACGTTACAGTTTTTTACTTCGGCAACACGCCTGGCTATAATACTAATGTAGGCCGATTCATTTCTCTGTCCGCGATAAGGAACAGGAGTTAAATAAGGAGAATCTGTTTCAAGTACAATGTGTTTCAAATCTATTTGCTCAAGGGTTTTGTCGAGCCCGCTGTTTTTAAAAGTAACAACGCCGCCAATGCCCAGCTTAAAATTGCCGAGAGCAATTATTTTATTGGCTTGTTCCAAATTCCCGGTAAAACAATGAAAAATTCCTTTTGGAAGGGCCTTAAATTTTATAAGTACATTGTAAATCTCATCAAAGGCATCGCGACAATGAATAACAATAGGCAAATTTAAATCGAGCGCCCATTGTATTTGTGTTTCAAATGCTTCTACCTGTTGTGCGAAAAACGTTTTATCCCAATACAAATCAAGCCCAATTTCGCCAACCGCTATGTATTTTCTTTTCTTTAGTAAATCGTATGCAAGAGTTAATTCTTCTTTGTAATTTGCTTTAACAGAGCAAGGGTGCAGGCCCATCATTGGGAAGCATTGCGTTGGATGTTTATCGCAAAGCTGATGCAATACCTCAACCGAAGTTGAATCAATGTTTGGAAGATAAAACTTATCAATACCGGCTTTTGTTGCGCGCGCTATCATTTCTTCGCGGTCGGCGTTAAAGTCTTCTAAATAAAGGTGTGTATGCGTATCGATGAACATTTTCAAATCTTTTACCGCTAATACACAGAGGCGCGGAGGTTTTTTGATGCTTAGGAATCAAGGCGCTAAATTTTACACAAAGCGTTCGCCTTTTTTAACGCGTACATCGTTCACAAAATTACGAATCTGCTGCTCATCTTCTTTTTTACAAATTAAGAGCACGCCGTCCGATTCAACTACAATATAATCTTCCAATCCCTGAATAAGAACCAATTTATCTTTTGGCACATGTACAATGCAATTTTTAGTGCCGTACAGCATTACGTTTTTTCCTACAGTAGCGTTATTAGCGCCGTCGTGCTTCATGTGTTGGTACAAACTACCCCAGGTACCTAAATCACTCCAGCCAATAATAGAAGCGCGCACATAAACGTTTTTGGCTTTTTCCATCACCGCATAATCTATCGAAATGTTTTTGCAGGAAATATAGGCTTGCTTAATAAATTCATTTTCTTTAGGCGTATTGTAAATATCAATTCCTTCTTTAAAAATTCCGGCCAATTCGGGCTCGTGTTTTTCGATAGCGGTGATAATACTTTTTGTGCTCCAGATAAAAATTCCTGAGTTCCATAAAAAGTCGCCGCTCTCCATAAAAAACTTCGCCATTTCGGGGTCTGGTTTTTCGGTAAAAGTTTTTACTCTTTTAATTCGCGTATCTTTTTCGGTTTCGGTTGAATCAACAAATTGTATATAGCCGTAACCGGTATCCGGACGCGTGGGCTTAATGCCAATGGTAAGCAAGCAATCTTCGTTTTTTGCTTTGGTATAGCAGGATTTTACCGCTTTTAAAAACACGTCTTCTTTTGCAATTAAATGATCGCTGGGCGCAACAACGGTAACTGCCTCCGGGTTTAGCTTATGAATTTTATACGAAGCATAGGCAACACAAGGCGCAGTATTTCTGCGAGAAGGTTCAAATAAAATATTTTCCTGAGGAATATAAGGAAGCTGCTCAAAAACCAAATCACGGTACTGCTCTGATGTAACTACAAAAATATGTTCGGGCTTGCAAACTTGTAAAAAACGATTGGCTGTGCTTTGCAATAGCGTGTGCCCCGTGTCCAACACATCTAAAAATTGCTTTGGCTTGCTGGTTTTGCTCATTGGCCAAAACCTGCTTCCCACACCACCGGCCATTATTACACAATAGAGATTTTTCATAACCCTATTTAGATAGTTTTTTTAAAGCGTTCCTTAAATTGGTAATTACCCCCTCCATATCATCTGCCTTGCAGGTGCCAACGCTTAAACGATACCAGGTAGAATTTTCGGAAGCGCCGAATGCATAAAACGGAACAACGGCAACTTTGCCCTCATCTAAAATATATTTGGTAACGTCTTTTGTGGTTTCTAAAATTTTTCCATCGGCAGTTTTCATTCCGTGTAATGAAAACTGAATGGTTAGATATAGTGCAGCTTGCGGAGTAATTGCATTTACATTGTGCCCCTCTGCTTTTAATTGCATAAAACCATTGTAAAAACCTTGCAGGCGCTGATAAATTTTTTCTTTTTGTTCGGCTAAAAATGCATCGTAGTTTTTAAAGTCGGAAAAATATTTTGCCGTAGCCATTTGCTCAGGCTTAGGCGCCCACGCGCCAATGTGGTTGAGCAACGATTTCATTTTTTCTATCACCAACTTCGGCCCCATGCTCCAGCCAACGCGCACGCCTGTTGCGGCAAGCGATTTAGAAATACCATCAACGAAAACGGTATATTTTTTCATCTCCGGGCGCAAGGTTACCGGGTTGTAGTGTTCGGTTTTACCATAGGTAAGTGCCCAGTAAATCTGGTCGTACATTAAGTACACCGGTTTTTTATCTTCGCCGCGGCGCAAATTTTCTGCCAGTATCATGTCGCAAATTTCTTCCAGCCCTTCTTTAGTAAAAACAGTTCCTGTTGGGTTTTGCGGCGAGCATAGTGCAACTAAAGCGGCTTCTTTAATATGTGGTTTAATATGTTCGGCCGTTGGCATAAAATTGCTTTCGGGCCCGGCATCTACCAATACAGGTTTTGCATGATTTAAATATGAGTAGTGATTGTTGTTCCACGACGGTACAGGAAAAATAACAGTATCGCCCTCATCGACCAAGGTACGGTAAATGGCGTATATAACAGGGCGCGCACCGGCGGCAATTAAAATTTCATCGGTAGCGTAATCTAAATTTCCTTTTTCTTTAAGTAATTTAGAAACTGCCTGACGCAACTCCAGCATACCGTCTGCGGCCGGATAATTAGTCTGGTCGTCATTATACGCTTCAACAATAAATTTCTTTAACTCTGCAGGAATAGGAAATATCTTCGAATTAAAATCGCCAATCGTAAAATTATAAATATGCTCGCCCTGCTTTATCTTTTCGTTGACTTCGGCTGCGAGTTTGATAATTTCAGAACCAATAATGTTCTGTGCAAGTTTAGAAACCTTGCTGGCGGAATTCATAGTTTTTGTCTCCATCGTTCACGATATAATCCTATCAGACAAACATACTAAAAAAGTGGGATTTTAACCAAGAATTAACAGATTTTACGGTATTAAATTTTGGCCCTTATTTTGGCTGTTTATAGAGGGGAACCGTACTGCAGGGCTCGCCATACATAATGCTTTTGGCAAGAGGTTTTACTTTTTCGGTAATAGCCACATAAGCCGAAACGGGTACCGGTTTATCGCCGCAACCTTTAATTACAATACGGGCATCTTTATAGGGCGCAGTATCCAGTTTCTCAATAATTTCTTCAAACAAAACGGTTTCCAAAGTCTCAAGTGTTCCGAAAACAATTTTTTTTGCAAACGGCTTTAGCGCCAATGTTAAAAGCATATATGCCCAGGTGGGCACAATGGCATCATTACTGCAAGTAATGGCCACGTAGCAATCTTTGTATTTAGTCCAATCTTCGTTTTTTATAAACTCGCGAAAATCCTTTTCTTTTAAAATCAGTTCTTGAAAAAGCAAAGGTTTAATATCAAACAAAACGCGTTTGCCCTCGGGGTAATATTCCTCAAGGTCAATAGTAACTATACCACTTTGGGCTACTTTGTTTACGATTTCGTCCATAGTACAAAGGTACGGCTAAAAATTTCTACCGCAAAGTCGCAGAGGCGCGAAGTTTTTTAGATTACGCGATAAAGAACAGGCCTCGAGGGGGCGGCGTCATTTTCTATCGCCGCAACTTGTAAGTTTAGCAAATAGGGGCCGTCGTAAACGCTGTTGGGAATGTAAATTAACTCGGTAATAGTTCTTGTAGTGTTTGTTTTTTCGGGATAATTCCAAAATGCGCGGTGTGCCAATAATGCGCCGCCATCTACCTCTTTGTCTACACTGGGAGTATCAAACAATAAGTGTTCAATACCTTTTTCTACAATGTATTTCATCGCCTCCTCGTTTATATAGGCGGGATTTGTGCTCGAATAATTTTTGTAAAGCTTCTCTTCTCCGTTGCTGATTGTGCGTATCACAAGTGCTTCCGGGCTTTTATCGTGTAAAAACAATTCCAATACTTTTCTCGTAATAACTAAATCGCCGTTTATTTCTTCGGGTAAAACAGAAATCAGTTCGGCCATAAACATAAATTGGCTTAAGCTTTTATTTACCGAATAAAATTCTTTGCTGATGTGGCCCACACATTCTGTGTGTGTGCCATGCCCGTGCGGATTAAAAGTGATGTTCTTAAAATTCACAGTGCCACCCTGCGCCACCTCGCCTACCCAATCACCCATACGCACAGGTTCAATAACAGGCTCGCCAACATACCAGGCTTTCACTCCGCCAACGGCAACGGGCATCGAAATATCAATGGGTTTTGTAAAATCTACTCTAAATGTTTTTCCTTTATGTGTAATAGTGGCTGTCATACCGTAAATGTAATAATTTTTTGAAAGAGATGATGGATTTGGGCGTTACCCGCATCTTGAACTATCTTTCAATGTGTAAAATTGCGCGGGTCAGGCTGCGTCGGGGTCCGCTTCGCTTTCGTTTTTTGCCATTAGTAATTTTATTTCCATGTGGGTTTATGCGGCAAAAGAACCAAGCCCTTTGCATCCTTAACGCAAATACAAGATTTCGTTATTTTAAAACAAACGCGTTGAATTCGAACGCTTGCACTTTGATAGAAATACATCATAAAAACTTTGCGTCTTTCTGCCTTCGTGGCAAAATGGATTTACTCCCTCAAAAATTATCCCAACGCAAATACAAGCCTACTCTGTTATATCATTTGTAATTAAAAAAAGATCAGACGCTATACCGTCGGCAAAGTGTTTTCCTTTTTGGTTAAGCGTAATTTTATTTTTATTGCGAACTAAATAAGCTTCGTGAAAATAAAGGTGTTTTAAAAAATATTCCTTGTGCTTGTGCCCAAACAGTTCCGTTATTTCATCTATATCGCAGCCCCAGCTTGTGCGCAGGCGGGTTAAAACATATTCGTTGTATTTATCGGCCTCGTTTAAAATTTCTTCTTCGCTGTAATTTTTTCCTTCTTCAATATTTTGAATGTATTGCGCATTACTCTTTACATTAAAACGCCTCGCTGCACCGTTGTACGAATGTGCCCCCGGGCCCACACCCAAATAATGTGCGCCCATCCAATAAGAACTATTATGAACAGCCATAAATCCGGGTTTACAAAAATTAGAAATTTCATAATGCTCAAACCCCTGTTTAGCGGTTTCTTCCATTAAAATATCAAACTGCTTGGCGCTTAATTCAGAATCTACTTCCGGTTCTGCTTTTTGCTGAAGCAACTGATTTAATTTTGTTTTTCCTTCAATAGTTAAATTGTATGAAGAAATATGTGAAACACTTAATTCAAAAACCTTCTTTAGTGTTTCTCTCCAGCTTTCTTCATTCTGAAAACGGCTACCATAAATTAAATCAACCGAAATATTTTCAAAGCCGGCGTTCTTGGCATTTGCAATACATTCCACGCTTTGTTGCGAGGTATGGGCACGATTCATCCATTTTAGCTCTGCATCATTAAAACTTTGCAGCCCAATACTCAAACGATTTACTCCCGCATTTTTTATTTCTTTCAGGTACTCTAAATCTGCATCCTCCGGATTTAACTCAAATGTTATTTCGGCATTTTTCTGAATTTTAAAATTAGCATCAGCTGTTTTCAAAATTTTCTTTACCTCTGCCACACTAAGTGTGCTGGGCGTTCCTCCCCCAAAATAAATTGAATTTACTTTTTTATCAAACAAATAATCCTTCCGTGTTTCAATCTCTTTACAAATAGCATTAACCATTTGCTCTTTCTTTTCAAGGTTAGTCGAAAAATGAAAATCACAATACGTGCAGGCTTTGCGACAAAATGGAATATGAATATATAAGCCTGACATCAGGCCACTAAATTCGGAATTTTTTTACCTTTATAACAATGTTAACGCCCGGCGACGAGAAAATAAACAAACAAAGGCCCGAATATGCCGAAATAATGCTGTTTTTACGAGGGCATTTACTTTCTTACAACAAAAATATTGCCGAAACTTTTAAATACATGACACTTTATTACGAATATAAAGGCAAGGGCATTTGCTATATGCATTTAAAAGATGATTACGTTTATCTGGGTTTTACCGGTGGAAGCAAAATCAAACATCCCAAACTTGCTAAAGAAGGAAGAAAGTACATTAAGGTTTTTAAATGTTTTATTGATAAAAATATTGACCGGAAGTCGCTCAATGAAATTTTAAAACTGACTTGTGGAATAATTGACGGAAAAAAATTATGAAATAACTTTGGTTAAATTATATTTTGCCATATAATGTAACCCAACACTTTCTTTTCGGCGCATGGCGTGTTTTATAATGAGGTAGCTGATGCAAATAACATTTCTAAGCTCGCACAACTTCGGAGAAATAGTTGTTTGCTCGTATAATGCTTCGTTTTCTTTATAAATAATTTCCAGTCTGTCGAATGCGCGCTTTAAACGAAGTTCGGAGCGGACAATGCTTACATAGTTACTCATGATTTGCTGCACCTCGCGTAAACTTTGGGTTATCAAAACCATTTCTTCGGGATGTTCGGTTCCTTCAGCATCCCAATCAGGCACCTCTTCTTTGAACGAAATGCTTTTTATTTCTTCGATTGCGTTTTGCGAAGCGTTATGCGCGTACACAACTGCTTCCAATAACGAATTGCTTGCTAAACGATTTGCGCCGTGCAAGCCGGTGCCCGAGCATTCGCCAATGGCGTATAAGTTTTGCAGGGTTGACTTTCCGTTTTTGTCAACCAAAATGCCGCCGCATAAATAATGCGCGGCGGGTAATACCGGAATCATTTGCTCAAACGGATCAATATCCAAACTCATGCATTTATTGTAAATATTCGGGAAATGCTCAATGAAACCTTTCCTGTCCAGATGCCTGCAATCCAAATAAACAAAATCTTCTCCGCGGGTTTTCATTTCGCTGTCTATAGCACGCGCAACCACGTCGCGTGGTGCCAATGACCCACGTACGTCATACTTCTGCATAAATTCCTTTCCGTCGAGCGTACGTAACACGGCGCCAAAACCTCTTATCGCTTCTGTAATTAAAAAACTTGGGTGCTCTCCGGGATTATATAATGCGGTTGGGTGAAATTGTACAAACTCCATGTCCTTCACATGTGCTTTCGCTCTGTACGCCATCGCAATTCCATCTCCCGTGGCAATTAACGGGTTTGTTGTTGCGGCATACACTTGTCCCGCACCGCCCGAGGCCATACAGGTAATTTTTGCCAAAATAGTTTCGATTGTTTGCGTTTGCGAGTTTAATACGTAAGCCCCGTAACAGGCAACATCTTTTGTTTGCGAAGTAACTACCTGTCCCAAGTGATGCTGCGTTAAAATATCAATGGCAAAATAATGATCGGCCATGGTAATATTTTTATGCTCGCGAATTTTTTTTAATAAGGCTCGTTCGATTTCTTTGCCCGTAATATCTTTATAATGCAAAATGCGGTGCTCGGAGTGGCCGCCTTCTTTTGCCAAATCAAAACTTCCGTTTTCATTTTTATCAAAGGCTACTCCCAAATCAATTAATTCCTGCACGCGTTGCGGGGCATCGGTTACCACCATGCGCACAATTTCCTCATTGCACAGCCCGGCGCCTGCGGTTAAAGTATCCGTTATATGTTTTTCAAAGTCGTCTTTTTTGGCCCAAACGGCGGCAATTCCGCCCTGCGCATATTTGGTATTACTCTCGTCTTCGTTGCTTTTGGTAATGATTAATACGGTGCCATGTGCCGCAGCCTTAAGGGCGTAGCTTAATCCGGCTATGCCCGAACCGATTACTAAAAAATCTACTTTTCTTTTCATACCTTCGTAGCTGCAAAGTAACGAAATTTATACCATGGATGCACCCGAAATACCTTTTATGATTTATGCGGAGTCAACACCAAATCCGACCTCAATGAAGTTTGTGGCCAATAAAATGCTATTGCCACAGGGTGCCACCGCCGAATACAATAAAATTGGCGAAACTAAAGACGCTCCTCTGGCTCAAAAATTATTTGAGTTTCCTTTTGTGCGTCAGGTTTTTATTTCCGGCAATTTTATAACAGTTGGCAAGGCTGATTTTGTAAGTTGGGATGATGTTTTACTTGAGACACGTACTTTTTTAACGGAGTATTTAAATAAAAAAGGCAACGTTGTTATAAACGAAATTCCAAAACAGCAATTAGCTACAGATACCACCTTTAAAGAAACCGAAACAGTTTTTACAGAACACGCTGCGCCTAAAAACGCAATCGAAGCAAAAATTATTGAGGTATTAGAGCAATACATTCGTCCGGCGGTTGAGCAAGACGGAGGTATGATTGTTTTTAAAGAATTAAACGAGGGCATTGTTACCGTAAAAATGAAAGGCGCCTGCAGCGGTTGCCCCAGCAGCACAATGACGCTGAAAGCCGGAATTGAAGGTTTACTTAAGCGACTTTTACCGGACGACGTAAAGGAAGTTGTGAGCGAAGCGGTTTAAATTTTTATTCAATTGCGAGTTTTTTAATCTGCACTTTTTCTCCGTTTGAAATTTTCACAAAATAAATTCCTGTCGAAAATTTTTCATTTACTGCTATTTTATTTTCCCCTTGCTTAGCAAAAACAATTTCTCCTAAGGAATTACAAATTTCAATTTGCACTTTTCCATTTCCTTCAATAAAAAAGTCGCCGTTTGATGGGTTGGGGTAAATTTTTATTTCGTTAGCGGCTGCTAAAGAAGAAATCCCCAGACCCGCATTATACTCGTAAGCGCCTATATCAATTGCCGAACCAATAATACTACGTGGTGTTAATGCCACGGTAAACGACTGATACATGTTTACAGGGGTTAAAGAATATAAGGTGTTTGTGGTTCCTGCTGCTGTTCCTTGGTCAATGGCGCCGGTTGCCAGTGCAGTTAAAGAATAGTCGTCTGTTCCAGGATTAGTAAAGCCAAGTGTTAAATAATTATTGGCAGTTAAATTATTTGAACTATCTAAAACTGCAGGAACATTACCGCCATAAATTGTATTACTTGCGCCGGGACTAGACGCAAGAATATTATTGTAAATTTTAAATGTGTTAATGCCCGAAGAAGGCACTATGTTGAAAAATTTTATATTTCCCTGGTATTGATTGATAACCGTGTTGTTTACAAAATAAAAATCTTCAAGCGTATTTACTGCTGCATCGTAACTCACTATGCCGTGATTTGCTCCGCCTGCACCTTGAATAATAACGTTGCCCATAATAACATTTAATCCGCCTTGCGCAATATTCAATTCCCAACTTCCGTAACCTGCCGCTTCGTCAATAAGATTGTATACTATAAAAGCGCGTTGCGCCCTTGTCTTTAAAGAATTTGCTTGTCCGCGTGGATCGTGGAAATAATTATTTTTTACAAGCAAAGTATCGGTGCTTGCGCTGATATAAATATTATGTTCGTAGCCAGAATAAGTTGGGTCGTTTTGCAATTGATATCCGTTGTTCTGAAATTCCGAATCCAAAATAGTAACGTTGCTTGTAGTAACAGCGCCGTTGCCTTCTAAAATTCCGTTTTGGCAATTCATAAACTTGCAATTTACAACAGTTAAATTATTTGCCTGATAGCGAATAGCCGCGCCGTTACCGCCGTCAATATCCGAAACCTGCGCTCCATCAAATACAATGTTTTCTACATAGGCGTCGTCGCTGGTTCCGTTTAATTCAAAAACCCAGAGTCCCTTTCCATTAGGAATATCGCCTATGTATTGCATGGTGGCGCGGTTGTTTCCTGTGCCAAGACCGATGAAGTGTAATCCTTTTTTAATCCACTTAGTTGCGTCGTTGCTGTAAACTGCGCCGTCAAAATAAATGGTGTCGCCATCGCTTACCAAATTTTTTACTTGACTGGGCAAAGTATATGTGCGCGAAGGGCCTACGTTCCAGGTTGTTGCGTTTAAACAAGAAAAAGAAAATAGGCAGGTTAAAAGTAAAAGTTTTTTCATAAATTAAATTTGCTTAGTACATAATTAATGCAATTTTCTTAAACGAAAAAATATTTTAGAAGATTTTTGGGTCGGATTTATCGAAATGCTTCCTTCCTACTCAAAAAACAGGCGATAAATCTTATCATCGCCAATCTGCTGCGAAGGATAGCCCACATTGCCCGAGCTGAAATAAATAGAGCCATCGGGGCCTTGTATTACATTGCGCAGTCTGCCCAATGTGTTTACAAAAGTATCTTGTCTTGCAACAAAAGTTCCGCTAAGGCTAATATCCAGATGAATTAATCTTTGTCCTTTAAGCGCGCCCAAAATAAAGTCGTTCTCCCAAGATCCCCATTGCGCTCCTTTAATAAAAGTACAACCCGAAGGAGCAATGGTTTCAAAATCGGTTTGGTAAATGGGTGGCGTAAGCGAATCGGTTTCCGTTCCTCCAATGGCAAGTGGCCATCCGTAATTTTTTCCGGGCTCAATTAAATTTATTTCGTCGTGGCAACACCAGCCAAACTCGCTGGTAGGGCCGTGTTCTGTTTCTATCATTTTGCCGGCAGCATTCCAATCAAAACCCTGAATGTTTCGGTGACCGTAAGTCCAAACCAAAGTGTTAAACGGATTTCCGGGCGCGGGGTTTCCGTCTCTGTCCATTCGCAAAATTTTTCCTGACAAAGAGTTTTTATCCTGCGCATTGTTTGGTTTTAACGCATCGCCCGTTCCTAAATAAATATATCCATCCGGGCCAAAGCGCAAACCTCCTCCGTCATGATTATATGAAGCGGGCACCGTTCCTAAAATAACTTTATCCTGCGTTAACAAATCGTTATTCATTAGTAAGCGAACCAATCTATTGGTAGTATCATTAAATGTTTCGTAAATATAAACGTAATGGTTGTTGTTAAAATCTGGGTCAATAAGCAGGCCCAACAAACCACCTTCCGAAATTTTTACCTGACGAAACATAATTAAATTGTAATCGGATTCTCCTTTCTTCTTTAAATCAATATTGCCGCCCCGCTGCACAAATAAAAAATCTCCGTTAGGTAAAAAACCCATGCCCCAGGGAATTTCCAGATTTTTAACGAACACTTCGAGTTTAAGGTGCTTTCTGTTTATAGGTTGATCCTTTTTACAAGTTACCAACCCGATAAAAGAAATAACAAGAAGCAAAAGAAAAGTACTTTTTTTCATGGCCTAATTTTACACTATAACCCTAACGCCAAAATGCACGGTTTATTATATTAGATTTTTTAGCCTGAGGATTCCATCTTATCTTTGCACTATGCGGGTAGTTATACAAAGAGTTTCATCAGCAAGTGTAAGTATTGATAAAAAAATTCATTCCGAAATTAAGGTGGGTTTTTTAATTCTTGTGGGCGTTGAAGAGGCTGATATGTATGAAGACATTGAGTGGCTCTGCAAAAAAATTACCGAACTAAGAGTTTTTGCGGATGCTGAAGGAAAAATGAATTTAAGCATAAGAGATATTGATGGCGAGGCTTTAGTGGTTAGCCAGTTTACTTTACATGCTTCTACTAAAAAGGGAAATCGCCCTTCTTATTTAAAGGCGGCTAAGCCCGAGTTTGCAAATACCAAATACGAACAATTTACCGCCGATTTGTCTTTAGCGCTTGGCAAAACGGTTAAAACCGGTGTGTTTGGCGCCGACATGCAGGTGGCCTTGGTGAATGATGGGCCTGTTACCATTTTGATTGATTCGAAAAATAAAGAATAATTTGTTTTGTATTTAAAAAACAATGTATCTTTGACCTATGTTAAACAATAAGCAAAATAATATTCTCTGTTATTTCCGCCCGATTACAACGCGATTTATTCGCTAATCCGGGTTCTGTAGCTTATTGTTCTTTTTCAAAAATTTTCTTTAAAAACAAATCACCGTGCAAAGTGTAAGTGAAACTATACTTCATAATATACATACGTTAATCGTAGTTGTTGCTCCTACGGGCCAGGTTAGCTACGTTAGCCCCTCCGTACAGCGCTTGCTGGGCTTTGAAGGCGAGCAGCTTTTGGGGGAAGGTTGGTGGCAATTGCCGCGCTCGTCTCAAGAAGAAAGTACAGAGGTAAAAAATCAAATCCTCTCTATCTTACACGCGCCAAAAAAAACATCGGTTCCGGTTTTTGAACGGGAAATGTGCACATCTAAAGGAAGTAAAAAATTTATTTTGTGGAACACCAGCCTTGCAGCAGATGGCAGCCTTGTTGGCTTTGGATACGACATAACTGACAGGAAACACACGGGAATATTATTGGAGACAAAAATAAAAGAAATGCAGCTTAAAAATACCGAGCTCTTAGCAAGCATTACTTACGCCAAGCGAATACAACAAAGCATCCTTGCCGATAAATACGGATTGTCGGTCTGTCTTAAGGAGTCTTTTATTTATTACCAACCAAAAGATATTGTTAGCGGCGATTTGTATTGGTATTTCAAGAAGGAAAATAAACTGTATGTTGCAGCGGTTGATTGTACGGGCCACGGAGTTCCGGGCGCATTGATGTCGGTTGTGGCCAATGGTTTATTGCGCAATATAATTGTGAAAAGAAATTTATCTGACCCTGCTCAAATTCTTTTCGCGCTTGACGAAGAATTGCAATCAGCTTTAATAAGCGAAGGTTCTGCCGATGGTATGGACATAGCTC
This sequence comes from Bacteroidia bacterium, assembly GCA_038214655.1. Lineage (GTDB taxonomy): Bacteria > Bacteroidota > Bacteroidia > B-17B0 > Aurantibacillaceae > PALSA-968. Next base: position 41,631 of record JBBQRR010000026.1, on the reverse strand, counting down.
TTTGCGAAATTGATCTTACAACAAAAAAATGTAAGTTCTCGGGAGCCTTCAGGCCCTTGCTTTTGATACGGGAAAATAAGATAACGGAGTATAAAGGAAATAAATTCCCAATAGGGCCTTACGGCGGTGTAGAAAAACATTTTACGTTGCACGAAATAGACTTGCAAACCGGAGATGCTCTGTATTTGTTTTCTGACGGATATGCCGACCAATTTGGAGGAGATAAAAATAAAAAATTTAACCGGAAGAATTTTTACGAAATGCTGCAAAGTTTGCAGGACATGACAATGGAAGAACAAGCTTCGTTTTTAGAGTATGCGCATAACAACTGGCGGCAAGACGAGCCTCAAACAGACGATGTTTTGGTTATTGGATTAAAAATTTAATTTTGTGTCATGACAATTGAAGAGGCTCAGAAAAAAATTGATGTGTGGATTAAAGCACATGGCGTTCGTTATTTTAACGAGCTTACCAATATGGCTATTCTTACAGAAGAAGTTGGAGAGGTTGCGCGCATCATTGCCAGGCGTTATGGCGAGCAATCTGAAAAAGAGAGCGATAAAAACAAAAAACTGGACGAAGAGCTTGCTGACGTTTTATTTGTGTTGATTTGCATCGCCAACCAAACCGGAATAGATTTAGAAAAAGCACTCGATGAAAATTTAAAAAAGAAAACCTTACACGATAGCGAAAGACGCAAGAACAATCCTAAATTGTAAGTATGAAATTATATAGTGTTAATTCGGGACATTTTAAATTAGACGGCGGGGCCATGTTTGGCGTGGTTCCAAAATCTATCTGGAACAAATTAAATCCGGCCGACGAAAACAATATGTGCAGCTGGGCCATGCGCTGCTTGTTGGTTGAAACCGATGGCCGTTTAATTTTAATTGATAACGGCATGGGCGATAAACAGAGCGAAAAGTTTTTTTCGTTTTATTATCTGCATGGCAACGATACACTGCAAAAATCTTTAAAGCACCATGGATTTGGGGTGGATGATATTACCGATGTATTTTTAACGCATTTGCATTTTGACCACTGCGGCGGTAGCGTACAATATACCGATTCGTCGCACACAAAACTTGAGCCTGTTTTTAAAAACGCAAAATACTGGAGCAACTCCAAGCATTGGGACTGGGCCACCAATCCCAACCCGCGCGAAAAGGCAAGTTTTTTAAAGGAAAATATTATGCCTATAAAAGAAAGCGGGCAATTAAATTTTATTGATAAAGAAGGCGAATGGATTCCGGGTTTTGAAACCGTGATTGTAAACGGTCACACCGAAAGCATGATGCTGCCCCTGATTACTTATAAAGGAACCAAAATTTTATTTTGCGCTGATTTATTTCCTTCGTACGGGCATATTCCCTTACCGTATATTATGGGTTATGATGTGCGTCCGCTTGAAACATTAAAAGACAAAGAGCGCGTTTTGTCAAGAGCAGTAAAAGAAAACTGGAGTTTGTTTTTTGAACACGACCCGGTAAACGAATGTTGCAGTTTGGCAGATACCGAGCGTGGAATAAGGCAAAAAGATTTTTTTAAACTAAGTGAATTGTAAATGAAGAAAGAAGCCGTGCTTGTTATTGCCCTCACGCTGATTATTGCCTTCATGCTTTTTCTTTTCTTTGCGGGCAACAAAGAGAGTAAACCCCTCCGTACTTTGCCTTATTTTGATCCTAAAGATTATTCGAGAGTAAAAAAAGATGTACATCATGTTATTCCTGCGTTTTCATTAATAAATCAGTACGGAAAAACAACAAGACAGGAAATCACCAATGGAAAAGTTTATGTGGTAGATTGTTTTTTTACCACCTGCCATTCTATTTGTCCCATAATGAGCAATCAATTGGTGCGTGTTTATGCCAAATATAAAAGCCGCAATGATTTTTTAATTTTATCGCATACGGTTGACCCGGAAACAGACACTGTTGCGCAGATGCTTAATTATGCAAAGGAGCATGGCGTTACCGACGAGAAGTGGTTATTTTTAACGGGAAATAAAAAAGATTTATACGCGCTCGAAAGAAAAGGATATATGCTTACACTTGAAGAAGGCGATGGTGGCGTGGATGATTTTATACACACTCAAAATTTTGCTTTGATTGATAAAGAAAAGCACATTCGCGGGTTTTATGACGGAACTGATACTCTAGAAGTAAATCGTTTAATAACAGATATACAATTGTTGTTTGACGAGTACGCTTATAAGGAAAGGGGTAAGTAATTATTTTCTACTCTCGTTGTATTTTTTCACAATCTCCACGATGTCTTCTGCTTTCAAAACTCCGCTTGTAATTTGTTTCATAAGTTCTTCATTGTCGCTAAAAAAAACTTTTGCCGTTCTTTCATAATCGCCCGGGCGCCATTGCATCAGGCTATTGGGAGTATTTTTCTTTTGTAAAAAAAACTCTACATGTTCTTTTGGCCCTGTTTCGCTTGTTTTTACAACAATGGCCATACCGGCCCCACCCCACGTTCCGAGGTTATACGAATACAAAATTATCGCGCCATCTTCCTGAACTTCTAAAAAGGTTGGCTTGGCCGAAACACCTATGGTAAGCGTGTAATATCTTGTTCTTCCTTTGCGTACATATTCCTTTATCTCTTCGGGGTCGTAACCGTATTTTTTGCCGGCCGAATCTATAAAATCTATTTTTTGCCAACTGCTTGTGGTTTTAGGATACTTACGGTCTTTTATTTTTCCCTTAATGGTATCGCCTTTGTTAGTAACTACGTAGCCGGGCAAAAAACCGTCTTGTGCAAAAAAAATGCTTGCCTGCAGTATAAAAAAATATAGAAAAAGTTTTTTCATTTTATGCCAGCGCTTTTTCAAAGGCTTTAACGGTATTATCAATGTCTTCGTTGCTTAAGGCCGAACTTACAAAGCCCACTTCGTAGCCCGAGGGACCGAAGTAAATACCTTGTGCAAGAAGTTTATGGTAGAGTTCGTTAAACTTCTTAATTCCCTCCGCGCCGATTTCATCGGCGTTCCGCACAGTTTCCTGCTTTGAAAAAGACATCCAAAAAATTGAACCTATCTCAAACATTTTAAAATTCCAATTGTGTTTTTTGAATTGAGCAGAAATTCCCTCGCACAATTTTTTGGTTTTTTCTTCTAATTGCGAATAAAAATCGGGCTTTAAACACTCGCTCAATTGCGCAATGCCCGCAGCCATAGCAACCGGATTTCCACTCAGTGTTCCGGCCTGATATACGTTTCCTTCGGGAGAAATGCTGCTCATAATTTCTTTGCTCGAAGCATACATCCCCACCGGAAAACCACCGCCGATAATTTTTCCGAAAGTCATGATGTCGGGTTTAATACCATAATATCCTGCCGCACCTTCAAACCCAATTCTGAATCCCGAAATAACTTCATCAAAAATTAAGAGCGATCCATTTTTAGTACAAATGTCTCTGAGGAATTGTAAAAATTCTTTTCGCTGCAACAACAGCCCGTTGTTAGCGGGTATAGGTTCAATTATAATACAAGCAATGTCCTTTCCATGTTCTTTAAACGCTTGTTCTACCGCCGCTTCACTGTCTAGCTTCACTACCAAGGTTTCGTTTACAAAACTTTGTGGCACGCCTGCCGAAGAAGTATTTCCAAAAGTTACCAGACCCGAGCCCGCTTTTACCAATACAGAATCTGCGTGACCGTGAAAACATCCTTCAAACTTTATTATTTTATTTCGTTTGGTATAACCCCGCGCTAAACGTATGGCGCTCATCACCGCTTCGGTGCCCGAGCTTACAAATCTGATTTTCTCAATGAATTTATGATTCGAAATAATTAAATCTGCCAATTTATTTTCTAATTCAGTTGGCGCGCCAAACGATGTTCCGTTTTGCATAACCTCTGTAACAGGTTTTAAAACCGCATCGTTAGCATGACCCAAAATTAAGGGGCCCCAACTGCAACAATAGTCAATGTATTTATTATCGTCGGCGTCCCAAATGTAGGCGCCCTTACCTTTTTTAATAAACAGCGGCGTACCTCCTACCGAGCGAAATGCGCGCACAGGCGAGTTTACTCCGCCGGGAAAATAATTCTTTGCTTTTTCAAATAAGGAGGCCGATTTTTCGTTTTTTAACATAATGTACAAAGATAGCCACGAATTCCACTACTTTTCACCTATAAATACATAATAATTATTCGTGTAATTCGTGTCAGGTTTTGTATTTTTGAGAAATGATTTTAGGAGTTATCCCAGCGCGCTATGCCTCTACCCGTTTTCCGGGCAAGCCGCTTATTGACATACAGGGAAAATCGATGCTACAACGTGTTTACGACCAAGCCAAAAAAGCTCATAAACTAAGCGATGTTATTGTGGCTACTGATGACGAGCGAATTTTTAAACATGTAAATGATTTTGGTGGCAACGCTTATATGACCGCGCCCGGGCACCCTAGTGGTACCGACCGTTGTTTTGAAGCAATGCGCAAAACCGGCATTGATTATAAATATGTAATTAATATTCAGGGCGACGAACCTTTTATTGATCCAAGTCAAATTGATTTGCTGGCAAGTTTATGTAATGGAGAAACGGAGCTTGCTACGCTCATGATTCCGGTTGACTCGCACGATGTTTTGTTTGATAACGGTGAAGTAAAAATTACTTTCAATCAAGATTTTGAAGCGCTTTATTTTAGCAGAGAAGTTATTCCGCACATAAAAGGCGTTGATAAAAAAGACTGGCACAAAAATTTTAGTTACCATCGCCACGTGGGCATGTATGCTTACCGCAGCGATATTCTTAAAAAAATTACCACGCTTGTTCCTTCTTCGCTTGAGAAAGCAGAGTCGTTAGAACAATTGCGTTGGTTGGAGAACGGATTTAAAATAAAACTGGCGGTTACAACTTTTGATAGTCATTGTATAGATACGCCGGACGATGTGGAGAAAGTTTTAAAGTTGATGAAACTTGCTTAATGATTTTATAGATGTCAATTAAAGTAGAAAACATAACGAAACTTTACGGCGAACAAAAAGCGGTTGATGATGCTTCCTTTGAAGTGAAGAGTGGAGAGATTGTTGGTTTTTTGGGTCCAAATGGCGCCGGAAAAAGTACGCTGATGAAAATCCTTACCTGCTATATTCCGCAAACAAGTGGTAAGGCAGAGGTTTGCGGTTTTGATGTGAAAGAACAATCATTAGAAGTTAGAAAGCAGGTTGGATATTTGCCGGAGCACAATCCTCTCTATTTAGATATGTATGTAAAAGAATATTTATCTTTTATCGGCGGCTTGCATCACATCACAAATAAAACAGCTCGTGTAAAAGAAATGATTGATATGGTGGGCCTGCAGGTTGAACAAAATAAAAAAATTGGCGCGCTTTCTAAAGGTTATCGTCAGCGTGTTGGGTTGGCGCAGGCGCTTATTCATAATCCAAAAGTTTTAATTTTAGACGAGCCTACCACGGGTTTGGACCCAAATCAGCTGGAGGAAATCCGTAATTTGATAAAACAAACCGGCAAAGAAAAAACCGTAATGCTAAGCACGCACATTATGCAGGAAGTAGAGGCGGTGTGCGACAGAGTGATTATTATTAATAACGGAAAAATTGTTGCTAACGATGGTACGCAGCATTTGCAGCAGAGCTCTACAGTAAAAATTGTTTTGCGTGTTGAGTTTGATAAAGAAGTAAGTAAAACCGCTTTGCGTAAAATTGAGGGCGTTGAGGATTTAATTTTAGTAGAAGGAAACATCTGGAATATTATTAGTGGCTTGGATAAAGACCTGCGCAAAGAAATTTTTAATTTTGCAGTTGCTAATGGCCTAAGCGTTTTGGCGATGCAAAAAGAAGAACAAAAACTGGAAGATGTTTTTAAACAACTCACCAAAAAAGTCGAGTGAAAATTTTAGTTATACGCTTTTCCTCTATTGGCGATATAGTGCTCACCACTCCTATTGTGCGCTGTCTGAAGAAACAAATACCAAACTGCGAAATACATTTTATAGTTAAAAAGAACTTTGTGCCGGTTATTACGCACAATCCGTATATCTCAAAAATTTATTCGATAGAAGAAAGTATCCTTGAGTGCAGCGACTTGCTAAAAAAAGAAAATTACGATTACGTTATTGATTTACATCACAACCTGCGCTCGGCAGGAGTAAAGCGTGCCCTTAAAGCAAAAAACTACAGTTTTAATAAACTCAATATAGAAAAATGGCTGCTTGTTAATTTGCACATAAACAAATTACCCAAAACCCACATCGTTGACCGTTATTTTGAAACCGTAAAATCTTTAGGCGTTACCAATGATAACTTGGGCCTTGATTATTTTATTACTGAGGAGGAAAAAATTAATACACAAGAGCGCTGCGGTATTGAAAGCGGAAACTATCACGCTTTGGTTGCTGGCGGATCTTATTACACCAAACAAATTCCCATTCATAAATTAATTGAAATTTGTACGATAAGCGATAAAAAAATAATTGTACTTGGCGGAAAAGAAGATGTTGCTATTGGAGAAGCGCTTGAAAAAGAATTTGGAGAAAAGGTTTTTTCGGCCTGTGGTAAATTCAGCATCAATCAATCGGCTTCCATCATTCAACAAGCCGATAAAGTAATTACAAGTGATACGGGCCTGATGCATATTGCCGCAGCGTACAAAAAAGATGTTTTTTCACTCTGGGGAAACACGATTCCCGAATTTGGTATGTCGCCTTATATGCCGGGCGCAAAAAGCAAAATTTTAGAAGTTACAGGCTTAAGCTGCCGCCCTTGTTCTAAGCTGGGTTACAAAAAATGTCCGAAGGGGCATTTTGCTTGTATGAATGATATAGAAGTGAAAGAAATTTTTTAATCTCTCTCCTTGCGCTTCACCAAAAAATAAAACTCATTTTTTATTGGCAAATACCCGTATTCGTAACAAAAGTAATACGTGTCGCCATTTTTATTTTTGTAGGTATTGGTGTAGTAATTAAAGTCAAAACCCTTATCAACCAGTTTGCTTTTGTGTACACTTGCTTTTCCTTCGGGCGTCAAGGCCTCTATAATGCGGCGGTTGCGCTTTAAAATGTTGTTGATGTTGCGTACATGGTTGGTGGTATCCGAGTTTATTTTGTTGTTAAACGCGTTGCGGCACATGTCTGAACAGAATTTTTTATCTGTTCTTCCTTTAATGGGCTCTCCGCACTCGGGGCATTTTCTTTTCTCTGTCATATAATCAAATATATATAATTTGTAAATCGCTCGGCCTACAAAACTTTGGGCCGTCTTATTTTCGCAATTCGGTTAATTTACGTGCAATGTATTTTTCTCTCGGCAACAATGAGTTTTGAATTCGTTTTGCATAATGAATCGAATCCAATATTTCTTTTTGCTTTTCTTCAACGAGATGCTTTTGTTCCTGCACTTCGTTCTTTTGAAGTTCAATTACAGCCTTTTGCCGACGGGTAATATGCAGCGCTCGAAAGATAAAAAGCGCAAAGGCCAGTATAAGCAGAAATCCGCCTGCCACAAATCCCAAAATCATTTTTTGTTTCCGGCTTTTTTCCTCCGAAATAAATGCCTGATTTTCAAGTTCCATTTTATGTTCGGCACTCGCAACGGCCTCTTTTTTCTCAAAATTAAAATTCATTTCTTTGCGCACCAACTGCTTTTTGCTTTCTTCACTGAAAATAGAATCCTTTAATACCATAGCGTTTTTGTAATGAGTAAGCGCCATTTCAAAGCGTTTTGTGCGGGCATAGAGTTCACTCAGATCGGTTTCTACAAAACTGGCATCCCTCTGCGCCCCTATTTGTTTATCTAGACTCAGCGCTTCTAATAAATATTTTTCGGCTAGCGCGTATTTTTTATCTGTACTGTATAAAGTTCCAATGCTTCCAAGGGTAAGGGCCTCAATGTACTTATTGCCGGTTTCTTTAACAATTGCAAGTGATTGCAAATAATAATCGAGCGCTTGTGCGAAAAGTTTTTCGTGCTCCACGGGGTTTGCTTCAAGCGCCTGTTCTGAAAGAACGCCGCCTATGTTGTTAAGGTGTCCGGCTATTGCATTTTTGTCTTGCAGGATTTCTGCTAACTTCAAAGCTTGTTTATGATACTCAAGGGCTTTTGTATACTCTCCTAACTCGTCGTATATAAGGCCGATATTTCCCAGGTTTACGGCTTCAAATTTTTTATTGCCGATTTCGCGATTTATTTTTAGGGCCCTGGTAAAATAATCGATACCCGATGGAAAATTGGCTTGTTCGGTATAAATAACTCCGATATTGCTAAAATTAGCAGCAACTCTATACTTGCCTTCTTTTGCTTCTTTTTGATTGGCAGAGCGCGCAAATTCTTCGTTTAATTTTAAGGCCTTTAAATAATATTCAAGAGCTTTTGGGAAATCGGCTAGCGCGTCATAAACACTTCCAATATTTCCAAAATGTCCGGCTACCGATTGTTTATTATTAAGGGATTCGTCTATTTCAAGTGCTTTAAAATAAAATTGTAGCGCCGGCGTATAATCAGATTTGAGCCAGTGGCAAACGCCGATGTTTTCAAAACTTCTTGCAAGTCCATTTTTCCATGCATGTTTTTCAGAAAGTTGTTGCGCTTGTGTTGCCAACAAAAGTGCGGTATCCGGGTTGTTGTACATTAAGTTCTTACTTAGGGCATTCAGGTGAATTATTTTAGCGGTGTCTTCTCTATCCCTTAAAAGTAGGGTTAACAGCGAGTCGGTTTTGTTTTGCCCATAATCCACCAAAGCGGCCAGTAAAAATAAAAGTCCAAGAAGGTATTTCATACTTTTGTTTTTTAATAGTAAGGTCGCCTGCTGCCTGGCGAGCCCGATGTTCTTTTTTTATTGCATTTTCATTTCTTTCATTTTCTTTAATCCTTCGCTTAATATCTTTATCAGAATTTTTTCGTCAACATCACTCAGGCTTTTAATATATAAGCAGGAGCTGCCGGTTTTATGTTTTCCTAATTTTTTAAGAAGTTCTTTATAGTGCCCGTACCCGCACATTAAATATATAGTAAGATTTGTTTTGCGGCTCGAAAATCCCATCAAAAACCAATCTCCCCCCCTGCCACTTGAGTATTTATAATGATACTCGCCATAGCCAACTAAGCCCGTGCTCCACACCACCCCCGTTTTGCCGCTTATTTTTTTGAAGATGGCGTTCAGCTTAGTGCCTTCGGCCTGTCTTTCCTTGGGTAAGGATTTAATATAATCGCTTACTTTTTGAGTGGTAGTTTTTGTTTTTAGCTCTGCCATTGTAAATTGTTAAACAAATATAACAATATTATGCCGAGGCGTAATTTATTTTAGGTTGTTTTCATTGGCATATATCGCTCTGCATAATACATTTACGAATTGCCTTTAGGGCGAATGGTATTAATTTTTCAGCAAGGTTTCGGGCTTATAAAATATTCCGCCTAAAATAATGCCATAAACAGTTTTCACATTCTCAATATCCTCCAGCGGATTTTTATTTAATAGTACAAGGTTTGCCTTTTTGTTTTTAGAAATGCTGCCCCACTCGTTCTGTGCGCCAAAAAAGCAAGCTGCGTTATAAGTGGAAATTTTTAAAATATCATAATTGCTTAGTCCGGCCCTTTTATATAGTTTCATTTCCTCAAGTAGTGCAAAGCCGGGTACGTTATAAGCAGACTCGTCAGGACTTAACAGAATCATTACTTTGTTATCGTTCATTATTTTTAGAACGTGGTTAAAGTCGGCAAGATTTTTTTTGGTTTTCATTCTGCCTTTTTCAAATTCCATTTGTTTTGTAGGAGAGTCAAAATTTTCGGTGTATTTTCTGAAATCATTTTTCCATCCTTCAACAAGTTTTTCGGGGGCTTTATCCATACCGTTTCGCATGTTTAGTTCCTGATTAGAAAATTGCATGCCCCATATTGCATAAAATGAAAGTGTTGGACAAACGAACATGTTTTTTTCTTTCAGCTGTTTCATTGTTTCGTTAAAGTGGATTGAGTCGCGGCGGTATTCTTTTAATATGGATTGATAATGTTCTATTGAGGCTTGGGAGTTTTTAATGGCTATTTGTAAATCATTATTAAAAACGTGTCCTGCTAATTTTATATTATTCTGCTTGCAGTATAGTGCTGCCGAACCGAAAAGTGCGGGCGTTAATCCCGAGAGGTATTTTACAAAATCCCATTTTTCTTCTTTGGCTTTGATGATGCATTTTTTTAAGTCGGCGGCAGTTGTTGTAGAATCGCTTGGCAAGGAAGTAGAAATATACAAGTTTGGGGCAAGAATTAGCTTTTTATTTATGCTGTCGCGAAGCGCAAGGTGGCTTGGCTCGCCGCGCATACTGCGCAGGTATGTTACGCCTGCCGCAAGGTTTAATTTAAAAAAAATTTCCGAACGTAATTCTTTCGGATCCGGAAAATGCACGTGCATATCGGCCAGGCCCGGAATTAAATATTTGTTTGTGCCGTCTACTACCGTAAACTTTTTGTCTTTTGAGTGCGAAGATTTAAAAGGAATAACGCTTGTTATAATGCCATCGCTAATAAAAACGCTTTGGTTTTTTAAAATAGATTCTGCTCCTTCAACCGGAATGACATTTATGTTTGTTATTACTAAGTTTTGTGCGAAAATGAGCCTAGCAAAAAGGCAAAAAATAAAGAGTGCAAGTTTTTTTGGCATAAAATCGGATTTTTTTACGATTGACTTTCTGTAAGACAATATTAGTGCCAAAAAATTAAAAAACAAGCAGTTAGCCGCTTTATTTATTCGACAACAAACGGTTACAAACGTTTCTATCCGTATAGAAATGATTAATAACCGAATACGCTGCTTGTCCTGCCGTTACTTTGCATCGTCAAATCGAAAGAAGCGCTTATCGAAATGGCGGTAATAATTAAAATGTAGTTAGAAACAATTAAAAACAAAAATCATGAACAACATGCGTAACAAAGTAACACTAATCGGTAACCTGGGCACTGCCCCTGAGATTAAAACCTTTGAAGGAAACAAAAAGATGGCCCGCGTATCAATCGCCACCAACGAGATTTACAAAAACAAAAAAGGAGAGCGCGTGAACGACACCACGTGGCACAACGTAATTGCCTGGGGCCCTTTAGTAGAAATACTGGAGAAGTACACACAAAAAGGCAGCGAGGTTGCTGTTGAAGGTAAACTGGTAAACAGAAACTATACCGATAAAGAAGGCGTCAAGCGTTACGCCACCGAGGTGCATATGAGCGATATACTTTTATTAAGCGGTAAATAATCTCAGCCTTAGTCCCTCTTTTTTAAACGAGAGAGGGACTTTTTAAAAATTCAATTAAACATTAAAAATAAATAGTATGATGAACGTAAGAAACAAAGTAACATTAATAGGTAACCTAGGCAGCGAGCCCGAAATCAAAACCTTTGAAGGAAATAAAAAAATGGCCCGCGTATCAATTGCCACCAACGAAACCTACAAAAATAAAGACGGCGAGCGTATGACCGAAACAACCTGGCACACCTTGGTTGCCTGGGGCTCCTTAGTTACCATCTTAGAAAAACTCACCCACAAGGGCAGCAAAGTTGCCATTGAAGGAAAATTAGTAAACAACAGCTACTTCGATAAAGAGGGCATTAAACGTTACAGCAGCGAGGTACAGTTAAACAACCTTGTGTTGCTTGCAAATAGTTAGAGCCCTTTTTGTTTTTTGAGTAAATCCCTCCGTTATGAGCGGGGGGATTTTTTTTAGATAATTAATTATACAATAAAGATATTATGAAAGTAAAAACATTTCAAATTCGATTAGACGAAAAAAATTTACAAACAGATCAGGAGGAGTTTAACAACTTTGCCTCTAGCGTAAACGTTAAAAAAACATCCACCGAACTTGTCACCGGAAAGCCCGGTTATTGGTCGGTGCTAACATTTTATACCGGAGGGCCTGTGGCTCCTGCGGCGGGTGATAAAATTTCTTTTCCTGCAGACACAGCGCTTAGTCCCGAAGAAAATAAAATTCTTACAACCCTCAAGCAGTGGCGTTATGATAAAGCCAATGCGTTGCAGTTGCCCACATACATTATCAGCAGCAATGCCGAATTGTTAGCTGTTGCCAAAACAAAACCGCAAAGCGTTAACGACTTAATAAAAATTCGTGGTTACGGAGGACAAAAAACTGCCAAGCATGGAGAAGATATTATTGCGGTGATTAACTCGGTGGCATAATATGCATGAGAAGGAAAGTCCCGTTTTAGTTTCTGGCGCTATAATAATGAACAAGATTTATTATATCCGAGGGCAGAAGGTGATGCTTGACAGGGACCTTGCCAAATTATACGGCGTAACTACCGGAAACTTAAACAAGGCTGTTCTTAGAAACATTAATCGGTTTCCCTCTGATTTTATGATTAAACTTAATGACCAAGAGTTTAAAATTCGCTCTTCCAAATTGGAATAGCGAAACGAGGGGCTCTCAAATAGCCCCATACGCCTTTACTGAGCTGGGCGTAGCAATGCTATCCAGTGTTTTAAGAAGCGAGCGGGCCGTTGACGTAAATATTAAGATTATGCGCGTGTTTACCCGCGTACGTAAAATGCTATTCGATAATGCTGAATTACGCCTCGCCATTGAAGAAATTCGAAAGAAAACAGAAAGCAATACTGAAAACATTGCGCTAGTTTTTAAATATCTGGATGAATTGCTTGATAAAAAGGAAAATCAAGTTCCACCAAATAAAATCGGGTTTAAAATATAACTATGAAAGAAAACGAGAAATCAGCAATAGTTTCTGAAGAAATTATCATGCATAAGATCTTTTACATCCGTGGCCAGAAGGTGATGTTGGATAGAGATTTGGCCGAGCTTTATGGCGTTGAAACCAAACAATTAAAAAGGCAGGTTAACAGAAATATCGATCGCTTTCCAATCGATTTTATGTTTGAGTTGAACAAAAATGAGTTTGAAAATTGGAGGCGCCAATTTGGCACCTCCAATTCTTCCGACAAAATGGGGCTCCGTTATCATCCTTACGCATTCACCGAACAAGGGGTTGCAATGTTGTCAAGCGTACTAAACAGCAAAAAAGCTATTTCGGTAAACATCCAAATTATTCGGGTTTTTACCCAAATACGTAAAATGCTTTTTGACAACACCGAGCTCCGCATCGCCATTGAAGAAATTCGAAAGAAAACAGAAAGCAATACTGAAAACATTGAGCTGGTTTTTAAATGCCTGGATGAATTGCTTGATAAAAAGGAAAATCAAGTTCCACCAAATAAAATCGGGTTTAAAATATAACTATGAAAGAAAACGAGAAATCAGTAATAGTTTCTGAAGAAATTATCATGCATAAGATCTTTTACATCCGTGGCCAGAAGGTGATGTTGGATAGGGATTTAGCAGAGTTGTACGGAGTAGAAACCAGACACCTGAAAAGACAGGTCAACAGAAACCCTGATCGATTTCCGGAAGATTTTATTTCTAAATTAACAATGGAAGAAGCTTCAAGGTGCCAAATTGGCACCTTGAACAGGGGCGAAAACATAAAATATTTACCTTATGCTTTTACTGAGTTGGGGCTAGCCATGCTTTCAAGCGTTTTAAATAGTAAAAAAGCTGTTCGAGTTAACATTGAGATCATGCGCGTGTTTACCCAGATACGTAAAATGCTTTTTGACAACACCGAGCTACGCCTCGCCATTGAAGAAATTAAAAACAAAACAGAAAATAACACCAAGAACATTGAGCTTGTTTTTAAATACCTGGACGAGCTTATTGAAAAGAAAGAAAATCAAAAACCACTCACCCAAATTGGTTTTAAACCTTAATTATTTATGCAACTTACTTCCGAACAACATGAAATCATCAACTCAACCGGTAACATAAAAATAAACGCTATTGCCGGCTCGGGAAAAACCACCACAATAATTGAATACGCAAAAACGCGGCCGGCTAACAGTAGAATTTTGTACTTGGTTTTTAATAAGTCCGTAAAATTAGAGGCCATCGAAAAATTTAAACGTAAAGGATTAAATAATGTAACCGTAGAAACCGCTCATTCGCTGGCATATAAACATATTGTTTTTAAACATGGGTATAAAGTCAGGGCGCAGGGTTATAAAACAAACGAAATCGCTGAATTACTAAAATTGCAGGGGAATGGCGAAAAACATGCGGAATACATAGTTGCCAATCACATCAGTAAATTCATAACCTACTTTTGCAATAGTGATAAACAAACTATCGATGATTTAAATTATCTCGAAACGCTTACCGACAGCAAGGCTAAAAAATTTGTTGCGCCATTTTATAAATATATCGCCACAAAGGCGGCTTTACTTTTAAATAAAATGGGTGCGGGTGAAATTGAAATCGCGCACGATTTTTATCTCAAGAAGTTTCAATTATCAAATCCTCAGTTAAAATACGACTACATTCTTTTTGACGAGGGGCAAGACGCTTCTTCGGCTATACTCGATGTTTTTTTAAAACAAAACGCAACAAAAGTAATTGTTGGTGATACCAACCAGCAAATTTACAGCTGGCGATATGCAGTAAACTCATTAGAAAAAGTAAATTTTAAAACATTTAATCTTTCAACCAGTTTTCGTTTCGGGCAAGATATTGCTGATCTTGCTTTAGCGGTGTTGAAATACAAAAAACACATTGGCCGCGAACAAAATATTTCAATTACGGGAGGCGGGACCGGTAAAGAAACTAAGACGAAAGCAATTATTGCAAGAACAAATCTTGGCCTACTTTTAAAAGTTATTGAATTTGTGATTGAGAAAAAAGCAAACAAAATATACTTTGAGGGCAACATAAATTCTTACACCTATGCCGATGATGGCGCATCGCTTTATGATGTGTTAAGCCTTTATAATAAAAAACATCATCTTATACGTGATAAACTAATCCGCTCGATGGGAGATTTGAACGATTTGGAGGATTATATAAAGAAAACAGAAGACGGGCAACTGGCAATGATGGTAGATATTGTAAAAAAATATGAAAACGATATTCCCCGAATAATTAAAACAATAAAAGAAAAGCATGTTGGCGACGACGAGAAGGCAAAAGCCGAAATGATTTTTTCGACCGTGCACCGCAGTAAAGGAATGGAGTATGATGAAGTAGAACTTGTAAATGATTTTGTGGGGCAAAAAAAATTGGAGGACTATCGCGAAAAAGTAAATACAGTTATGACTGCCGATAAGTTAAATGAAGAAGTAAATCTTCTTTATGTGGCTTTAACGCGGGCAAAAAATATTCTTCGCATTCCCGAATCTTTATTGCCAAAAGATTTTCCCGCTTCTCTGCATATTCACGTTTTAAAACCTCCGGTAGAAATTGAGGAGGAAGAAGTCGAGATTACTTTACCACAAAAACACCATTTACAAAAACAAAAAGCTTATGTGGTTGAAGAAATTCGCAGTAAGCACAAAGAGGCTTATGCGCCCTGGGATAAAGACGCTGATGATGAATTGTTGAGTATGATTAAAGAAGGCGCAAATACAATTGCAATAGCCAAACATTTTGGAAGGACCGGCGGCGCAATCATATCTAGAATAAATAAATTAACATCAACTGACGCTTTGCATTAAAAAATTAATAAAATTATGTTTCTATATATGGAAACTATTTAATATATTTGTATGAAAGAAAGATTTAGAATTAAGTTCCTTAAAAGTGCTGCCGACTTTATGGTAGAAATAGACAAAAGGGCTAGTGCAAAGTTGTTCTACAAAATCGAAAGAGCAAAATTGGAAAACGACCCAAAAGCGTTTAAGAAGCTTGATGATGCGATTTGGGAGTTTAGGACTGAAAGTAAAAACGTGCAGTATCGCTTGCTGGCTTTTTGGGACAATAGAAATAATACCCGGACACTTGTGGTTTGCACACGTGGTTTTATCAAAAAAACGGATAAAGTGGAGGCGAGGGAATTAAAAAGGGCAAGGTTTCTCATGAATAATTATTTTAATATCAATGAAAAAGAAAGTTAAAACTTACACTTTAGATGAAGTGAAAGACAGGGCTCTTGGTAAAAGAGGCGCTCCTGAAAGAGATCAATACGAATACAAATTGGAAATGTCTATAATTTGTGACCGTATACAAAAAATGCGTAAAGAGCAAAAATTAACTCAAGGCCAATTAGGTAAAATTGTTGGGGTGCAAAAGGCTCAGATTTCTAAACTCGAAAGCGGTGCAGGAAACATTACTATAGGAACCGTGGTAAGAGTATTTAGCGCGCTTGGTGCACACATGGAGTTTAAAGTTGTAAATAAACCAAAGCGCAAAAAGGCCGCTTAAATGGTTTTTGTATATTTGTTATATTAGTAAGGATTATACAACGAATAAACTAGTTGTGCGCAACTCTATGACGGCATCAATCGACCATAACAAACTCCTGACAAAAATTGCTAAAGAAAAACTTCAAGCGCAAGGCATTCAGCAAAAAGGACAATCAAGGCTTTTCATTCACGACAATTATTGGTACACGATTATAATCGAATTCCAACCATCTGCGTATGACAAAGGGACATTTTTAAATGTGGCGGCAGACTTTAACTTTTACCCAAGAGGCCACTTTACATATACTGTTGGTGGACGAGAAAAAGAATTTATTGCATTTCAAAACGAAACACAATTTGCCGCCGCTGTAAATTCTTTATGCGACGTTGCAGTAGACAGGGTTAATGTATTGAAAAAACTGCTCGTGGACTATTCCACCGCACAAAAGACTATTATAAAAGAACTAAATCCGGCAGACAGTTGGAATAATTTAGATATAGCTTTTGTTTGCGCGCTCGACGACAACATTTTAGATGCAAAAAACTCATTAAACAAAGTTCTTGCGGACAATTGTCAACTCGAATATGAATTTGCAAGAAAAGAATTTGCTTTAATGATTCAGCGGTGGTTTGACCTTCCTAATCTTAGTAGTAAAATTGACGAACAAATAAAGCAGACACGTAAACTTAAAAAGTTGGACAAATAAAGCAACACACAACAGGGCCTAAATTTTACGAACCTTTACTTCCTGCCCAAAACTTTCAGCGCCGCTTCCACAATATTAATTGTGTCGAGGCCGTACTTGGTCATTAACTGATCCGGCGTTCCGCTTTCGCCAAAGCTGTCCTTTACGGCAACATATTCCTGCGGCGCAGGAGTGTTGCGCGAAAGTAATTGCGCAACGCTATCGCCCAAACCACCGTTCATCTGATGCTCCTCTGCAGTAACCACACACTTTGTTTTTGCAACCGATTTTAAAATCGCCGCATCATCAAGTGGTTTTATAGTATGAATATTTATCAGCTCAGCGCTTATTCCTTTCTCTTCCAAAATTTCAATAGCTTCAATAGCTTTCCAAACCAAATGCCCGGTAGCAAAAATCGAAACGTCTTTTCCTTCCTGCAACATCACCGCTTTGCCAATTTCAAATTTTTGGTCGGCAGCAGTAAACACCGGAACACTCGGCCTTCCAAAACGTAAATACACCGGCCCATTATAATCTGCAATGGCAATCGTAGCAGCTTTGGTTTGATTATAATCGCAAGGATTAATAACGCACATTCCCGGTAACATTTTCATCAGCCCAATGTCTTCTAATATCTGATGCGTTGCGCCATCCTCTCCCAAAGTCAAGCCCGCATGCGAAGCACAAATTTTTACATTCTTACCGCTATAGGCAACCGACTGGCGAATTTGATCGTAAACACGTCCGGTAGAAAAATTTGCGAAAGTTCCTGTGAAAGGAATTTTTCCTCCAATAGTTAAACCCGCCGCAATGCCAATCATGTTTGCCTCTGCAATTCCTATCTGAAAAAATCTGTCCGGAAAATCTTTTTGAAAAGCATCCATTTTTAATGAGCCGGTTAAATCCGCACAAAGCGCAACCACATTTTGGTTTTTCTTTCCAAGCTCATGCAGGCCCGCTCCAAAACCGGAACGCGTATCTTTTTTTTCGGTATAAGTAAATTTCTTGCTCATGGTGGCGGCGGCTGAACTCATTATAAATTATTTGTTGCGAATATCCGAAATTTACATTGAAATTTATGGGCGATTTTTCACAACTTATTCAGCGCCCTCATGTCAGACCGAGCGTAGTCGAGGGCCTTGTACCCTGTTCTCGACTACGCTCGAATTGACGGCCTTTACATTAAAACATATTTACAGCTTTGGTCTTATTCGACTCAATGGTAAACTTCCGCTCAACCGTCTTTTCCGACTCGGGCTGGTTCTTCAGACGGAATTCCACTCTGTAATTGCCCGGCTGCAGGTAAAACACCTCAGTCTGCTGGTTTTCGTTAAGATTGCAGACCCAATCTATTTTTTTACCATCCTCCGTATAAATACTGCCGTAACCAAAGCCTCCTTTGTTAAGCGATAAAACCCCGGCCGAAGGAATTTTAATTGTATTGGTGCTACTCTGCTTTATTTCGATGCCCGTAATTTTTACGCGCGGCATCGTAAGAATTTCCAAATCGTACTTGCCTACAATCAATTTTTCTGTGTTACCAAAATCCTGAACAACCAATGTGTTTGGTTCCCCGCTCTTTCTTACCAAACAAGAAAGTGTTTTATAAATGTTTGGCCCTTCGGTTTGCAAACCTAAAAATCCTTGCGGGGCATCTAAAGAAATAATATTGTGCTTTCCTTTTTGCAAAGTAATGTTTTCTTTTACCTGTGGTGGAATTGTGTGCACAACCATTTTGTAAGTAATGTCCGGGTCAAGCACAATGGTGTCGGGATTTCCTCTATGATTGAGTGTGTGTAAATAATTGTATAACACGTCGCCCGTTTGCTGATTGTAAAAAGTCATGGTAACGTCAGTTTCGGATGCTTTTTTAAACACATCGTTTAAATTTACTTGGACCGTTGTTTGCGAAACAGCTTCGATCAAAACCAATTGCAACACAGCTTTAAAATTTGCTTCGTTGCTAACATCATAAAATTTGCCCATGCAACCAAACACATCGGCAAATTTTACATCAAGGCCCACGCCAATTACAAAGGGACGAAGAAATACTCCCTTTTTTTGTAAAGCAACGGAAACCGCACAAGGGTCGCCATTACATTCCTCAATGCCATCAGTAATTAAAATAACTACGTTACGGCAATTATCGTGCGGCGTAAAATCCGCAGCGCACTCTCCTAAAGAATAAGCAATAGGCGTTGTGCCCGTAGGGGTTAATTTATTAATGCGGTCTTTAATTAATTTATAATTTGTTTTAGCTATTGCAAAAGGAACTTCGAGCTTACTATCCTGACAATTACGTTTTGGTTTAAAAGATGTTTGATGCCCGTAGCAACGCAAAGCGATTTCTAATTTGGGTGTGTTTTGCAAAGAGTCTAAAAATTCGCCCATCAGTTTTTTGGCCATGTCTATTTTGGTACCACTGCCACAGCCTCCGTACATACTGAACGAATCGTCAAAAATAAAAAGTATGCGTGTAGTAGTATTGTCGTCATACTTTTTTCCGCCGGTAAAATCTTTAGTGTCTTTTTCTTTTACCTGCGCAAAAGCGTTTTGTTGCATAAAAAATGCAATAAGAAATACGATTAGTGCTTTAAAAAATTTCACGCTTTGCAAAAGTACCTCTTACAAATTTGAGAACTGAGCCGAGTTATGAAAACATTTCCAACCCTATTGACAAAATAGCCGACTTGTCATTTAAATTTAGTAGTTTCGGGTCACAAATTGATTTTCATGAAAAAAGTTTTAGCCCTTGCTCTGTTTGTTTTGTTTTTTGCTTCGGCCTGTCACCGCGACAATAGTAATTCTTCAAACACCAATACCGGTGGCACAACCAACCCGCCGCCAATAACAAGTGTTTTGGGATATAATTTGCTAAGCAAAGTAAAGGGTATTTGGAACGGCCCCGTAACCTCAACAACTGCGCTGGGTGGTTATCCCGAGTGGATTGTAGATTTCCGTCCCATTTCAGAAAACCAAATCTCTTCAAAAAACGAACTCGATACTTTAAACGATATTCATATGTCGTTTTTTATTGCGCTCTACAACAACCAATACAAAGTAGCCTTCCGTAATGGCGGCTCCTTTAACGGGATGAAGCGTGTTTCTTATTTTTTGGCCGATAGCGTTTCCGAAGGCACGTCCAAATCCTATTACCGTTTTTCGGAAGTAATAAAAGGCAAAAGCAGGGCCTTTACAGAAGTAATTTTTAGCAACGACAGCCTCTACATTAAATCGTACACCAATAAATACAATACGCTAACAGCAGCAGCCTTGCATATGACCTGGTCGTCTAAATTACAAGACAGCACTTCTTGTCAGGCAGCTGTAACAAATTTTGGTTTCCCTAAAATGACTATGACAAAAGATTTTTCAACCGTATTTAACGGCCACACCGAGGCGATATACTTCAACACTACCGCCGAGCCTTATCCCGAAAGCTCGCAACCTTATTTGGGACAAACCACTGCTAATTTTACTTTCTTAGGTTCGTACACGCCAAGTTCTGCAAAAAAAGTTTTATTGATAATTACTACACAACCTCTGTTTTCGGGTATGATTTTTAATGCGGCCAATTTAAAATACCGCTCACGTTATGTAATATTGTCGGCGGCCAATCCGGGTTATACATTTAATTATATGCATCCCGGCACTTATTATTATTACGCGCTCTATGATAATGACGGAAATAAAATTTCGAGCAGCGGAGATTGGATAAGTACTGCCAACACAACTTTTTCATTGAGCGCCGTTGGCACTGCTACCACAACAACACAAATAAATTTTACAATTCCGTAAAACCTTTGTTCCCCTGCAATCCGCCGGTGTGAATGGCAATAATTGTTGGGCCCGCTTTAAAAAAATCTTTTTGTATCAAATCACAAATGCCGAAAAACATTTTTGAGGTGTAAATATAATCCAATTCAAATTCGTTTTGTTTTTCGAATTCTTTTTTAAATGCAATTAGTTCGGGCCTTGTTTTTGCGAAGCCGCCGAAATGGTATTGATGAAAGAGTTTGAAATTTGAGGGCTTTGGGTTTAAAGAATTAATTACTTCTTCCAAATATTCGCCGCCCTTAATCGCAGCAAACCCCAGGGCTGTTTGATTTTCTTTCAGTCCGCTTGCAATTCCGGCAAGTGTTCCGCCACTGCCCACAGGGCAACACACATAATCAAAATCAATGTTTATATAATTTAAAATTTCTTTGCAGCCTTTAACAGCTAATTCGTTACTTCCGCCTTCGGGCAATAAATAAAAATCGCCGAATTTATTTTTTAGCTCTTTAATAAATTCGGGTTCGCTTTTTTTTCGGTATTCTTCCCGCGAAACAAAATGTAATTGCATTCCTTTCTCTTTACAAAACCTCAGTGTTTCAGAAAGTTCTTTAGGCTCTTCGCCGCGCACAACTGCAATAATTTCAACCTTGTTACTGTTAATTTCTGATTCCTGACTTGCGGCCACGGCCGCCAAGTGATTGCTCCATGCTCCACCAAAAGTCAAAATTTTTGTATGCCCTTGTTTTTTCGCCTCTTCTAAATTATATTTCAGCTTAAAATACTTGTTTCCGCCCGCGTACCGGTCAAGCGAGTCTAACCTCAGCACAAATAGTTTTACTTTTTCTCCCGTATTCGGGAAAAATTCAACTTTTTGAAGCGGAATATGGCTGGGAATGCTTAGCACGGGCAATTTAACCTGCAAATATTGCTTTTAATCTGTGAAATCAGCAAAATATACGGCTGTTCTCAGGTGAAATAAAATAGTATTTTTGCATCATGATTAACAGAGTGGTTAAAAACGCCGAAGAGGCCATTGCCGGCATTAAAGACGGTATGACCCTTATGGTTGGCGGCTTTGGTTTATGCGGCATTCCCGAAAATTGTATTACGGCCCTTGTAAAAAGCGGAGCTAAAAATCTTACCTGTATTAGTAATAACGCGGGTGTTGACGATTTTGGCTTGGGGCTTTTATTACAGACCAAGCAAATTAAAAAAATGATTTCTTCTTACGTTGGAGAAAATGCTGAGTTTGAAAGACAAATGCTTAGCGGCGAACTGGAAGTAGATTTAGTTCCGCAAGGCACTTTAGCTACACGTTGCTTAGCCGCCGGATACGGAATGCCTGTAATTTATACGCCTGCCGGAGTGGGAACAGAAGTTGCAATTGGAAAAGAAACCCGCAAGTTTACTTTTCACGGGCAGGAAAAAGAATATTTGATGGAAAAAGCTTTTGAAGCTGATTTCGCTATAGTAAAAGCCTGGAAGGGCGATACCGCCGGAAATTTAATTTACCGCTCAACCGCACGCAATTTTAATCCTATGATGGCAATGGCCGGAAAAATTACCGTTGCAGAAGTTGAACACTTGGTGCCCGCGGGAGAACTTGATCCCGATCACATACACACTCCCGGAATTTATGTACACCGCATTTTTCAGGGAAGTAATTATGAGAAACGCATTGAACAAAGAACTGTCCGCAAAAAAAATTAATTTAAAAAAACAAATATGGAATTATACTTAGACTCGGCCAACCTCAAAGAAATTGAAGAAGGTTTTAAACTTGGTTTCTTAGATGGATTAACCACCACGCCCACCTTTATGCAAAAAGAAGGTATTACGGATATTGACGGAACTATCGTTAAGCTCAGTAAAATCGTTCCCGTTTTGCAAATTGAAGCCTTAGGCGATACCGCCGAAGAAATTTTAAAAGAAGCGCAGCGCCAATTGGCTTTGGGCCTTGATAAAAATAAAACGGTTTTTAAAATTCCGGTTTCCTTAGAAGGAGTTCGTGCCTGCAAAATGTTGCGCAACGAAGGGCTTTTAGTAAACGTGCATTTAGTGTACACTTTGCAACAAGCTTACATGGCAATGCAAGCCGGCGCAACGTATGTTTGTCCGCTGGTGGGCCGCTTGCAAGACCAGGGGCACGATGCTTTAGCTTTAGTTGAGCAATGTGTAGATGCTGTTGAATTATATGGTTACGATACAAAAATTATGTTCTCCTCAGTACGCACGGTTGAGCATGTGCGCAATGCTATAAATATTGGTGTGCACACCATCACTGTTCCCCTAAAAATAATGAAACAGCTTACCGAAAATAATTTTACCACCGTTGGAACCGAGCAGTTTATTACTGATACGCGCTTAATGACGGTCCGTGTAAAAGATGCTATTAACGGAGTTAACCCCTTGGTTTCTTCGGATACCACGCTTACTGACGCTATTATTAAAATGACCGAGTTTGGCTTTGGTGCCATTACGGTTGTTGACAAGAACAATACGGCAATCGGGGTATTTACTGATGGGGGCCTACGCCGCGCCATTGCAGAAAAAGGTAGAGATGTTTTACAGAAAAAATTAAGCGATTTAACGTTTACGGCTCCTTATTCGGTTGAGGCGGGGGTACTTTTAAACGAAGCCGCTGCAATATTTAAAAAAACCAACGTTGATACCTTGCTGGTTTTGGATAATGGCAAACCCGTGGGAATGCTTGATATTCAGGACATGAAAGGTTAACGCCTGCGGCAAAAGAATAATACGGGCATTAATACAGAGCGGACTGATTTAAGTGTTTTGGACAGAATCTCATCCCGCCTCTGCGACCAAAAGCCTGTTTTGGCACCATTATTGGATTTACAGGCATAATTAGTACATTTGCAATCCTTAATTAAAAGAAAAATGAACAGACTATTTAAAACCATCGCAGCCCTGTTATTAGTGGTTGGCGTGCAACAAGTTAGTGTGGCTCAAAAAACAGCCCACGTTCAGTTAGATTCTCTAATCCAACTGATGCCGGAAACCAAGCAAGCTATGGAAATTGCCCAGGCTTACTTAAAAGACCTCGAAAAACAAGTGGCCAGCATGAAAACCGAGTTTGACACCAAATACCAGGATTATTTG
This sequence comes from Bacteroidia bacterium, assembly GCA_038214655.1. GTDB lineage: Bacteria > Bacteroidota > Bacteroidia > B-17B0 > Aurantibacillaceae > PALSA-968. The sequence goes on along the minus strand of JBBQRR010000026.1, from coordinate 17,833 downwards.
GCTAACGAACCTTCTTATAGTGACTTGGTAAAGAAAACCAAACAGGAAGAACTTCAAACCCTAAATCAGCGTATTCAAGATTTTCAGCAACAAGCGCAGCAAGATTACCAGAAAAAATACGGTGAGCTTTCTAAGCCCATCCAGGAAAAAGCTAAAAAAGCGATTGATATGGTAGCTAAGGAAAACGGATACAAATATGTGTTTGATACAAGTACCGGAATTGTTTTATACTCTGAAGCAAGCGAAGATATTTTAGCATTAGTAAAAAAGAAAATGGACACAATGCCTGCGGCAGTTTTGCCGGGCACAGCTCCTAAAAAAGATCCTACTCCAAAACCTAAAGGCGCCGGAGGAAAATAACTTTCTTAGTACTTTAATGAGAACCCATTCCGCTGATAGCGTGATGGGTTTTTTATTTTAAGTTAATCAGCGCTATAAAGCTTGCGTCGATAACTTTTGCCATTCGCTTTATGTCCAATGTTTCTATTGTGTCGCCTGTTTCGTGGTAGTTTTTATTTCTGTAGAACGAAGTATCGGTAATCATCAGCGCGCTATAACCAAACTTCCAGTAATTCAAGTGATCCGAAAAATCTATTCCCGGTAAAAAGGTTGGCCCGCCAAATTTTTTGGTGCGGATTTGTTTTGTGCGAATAAATTCTTTTGAAAATCTTTTCGCAAATTTTCCTGCTCCGTACTTTTTTACCAGCGTAATATAATTTCCGCGATTGCCATAAAACAAACGTAGAATTCCCAAGGGGTGCGATTGTGTTTTCTTTTCATCTTTAAAAAATCCTATCATTTCCAGTGATATCATTCCGTAAACATTGCGCTTGCTGTCGGCCAAAGATTTTGCGTGAATATAGCTTCCCATAAATTCACTTCTAAAAAAAGGTGGTTCTTCAAGCGAATAAGCAACAAGGTCTATTCTGTAATTTGTTGTTTGCCCCTTAAGCATTCGGGCAAGCTCTAAAAGCCCGGCCACGCCGCTGGCGTTGTCGTCGGCACCATCCTGATTCTCGCACACATCGTAATGCGCGCCAATCACAATACTCTTTTCTTGTTGCTTCCAAAAACTCCCTATAACGTTCTTATATTTCTTTCCGCCTGCCAAATACTCCTGATAATAAACAGTGTCGGCATACAGGCTTAATTGCGCATAAATATAGCTTGCAACACTGTCAAGCACGTTTGTGTTAAGATATGTGCGGTAGCCCTTGGTTTTAATTATCTTTTCAAGGTGTTGTTTTAATTTTAAAGTATCTGCATTGTTTGCGTGTACCGAAATACAAAGCAGCATGAGCCCGAAAAATATATGTTTTGCTTTTGCCATTAAAAATAAAATCATAAAAAAACCCCGACATTTCTATCGGGGTCTTTCTTAAATCATTTAATATCTTAGTTAACCATTGCTTTAAAGTCTGCGTTTTCTCTCCATTTCAAGAACTCGCAATCATCTTTTGCCATAGCTTTTAAAGAACCGTCTTTTTCAATAGCTGTTTTTAAAGAAGCTAATCCTGCAGCGTCGCCTTTGCGTGCAGCAGCAATAGCGCGTAAGTAATAGCTAAGTGCCATATCTTTTTCGTTGCTTGCATCTAATGTAGCGCCAACGCTTTCGCCGTTACCGTTTAATAATTGTGCAAGAGCTAAGTTAAAGCCTTTGTAGTTACCAAAGTTGCTTACCGCATCAGCATATTTACCATCACGAACCTGAACGATACCCATATTGTAATTTACTTCGCTACCGGCACCGCTTGCTTTTTTATACATTTCCATTGCACCGCGACGATCGCCGCCCTTAGCTAAAATAATTCCCTGGTTGTTTGAAACAATAGCGTTACCGTTTGCGTTCTTAGCAGCGCGCTCAAATGCGCCTTTTGCGTCATCTGTTTTGTTAGTCATAAGATAAGTAACACCTAAGTTGTTAGATGCTCTCCAATCGTTAGGATATAATCTTTCTGCAGCTTTGTAAATGTTCATTTGTGTATTTACATCTGTAGTAAGCGTAGCGCCATACAATAACTCCTCGATGCTTAAAGAATCAGGGTTGCTGTTTGCAAGGCGGGTAATCATTTCGTCAGTGCGAGATTTTTTATCAACCATTACAGTTATTTCTGCGCGACGTAGTTTTGGTAAAACCTGATCTTTTAATTCTTTATAGGTTTCAGAAAGATTTTTAATTTCTTTACGACGTTGCTCAGCATCGCTGTACATTGTAAGAACACGTAAGATTAAATCTTTGTCTTTCATGGTAGATGCTTCCATCATACTTTTAAAACCTTCCCAGTCTTCGCGTGTTGTAATTACTTTGTATTGATCTTTTGTTTTTCCGAAAGTGATGTCTTTCTTTTCGTGTTTTTTAAATGTTCCAACCATTGCATCAGTACCGGTTTTAGCACGATCTTGTGCAAGTTTTTCGTTTTTATCAGTTTCACCATCAGGAGAAGCATAAGCAGAAACATCTATTCCTTTAAATTCATACCAGGTTGTGTTATGAAGATTTTCTAAAATAAATTTAGAAATGTTCTTCTGCTCGTCGCTTTTCATTTCGGCAGGACGAACGGTTGATTGAGCTAAAGCATAATAAATATGAGTAACCTGATTCATTGGAGTAACTTTTACAAAAGCGTCTTTTGCAAAAATTCCTTTTTCATCATTACGAACCAAAAGTGGTGTGATGATAGTTCCGTCAGCCATTTTCACAGCCTTAAACTCTTTAGCTTTCTTTTTTCCAACGGCTCCCGAAGCGCGAACTTCAAGAATTGCGTTTTTCATTCCTCCTTCGTACACAGTACGGAAAGATTTAGAATAAGTGCCGCCTTTTTCGTAAGCAATTTTTTGTCCGTTGCCAACAGCTTTTTCGCCTAAAAGAACCACCGGTTCCATAGCTTTTTCGCCACCGCCATTATATTTTATTACCGGAGTTAAAGTTACTGTTGCCTTTTTTGCAAAAAGCTTTGCAGGGTATTTACCGGTAATGGTAAAAGCCACTGTGTCGCCGTGCATTTCAAGTGGCTTAGGAGTAACCTCATGGGTAATCAGGTTCTGTTTCTTAATCATTTTGCCCAGTCCGTCGCAAGCAGTAAGTAGCAATGCCGACCCTGCGATAACTGATAACAATTTAATAGTGTTCTTTTGCATGTTTTTGATTTTTAAAATGATGTATTTTTCAAAGCGCAAGTATAAGGATAGTTTGTTAAATAAAAAAATTAAAATTAACAGCGGTTTTAAATGCGTATTTGGGGATAAATTCAGGGTTTTTAGTGTTAAAGAGCCATTTATTATAGATATTTGTGTCAATGAAAACCAAGCTTAGGAACGAAGAATTGGGCCGAATAAGCCCCGAGGAGTTTAAAAATACACCAAAAACCGGGGTGTTGGTTTTACTAGATAATGTTAGAAGTTTACACAACGTAGGTTCTGTTTTTAGAACCTGCGACGCTTTTTTGGTTGAAACGCTGTACTTGTGCGGTTATACCGGCACCCCACCAAACAACGAGATTAATAAAACTGCTCTTGGAGCAACCGAAAGCGTAAACTGGAATCACGAAAAAGACATAAAATCGCTTATTTTAACATTAAAGTCGCAAAAAGTGGCTGTTTTTGCCGTAGAACAGGCTAAAAATGCCGTTTTTTTGGATAATTTTGAGGTTTTACAAAATCAAAAATACGCCCTTGTTTTTGGAAATGAGGTAAACGGCGTGGCTCAGGAAGTTGTTGATTTGTGCGACGGCTGCATAGAAATAAGTCAGGGCGGCACAAAGCACTCTTTAAATATTGCCGTTAGCGCAGGTGTGGTGCTTTGGGAGTTTTACAAGCGATTAAAAAAATAAAGGGCCGCAATTTCTGCAGCCCTTCGTATAAATAAAATTTATTTCATGCTCCCAACCATGTCCTCGGGTTTAACCCATTGGTCAAATTGTTCATTGGTAACATAGCCTAATTCAATGGCGGCCTCGCGTAAAGTTTTATTTTCTTTATGCGCCTTCTTCGCAATTTTTGCAGCTTTCTCATAACCAATATGTGTGTTCAGCGCGGTAACCAGCATCAGCGAATTTTCCATGTGTTGTTTAATAATGCTGAGGTTTGGCTCTATGCCAATAGCGCACTTATCATTAAAAGAAACACAAGCATCGCCAAGTAAACGCGCGCTTTGTAAAACGTTTGCGGCAATTACAGGTTTAAAAACATTCAGTTCAAAATGTCCCATGCTTCCGCCCACCGAAACAGCAACGTCGTTACCGATTACCTGTGCGCAAACCATGGTCATTGCCTCGGGTTGCGTGGGATTTACTTTGCCGGGCATGATAGAAGAACCCGGTTCGTTATCAGGAATAATTAATTCGCCGATGCCTGAGCGCGGGCCCGAGCTAAGAATGCGAATATCATTGGCAATTTTAAATAAGGCAACAGCCGAGCGTTTTAAAGCCCCTGATAATTCTACCATCGCATCGTGTGCAGCAAGTGCTTCAAATTTATTTGGAGCAGTAACAAAAGGCAAACCTGTTAGCTCCGCAATTTTCTTTGCCACCAAAACATCGTAGCCTTTCGGAGTATTTAATCCTGTTCCAACCGCGGTTCCGCCAAGGGCCAATTCGCGAACAGCCTCTAAAGCATTTTTAATAGCACGAATACTATTGGTAATTTGTTGTGCATAGCCACTAAACTCTTGTCCAAGCGTAAGCGGAGTTGCGTCCATAAAATGCGTGCGGCCTGTTTTTACAATGCTTTTCCAGTCGACCGATTTTTTTGTCAATGTATCGCGCAATTTTTCCATCCCGGGAAGCGTAATTTCTGCCACCTGCTTATAAGAAGCAATATGCATAGCGGTTGGGTAGGTGTCGTTACTTGACTGCGATTTATTTACATCATCGTTAGGATGCAACACTTTATTCTCGTCCGTTAATTTCCCTCCACTCAAAACATGCGCTCTGTATGCAATAACTTCGTTAGCGTTCATATTACTTTGTGTGCCCGAGCCGGTTTGCCAAATTACCAATGGAAATTGATCGTCCAGTTTATGCGCAATAATTTCGTCGCACACTTTTCCAATCATATCGCATTTCTCTTTTGTTAAAACGCCCAGCTCGCAATTAGCAAGCGCAGCTGCTTTTTTTAAATACCCAAAAGCATAAATAATTTCTTTAGGCATGCTGGCCTCGGGGCCAATTTTAAAATTGTTGCGGCTGCGCTCGGTTTGCGCGCCCCAGTATTTATCGGCAGGTACTTTTACCTCGCCCATGGTGTCGTGTTCTGTACGGTATTCCATTTCTTTATTTATTAAGATTTCCACAAAGCGAAAGTACAAACAATTTGATGTCCCGTTAGCAAACAGCGCTAAAATTTGATAATTGCTTAGTTTTTACCTGTTAAAACCCCTGATTTTATTACATTTGCTCCTTTAAGAATTACATGCAAACAGAAGTAGATATCGAAAAATTAAAATACCCTGTGGGTAAGTTTAGTCCTTCGGCCGCTTTCAGCCTGGCTGAGGTTAAAAAACACATCACGCAATTAGAAGTATTGCCTGCGTATTTAGAAGAAACTGTAAAAGGACTTTCTGAAGGCGAGCTTTTGTTTTGCTACCGCCCCGACGGTTGGAACGTAAAACAAATTGTGCATCACATTGCCGACAGCCATTTAAATTTTCATACGCGTTTACGTTTAACGTTAACCGAAGATAAGCCAACCATAAAGCCTTACGACGAAAATGCCTGGGCCAAATTGATTGATGGAAACAGCAATGATTTAAATCCTTCGTTGCAAATTATAAAAGGTGTTCATGTGCGTGCCGTTGAATTATTAAAAACACTCAACGAAAAAGATTTTTCGCGCGAGTATCATCATCCCGAAAATAAAAAAGACTGGAATTTATTTTGGTTAACGGGTCTATATGCCTGGCACGGAAAACATCATACGGAACAAATAAAAGTTGCGCTGCAACATAAATTTTAATTGATATTGTGAAAACGAATTTGCGTACTCATACTTGTGGAGAATTACGAATTACCGATGTTGGCAAAACAGTTACGCTTTGCGGATGGGTGCAAAAAAGTCGCAACATGGGCGGGCTTACTTTTATTGACATGCGCGACCGCTACGGCATTACACAGCTTTCTTTAAATTCAGAAAAAGATGCCGCGCTCTCTGAAATGGCCAACAAACTTGGTCGCGAATTTGTAATTGAAACGCAGGGAAAGGTTATTGAACGCACGAGTAAAAATAAAAATATTGCAACCGGCGAAATAGAAATCGAGGTTTCTTCCATAAAAATTTTAAACGCGGCTATTACTCCGCCGTTTACCATTGAAGACGAAACCGATGGCGGTGATGAGTTGCGCATGAAATACCGCTATTTAGATTTACGTAGAAATAGTGTAAGAAAAAACTTGGAGCTGCGTCATCGCCTGGCTATTGAGACAAGAAATTTTTTAGATAAATTAAATTTTTTAGAAGTAGAAACCCCTGTTTTAATAAAATCTACACCTGAAGGCGCGCGCGATTATGTGGTGCCCTCGCGCGTACACGAGGGAGAATTTTACGCTTTGCCGCAGTCGCCTCAAACATTTAAACAGCTTTTAATGGTTAGCGGTTTCGATCGCTATTACCAAATTGTAAAATGTTTTCGCGACGAAGATCTACGCGCCGACCGTCAACCTGAATTTACACAAATAGATTGTGAAATGAGTTTTGTTGAACAGGAGGATATTTTACAAACTTTTGAGAGTCTCACTAAACATTTATTTAAAACCGTAAAAGGAATTGACATTCCCACTCTTGCGCGCATGACCTATGCCGATGCCATGAAATATTACGGCAACGACAAACCCGATACGCGTTTTGAAATGAAGTTTGTTGAATTGAATGAGCTTGTAAAAGGAAAAAACTTTAAAGTGTTTGACGATGCCGGTTTGGTTGTAGGAATTTGTGCAAAAGGCGCGGGCGAATACACACGCAAACAATTAGATGAATTAACCGAATATGTAAAGCGTCCACAAATTGGCGCAACGGGTTTGGTTTACGCGCGCGTTAATGCGGATGGAACCATAAAATCATCGGTAGATAAATTTTACAACGACGAAGAATTAAAAAAATGGGCCGCGGCGTTAAACGCACAAGCAGGAGATTTAATTTTAATTTTAGCAGGAGAAGAACACAAAACCCGCAAAGCCCTTTCTGAATTACGCTTAGAAATGGGAACACGCTTAGGGCTTCGCGATAAGAATAAATTTTCTTGTCTATGGATAATCGATTTTCCTCTTTTAGAGTGGAACGAAGGCGATACTAATTTATTAGAATCTCTCCGTGGCCGCTGGGTGGCTAAACACCATCCATTTACTTCACCAAAACTTGAGGATATTGATTTGTTAAATACAAACCCTGGCATGGTTCGTGCTAATGCCTACGATATAGTAATTAACGGCGTGGAAATAGGTGGTGGCTCAATACGCATTCATAACAAACAACTTCAGGCAAAAATGTTTGAAGTGCTTGGTTTCACAAAAGAAGAAGCACAAAACCAGTTTGGCTTTTTAATGAATGCTTTTGAATTTGGCGCACCTCCGCACGGCGGCATTGCCTTTGGTTTCGATCGCCTGTGTTCTTTATTTGGCGGCGCAGATTCTATTCGTGATTTTATTGCCTTCCCAAAAAACAACTCGGGCAAAGATGTGATGATAGATAGTCCAAGTGCCATAAGCGAAGAACAATTAAACGAGTTACACATCTTAATAAAAAGAAAAAATAAAGTTTAACCTTACAAAAACAGCATCATGAAAAAAACAATTCTCCTCTCGTTCGCTTTGTTCCTTGGAACAAACCTATTTTCACAAACCAATACAGGTACCGCTACAAAAAAAAGTAAGTCTACGGCCGGTTCGGGCGCAAACTCTTCAACAAATTCGGCTCCCGCGTGTTATGCAGGCAAAACCTGGAAGCTTTCTAAAGTTGAAAAATTTAGCATTGCAGCCGATCCCGGCGCTGACCAAAAAGACGATATGCTTTTATTAAATATTGACGGCACTTTTAAAATGATTTTAAAAGGCGTAACAAAAGTGGGCGATTACACTCGTGGTGGTTGGCTTAATTTAAAACCAAGAGACGGAAGCGAAGCGCTGCCTGTTAAAGTTGAGTCTTGCGACGGAACTACACTTAAAGTAGACTGGCGCGACGGCGATACACACAATCATTTTACCTATACCGCACAGTAAAATTTATGGTCGATTTTTCTGTCATCATTCCAATTTATAACGAGGAGCTAAACATTCCCAATTTACTTATGCGCCTTAGGCCCGTGGTAGAAAAAACCGGAATGAGTTACGAGTTAGTGTTTATAAACGATGGCAGCCGCGATAAATCTTTACAATTAATAAAAGCATTAGCGCAAGCCGATAGTCACGTGCGCTATATAGATTTTAGCCGCAACTTCGGCCATCAGGTTGCCGTTACTGCGGGCATCGATATGTGTAAAGGAAATATCATTGCTATTATTGATGCTGATTTACAGGACCCGCCCGAATTAATAGAGGAAATGATTTCTTTAATTAAGCAAGGCAACGAAGTGGTGTACGCAAAACGGCGTTCGCGAAAAGATAAAAATATTCTTAAAAAAGCGGCTTACAAAACATTTTACCGTTTGCTTGCCAGAATTTCTAATGTAGATGTGCCGCTCGATACCGGTGATTTTAGAGTAATGACGCGCAAGGTTGCCGAGGTTTTAAAAAATATGCCCGAGCAACATAAATTTTTACGCGGACAAATTGCGTGGCTTGGCTTTAAACAAACTTTTGTAGAGTACGATCGCGATGTGCGCGCAGCTGGCGAGCCGGGATATACTTACAAAAAATTATTTAAACTTGCGTTCGATGGAATAACGGGATTCTCTAATGTGCCCTTGCGTATTGCAACCATTATGGGCTTTGTAGTTTCGGGTGTTTCTTTGGCTTTAATTATTTATGCGCTCGTTTCTTATTTCTTTTTTAGTAGCGAAATGCCAAAAGGTTGGGCCTCTTTAATGATTGCTATTTCTTTTATTGGCGGCGTGCAATTAATTTGTATTGGCATTATTGGCGAATATATCAGTCGCCTGCAAACAGATATTCGCAACCGTCCGCTTTATATTGTTAACGAAACAAATTGCTAAGCATGCATTTGTTGCAACCCCATATATTGTTTATCACGTTTAGGTGGATAGATGCCCTTGATATTTTTTTGGTGGCCGTTTTACTTTATCAATTATACAATATTGTAAAAGGTACTCCCGCGGTAAGTGTTTTCATTGGTATAACGGCAATTTACGTTTTTTGGATTTTCATTCGCGCTTTCGACATGAAGTTGTTTGGCTCGATTTTGGGAAAATTTATTGACGTAGGAGTAATTGCAATCATCGTTGTGTTTCAGCAAGAATTGCGGAGATTTTTATTGTTTATTGGAAGCAGTGAGTTTTTAAGTCGGAATAAATTTTTAGCGCGCGTATTCCATCCCACTAAAAGTGGTTATGCCGAGGCTTATGCAAAAGTTGATTTTACTCCGCTGATGAAAGCGTGTTTTAAAATGAGCGAAAGTAAAACGGGCGCCCTGATTGTTTTGGCGCGCAACAGCGATTTAAATTTTTATATCAACAGCGGCGAGCCTGTTGACTCGGCCGCAACCGACCGCATGCTCGAGAATATTTTCTTTAAAAATTCGCCTTTGCACGACGGCGCGGTAATTATACGCGGTAACCGCATTATTGCGGCGCGCTGTGTTTTGCCGGTTACCGAGAAAGAACAATTTCCTGCGCACTATGGTATGCGCCACCGCGCCGCTGTTGGAATTACCGAAAGCACCGATGCGGTTGCGCTAATTGTATCCGAGCAAACCGGCGGAGTATCTATGTCGGTTAACGGCACCATACGCTCTAATTTAAATTTTGAGAAGCTTAAAACATATTTGGATAAGGAAATGGGTAAATAGTTCCGAACTTAACCGCAGAGAAAAAGAGGAGAAGGCGCAGAGGAACGTCGAGAATTTTTAATTGGAAAGTTGAAGCGAAAATTTAAAATGAAAACAAAAATTTTAATACTAGTCTTTTGCTCAATACTATTTAACGCCTGTTCGTGGAGGCTTGGGTTTTATATTATCAATAACAGCGATAAACCTGTTGCGGTTGAAATAAAATTAAACAAAAAGCTTACTTCCTTTCCAATTTTCCACTACAACAGATTTTTTGTACGGAGCGAAAAGAAAGAAAAAATTAATTACGAAAATCAATCAGATATTAAAGCCGATACGCTGGAAGACTATTCTCATCTTAAATTATTTGTGCCGGCCCACATGGCTCTTGAAATCGGACAATTGCAAAACGATAAATACGAAAAGCACGACCAGTACTTTATTAACGGCAGGGTTTTTAATTTAGAGTGGATGATTATTGGCGACGGTGAAAAAGAAACAAAAATTACTGCCGCGGCATTTGATAATTTTTTTAGAAAAGGTAAGCACGGGGACGTTGTTTGCTTGGTGAAATAGCGGCCAAAACCGCAGAGAAAACGGCCAAGAAGGCGCAAAGGACGCGGAGAAATACAAAATTGTTTTGCTGAAAGATTCTAGTGCTTAAAAACTTCAATAATTTTATTAGCCAACATTTCCGCAATCTTAAGATTCGATTCGTGCGTCCAGCCGGCGATGTGAGGAGTAAGAATTACTTTATCTGATTTTACGAGGTACTGCATGGGTTCCGGAAATTTATCTGAATCCATTTTCTCGAATGAAACAGCTTCGTATTCCAATACATCGAGGCAAGCTCCCAAAACTTTTCCGCTTTCCAAATTTTTTACAAGATCCGCTGTGTTTACACATTTGCCACGCGCAGTATTAATAAGGTAAATGTTTTTTTTGAATTTATTTATATACGCGTCGTTAACCAGGTAATTTGTTTCTTCGGTTAGAGGAATATGTAAACTAAGAACATCAGCCTTTTCAAAAATTTCTTCGGGCGTGCTTTCTTTTACAAAACTATCTCCGAACCCCTTTTTGTATTTGTCGTACGCCAAAACATTTATACCAAATCCCGAAAGCAATTTTGCAAATGCGCTGCCCGTATTTCCGTAACCAATAATACCAATGGTTTTTCTGCCTAATTCCACCCCCCTGTTCTCTTCGCGCAACCATTTGCCTTGGCGAACTTCTTCGTCCGCCCTTTTCAATTTGTTAAACAGCAGCAGCAACATTCCTAGCGCGTGCTCCGCAACTGCGTCGCGGTTTCCTTCGGGAGCATTTACGCAGGCAATGCCTTTTTTATTTGCATAGTCAACATCAATGTTTTCCATTCCCGCCCCGGCACGTGCAATACATTTTAAATTTGGCGCGCTATCAATAATTTCTTTGGTAATTTTAAATTTACTGCGAATTACAATTCCATCATAACCGGGAATAAGTTTTTTTAATTCATCCGCAGGCTTATCATAAAATAAATCGCAAACAAAACCCTTTTCCAAAAGCATTTGGTGCATTTGCGGATGGTTGCTGTCTATGAAAAGAATTTTAGGCATTTTTTGCTGACACTAATTTCACGAATTATTATTTAAAAATTTTTGTTTGTATTAATTGGCGCAATTCGTGTCCTACAATAAAACCCCGCGCAAAATAATACTGGCAATAGAAAAATATATTATCAAGCCGGTAACATCAACAAGCGTAGCAACAAATGGTGCCGAACAAACAGCGGGATCCAACTTTGCTTTCTTTAAAAATATAGGGAACAGCGAGCCTGCTATATTGCCCCACAACACAACGCCCACCAATGTTAAACCAACCGTTAGTCCAACCGGAATCCAGTGTTGGCCATACACATCTACAAACGACGACCAGATAGCCACGCGTAAAAATCCAACAATTCCCAAAATTAATCCAAGTGTTAAGCCTACCGCCAATTCTTTCTTAAAAATTTTCCACCAATCTTTAAATGTAATTTCTCCCAATGCAAGGGCACGAACAATTAGCGTTGAGGCCTGAGAACCCGTGTTACCTCCACTAGAAATAATTAAGGGAACAAACAGCGCAAGTATTACGGCCTTTGCCAAATGATCCTGAAAAAAGCTCATAGCTGTTGCTGTTAAACTTTCTCCGATAAATAAAACTACCAACCAGCCCGCACGTTTTTTAATCAACCCATAATAGGAAGTTGCCATATACGACTCGTCCAGTTTTTCGATACCGCCCATTTTATGAGCCTCGTCGGTTTCTTCTTCACGTATAACATCCACCACATCATCAATGGTAATGCGGCCCATCAATCTTCCTAAATTATCTACCACCGGCAGCACAACCAAATCGTATTTTTGTATAAGCTCTGCAACTTCTTCGGTTGATGTATCGGTTGTAACTTTTATTACATCGTTATTATAAATTTCTTCTATTCGCGAAATTGGATGTGCAATCAATAATTTTTTTAGCGATAACATTCCTATCAACTGGTCCTTTTCATTTACAACATACACGGCATACATCACGCTAACATCGTCTGCCTGTTTGCGTATTTCTTCAATGCAGGTGCTTACCGAGTCGTAATAATAAATACGTACCAACTCTTTTGCCATTAAAGAACCCGCGGTTCCTTCGGCATAATTCATCAGGTCGGCAATATCGCCCGCCTGCTCGTGGTCTTCCATTTGAGAAAGTACCTCGTCCTGAATTTCTTCCGGTAATTCGTTTATTACGTCGGCCGCGTCGTCAGAGTCAAGATTATCTATCTGCTCGGCAATTTCTTTGGTAGAAAGTGTGGCCAATAATTCCTCGCGCAACTCCTCGCGTAATTCAATCAGTACGTCAGCGGCTACCTCCTCATCAAGCAATTCGTATAAATACGCCGCCTCTTCAAATGTTAGTTGATTTAGCGTTTCTGCAATATCGGCAGGGAATAAATCGTGCAAAAGCAGTTTAGCGGCATCGTTGTCGTGTTTTTCGACCGATAACTTGAGATTTTCTAATAAATCGTTGCTTAGCTCGAACTGCATAATGGTGCAAAGATAGAAAATGAATTTTTTAAAACAGCCGATATTTTTGTAAAAAGAAGGGGTTTTGCATATACTTGCATAAAATTAATTGATGCGCCGGCTTGCCTGTATTTTAATAACATTGGTTTTACTGTGCCCAAGCGCCTTTTCGCAAATTAAAAAGAGCGGAAGCATCTCTTCATTCGACCTGTTAGAATTCAATAAACTATTACTAAAAGGGCTCAATAAATTCAGGCTCCAAAACGGTGTTGACACGCTTGATTGGCACGACATTTTACAAAAGGCTTCCGATATTAGTTCTTCTGCAATGGCTAAGGCCGAAAGAGCAGATGCTAAAAGTCTTGTTGCCACTACTCCTAAAAATCTTAAAAAATCGGGCGGATCCGGCAACGCCGAAGAAATTATTATTGTTACTCCCAACGGAAAAGGAAAAACCCCGGCAACACCCGAGGAAGTGGCGAATATTATTTTGACAAAATGGACCGCGAGCAAAAAAGAGCGCGATGTAATTTTAAAATCGAGCAATACTTTTGTGGGAATTGCAAGCGAAACCGATGAGGCCGATAAAAGAATTTATGTGTCGGTTGTGTTTGGAAATTACCAGAGTTTTAATGAGGGCGTTAAACATAAAAAGGAATTAAAAGTTCCCTTTAACACGAAATCAAAAAAATTAAAAGATGCCGACCCTCGCAAATGCAAAAATTGCGAGAAGTTTAAAGACGTTGAAGCTTTACAAGCGGGGTTAAGTGTTGAGAACGGAAAAGTTTATTTAAGTTATAACAATATAAAAGGACTTAAGCGTTTGCTAAAAAAGAGCAGCGATGGTTTGGCTGTAGATATTATTCAGAAAGAGCAATACAGTAAGGAAGATTATAATATAATGGACAACGCCCTGCGCAATAAAGGCGTAATGTTGAAAGTGGTTAAGAAAGATAGATTGTTTTCTAAAAACTTAATTAAGCCCGAGGACCCAAAAAAGAAAAAGAAAAAAGTAAATAAACTAAAAGTAGAGATGGGCACTTTTCCTAAGGAAATTAAAGGTCCGTACGAAATGAATTTGATTATTGTGCAGGATGGCATTGTTTGTAAAACCGTTTTGAGGAGCTATACCGAGTATGTTGATCAGGAAAGTAACACACCCTTTGAAATGTTGCCGATGCCTGAGAGCCTGGAGGCAAAAAAACCGCCGTTCGAGCCGCGGTCAGAAAGTTCGCTTTTAAGTTTTACAATTCCTTTCGAAAAAAATAAATCTGAATTTAAAAAAGAAGACGTGCAGCCTTTTATTGATGCGCTGCAGGAGCCGGATTTTATTATTGATGGCTTATATATTTACGCGTATTCCTCAATAGAAGGAGATTCTAACGCGAACAGCAAGCTGCAACGCAAACGTGCTGAGAGCGTGGTAAAAGTTTTACAAACCATGCAACAAACTAAAATTGAGCCAACCATTATGACAAACGATTCGTGGAATTTGTTTGTGCTTGAAATGGAAGACGGTAAATACGATCATCTTACTAAAATGCCTAAACAGGAGGCCATAAAAACTATTAACCGTACTAAAGGGCTTACCGAAGAGCTGGAGCCTTTTTTAGCGAAAGAGCGTTTTTCGCAAATGGTGATGGATGTTACGTATGACATTAGCGGAAGCAAAGAAGAAAAATTTTCGGTAGTATCATTTAACCGCGCTGTTAAAGCCGGCAATACCAGGCAGGCTTACCGCATTATGGATTATATTGCCAATAAGGTGTTGGAGAAAAAATACGCCGAAGAAAGTTTTGATAAAATGCAAATTCCGCCCGAGAGCAATTTTGCGGGGTTGCAGATGAATAAAATTTATTATCAGTATTTGCTGGGCGGCAAAGTGGTTAACGAAGAAGAATATAATGGTGTGATGGACTTGTTGAAGGCCGATGGCGGCAACACAATTATTAAATACAATTCCTTATTTTGCAAAGTGCAGATGGATAGTACGGTTGGTGATAAAGCTACGCAGGCCGAGATGCAATTAAAAATTGATGAACTTTACAAAACTGATTTGGCTAAAAATATTGTTGACGCTCTTAATATAGAATGGCAGTTTAAAATTATGGATGCCCTCGATACTTTAGAGGGGGCTGATTTAGAAAGACAAGCCTGTATTGATAAAATAAAATCTTTTTACGATTTTAAAAATGCTACCTGGCAAAACGCAGTTAAACTTGCCTACGCTTTTGCGCGCGCTAAAGATTTTAAATTTGCCGCAGGGATTCTAGAGCCCTACTTAGATAAGAAGCAGGATAAGGTTTTGTACTCGTATGTGTCAATAGCATCGCATGTGCCCGAGAAATTTTTCTCGCACAAATTTGCTAATGCGCTTAACGAAATTCGTGTTCACAATAAAGACAAATACTGTAAACTTTTTGGCGAGCCCTTTATGAGTTTCCAGGTTTTGGATAACCCTGCCATTAAAAAAGAATACCGCGCGGCCGGCTGTGAGTAGTTTTGTAATAGAACGCAGAAAACACAGATGATTATGATTAATTATGATTTTTTTGCTTGATATAGATGTATTGGGTAATTAATCGGTACTAGTAACCCCGCTACCAAAAAAATTATCTGCGTAAACCATAATCATCGGCGTCATCCGTGTTCCATTGCCGGGTAGCTTTGTAATAGAACGCAGAAAACACAGATGATTATGATTAATTATGATTTTTTGCTTGATATAGGTGTATTGGTAATTAATCGGTACTAGTAATCCCGCTACCAAAAAAATTATCTGCGTAAACCGTAATCATCGGCGTCATCCGTGTTCCATTGCCGGGTAGCTTTATAATAGAACGCAGAAAACACAGATGATTATGATTAATTATGATTTTTTTGCTTGATATAGATGTATTGGGTAATTAATCGGTACTAGTAACTCCGCTACCAAAAAAATTATCTGCGTAAACCATAATCATCGGCGTCATCCGCGTTCCATTGTATTCTCGCTATTTTTTCATATCTTTATCCCTTACAAACACAATGAAGAAACTTGCCACATACAGCGTACTCGCACTTATACTTTTAAGTGTAATTGCTTCTTCTTGCCGTGCGCGCGATTGCCGCGGCCGCAAAAAAACAGTTAAAACCGCAATGGGCGGCTGGTTATAATGACTAACAACGACATTCTTAAAAAACTTCGCGTTGCGCTTCATTTGCGCGATGACGATATTATAAAAATTTTAAAACTTGTTGATTTTAACATCAGCAAGAGTGAATTAGGCGCCCTGTTCCGTACCGAAGACCACCCAAATTACGTAGAATGCGGCGACCAGATTTTGCGCAACTTTCTCAATGGCCTTGTAATACATTTACGCGGGCCCAAAAAAGAGGGCGAGAAGCCTGCTTAAGAAAATTTTTTTTTCAGCTTTTTGAATTAAATTTGATTGGCCCTAAAGATTAAAAAAAACCACTGTTTATATGCTAATACGGGGCGCTAACTGTGAAAAAATAATAGATATAAGCGAGTTACCTGCTATTATAAAACGACACACCACAACAGACAATGGGACTATTTGACAAAATATTCGGAACAAGTGACAAAATTAAAGTTCAATTCATTGACAATTTTAACGGTCAGACAATTGGTGCTTCTGAAATGAAAGCAGACCAGTTGCCAGAAACATTTTCAGTTCCGACAACAATGCACATTCAAGACAACGACTGGGATGTAGAAGAAGCAATTCCAGAAAGCTCAATTGATTTTATTAAGTCAAAAAGTCTTGTTTTAAAAATGCGGAAAATTGAAAAAATGAATATTGATGATATATGGTATAGCCTATCGTCAATTTCTAACGAATTTCCACAGACAGTTGCAATGACGCAACCAACGGAAATTGATATTCATATTCACGAAGACGATTATCGGCAGAAAGAGTTTTTAAATATTAATGCCTTATCACTTATTGAAGAGGAATTTATCGGAATCAAAAACATTTGGGAAAATCACAGTAAGAAAAGTGAAGAATATACATTATTTAAAAAGTGTCACGTAAGAAGCATTATTGGAACTCCAAACTTGACTATAAATTTCAACGAACTAAAAGGGTTATTAAAGTCTGATTTTGTAGGCCAAGTAATTATTAATGGAGAAACACTTAAAAATGGTTTTGCATTAAAGACAAATTACACAACTTACTTTGGGACATTGGATAATGAGACAGTAACTGAACTTTGTATTGCTCAATGGGACGAAAACACAACTAGTGAGATTACAGAAATAAATAAAGCATTCAATTTGGTTTTTGTAAATTGGAATAATTGCGAAATAATAAAAAATGATTAGCGAAAAACAAACTACTCATATAAGTAAGTTCTTAAGTTTGGTATTGCGACACCAACCTGAAACAATCGACATTCAACTTGACCAAAATGGTTGGACTGATGTCAATGAATTAATTGAAAAAGCAAACAAATACGGAATAAAACTTGACAGAGAAACGCTCAATCACATCGTTGAGACTAATTCAAAAAAGAGATTTGCATTTAGTGACACGCTTGACAAAATAAGAGCAAGTCAAGGACATTCGATAGAAATAGAATTAGGTTACACAAACCAAAAACCGCCTGAAATTTTATACCACGGAACAGGCGAAAAATCAGTTCAATCTATTTTAGACACAGGCGTTGAGAAACGAAACCGACAACACGTTCATTTGAGTGGCGACATTGAAACAGCTTTAAAAGTTGGACAGAGACACGGAAAACCATTTGTTTTCAAAGTGTTTGCTGACCAAATGTATAATGACAATTACCAGTTTTTCATTTCAGACAATGGCGTTTGGTTGACAGACAATGTGCCGACAAAATATTTGAAA
>JBBQRR010000025.1:0-57156 GCA_038214655.1 Bacteroidia bacterium | reverse complement strand
TTTTTCCCTTGTGTTTTGTAGCGTATTAACTTCATTTTTTTGTATAACTTGTTTATAACGTAAATATAATCATAATTATTTGATTATCAATTAGTTATATCGTTATTTGTTAACAATTTGATTTTTAGAACTCCCCTTAAGCTAAAATTCACTAAAAACAGCCTCTTATACGCGTATGCCTACCAAACAAACATCGTCAACCTGCTCAAGGCCGCCTTTCCAATCGTAAAAATTTTCTTCCAGCAATTGCTTTTGCTTTGCCATAGGCTCTTCGCAAAGCGCAATTAAATGCTCCTGTAAATGCTTGTACTTAAATTTTTTTCCTTTTGGACCGCCAAACTGATCGGGATATCCGTCGCTGCACAAATAAATGATATCGTTTTTTTGTAATTGTACTTTTTTGGTGGTAAAACTTTTTTGCTCGCCGGCGTATAAGCCAATGGGCATTTTATCGGGTTTAATTTCGGTCATTAATTTGTTGCGCACCAACCACGCAGGATTGTTGGCGCCTGCGTATTCAAGTGTGTTATCCACTTTGTTCCACGTACAAAGGGCAATGTCCATTCCGTCTTGCTGTCTGCCAACACCTTTTTGCTCGAGCGCCTGAATTATTTTATCGCGCAGCCTATTTAAAATTTCGGCCGGATTATAGATTCGATTCTCAACAACTATTTCGTTTAAAAAACTATTACCTAACATGCTCATAAACCCGCCGGGCACCCCGTGGCCGGTGCAATCGGCAAGGGCCCATATACAACGCCCGTTAGGTGTTGTGTGTGCCCAAAAGAAATCGCCACTAACAATATCTTTGGGTTTAAATAAAATAAAGTATTCTTTCGAAATCTTTGTCCAAACACCCTCGCCTGTTAATACCGCCTGCTGTATTCGTTTGGCGTAATTAATACTATCGGTGACTTCTTTGTTTTTTTGTTCGATGATATTTTTTTGTTGCGTAACCTTTTGATTCTGCAATTCGATAATTTTGTTTTTGTGCTTAATTACATTGAAGCGGTTATACAAAAATATCAAAAACCCAATTACTAAAATAATTCCGCCAATAAGCGTGTATCTAAAAAATTTTTCCTGTTTTAGCTTGGCGTCGCCGAGTTCTATTTTATGGAGATTTGTTTTTTGCTGCTCGGCAAATTGCAGGCTATCGGCAAGTATTTTTTTGTCAAACTCAAACCTCATTTGTTTCTGAGAAATTTCTTTTTCCCTTTCCAGATTCATAACGCTGTCTCTGGCGTCAATATGCTTATCTAGATAGAAATGTGCCATGGCAAAATTTTTCTTCAAAAGATAGGCATCAGCAAGAACTTTTGTAATGAAAGCTATCATGCCAATATCCTTCGTTTCTTTACTTACAAGCAACGACTTTTCTCCATAGTATATGGCGCTGTCGGCCCTTTTAAGTTTAAGGTATGCAAAGGCAATATTGCCCTGTAAAAGGCCGTCGGAAACTATTTCTTTGTTTTCTTTATTTAGTTTAATGGCTTTAAAGTAATACGACAAAGCCAGTTTATTATCAAGCTGATTTGAATACAGTGAGCCATATTCTATATACGTATTAACGATGCCGTAAACGTTATTTTCCTGTTCAAAAATTTGCATGGCCTTTCCAAAGCAAATAAGGGCGCTGTCAAATTTTTGCATTTTAAGATACACGCCGCCCAGCGTGTTTAACCCGAATCCCTTGCTTGATAAATTGTTTTTTTTGTGGGTAATTTGCAAGGAGCGTTTAAGGTAAACCAATGCCTTGGGCAAATCGCCTGTAATTTTATAAATGAGCCCTGTATTGTGATAATTTTGAATCAAATTTACCGAGTCTTTAAGTTCTTCGTATAATTTTTGCGTCTGTACATTGTAATCTATGGCTTTTCTAAAATCCGAAACATCTAAATAAATAACACCTAAATTATTAAGCGCGCTGGCGATGCCGCGTTTAAAATTTATTTTTTTAGCAACGGCCAGACTTTGCTTTTCGTAGAAAAGGGCTTTATCGTACTTAGCGTGGTTTATGTAGGCAATGCCTGTGCGGCGCAGGGCAATCGATAGTTTTTTTTCGTTTCCGGTTTGTTTGCACAGGGCAATTGCTTTTTCGCCATACTTAATGGCAGAGTCGATATCCGAAAAACTGTAAACGGGCCAGCATAATTCGTTGTAAATATTTATTAATGTGGTATCGTTCTGTTTTGTTTTTAATAATTTGTACAGCGAATCCCGCGTTGCGTCATCCTGCGAAAAGGCCGATAAACCTGTAAGTGTAAGGGCAAAAAGAAAAAATAGGAATTTAAATTTCATCACTTTATTTAAAATTTGCCGCAAAAAATTCGTGCGAGTGTTCTACTTTACAAATAAGGCTATGATAGTATTTATACCATTGTTTTACGCCCTGTTCTTTGGCTTGTTTGTGTGTGTTGTTATTTCTCCATTCGTTAATGCTGTTCATAGTATCCCAATACGAAATAAAAGTACCGGGTACGCTGCTGTACCCTAAGCAGCCGGGTAATGACAGGGCGCCATCCATAGTTTTGTTATTCATTTCCTCGTATCCGCTTATATCTTCATTTTTTTCGGAAATAAAAATTACGGCGTAATAGGGTGGAGTGGGTGCTGTATTATTTTTCCAGAATGTTTGCATGGGTAAAGGTATTTAAATTTAATTGGGCTTTTAAAGTTTTTTTTGATAGAAAAATTAGTTCTTTTTATTCAAATTATTTAAGACTCTTTCAATATATTTTTCACTCGTTAAAAGCGATTGCTGTATGCGTTTGGCATAATGAATAGAATCAAGCACCTCTTTTTGTTTTTGATCTACTATAATTTTTTGCTCGGTGATAATTTGTTTTTGCTTTTTTGTTATGCGGAAACGGTTATATAATAATAAGGCAATTAAACCTGCCACCACCAATGAAGCAATCAAAAAACCATTTTCCTTCTTTTTTTGATTTAATTCCAGGGTACGGATTTTGGTTTCTTCTACTTGTGATAGGCTGTCGGCCAAATGCGCTTTACCTACCTCTAATGTAATTTCCTTTTGTAGTAACTCGCTTGTTTTGTTATGCTCATCAATAGTATCGCCAACCATGCGGCTTAGCTTGTAATATTTGTAGGCCAAGGCAATATTTTTTTGTTCATCATATATTTCGTAATAGAGCCTGTAGGTTTGTTTAAGATCAGGAGTATACGTACTAGTATCCATCATCGATATATTCTTGTTAAGATACAGTAGCGCGTTTGCAGCATCATTTTTTTTAAAGTAGATGCTGGCCATGTTATTATACGAGTCAATGATATCGCTTTTGCCGCCAAATTTTTCTTTTAATGTTTTGGCTAGTTTAAAATAGTAAAAGGCGGAATCAATTTTTTCCTGGGCAAGCAACAAGGAAGCAAAATTATTATAAGCCTGGCCCACGCTTAAACTATCGCCGGTTTTGGCGTATATGCCCATTGATTTTTTAAAGAACTGCAATCCCATCACGTAATTTTTGCGAATGGCGTAAACAATACCAATGTTGTTATAAATGTTTGAAGCAATTGTTTCATCGTGAAGCACCTCGTCGCTTAGGGCCAGGGCCTCTTTGTAATAGTGCAAGGCCCTTTCAAGATTGTTTAAATAATAATAGCAATTGCCTAAATTGGTAATGGCGCTGCAACGGCCCTTGGGCCTGTGCTGTAGGCTATACAACTTCTCCGATGAAATAAAGGCGTCGATGGCCTGGTTATAACTGGCGGCCACCACATAAAAATCGCCATAAAGATTATATATGTCGGGCGTAAAAGAATCGTTGGGCAGATTTTCGTATTGCAGGCGCAGGGCATTTAAAAACTTATAATCTGTGTTATATTCCTGTTTTTGCAGAAGGCTGTCGCTCACGTGACCGCAAATACTATGTTTTACCTCCCGTATTTTTGCCGAGTTGATGTATTTTACCAATGCTTGTATACGGCTGTCCTGTGCCGAAACGGACAGGCCCGCAAGAATAAAAAAAACTATAAGGCATACCTTTTTCATCATTTCTTTTTAGCGTATAACACGCGTTCAATATATTTTTCGCTGGGTAAAAGCGACTGCTGTATGCGTTTGGCATAATGAATACTATCTAATATTTCCTTCTGTTTTTCTTCTATAATTTCTTTTTGGAACTCAGTTTCTTTTTTTTGTGCTGTTATGATGGTATTTGCTTTTTGCTTATCACGATATCCTTTAAACACAAAAATTACCAGTACTAACAAGACTAAACATCCTGCCATAGCTATATAGGTAAATTTTCTTTGTGTTTGTGTGCGTACTTGTTCCTGAAATAATTGCTCTTGCTGAATTTTGGTGGCGATTACCTGGTTCAGTGAATCTACATCTCTTTTTTTAGCATACTCGTATTCAAGTTCACTTTTAAACTGGGCGTTACGGTTTTCCTGGTTAAAGATAGAATCGCGGGCTGCCACATATTCCTTATAATGCAGATAAGCCATCGGAATGTTGTTTAACTTTTCAAAAACGTTTTTAAGTGCTTCGTGTGCGGACTGTTTGTTGGGATAACTGTTTATTTTATTTGCGTATTGCAAAGATATTTCAGCATATTCTTTTGATTTTTGATAGTCGCCGGATTCCAGATAAACTGTTGCCAGATTATAATTGCAAGTACTCAGGTCGGGGTCCATTTGGTTTTCTTCAAATATTTTCTTTGCTTTCAGAAAGCAAGAGAGAGCTTCTGCGTTATTTTTCTTTCTTTGATAGTAACTGCCTAGATTTTCGTAATTCCACGCTTGACTTAATACATCTTCGAGTTGCACGGCAAATTGCAGCGATTTTTCGAAAAATAGTTTTGCACTGTCCAACTTGCCGTTTTCATAATATACGCTTCCTATGTTACCGGCTAAAAGCCCCTGGCCAAAGACATTTTTTTGTTGTGTTGCAATAACCAATGCTTTTTTGTAGTGAAGCATGGCCTTGTTATAATGTTTGGTATTAAAATAAATATCTGCCAGGTTATTGTTGTTTATTGCCTGATTAAGCGTATCGTTTTGTTTTTCGGATTCGCGCAATGCCTTATAACCGTATTCAATGGCGGCACTATAATTTCCTTGCTCGGTGTAAGCAAGGCAAATGCATGAGTAAACCGATTGAAAATAATAGGGGTCAAGTTTGTTTGATTGTATTAGTTTTAAGGCATCGTAATGAAATTGCAGCGCACTTTTAAAATCTCCTTTTTTCCGGCTGGCAATTCCAAGTGTATTGAACGCGTCTACCTGATATTCTTTAACGTTTAACTTTCGGGATAGTTTAAGCGATTTTTTTCCATAAGAAATAGCTGAATCTAGGTTGGTCTCAAAATACTCTTTTGCCAGCACATCTTGCAGGTAACAAAGATTGCTGTCGTTCTTAGGTTTTTTAACGCGCAATTTCAGTGAATCGATTACATGCGGTTCTTTTTGCGCAGCGACTTTATACCCAAAGACTAAAAACAAAATAAATATATACCAGGAGAGTTTACCCATTTTTGCTGAGATGTTTTTGAAGAATGCGGTTTATGTATTTCTCGGAAGTTAACAGCGACCTTTGTATGCGCCTTGCGTAGTGAATACTGTCTAATATTTCCTTTTGCTTTTCATCCACCAATTCTTTTTGACGCTCTACTTCGGCCTTTTGTTTAGAGATAATACGATTGGTCTTACGTTGTTGTTTTAATCCTCTGAAAATAAAAAAACCAAAAGCAATAGCCAAAATGAGCCCGCCTACAATGAAATAAGTAATTATTTTTTGCTGCTTAATTGTTTTGGCTGAAAGATCATTCTCTGTTTGAAGCGTCTTATTTTCAGTTTCTTTCTTTTCAGTTTCATACTTTGTTTGCATTTCAGAAAGGGTTTTGCTGTTTTCATTACTAAAAAGCAGTTTCGACAAACTGTCGTACCGATTAAGATAAACAGCAGCTTTTTCATTTTGTCCTGCCTGTATGTACATATTGGTAAGTTCGTAGTACAAATAATTAAGATTGAATAAATCATGCTGCTCAAGAAAAAACGCAATGGCTTTATGATAGGCCTCTTCCGCCTCGGTGATTTTACCCAAAGCGGCAAGCGCGGCTCCCTTAAGCCCGTATGCGTATGCTAAATCTTTTCTATAATCATCTTTAACCAGGCTCGGGTTCTTCATCGATAAAAGCCAAGTAATTGCTTCTTGAGCGTATTTAACTGATAGATTATAAAATTTTTTGTCCTTGCTGTTTTGGCCCACCGTATAGTAGATATTCCCCAAATTGGCATAAATATTAGGGATTTCCGGCTCAAAGTGGTATTGCCGTGCTATTTTTTCTGCCTCCTTAAGGACAAGAATACTTGAATCGGTTTTACCTAAGGGAACAAGCATATCAGAAAGGTTGACCAATCCGTTCATTACCTGAAAATGATTATTGCTTTGCCTTGCCAGCTTAATAGATTTGTTTACGTAGTTTAAAGCTTCTGGGTATTTACGCTGTTGATTGAGAATGATGGCAAGATTATTACAGCCGTTTATCTGTTTGGCTATGTTTTTAGTAAGCTCTGCCGACGAAAGCATCTTTAAGTAATTATGAAAAGCGTTTTGAAAATCAGATTTGTCGGATTCTATGTCGCCAATCCTTCCGTAACAGAATGTTACAGTATCATTGTGCAGGTTAAAATTGAGCAGCCCCAATATTTTTTTATAGTAATAGGCGGCGCTATCGGGTTTTTCATCCTGTATTTTTTTTCCTCTTTTGTAACACAGTAAAACTGTATTCTGCGCGTTTGCACAAAAGCAAAAAATTAAAAGGAATCCTAAACTGATCTTTAATTTAATTTGCATTAAAAAAAGTGGAATTATTTAATTTTGATTTTTCTTTTGCACCATTGTTAAAATGGTGGCAATACCAACAGTATCTCCTGTGGCACCTTCTACACCAAGTTTATCACGTACGGCTTGTTCGCTGGCATCATAAATATCCACCAGCCATTTTACAATACCCACTTTAACTTCGGTTCCGTTAGCGGCTGTAAGCGGCTTGTCGTTTTCAATTTTTTCTTTGCAGGTAAACCGCACCCCAATGCTCATGCCCGGGTAAATTGGTTTTGTGAAGCGGCATTCGTCAATTCCATAATTTAATAGCACAGGGCCCTTAGGCGGATCAACAAATAAACCTGCGGCGCGCGATAAAATAAAATAACCGTGAGCTACTGTTCGCTTAAAGATTGTTCCCTCCAATGATTTTGGGTCCATGTGTGCGTAAAATTTATCGCCGCTTAATTCTGCAAAATTTAAAATATCATCTTCACTTACCGTATGCGTTTTTGTAATTAGTGTTTCTCCTACTTCCAAATCTTCAAAATGCTGACGAAAAGGATGAATTCCTTTTTCAATATATTTTGCGCCCTGCTGGTAGTTATTTAAAATAGCGGTGATAGTACTTGGCGTACCTTGTATAGCGGTGCGTTGCAAATAATGAAATACACCGCGTTTGCCGCCCATTTCTTCTCCGCCACCCGCGCGCCCCGGACCACCATGCACTAACATAGGCATTGGAGAGCCGTGCCCCGTACTTTCTTTTGCACACTCGTTATTTAAAATTAAAATCCTGCCGTGCATACAAGCCGCACCAATAACATATTGCTTCGCTAATTTATCATCAGCAGTAACAATCGAACTCACTAACGAACCTTTACCTAATTTACTAAGTTGAATAGCTTCGTCCATATTTTTGTAAGGCATGATAGTACTTACAGGGCCAAAGGCTTCTATACTATGGCAGTCCGTATTTTTAAATGGATTTTCATTAAGGAAAATGATGGGAGGCATAAAAGCGCCTTTGTTTTTATCGGCACCCTTCACTTCAAACTTCTCAAAATCACCAATGATAATTTTTTGTGTTTTACTTAACTGCTCAACTTTTTCTTTTACTTCTTTAAGTTGCGCCATTCCTGCAAGCGCGCCCATACGAACACCTTCAACGTTAGGATCGCCAATAATATTTGCAGATAATCTTTTTCCTAAAGCAATGTGCACATCTTCAATTAATTTTTCGGGAACAATAATTCTACGCACCGCGGTGCATTTTTGTCCGGCCTTAGTGGTAATTTCTCTTGCCACTTCTTTTATAAAAATATCAAACTCGGGTTTATCGGGCGTAGCATCCAATCCAAGTACACAACAGTTTAAAGAATCGGCCTCCATATTAAAATGCACCGATTCTTCCAATAAACGCTTGTTCGATTTCAATATTTTACCTGTAGAAGCGGAGCCCGTAAAAGTTACTACATCCTGATTGGTAACATGATCTAAAATTCCGTTAGCACTTCCGCAAATTAATTGCAAAGCGCCTTCGGGTAAAATTTTAGAAGCAATAATTTCTTTTACAACTGCCTCCGTTAAAAAGGAAGTTACCGTTGCAGGTTTTACAATGGCAGGAACGCCCGCAAACCAATTAACCGCAACTTTCTCAAGCATTCCCCATACCGGAAAATTAAACGCGTTAATGTGTATGGCAACACCTTCCTTAGGTACACAAATGTGGTGGCCAATAAATGTATTGTTTTTACTAAGCCTTGCCACATCGCCCTCGTAACAATAACTTTCGTTAGGAAATTGCCGGCGCAAAGAGGCATAAGCAAATAAATTTCCAATTCCTCCTTCAATATCTACCCAACTATCGATGCGCGTAGCACCTGTTGCCCAGCTGATTTTATAAAATTCTTCTTTTTTACTTTGTAAATGCATAGCCAGTGCTTTCAGCATCATGCCGCGCTCCTGAAAAGTCATTTTCCGCAATTTAGGCCCACCTACAGTGCGCGCATAATCGCACATTTTGGCAAAATCCAATCCGGCCGATGATGCCGTAGCCACCGCATCGCCGTTTATGGCGTTGTATAAAATCTGTCCTTCGTTGGCACCCGCCACCCATTGTCCGCACGCGTAGTTCTGTAATTTATTCATAATATATGGTAAAAAATTGATATCAGATTAAGCTCAATATTACTAAAAATTACAATCAAAAAGTCAATTTCTTATGCACCAAAAAATGCACTTTTGTGAAAAGTAATGCTCTTCAAAAATTTTGTATATTTGAAATATGAAGAAAGTATTTATACCCTTGCTTTTATCGGCACAAATGCTGATAACAGTTTTTTTCTTTTCCTTAAAAAAGGAAAGTGTAAATAATAGGGATGCCGAAAAAGAACCGGCATCCGATTGGTTCATTGCGCAGCGCATGTTTCCTTACCAAAACATGGATTACGCAGCATACAACGAAGCACTTCAACAAGCCGGGCTCATGCATCAAACCGCAAAAATGAGTGCTATACCAACATGGACTTTGGTAGGCCCAACAAACATTGAGGGCAGGGTAAGTGATATTGAGATGAACCCCGTTAATCAACAAGAAATATATGTTGGTGCAGCTTCGGGCGGTGTTTTTAAATCAACAGATGGCGGAGGAACATGGAACCCCATTTTTGATAACCAACCCAGTTTATCTATTGGCGATATTGCAATTGCTCGATCAAAACCAAACATTATATACGTTGGCACCGGAGAGGCAAACGGAGGAAGCGGATCGATAAGTTACGACGGACAAGGAGTTTTTAAATCTAGCAACGGCGGTGTCTCGTGGACAAGTGTTGGTTTGCAGTTAACCCGAAATACAGGAAGAATTGTAGTCAATCCAAAAGACACCAATAAAGTTTATGTGGCTACCATGGGCGATTTGTACGGAAAATCAATTGACAGAGGTGTTTACCGCAGCACAAACGGAGGAACCAGCTGGCAAAAAGTTTTGTATGTAAACGATTCTACGGGAGCAATTGACCTTGTTATAAATCCAAAATGTCCCGACACACTTTATGCAGCTACTTACGAAAGAGTGCGCCATCCTAACAACCGAAATTATGGCGGGCCCGGTTGTAATATTTATCGCTCGTTTAACGGCGGCACAACATGGACTATGCTTACTACCGGATTGCCATCACCCGGGCCTTCTATTGGAAGAATAGGGTTAGACATTTCTGCAGCTCATCCAAATATTGTGTTTGCGGTTTACGCGGATATAAACGGCGGTTGCATGGGCGTGTATAAAACTATGGACAATGGAAACACCTGGGCGCAGATGGATAATGGTACCGCATCGGGAATTTTTGGCTCGCAAGGCTGGTGGTATGGACATATAAAAGCGGATCCTGCCGATACAAGTATTTTGTATATTCCGGGTTTTGATTTGTATAAATCAACAGATGGCGGGCGCAACTGGGCCAATATTTCTTCGGGCTCGGGCGTTCACGTAGATCATCATGCTTTGTATATACATCCGCAAAACACAAATATTTTAATGAACGGAAATGATGGCGGATTATATTTATCGAATGATGGCGGACTGAGTTTTAATGGAAACGGTAAATTGCCCATAACACAATTTTATACTGCAGAAGTAGATTTTCTTTCGCCAAACAATTATTACGGAGGTGCGCAGGATAACGGCACAAATGGTTCTTTTGGCTCATTGAATAATTGGAACAGTGTTTTTGGTGGCGACGGTTTTTATTGTTTAGTAGATCCTACAAATAGTTCAAACACAATTTACGAATACCAATACGGAAATATAAGCACAAGTGCCGCGGGCCTCAATGTTTTTCCGAGCGAAAGGCATAATTGGAATACACCCTTGGTTCTTAATCCGCTAAATCCAAAATCAATCTATTACGGCTCTAATTATTTATACAAGTCAACCGACTATTGGCAAAACTGGAATCCTATCAGTCCGGATTTAACGGATGGTGCTAGCAATGGCAATCTGGTTTTTAATTCTATTACTGCAATTGCGGTTTCAAAAATTGATACCAATGTAATTTATACAGGGACGGATGACGGCAATGTAAATGTTTCGCAAAACAATGGCACTAGCTGGACAAATATTTCTTCGGGCTTGCCAAAGCGTTGGGTTACGCGTGTAACTGCCGATCCGTTTGTTGCGGGAACTGCTTATGTTACACTATCGGGGTACAGGTATCATGATAACACATCGCATATTTATAAAACAATAAATTACGGTGCGGCGTGGATAGATATAGGATTTAATTTGCCATCGGCTCCTGTTAACGATGTACTTGTTGATCCGGTAAACGGAAATTTATATGCCGCAACCGATATGGGTGTTTATTATATGACATCGGGAAATAATACATGGAATGTAGCGGGGCAAGGACTTCCGATGGTACCGGTTAATGATCTTACGATGCATAATCCTACCAGAACATTAGTGGCGGCTACTTACGGGCGCTCCATGTATAAACTGGACCTTACGCAACTTACTACTTCGGTAAAAACAAATTCTTTATCTGTAGTTGAAGTGAATGTTTTTCCAAACCCGGCGCAAAACGAAGTGAAAATTAAATTAAATAATGTTGATGAGAAAAATGTGTTTGATTTATATGATGAAAAAGGAACGCTCATAAAAAGCATAAAATTAAATGCACTCGAAACAACTTTTGACAGGGGAGACCTGAAGGCCGGAGTTTATTTTTACAGAATTAAAAGTAAAGAGGCAATTGTGAAACAGGGGAAATTAATTTTTATTTAGTAAAAACTTGTATTTGCGTTGAGCCTGCCCGTCATCACACAAATTAAAAAAAGCAGGCGGGGATGCAGCGGGCCGGTAAGGGTTCTTTTGCCAGGCTGCTGCGCATCCCCAAGCAAGGCCCAAAACATTCTTAAGATAGTTTAACAAATTTATAAGGTAAATAACCTAAATTTGCGCCCTTAAATTTAATCAAAACAAAAAAATATGACATCGTTAATAGGAAAAAAAGCACCCGCGTTTAAAGCTTCGGCGGTAGTGGGCGGCGGAGAAATTGTAACCAATTTTTCTTTAGAACAGTATGTAGGTAAGAAGTATGTAGTATTTTTCTTTTACCCCAAAGATTTTACGTCCGTTTGTCCAACCGAATTGCATGCCTTTCAGGAAAAACTGGCTGAGTTTGAAAAACGCGAATGTGCGGTGGTAGCTTGCAGCACAGATACCGAGCAAAGCCATTTGGCCTGGTTGCAAATGGAGAAAAAACAGGGTGGCATTAAAGGGATTACGTATCCGGTTGTTGCTGATACCACTAAAACTATTTCATCTAATTACGGAGTTTTAACGGGCGAGTATGATTTGGATGAAAACGGCGAACTAATAGCAACCGGATCGATGATTGCGTATCGTGGATTATTTTTAATCGATAAAAAAGGCATTATTCGTCATTTATTAATTAACGATGTGCCGCTTGGCCGCAACATTGATGAGGCTTTGCGTATGGTTGACGTGCTTAAATTTAATGAAGTAAACGGCGCAGGTTGCCCGGCTAATTGGAACAGCGCCAAAGAAAGCCTAAAGTCAAACTAAGCAGACATAGCCGATTACCTTTCTAAACACTAAAAATCAATTATTTAGATTAAAAACCCTGAGCGTAAAGCTTCGGTTTTTTTTATTTTTTGGAAGCTGATTTTTAAAAAAATGACCTAAAATTTCTACGTTTTAGTATATTGTGAGCCCTTATGTTACACAGGTTTAAACAAATACTTTTTTTAGCTTTTTTATTTGTCGGGATAAGCTCAATTGCCCAGCAAATTAAGCCGCCCAAAGGTAAATGGGAGCCTGAGGATGCTGCCGAACATTTTAAACAACACAACTTTATTATGGCTTTGCCCATGTATAAAGAGCTAGTAAAACGCGAACCAAACGAAACTGATTATCAATACAAACTGGCACTTTGCTATTTATATACACACATTGATAAAACTGCCGCTGTACCTAATTTAGAGAAAGTTGTAAAAGATCCTAAATGCAAACCCGATTCATGGTTTTGGTTGGGAAGAGCGTATCATCTTGCCGGAAAATACGACGATGCGGTAAAGGCTTACAGTAAGTACAAAGAATTAGTTTCAAAAGATAAACTAGAAACAGAAAAAACTGATCACCTTATAGAACAAGTAAGTAATGCCAAACAACTGGTAAGGTATCCTATAAACATAACTTTTACCAATGCAGGCCCCGAAGTAAATTCAGAGTTTCCGGATTACTATCCCTGGATTACCCAGGACGAACAATCTATTTATTTTACCTCGCGCCGCAAAGGCTCGCACACTTCTTCGGTTGAGAGTGATGGTTTTTATTCGTCGGATTGTTTGTATGCCACAGTAATGGATGGCAAATGGGCCAAGGCACAAAACGTAGGCAATGCTGTAAATACAAATCTGGATGAGGAAATTGTGGGGATTAAGCGCGATGGCACCGAACTGATAATTTATATTGACCACATCGATCAATTAGAAGATTTATATAAAACCTACAAGAAAAATAATAACTACGTAAAAATTGAAAGACTCAGCGAAAACGTTAATAATGAAAAAGAATATTCGGGCTCTATTTTTGAAACTGATGAGGGCCCTGTATTGTATTTTGTAAGGAAGGGCAAGACTTCTGTTGGCGGTATGGATATTTATACTGCGCGTATGTTGCCAACAGGGCAATGGGGTATTCCACAAAACATTGGCTCTAACATAAACACTAAATACAATGAAGATTTTCCTTGGCTTTCTACCGACGGTAAAACACTATATTTCTCATCAGAAGGACACAGCAGTATGGGTGGGTTTGATTTATTTAAATCTATCTGGGATGATGATAAAATGGAGTGGAGCAAGCCAATCAATTTAGGTTATCCGCTTAACACGGCCGATGACGAGAAACAAATTTCTATTTTACCGGATAACCGCGCCGGTTACATTAGTGCATTGCGCCCCGGTGGTTTAGGTGATTTGGATATTTACCGCATTAAGTTTGAAGACAACGAGCAAAAATACAGTGTGTACAGAGGAAGAATTATTAAAAGCGATTCAACAAAAAAGGGAGAAATACAGGTAAATATTTCGGCCGTTAATACCAAAACAAACGACGAAATTTCTTTTGTATCCAATAAAACAACGGGCCGTTATATTATGGCTCTCTTGCCCGGCATATATAAAGTAACTATTTCTGCCGACGGCTATGCCGATGTTAAAGAAACACTGATTGTTTTTGAATTTGGCGTTGCAAAACCCGAAACCGTAAAAGATTACGTGATTATGAAAAAGTGAGGCTAATCCTCTATTGAAAAAATCTTTTCTACCGCAATTTTATTTTTTTCTAAAATTACTTTTCGCTTTAAACTCATTTTAGGAGTCATCTCGCCTCCGTCAATCGTCCAAACGGCACTTAGTAATTCGGGGCGCTTTAATTGCTCGTAGGGGGCAAGGGTTTTATTTAAATCTCTGATAAACGTATTGACTTCTTTTTTTAAATCGCTATGCTGTATTATTGCTTCGTTGCTTGTAAAAGAAATTCCTTTTTCAAGACACCATTCTTTAATAAATTCAAAAGAAGGGACGATTAGCGCAGATGCAAATTTTTGCCCTTCGCCAATTACAATGCACTGTTCTACAAAACGACATTCTTTTAATTTATTTTCTAAAACCAATGGCGCAATATATTTTCCGGAAGAAGTTTTAAAAATTTCTTTTTTTCTATCGGTAATCTTTAAAAATTTTCCATCTTCTAAAACACCTATGTCGCCCGTATGAAACCATCCTTCGGCATCCATCACTTCGGCAGTTGCTTCGGGGTTTTTATAATATCCCAGCATTACGCCCGGGCCCTTAAAAAGTATTTCTCCGTCTTCGGCTATCTTCAGTATACCATTTTCTATAATTGGGCCCGAGGTACCAAATTTGTTATTTCCTTTTCCGGCGCGGCACACGGCAATTACCGGTGAGGTTTCGGTAAGGCCAAAGCCTTGCAGGGTTTCAATACCTGCGCAGGTAAATGCCCTTGCCAGCCTTGGTTGCAGGGCCGCACCGCCCGAGGCAGCGTATCTTGCGTTACCGCCCAATGCTTCGCGCCACTTGCTGTAAACTAATTTATCGGCAATTTTTCTTTTTAATTCGTAAACACTGCCATTGGCACCATCGGGCTCATACTTCAACGATAAATCTACTGCCCAGTCAAATATTTTTTTCTTGGCGCCTTTAAGCTGCGCGCCTTTGCTTAATATTTTATCAAACATTCTTTCAAGCAGGCGTGGCACCGTAACAAATATCTGCGGTTTTACTTCTTTTAAATTATCGGCAATAGTTTCTAGTCCCTGCGCATAATAAACGGATACGCCCAAATACAACATCAGCGTATTAAACATGCGCTCGTAAATGTGATTGAGTGGTAAAAAACTTAAGGTGCGCCAGCTGCTTTGAAAAGGCACAAAAGTTTGACAAGCCTGTATATTGCTTAAAAGATTTTTGTGCGAAATCATTACTCCCTTTGGTGTTCCGGTGGTGCCCGATGTGTAAAGTATACTTAGTAAATCGTCGGGCTTAATATTTTGCTTTATGTTTTCAATTTGAATTTTGTATTGGTGGTAATGCTGTTCTCCGGTTTTTAAAAAAGAAGAAAAAGAAAGTGCTCCATCCATGTCGGTAAAACTGCAAATAAAATCAAAACTCCACTCGTATCTAAAAATTTGCAACTTCTTTAATAAATCGGCCGAAGAAATAAAAACCGCTTTTACCTCAGCGTGTTTAAGTATAAATTGTAAATCGGTTTGACTAATAGTTGGATAAACAGGCACCAAAATGGCTCCGGCCATCTGACAACCAAAATCAACAAAATTCCACTCAGGGCGGTTGTTTGATATGAGGGCTATTTTATCGCCGGGCTTAATTCCTTTTTGTATGAGTGCAGCTGCAACATAATTGGCGTTTGCCACAAAATCGGCGGCGGTAAAGCACTTCCAGTCGGCTTTCTTCTCCTTACTGCACAAAAGGTCGGTTTTGTCCCCAAAGTCGGTTGCAATCTTGCCTAATATGTCGAAAACTCGTGTTACCTGCATGGTTTTTTTATGTGCGATAAAATCGCCAATTTTGGATGAATTTAATACAAATTTTTGAAATGGTAATTGTAACGGGTGCCGCGGGCTTTATAGGGAGTTGTTTGGTGAGCGAACTGAATCAGGCCGGCATTAGAGATATTGTGGTTTCTGACGATTTTTCTAAAAAAGAAAAGGAGCCAAATTTAACCGGAAAACTGTATTACCAGAAGGTAGAACGCGATGATTTGCCTAAGTGGATACAGGATAACAGCAATATTATTGATTTCATCATTCACATTGGCGCGCGTACCGACACTACGGAATTTGACCGCGAGATTTTTAACCGGCTGAATTTGCATTATACGCAGCAGATTTGGGGCTTGTGCGCTAAGCATTCTATTCCCTTAATTTATGCTTCATCGGCCGCTACTTATGGTTTGGGTGAGTTTGGTTATGATGATGAGAACGAAAGTATCATTGATAAATTAAAGCCTTTA
Organism: Bacteroidia bacterium; assembly: GCA_038214655.1. Taxonomy (GTDB): domain Bacteria; phylum Bacteroidota; class Bacteroidia; order B-17B0; family Aurantibacillaceae; genus PALSA-968. The sequence goes on along the minus strand of JBBQRR010000025.1, from coordinate 40,780 downwards.
AACCCGTATGGCGATAGCAAGAACGATTTTGATAAATGGGCTTTAAAGCAAACTGCAAAACCGCCTTATTGGGTTGGATTAAAGTTTTTTAATGTGTACGGGCCCAATGAAAATCATAAGGGGAGAATGGCTTCGGTAATTTTTCACGCCTATCATCAAATAAAACAAAACGGAAAAGTAAAATTGTTCCGCTCGCATAACCCAAATTACAAAGATGGCGGACAGCTTCGCGATTTTGTTTATGTAAAAGATGTTTGCAGCGTAATTATCTTTCTGTACAAAAATAAAGTGGCTAACGGCATTTATAATTTAGGAACAGGTAAAGCGCGCACGTTTGAAGATTTGGCTAAGAATACTTTTAATGCAATGGGTGTTACCGAAAATATTGAGTTTATTGATACACCCATAGATATACGCGACAAATACCAGTATTTTACCGAAGCAAAAATGCACAAGTTGCAAAAAGCGGGATACACAAAACCTTTTTGCACTTTAGAAGAAGGAGTGAGCGATTATGTAAAGAATTATTTGAGTAAGAACGAATATTTTTAGAATGAAAAAAGCAATCCTCTCGTTACTAGTTTTAGTTTCTGTGGCAGCACAGGCACAAAATCTTGTTTATCCAAAAGCAGCAAAAGGAACGCAGGTGGATGACTATTTTGGAACCAAAGTAGCCGACCCGTACCGTTGGCTGGAAGACGATAACAGTGCCGAGACAAAAGCATGGGTAGACGAAGAGAATAAAGTGACGTTTGATTATCTGGCAAAAATTCCTTTTCGCGAAAAAGTAAAAAGCCGCCTTACGCAATTATGGAACTTTGAAAAACTAAGTGTTCCCGGCAAAAAAGCGGGCATGTATTTTTCTTTTTACAACAATGGTTTGCAAAACCAGTCGATTATGTACGTGCAAAAAAGTTTAAGCGAGCCACGTACGGAGTTGTTGGATCCCAATAAACTTTCTAATGAAGGAACAGCATCGCTTTCGGGCTGGGCTATTTCTAAGGATGGTAAATATATGGCTTATGGAATTTCTATAGCCGGAAGCGATTGGGTAACTATTCAGGTAATGGAGATTGCAACTAAAAAAGTTTTGGAAGATAAAGTAGAGTGGGTAAAGTTTTCGGGCATTAGCTGGTACAAAACCGGATTTTACTATAGTAGATACGACGCTCCCGAAGAAGGAAAAGCACTTACCACCAAAAATAAGAATCATAAAGTATATTACCACCTTGTGGGAACCGCTCAAAGTACCGATAAATTAATTTTCTCAGACTCAGAACATCCGGATAGAAATTTTGGAGTATCTGTAACCGAAGATGAAAATTATTTAATCTTAACCGGAAGCGAAAGCACCAGTGGAAATTCTTTATGGATTAAAAAAACCAATGACGAAACCAATAACTGGCAAAAATTTGTTACCGGGTTTGATAGTGATTTTAATGTAATAGGTAATGACGGTAACAGCTTTTATGTACTTACAAATTACAAAGCTTCCAACCAAAGATTGTTAAAAATGACTTTGGGGTATGCCGACGAAAGCTCTTGGGCGGTACTTATTACCGAGCAGAAAGATTTGATAGATGCAATTGAAATTTGTTCAGATAAATTTATTGTGAAATTTTTGCACGACGCTACTTCGCGTTTATTTGTGTATGATAAAGCTTGTAAAAAGGCAACGCCGCTTATTCTTGACGGAGTTTGTAAAGTAGATGGATTAAGTTCTTCCAAAGAAGATTCAATTGCATTTTATGCTTGCTACTCGTACACAGCCCCTCCGGTAATTTATTCGTACAACATTAAAAAGAATAAGTCGGAAGTAATTTTTAAATCGAAAATTGATTTTAAGAGCGAAAACTACGAAACCAAACAGGTTTTCTTTACCAGTAAAGACGGAACAAAAATTCCGATGTTCATTACAAGTAAAAAAGGAATTAAGCAAGACGGAACTAATCCTTGTTTTGTTTATGCCTACGGCGGATTCAATATTTCTTTGTCGCCCGAGTTTCGCATCGACCGCGCTATATTTTTAGAGGCGGGAGGAATTTACTGCGTACCTAATTTACGTGGAGGCGGTGAGTATGGAGATGCTTGGCATAAGGCCGGCACTAAATGTCAGAAACAAAATGTGTTTGATGATTTTATTGGCGCCTGCGAGTATCTGGTAAAAGAAAAGTATACTAACAAGGATAAAATTGCCATCCATGGCCGTAGCAACGGAGGTTTATTAATAGGTGCGGTAATGACAGAGCGCCCGGATATTGCTAAGGTTGCTTTACCGGCGGTGGGAGTATTGGATATGTTGCGTTTTCATTTATTTACTATTGGCCGTGCTTGGAGTGTTGATTATGGGAATAGTGAGAGCAAAGAAGAGTTTGCCTGCTTGTACAAATATTCTCCGCTGCATAATATTAAAAAAATAAATTACCCTGCTACTATGGTTTTAACCGGCGATCATGATGACCGTGTGGTACCGGCTCACTCGTTTAAGTTTGGGGCTACCTTACAAGAGAATCAAACCGGAACGGAACCCATTTTAATTCGTATTGATAAAAACGCCGGGCATGGTGCCGGTAAACCAACAGCAAAACAAATTGAAGAGGTTGCCGATTTATGGAGCTTTGTGTTTTTTAAGTTGGGAGTGATTTATTAAAAAATTAAGTCCGTTTCTTAGCGCCTTTGTGCCTTCGTGCAAAAATCGTAGGCTAATCTACTGGTGGTGATATTTCTCTCCCTTGATAATACTAAATGCTCGGTAAAGCTGTTCGCAAAACAAAACACGTATTAATTGGTGAGAGAAAGTAAATCTTGAAAAGCTTATCAGTGGATATTTTTTTCGCATGCTATCTGTAAATCCGTAAGGGCCTCCAATTACAAAGCACAAACTTTTTTTTCCGGAATTAAGGATTTTTTGTAATTGTTTTGAAAACTCTACTGAAGAATATTCTTTTCCATTCTCGTCAAGTAAATAAACCGCTTCGTATTTTTCTAAATGAACGAGTATTTGTTTTTCTTCTTCCAGTTTTTGCTCAGGTATACTTTTGCTGCGTATGTTTTTTGATATAGAAATAGTAATAGTCTCAAAAGGATTATAACGGCTTACCCTTTTAGAGAATTCCTTGATACCTTCCTCTACAAAGGCCTGGTCGGTTTTATCTATTTGTAATAATACTATTTTCATTAACTTTACAAAGTTATGCATCCTTATCTAAAAAAGCACCAAAAGAACTTTAATTTAAAAGCCTTTCTTAAAGAAGCTTTTGCCGAAGACTTGGGCGGTGGCGACCATACCAGTCTGGCAACTTTGCCCAAAGACAAGCAAGGCAAGATGCATTTGCTTGTAAAGGAGGATGGAATACTGGCAGGAGTAGAGGCGGCAAAAATGATTTTTAATTATGTTAATCCTAAAATTAAAATTACTGGCGCACTGGCTGATGGCGTTTTTGTAAAAAAGGGAGATATTGCTTTTGTTGTTAGCGGGCCAATTTACCAATTGATAACTTCCGAAAGGCTTGTTTTAAACATCATGCAGCGTATGAGTGGCATTGCTACGCATACAAATAAATTACAAAAACTGTGCGATGGAACTAAAGCAAAAGTAATTGATACCCGAAAAACAACTCCTTTGTTTCGTTTTTTTGAGAAATGGGCGGTTGTAATAGGAGGAGGAGCAAATCATCGGTATGGATTATACGATATGATACTGATAAAAGATAATCACATTGACTCTGCACACGGTATTACAGAGGCCATTGATTTAGCTAACCTTTATTTAAGGCGTATAAGACTTAAACTGAATATTGAAATTGAGTGCCGCACTATTAACGATGTAAAAAAAGTTATTAGGCACGGCAAAGTAAATCGTATTATGTTAGATAATTTTACTCCGGCGCAAAGCGTAAAAGCTGTGGAGTTGATAGGGGGTAAGTTTGAGGTTGAAGCATCGGGAGGAATCACCGAAAAAAATATTAGCAAACACGCTTTAGCGGGAGTTGATTTTATCTCAGTAGGCGCACTTACCCACCATGTAAAAAGCCTGGATTTAAGTTTAAAAGTTATTTAGGGGCCAATAGTTTTGCAATCTGCTCCAGTCTTGTTTTGGCATTTTTGTCATCGGGCTTACACTTTAGCGCTTCCTCATAAACGGGCTTTGCCTCTTCGTAGCGTTTCATTTTAAAAAGATCTTCCCCTTTTTTATATAGCTCCATGTATTTATCTGAAAGACCCAAAGTTTCGCGAGAATGTTTTTTTGCATCTCCTTTTTCTCCAGGGTCTATTTCTTCTCCCTGGCCATTTTGGCTTGCTTTAAATTCTTCTTCTTTAGCTTTTTTATCAGCTTCTCTTTTTTCAAAGTCGGCTTTTTCTTTTGCAACCAGTTCGGCTTCTTCTTTAGCTTCTTGCTCGCTAAGCGCTTTTTCGCGGGCGGCTTTATCGGCTGCTTTTTTGTTTGTCACCGATTTCTTTTCTTCCGCCCCTTTGTTTTTTGACGCTGCTTTTTCTTTCGCATTTTTAGCAGCTTCTTCCTTGGCTATTTTTTCTGCGGCTACTTTATCGGCCGCAGCTTTATCTTTTGTAACATTTTGTTCTGCATTTTTTTTGTCGACTTCTGCTTTAGCAAGTTTATCGGCGGCAGATTTTTCTGCTGCGCTTTTATCTTTATTGGCTTTATCCGCAGCAGATTTTTCTGCAGCAATTTTATCCGCTTCCTTTTTAGCACCTGCTTCATCGGCTGCTTTCTTAGTTGCATCTTCTTTTGCCAGTTTTTCGGCGGCTAATTTATCCACTGCATTTTTTTCTTTAGCCGCTTTATCAGCAGCTGCTTTCTCTGCCGCTAATTTCTCTGCCTCTTTTTTTGCCGCAGCCTCCTCCGCTAATTTTTTATCCGCCGCTTCTTTTTCTTTCAGGCAGTCGCCAACTTTCAGCAATTGTATAACGGGATAGGACTCGCCGGGGATTATGCTGATTGCCTTATTATATAACATTCTGGCCAGCGGACAATCAGGTATTCTCAATGCGTCGTCGCCGGCTTTATTGGTTGAGCAAAAATTCTGAAACAAAACATCTTCTGCCGCATATATTTTAGAAACAATGGCAAGGCCCACGTCAATAGACGCCGCATCATCATCAAAGTTTCTAAGTGAAGGTTTGTAATGCGCACTAATTAAAGTTTGTTGCAGACCACTGTAATCTATAGTAGGGTAGGGTTTCACCATGATAAACCCTCCTTTTATATTAAAAGTAGGTTTCCAATCATCTGTGCCTATTTCAGCAGGCACATTACGTGTATCCACTTTAAAACGTTTTGAGTTGCATCCCTGGTAAGAAACTTCAAGCACAAGCTCAGCGTTTGGAGGCACCATTACCGAAAAATCTCCGTCAGCTGTACTCAAAGCCTGCGTTACAAGTGTAGAGCCATTAAAAACTTTTATACTGGCTCCGGCTAAACCATTTGATTTAGACTCAGCCTTTGTGGTAAGCTTCCAGGTGCGTAGCTCAACATAACTTTTTACTTCAAGCTGCCATTTCTGCGCAAAAGAAAAACTAGATATACATAAAAAAAGGAGAATTAATTTTGGTGCGGATTTCATTTAGTAAAAGCCTTGATTTATTTTAAATTTATTTAGGTGCCAGTAGTTTTGCAATTTGTGCTAAGCGGGTTTTGGATGTGGCATCGTCCGGTTTATATTTTAAGGCTTCTTCGTAAACCGGTTTTGCTTCTTCGTAGCGCTTCATTTTAAAAAGTTCTTCGGCCCTTTTTATTTGGTCTTTGTATTTATCCGATGCTCCCAGTTCTTCTCTTGTATGTTTTTTTGAGTTCTTTTTCTCTACTTCTTCGCCGGATTCTGTTGGGGTACCCGTTATTTTTAATTCTTCTTTTTCTTTAGCTTCTTTTGCCATTTTTTCGGCGGCTTCGGCTTTTAATTTGGCGTCTATCTCTGCTTCGTATTTTTTATCGGCTTCGGCAAGTGCTTTTTCCTTAGCGACTTTTTCTTCAGCTTTAGTTTTCTTTTTTGCTTCATTTGCAATTTTTTCCTTGGCTTCGCTTTCAGCTTTGGCTTTTAATTTAACGTCTATTTCTGCTTCATATTTTTTATCCGCTTCGGCAAGTGCTTTGTCTTTTGCCGCTTTTTCAGCCGCTTTCTGCTCGGCTGCAATTTTTTTGGCAGCAGCTTCGTCTGCTTTAGCTTTTTCTTTGGCTAATTTTTCCGAATTCGCTTGATCAGCCTCAGCTTTGTCGGCAGCAATTTTATCTGCAGCAGCTTTGTCTTTTGCGGCTTTATCTGCCGCGGTTTTCTCTGCAGCAATTTTATCTGCCTCAGCTTTCGCTTTTGCTTCGTCGCCCGCTTTCTTTACAGCTTCTTCTTTTGCAAGTTTATCTGCTACGATTTTATCTGCGGCCGCTTTATCGGCATTAGCTTTGGCGCTTTCAGCAGCAATTTTATCTGCTTCTACTTTATCTTTTTCGGCTTTCTCGGCAGCTAATTTCTCTGCTTCTTTTTTAGCGGCGGCTTTTTCGGATAGCGATTTTTTAAAAGATTCTTCTTTTGCGAGTTGCTCTGCAGCAGCTTTATCTGCATTTGCTTTTGCGGTTTCTGCCGCTATTTTATCTGCTTCCGCTTTTGCCTTTGCTTCATCGGCCGTTTTTTTAGCGACTTCTTCTTTGGCAATTTTATCCGCGGTTGCCTTATCTGCAGCAGCTTTATCTGCATTTGCTTTTGCGGTTTCTGCCGCTATTTTATCTGCTTCCGCTTTTGCCTTTGCTTCATCCGTTGCTTTCTTTGCAGCTTCTTCTTTTGCAATTTTATCCGCGGTTGCCTTATCTGCAGCAGCTTTATCTGCATTTGCTTTTGCGGTTTCTGCCGCTATTTTATCTGCTTCCGCTTTTGCCTTTGCTTCATCTGCTGCTTTCTTTGCAGCGGCTTCTTTTGCTATTTTATCTGCCTCTACTTTATCCGCCGCTGCTTTATCTGCAGCCGCCTTATCAGCAGCAGCTTTGTCGGCAGCTATTTTATCGGCATCGGCTTTCGCCTTTACTTCATCTGCGGCTTTCTTTGCAGCTGCTTCTTTTGCTATTTTATCTGCCGCTACTTTATCCGCCGCAGCTTTATCTGCAGCCGCCTTATCAGCAGCAGCTTTGTCGGCAGCAATTTTATCGGCATCTGCTTTTGCCTTTGCTTCATCTGCCGCTTTCTTTGCAGCTTCTTCTTTTGCTATTTTATCCGCAGCAGCTTTGTCTCCAGCTAATTTATCGGCCGCCGCTTTATCAGCAGCAGCCTTGTCGGCCGCAAGCTTATCTGCAGCAGCTTTATCAGCTGCCGCCTTTTCCTTAGCTAATTTCTCCTCTTCAATTTTTTTAGCAGCATCATCTTTATCTTTCAAACATTGGTCAGCCTTGGTTATTTGACCCAGCGGATAAGCTTCGGCCGGAATTATAGTAAGCGCATTCTGATAATTTGTTTTTGCCTTAGGGCAGTCAGCTTTTTTTAATGCATCGTCTCCGGCTTTAACACTGGCACAAAATTTTTGAAAAACAGATTCTTCCGAAGAATAAATTTTTGAAACTACACTCAACCCGTTATTTTTAGAAGCCTCATCATCAATAAAGTTTTTCTTATTGGGGTTGTAAACAATTTTAATTAGTGGTTGCTGCAGGCCCGAGTAGTCAACATTAGGAATAGATTTTGCCATCACAAACCCGCCGGTGATGCTAAAAACAGGCTTATAATCATCGGTACCAACCTCCGTAGGCACTCCCAAAGTTGAAACAGCCAAACGCTTGCTCACGCAATTTGGATACGAAATCTCAATAATATATTCTCCGCCGGCAGGTATAAGAATGCTAAAATCGCCGTTTACGTTGCTGCTTACTTGCGTAAGTAATGCAGAGCCTTTAAATAATTTTATACTGGCGCCCGGCAATGAATTTTCAGAGGACTCAGACTGGCTTGTAAGTTTATAATTGCGCAACTCCACTTTACTCCTTAACTCAAGTTTCCAGTTTTGAGCAAAAGTAAAAATGCTTGTAAATAGAAAAAGTAAAGTTATTTTTAAACCGCGTTTCATTATGTAAAAGCCTTTTTTTGAACGGTTAAAGATAAAAAAAAATAGTGAAAAAGCAGTATTAAAATTGGGCGGCTAAAATCTCTAAAGCCCTTTGGGCCGACTGTTCAATTACCTGCTTACGCGTTCCCTTAAACAAAAATCGTTCCACTAAAAGGTTCTTTTTAGAGGCAAATGCAATATACACGGTACCAACGGGTTTCCCTTTAGTTGCACCTGTTGGGCCGGCAATACCCGTTGTGGCCAGCGCAAAATCGGTTTTCATTTTTTTTCGAATTCCTAAAACCATTTCTCCCGCACATTCGGCCGAAACGGCGCCGAATTTTTTTAATGTTTTCTTTTTAACGCCCAGATCTTTCTCTTTTATTTTATTGCTGTAAGAAATGATTCCTCCTATAAAATAATCAGAGCAGCCCGACACTTGTGTAATTAAATGCGAGAGATAACCGCCCGTGCAACTTTCGGCAATGGCGATGGTTTTCTTTTTTGCTTTAAGTTTTTTTCCTATTTCTGCCGGAAGATTTTTCATTTAGTAATTTCCAATAGATAGCATTACTAAAGTACAGGCTTCAGGAGTTTCAATTCCTTTGGCGTTTGCCATTTTTTCAAATTCCGCATTTTCTGTTCCCGGATTAAAAATAATGCGCTTAGGATTTAAGGATAAAATATAATCATACCAGCCGGGTTGATTTTGAGGGCCAACATACAAGGTTACGGTATCAACATCAGCAATAAATTTCTTTTCTTTAATGAGCGGCGTAGTACCAATCATTCCTTCTCTTATTCCAACAGCAATAACTTCGTGCCCTCCTTTTACTAAGCGCTGCACCGCCTGATAAGAAGTTCTTTCGGGGTTATCGGATGCACCTATTACAACTGTTTTTTTCATTGGAGGATTACTTACTCAGGTATAAATTCCTTTCGCTGTAAATCGTTTGAAAATACTCGTCATACAAATCATCAATAAAGTAAATCGCCTCGCCGGTTGATTTCATCTCTGGGCCAAGTTCTTTTTGTATTTCGGGAAATTTCTCGTAGCTGAATACGGGTATTTTTATTGCGTAGCCTTTTTTGCGCGGATTAAATTTAAAATCTTTTACTTTTTTCTCGCCCAACATAATTTTAGTAGCGTAATTTACATAAGGCTCGTCGTAAGCTTTGGCAATAAACGGAACCGTACGTGATGCGCGCGGATTTGCTTCGATGATATAAACAATTTCATCTTTTACTGCAAACTGTATGTTCAACAAGCCAACCGTGTTTAGCGCCACAGCAATTGTTTTGGTGTGGGCTTCAATTTGTTTAATTACATTTTCACTTAAATCAAAAGGAGGAAGTACTGCGTAACTATCACCGCTGTGAATGCCCGCCGGCTCAATATGTTCCATTATGCCAATGATGTAAGAATCTTTTCCATCGCAGATAGAATCCGATTCTGCCTCAATGGCATTTTCTAAAAAATGGTCAAGTAAAACCTTGTTGCCCGGTAAATCGTGCAATAATTTTATTACGTGTTGCTCCAGCTCTTCTTCGTTAATAACAATCTTCATACTCTGCCCGCCCAATACGTAGCTCGGACGAACAAGTAAAGGAAAGCCAAGTTCTTTAGATAAAGCAATTGCTTCTTCGGCATCATGTATCACTCCGAATTTTGGGTAAGGAATATTGTTTGCTTTTAACAGCGAAGAAAAACTTCCACGGTCCTCGGCAAGGTCAAGCGATTTAAAATCGGTACCAATAATTTTTATTCCGTATTTCTCCAATTTCTCGGCAATTTTTAAAGCAGTTTGCCCGCCTAATTGCACAATAACACCTTCCGGTTTTTCATTTTGTATTATATCGTAAATGTGTTCCCAAAAAACGGGCTCAAAATATAATTTATCCGCTGTATTAAAATCGGTTGAAACAGTTTCGGGATTGCAGTTAATCATGATGGTTTCGTAGCCACATTCTTTTGCTGCCAAAACTCCATGCACACACGAGTAATCAAATTCAATTCCCTGCCCAATACGGTTAGGACCGCTACCCAATATTACGACTTTCTTTTTATCACTTCGTATCGATTCGTTTTCGTCTTCAAAAGTAGAGTAGTAGTAAGGCGTTTTAGCTTCAAACTCTGCCGCGCAGGTATCTACTAATTTGTAAACGCGGTTTATTCCAAGGTCTGTTCTTTTGGTGTAAACTTCGCTTTCTAAGCAACGCAACAAATGAGCAATCTGCCTATCAGCATATCCTTTTTGTTTTGCTTCGTACAAAATATCTTTTGGGATATTCGCTAAAGTGTATTTAGAAATTTCATTTTCAAGCGCAATCATTTCTTCAATCTGCTGAAGAAACCACATATCTATTCTTGTTAACTTTTGTATTGTTTTTATGGAGATGCCCATTTTCATTGCATCGTAAATCATAAACAAACGGTTCCAACTGGGGCGTTCAAGGCCTTTTAATAATTCTTCCTGATTGGTATTTTCTCTTCCGTCGGCACCTAATCCGTTGCGTTTAATTTCTAAACTCTGACAGGCTTTTTGCAATGCTTCCTGAAAACTTCTGCCAATGGCCATTACTTCGCCAACCGATTTCATTTGAAAACCTAACTCGCGGTTGCAGCCTTTAAATTTATCAAAGTTCCAGCGTGGAATTTTTACAATAACGTAATCAAGCGTTGGCTCGAAGTATGCGGAAGTTGATTTTGTAATTTGATTTATTAATTCGTCGAGATGGTATCCAATAGCCAGTTTACTTGCAATTTTGGCAATGGGATAACCGGTTGCTTTACTTGCCAGGGCCGACGAGCGTGAAACGCGGGGATTAATTTCGATAGCGATAATTTCTTCTTTTTCATCGGAACTTACTGCAAATTGCACGTTGCAACCTCCGGCAAAATTTCCAATGCTACGCATCATTTTTATGGCCATTGTACGCATGCGCTGATAGGTGGCGTCACTAAGTGTCATTGCAGGCGCAACAGTGATACTGTCGCCCGTGTGCACACCCATCGGGTCAAAATTTTCTATCGAACAAATAATTGCTACGTTATCGTTTTTATCGCGAAGCAATTCCAACTCATATTCTTTCCAACCCAAAACGGCTTTGTCAATTAATACTTCGTGAATAGGCGAAGTTTGTAAACCGCGATTTAAGAGCGTATCAAAATTTTCTTTTTCGTAAACCACACTTCCGCCGCTGCCGCCTAATGTAAACGAGGGGCGAATTACCAATGGAAAACCAAATTCCTGCGCTACCGACTTTCCTTCTAAAAAGCTTTTTGCAATTTTGGATGGAGCCATTGCAACTCCAATCTCGTTCATGCGTATTCTAAACAAATCGCGGTCTTCGGTAACACGTATAGCTTCCACATCAACGCCAATCATTTTAACGCCGTATTTTTTCCAGATGCCCTGGTCCTCACACTTCATAGCAAGATTTAACCCGGTTTGTCCGCCCATGGTGGGGAGGACCGCATCAATTTTGCGTTCTTCTAATATTTTTACGATTGATTTTACTTCGAGGGGCAATAGGTAAATATGATCGGCCGTAACCTTATCGGTCATGATAGTTGCCGGGTTGCTGTTTATAAGCGAAACCTCGATGCCTTCTTCTTTAAGGCTGCGTGCGGCTTGCGAGCCCGAGTAATCAAATTCGCAGGCCTGGCCAATGATGATAGGGCCGCTTCCTATAATGAGGACCGATTTTATGGATTTGTCTTTTGGCATAGTTAATGTCAGTTCGAGCGTAGTCGAGAACGGTTAGATGTTGTCACTTCAAGCGTCTCGACTTCGCTCGACGTGACAGGTTTTTCCCAATTGGGCAAACCACGCAAAGGTACTGCTAAATGGGGGTTGTTTTAGCGGATGTGGGTAAAATGTTAATACAAGATTTTACAAGACCCCACTGTCGCCAAATACAGGGCGACATCTCCCCTAAGGGGGAGAGAAAATACAGCATTTCGATAATGAAAACGATTTTTCTTTGGATTGTCTTGCGGCTAAGTAAAGCGTTGTATTAAATTCTCCCCCTTTTTTCAAGGGGGAGTACGGCTTTAGCCGGGAGGGGGTTAGAGGAAAAAGCCAATCTACCGGCAACCACTTATGACCCAAACCCAGCCACTTACCAAAACACTTCATTTTGCAGTAAATAAGTAGTAAATTAGCTCTATGAAGAAACTACTACTCTCTTTTATCTGTCTGCTGTTTTTAAATAATGTTAAGGCGCAGGATGTTACTATACCCGATGCAAAATTTGTTGCTTGGTTGCAGGCAAATGTAGCATCAGCGATGGTGGGGAACCAGATGGATACTACAAACGTGGCAGTAACTTTGCGGACTTCTATTAATGTTGAAAATGATTCTATTGGTGATTTGACCGGAGTACAGTACTTTGATTCATTAAAAACTTTGGATTGTGGGAATGGGTTTAACATTCTAACGCCTAATTTTTTGACTTCTTTACCAAGATTGCCAACTTCGCTTGAAGTTTTGAAATGCGGAAACAATTCGTTGGCCGGTTTGCCGCCCCTTCCAACTAGTTTAAAAATACTTGATTGTTATTACAACCAGATAACAAGTTTACCGGCTTTGCCGAATTCACTTCTCTATTTAGATTGTTCGTATGATTGGTTACCATCATTGCCTACTTTGCCGCCTCTTTTATTGCACTTAAGCTGTGGCAGTAATTTTATTTCAACATTTCCTACATTACCTAATGGTCTTAATTATTTTGAATGTCAAAATATGCAATTAACCGTTTTACCAAATCTTCCAAATTTAATCGACACCATATACTGTGGGTATAATAATTTAACAAGCCTTCCTACTCTGCCAACATCTTTGGTAATTTTGTTTTGTGAATATAATCAACTAATAACATTACCTCCCTTACCAGGATTGCTCAGTTCGCTTTTTTGTCATGATAACTCACTAGTTAGTTTGCCGCCACTCCCATCTTCATTAAGTAACTTCTGGTGTGCTAATAACTCACTTGTTACAGTTCCATCTTTGCCGGCTGGATTAATATATTTTGGTTGTGAAGTTAATCAGATAGTGACCTTACCACCTTTGCCATCTAGTTTATTAGAAATGTCATGTTTTAATAATCAAATTTCAGCACTTCCTTCTTTACCGCAGAATCTCTATTTATTGAAATGTCAAAATAATAATATAAACTGCTTTCCCGAATTTCCCAATTCCATATGGAACCCGTCTTACTTTAATATTTCAAACAACCCTTTCACTTGTCTTCCTAACTACATCCCTGCAATGAACGCAGCCACTTTAGCTTATCCACTTTGCGCTCCCGGCAACACAAACAGCTGCGCCAGTGCTCAAGGAATTATCGGCTTCACTTACGAAGACAAAAACAGCGATTGCGCAAAAAATGCCGGCGACTCAAGTTTAAAAAATATCCAGCTTCAAATTTATGATAATACAGGAGTATGGTTAGGGCAAACCATTTCTGCTTTAAACGGAGTTTATGATTTCCCACAAATATTAAATACCTATACAGTTGTGGTTGATACAGTGGGCGCACCATATATGGCTCAATGTACTTTTCCCGGTTTAGACTCAACCGTTACTGTAAATTTAATCGACACTAATATTAATTTCTCCCTTACCTGCAAACCCGGTTTTGATGTTGGAGCCCAATCTCTCATCATGAGTGATGTTTTTTTTCCGGGAGTTGATAATATTTTAAATGTGGTTGCAGGGGATATGAGTCATTGGTATAATTTGAAGTGTGCTACTGGCGTTAGCGGGCAAGTTCAAATAACTATAACGGGTAACGTTACGTATGTGAGCCCTGTGGCAGGAGCATTAACTCCCAGCGTGGCCGGAAATATTTTCACTTATTTGGTTTCAGATTTTGGCTTGGTGAATAATAGTTCTGATTTTAATCTTTTATTCAACACCAGTACAAATGCGCAGGCAGGCGATACTGTTTGCATTTCCATAGCGGTAACCCCTACGTCGGGCGATATTAATCCAAATAATAATACCTTTTCTTATTGCTACGTTATACAAAACTCTCATGATCCAAACAAGAAAGAAGTTTATCCGGTTGATGTTGCGCCAAATTATAACGGGTGGTTCACCTACGTCATACATTTTCAGAACACGGGTACAGCCGCGGCAATGAACATTCACTTAGCAGATACATTGGATAATAACCTGGATTTAACAACTTTTCAGATTTTAAATTATAGCCATCCAAATACTTCTTATGTAAATGGAAATGTTTTAGCATTTAGTTTTCCAAATATAAACTTAGCCGATAGTGGTAGTAGCTTTAATGCGTCGCAGGGTTATGTGCAGTATCGCGTAAAACCCAAACCCAATTTGCCGGGCGGTACTCAAATAAAAAACACGGCAAATATCTATTTCGATTTTAACCCGGCGGTTGTTACCAATACAACTATTAATAATTTTATCGCAGGCATTGGTATTAAAGAAGAGATTGTAAGTCCTCAAATAAAAATTTACCCAAACGCTGCCAGTACCGAGTTCGCTATTCTTTTCCCTAAGGGTATAAAAAATGCAAAAATTCTTTTGTATTCGGTTGAGGGAAGTTTGTTGCTTGAAAAAAATACTTCTTCAGAAGCAGAAACGGTGGATGTTTCAAGTCTTGCCAAAGGAATTTATTTTGTAAAAGTGGAGAGTGGGCAAAAAACTTATATGAGTAAACTGATTAAAAATTAAGTTTATTGCGGGCGTTACCCCTTTGCCACGTCTTGAAGACTTATGGTTGTCTCCCCTTGAAAGAAGGGGAGAAATTAAACCGGTTAAAAATTAGAACCACCCGCCATGCCCGCTTTCAGCAGAGCATTTGGCCGCCCTCCTTGAAAAGGAGGGGAAATAATACAATTACTTTATCGCGAATTTAATGCCCAAAAATACAAGTACGATTGGCAGGGTAACAGTTATAAGCGTAATTACTTTATTAATATCAAATTTCTTATCCTCATCAATGGTTTCATCGCAATTACTACAGCTTTGCATTTTTGTTGCACGCCCTGCTTTGTTGTAAGTCACTTTAAGGTTAACGTATTTGCCACGTTTACTATGGCCGTTGGTGGGGCCCGTAAAAAGCGGCACAGTACTGCGATCGGTTACCCTAAATTTATAGAGTAAAATAGTTTCGCCATCGCCTTTAAAAATAAAATTATAAGGAGGTATTCCCAAAACCTGCGAAACTTCTTCCTCCGTTTGGTTAATTTGCAAGGCTAAAACTTTTTCAACTGTGCTGTATCGCGGGGAATTTACAACGCACGACGAAAAGCCGAAGAGTAATGCTATAAGGCTTATTTTAAAAAATGTTTTCAATTTTTATTTTTTAACACGCTCTACGTAAGCCTGTGTGCGCGTATCAATTCTAATCACATCGCCTTCGTTGATGAATAACGGAATTTTAACCTCCGCACCGGTTTCAACAGTTGCAGGCTTCAATGTATTTGTAGCAGTATCGCCTTTTAGTCCGGGCTCGGTATAAGTAACTTTTAATTCAACAAAAGTGGGCGCCTCCGCTAAAATAGCGTTGTCTTCTTCAAAGGTTACTTTTACTTCCATTCCTTCTTTCAAAAATTTTAATCCGTCGCCCAAGGCGCTGGAAGGAATATGTACTTGCTCAAAAGTTGTATTGTCCATCACCACAATAAAATCGTTTTCCGGATAAATAAACTGCATCATTCTGTACTCTACACGCACTATTACAACCTCTTCGCCACTGCGAAAACGATTTTCGGTTTGTTTGCCGTTTTTTAGGTTACGCATGCGTGCCTGGTAAAAAGCGCGTAAGTTACCCGGTGTGCGGTGCTGCCATTCGGTAATTAAACAGAGCTCGTTGTTATAACGAATTACTGAACCTATGTTAATGTCTCCTGTGTTTGCCATGCTGTTGATTTACAATTTTTATATTTACTCCCGCTATCTATCGGGATTATTTATTTTAATTCCCCCCTAAACTTATACTATCTCCTTATACTTGCAGCTAACTTACCATCGACTCACTTGCTTCCATCACAACGCCCATTGCACAGAATTTTTCTATGCGTTTAGTAATGCGAGTTTGAGGATCCATTTTTTCGAGTTGAGTTACTTGCTTAAATATTTCTTTTTTTACGGTTTCAAATATTTCGGCAGGATTATTATGCGCACCGCCCAATGGTTCCGGAATAATTCCGTCAATGAGATTATTTCCGGCCATATCCGTTGCCGTTAATTTTAAAGCCTCTGCCGCTTTTTCTTTAAAGTTCCAGCTGCGCCATAAAATAGATGAACACGACTCGGGAGAAATAACCGAATACCAGGTATTTTCTAACATCAACACTTTATCGCCAACGCCAATGCCCAATGCACCACCTGATGCGCCTTCACCAATAATTATACAAATTACCGGCACCGTTAATTGCGACATCTCCAATAAATTTCTTGCAATAGCTTCTCCTTGTCCGCGCTCTTCGGCTTCTAAACCGGGATAAGCGCCGGGCGTATCAATAAAAGTAATAATAGGTTTGTTAAATTTTTCGGCAAGCTTCATCAAACGTAAAGCTTTGCGATAACCTTCGGGGTTGGGCATTCCAAAATTACGAAACTGCCTGTCTTTTGTGTTGCGCCCTTTTTGCTGGCCAATGAACATAAAAGTTTTTCCATCCACTTCGCCCCAACCGCCAATCATTGCTTTATCGTCTTTCACGGTACGATCACCATGCAATTCAAAAAAAGTATTGTTGGTAAGGCTGTTTATGTAATCAAGTGTGTAGGGGCGTTCGGCATGGCGCGATAGCTGCACTTTTTGCCAAGGCGTTAATTCGGAATAAATTTTCTTCTTGGTTTCAAGAATTTTGTCTTCCATTTGTTTGATAGAGGGGCTCACATCCACTTTACTCTTTGTTGCCACATCTTTCAGCTTTTGAAGTTCTTTTTCAAGGTCCTCAATAGGCTTTTCGAAATCCAAATAAGTCATTTCAAAAATTTAGGAGGCAAATATACAAAATCAAAGTGTAAAAAGGTTGTCGCCGGAGTTCTGCAACTACCTATTTTTTAGCTTTTTACGAGCCTTGTAAATGTAAAAAACAGACAAGCGGTTTAACGCCTTCGTTTTTTACCTTTTTTAGAACCTCCTTTAGAAGGCCCTTTAGAATATTTAGAAGGTTTTGAGTCGCGCCTTTGATCTTTTTGCATAGGATTTTTTTCGACCGAATCTACAATCACAAAAGTGAGTTGCTTTTTAAGCATATCGGCATCCTTAACTTCTATTAAAACTTTATCTCCAAGGCGATATGTTTTACCAAAGCGTTTGCCTACGTAACGGTAATTATCCTCATCAAAGCTGTAAAAATCATCTTTCATATCGCGCGGCCTAACCATGCCCTCGCATTTATTTTCCATAATTTCAAGATACATGCCCCACTCGGTAACACCCGAAATTACTGCCATAAAAATTTGCCCGATTTTATCCTGCAAAAATTCTACCTGCTTATATTTTATAGAAGCACGCTCGGCATCAGCCGCCATCTTTTCCTGATCAGACGAGTGTTTGCAAAATTGCTCAAGCTCTTCTTCTTTGCTATACGTTTTTCCGGCAAGATGCGCCTCCAATAAGCGATGCACCAACATATCGGGGTAACGGCGAATAGGGGAGGTGAAGTGCGTATAAAAATCAAAACCCAAACCGTAGTGGCCAATATTTTTGGTTGTGTAAATAGCTTTGGGCATCGAACGTATTGCTAAAATCTCAATGGTTCCTTGCTCGGGCTTTCCTTTTACTTCCTGTAATAATTTATTGATGGATGCAGAAACCGTTTTTTTATTGGCGGTATCCATGCTGTAACCAAATTTACTAACGAAGTTTGATAAGTCAGATAATTTATCGCTTGACGGAGAATCGTGCACACGATAAACAGTTGGCGGGTTTTTTATATGCGAGTTTTTATTTTTTTTGCCCAGTAAAGTGGCAACTTGCCTGTTTGCTAAAAGCATAAAATCCTCAATGAGTTTATGCGCATCCATTTGTACTTTAAAATAAACGCCCGTAGGCTTACCCATATCATCCAAATGAAACTTGACTTCTTCTTTATCAAAAAAGATAGAGCCATTTTTACTGCGGCGGTCGCGTAATTTTTTGGCGAGGGTATCTAAAACCAAAATTTCATTTACGTGGTCGCCTTTTTTATTTTCAATAATTTCCTGTACTTCCTCATAGGCAAAACGTCGGTCGCTGTAAATTACGGTACGGCCAAACCATTCGTTTACAACATTTGCTTCAGTGTCTAATTCAAAAACGGCTGCAAAACAAAGTTTTTCTTCTTTAGGGCGCAGCGAGCAAACAAAATTACTGAGTACTTCGGGTAACATCGGAATAACGCGGTCAACCAAATAAACCGAGGTGGCTCTGTTTAAACCTTCTTCGTCAATGATAGATTGTGGTTTTACATAATGCGTTACATCGGCAATGTGCACGCCCACTTCAATATTTCCATTCTCTAATTTTTTAAATGATAGCGCGTCGTCAAAATCTTTTGCATCGTGCGGGTCGATAGTGAAAGTTAAAATATCACGAAAATCGCGGCGCCTTTTTATTTCTTCTTCTGTAATTTTTGTGTTTATACCTTTTGCCGCGGCTTCAATCGAATCCGGAAAGTGATCGGGCAAACCGTACTCGGCCATAATTGCATGCATCTCGGTTGTGTGCGAGCCGGGATAACCTAAAATTTCTGTTACCTCTCCAATCGGATTTGGCTCGGCAGTATTCCATTTCACTAATTTTATTAAAGCTTTTTGTCCGTCTTTAATATCTTTGCTTTTCTCGCGCGGAATAAAAAAATCGACATGAATTTTATGGCTGTCGGCAACTATAAAAACACTTTTCGGTCCCACCTGTGCCGTTCCAACAAAATCGGTGCGTTTGCGTTCAATTACACGATTAACCACGCCTTCTTTTCTTTTTCCGGGAAAGCCACTTACAGTAACGCTAACGGTATCGCCGTTAAGCGCATCTTTGGTTCGGCCTTTTTCAATATAAATATCGGCGCCGGGCGTTGAAGTAATAATGTAGGCCGCGCCGCTGGTGGTAAAATCAATTCTACCGGTAATTTCCTGCTCAACACTTTTGTATTGAAATTTGCCGGCTTCCATTTGTGTGATGAGGCCTTTGTTTGTAAGGGCTTCCAATACTTCCATTACGGCAAGCTTACCGGGCTCATCGTTTATTTCGGCCATGGTGGCTACCTGGCGGTAATTAAGTTGCTTGTGCGCGTTGTGTTTAAAAACGTCGAGTATTTCTTCGAAGAGAAACTGGTTTGCAGTTTTGCCTGCAGGTTGGTCTTTTTTATTTTTCTTTCCCATAAATTTTATCTTGGTTCGGTTGCAGCGGTTTTTATTTTTAATAAGCAATTACCCGCGGCATTATTTGTTTTGTATTTTTTATTTTTAGCGTAACCATACAAACTTGTAAACTGTAACTTAATTTTTAAGGTACTGTCTTCAAAAACTTTTTCCATAAAACGTACGGGCACCGAGCTGCTGTAAGTATGCGAATTTTTATCTGAATCGTTAATGGTTTTATAAAAATCATTGAAGTTAAGCGTGTGTATGATTGTCCCGTTTTTCTTTACTTCCAGGTTCAAAGAGTCTTTGGTTATGCCGAAGATAAGTGTGTCTTTACTTATAGCATACTTAGGGTCGTAAGCATACCCGCCATAGCAATTAGCGTTAAAAGTAATTTCGTACTCGTAACCCGAAATATCTTTTACATTGTTTTCGTTATACTCGGGGTAATAACTAAAATAATGATAATTATCGCCATCTCCGTCGCGGTTGTAGCTATAGCTGTACATTTCCTGCACGTTCATCAATTTCAATATATTATTTACTCTTCCCCAGCGTAATGAATCGGCAATTAACGAATCGATGTTTTGATTGAACCAAGGTTTAAAATTTTCGAAGCCATGCATATCGTTAAAATATTTTACGATAGAGGTAATTTGTTCGGCAACGCTGTCGGCAACTTCTTTGTGCTTGCTGTCTATCTTGCCATTTTTTAAAATTTCGTTTTGGGTTAAGATATTTTCTAAAACCTTCATCTGACTTTTCTCTGCAACGCTAAACGCTCCCCAGGGCCCGAATGAGCTTAGCAATGCAATTAAACATAAACTGATTGGAATATATTTTATGTTTGAAATTTTACTGAAGAGGAAATACGTTGAAACTGCAGCCAGCCAGATTGCAAGCACAATAATAAAATACCGGTTTTCGGTAATTCCGTAATCACTTATACGGCGGCCAATGGCAAAAAAGAGCATTATTACTAAAGGATAAAGTGCTCCGTAAAACCATTTTGAAAAAATGTGAATCCAGCTATTGCCTTCTTTATTACGAATAGGATGAATGAGAAGCAATGCCAAAACTCCCGCAACCGAAAAACCAATTACCAGATAAGAAACCCAGCCCTTTGGTAAACTTTGTGCAATTAAAATTTTGCCCATGTATGCGTAAAGAATAAGCAGGTAAAGCGTTACCAAGGGCAATAAGACGTACTGCGTAAATATTTTTAAGCCTTTTGGGTAGTCTTCACTTTCATTGAGCGTTGCAATGTTTTTTGGAACTCCTGCTAAGAAAAACCAGGTATTAAAAATGCCGGCAATAATAATCCATAGCCTGAAATAATTTTTACCGTCAATTTTTACGCCGAAGAGTTGGTCTACCGCCGCCATGGCAAGACAAATACCTAAATACAAAGTTGCACTGTAGATGGCGGCAAAAAAGAAGCGGAGGAAAAGAGCTTTGTTAAATTGCCAGAAGCCGGTTAAATTATTTTTACCCGTGAAAGCAGCAAACGAGGCTAATAAATGTAGCGCAAGATTTATAAGGGCGTAGCGCACAAATTCGATTTGCACAAACCAGTTGCGTAAAAAAAGATAATAGCCGGTTAATGCGGCAAGGGCGACAACTTGAATAATTATTTTTTTTGTAAGCGAGTGATTTTTTCTTTCGGAGAAAATGCTGAGCGAAAAAAATAGTGTCAAACCTAATGAACAAACCATTAGCAGGCATGCGCCCATTTTTTGCGCTTCCTGGTTGTTGTATTCTAAGTACGATAAGTAAATAGAAACAACGGAGCCGGCTATTGCTGAAAGCAATGCCATTGGAAAGCGCATAATTGTTTGTTGGCTTTCGCTTAGAAGTGACTTGATGGAAGGAAATTTTGCCATTAGCTGTGTATTTTTAATTTTTCAATAGCTTTCTCAACGGCTTTAGGAAAGTAAAAGTATTCGAGCTCGTGTATTTTTTTTGCAAGACTTTGGGTTGTATCATTTTCATCAACCCGGCACATAGCTTGTAAAATATGTTCACCGTGATCGTATTCTTCATCCACGTAATGCACGGTAATGCCCGTGATTTTGTCTCCTGCAAGCAGCACGGCTTCGTGAACTCGATTGCCATACATGCCCTTGCCGCCGTGTTTGGGCAATAGGGCAGGGTGTATGTTTATGATGCGCTGCGGAAAAGCTTTTACGATTTTTTCGGGCACTTTAAGGAGGAAGCCTGCTAAAATAATTAAATCGGTTTTTTCGGTTTGTAAAAAATCGATGAGCTGTTCGGTATAATTTGCCAATGCTTCTTTAGAAACTATCTGAATATTTTTTTTATAGGCCTCGGCGCGTTTAACAACACCCGCTTCGGGATTATTGGTTACAACTAACTTAATTTTTACTTCTTTGCTGGTGGCGAAGTGCTTAATAAGGTTTTCTACGTTGGTGCCTTCGCCCGAGGCAAAAATGGCCACGTTTATCATCTTGTGAAATTAACTTTTACAAAAGCTATAAAAGCGCTAAGTTTTGCGTATTTTTGAACACTTTACAAATGCACAAGCTTCTTTTCATAGTTTGGGACGCCAACCCCGAAATGTTTACCATCCCCGGTATTAACTGGCCCGTGCGTTGGTATGGTTTGCTTTTTGCCTGCGCTTTTTTAGGTAGCCAGTTTGTGATGGGCAAAGTATTTAAAGCCGAGCAAAGGCCTGCTAAATACCTCGATATTTTAACGATTTACATTGTAGCCGGTACTATTATTGGCGCCCGCTTAGGGCATTGCTTATTTTACGGGCCCTGGTTTGATGTTGAGGACGCTACCGGTTTTGTTACGCAGCAAGGATATATTTCGCATCCACTTAATTTATTAAAAATTTGGGAAGGCGGATTAGCCAGTCACGGCGGCGCAATAGGAATTATTGTGGCCATGTGGCTGTATTGTCGCAAAACGGGTGAGAGCCGGATGTGGTTGTTTGACCGTATAACTTTGGTGGTGCCGCTTTCGGCTATGTTTATTCGTATAGGTAATTTAATGAATTCTGAAATTGTAGGAGTGCCCACTACTTTGCCATGGGGGTTTAAATTTATAAGGGGCGATGATGCAGGTACATTTCATATGCACGGCATAGATGCGGTTCCTACGCGCCATCCTTCGCAATTGTACGAAGCAATTTTTTGTTTGTTTTTACTAATACTGATGGTTTATCTGTGGAAATATAAGCGAAACGTTTTGCCTCCGGGCTTTATGTTTGGGTTGTTTACTGTGCTATTATTTACCCAGCGTTTTTTAACCGAATTCCTTAAAGTGGTGCAGGTTGATTGGGAAAATAAGATTGATTTAAACATGGGCCAAAATCTAAGCATTCCATTTATTGTATTGGGTGTTTTTATTATGTTTAACGCTTATCGCAAGCAGCGAAAACATAATAAGGAGCACGGGTCTTAGCTCTTTCGCAATCTTTTCAAACTTTTATCAATATAACTTTCGGTAGTAAGCAAGCTGCGCTGTATTCTTCTCGCATAAAAAATGCTGTCTAAAACTTCTTTATTTTTTTCATGTAGTTTTCCGTAGGCAAGGTCTACATCCGCTTTTTGAAGTTCTATGATGGCTTTTTGCTTTTGAGTTATCTTAAAGCGGTTGAAAACAAAAATCAGAAACCCGGCAATAAGAATTAAACCGCCATACAATGCGTAGCGTTGCGTTTTTTCTTGCTTAAGTTTGCTTTGCTGGGCAACAATCTGCGCATCTTTTACTTTTCGTTCTTCGGTGTTTTTTACGCTGTCGGCCGCGGCTTTCTTTTCGTACTCGTACTGCATTTGTTTTTTGATACCGGCTTTTCTGTTTTTTTCGTTGTTAACACTATCGCGCATTTCGATGTAAAGTTCAAACATGGCGAGTGCGTTTTTATAATCGTTATTATGCTGATAGATTCTCTTCATTAGCCTTGCAGCTCCGCTTATACTATTGGGATAACCAACGAGGCGCGCCATTTGCAATGCTTTTTCGCAATAGGGTTGTGCCGCCCTGAAATTATTTTGCTTGATATAAATACCTCCAATAGAGTTTAAGGAAGCAGCCATGCCTTGTTTGTTTTTTATCTCTTCGTCTATTTTTAAACTTTTATTGTAGTATTCTAAGGCCAATGGTAAATTATTTTGCAATTCGTAAATTAAACCAATGTTGTTATAGGATCCGGCCACACCGTCTTTGTTGCCGGTTTCCTCATCAATTTTTATACTTTGCCAATAGCATTGCAGTGCTTTGTCAAATTCCTTTCGGTCAATGTGTATATACCCTATATTAGCCAGTGTTGCAGATACACCTTGTTGGTCGCTGTTATTCGCGCGTATTTTTATACTCTTGTTGTAACATTCAAGTGCTTTGGTTGTTTCGCCTTGTTGTTTATAAATGAGTCCAAGATTATTTAAAGCGGTCGCTATTCCAACTATATCGTTAAGGGCTTCCATTATTTTTAAACCCTTGTGATAATTTTCCAGTGCCAGAGGAATGTTTCCTTGTTGCTTGTAAATTACACCCATATTAATAAAGAGTACCGCGATATCTCTTTTATCAGCAAGGTTTTCTCTTATTTTTAAACTTTGTTTATAGTAATTTAAAGCTGTGGCCGGATCGCCCAGTCCTTCACTCACCAAACCCATATCATTTAAAATGGAGGCCTTTAATCGTAAAATATTTTCTTTTTCTTTTTTTGAAAAGGAAGTAAATGCCAATAATTTATCTGACAGTGCAATGCCCGGCACAGCATAAGTTGCAATTTCATTTTCGTCGCACACTTCGCATATTTGCATAAGTAGATTAAGGCGAATAGTATCTTCTCTGCTGGCTTTAAGTAGAAGTTTAAGCGAGTCGGTATTTTGAGCGAGGGAGAAGACGCAAGATAATAGAATAAAGAGCTGTAAAAGTATATATTTCCTGTACCTAAACATTTTGCATGAGGCGTTTTAAATTTTTTTGAATATAGTTTTCATTGCTCATCAAACTTCGTTGTATTCGTCTCGCATAATAAATACTGTCTAATATTTCTTTTTGCTTCTCCTCAATAATTTCTTTTTGTTTGGTGATTTCTATATTGGCCTTTTGTTTTTGTAGATAACTACGGTAGGCAAACACCGCAAAAGAAAATACCAGAAGTAAAATTCCACATACGCTCCAGATAATAATTTTTTGCTTTTTGCTTTCGGCAGCGGCAACTGCTTCTTTTTTTTCCTGATCCAGTTTAGCGGCGGCTTCTTTTTTATCAAACTCGTAATTCATTTCGAGGCGAACGGTTTTTTTTGTATTTTCTTCGTTTAACAAACTGCCTCTTGCACTGATATATGCCTTGTAACTTTCAAGCGCTTGTTTGGGCCTGGCCGTGGCGAAATAGACATCACTTAAATTTTGGTTAATATCCTTGATGCTTTCCAAATCTCCTATTTGTGTGGCAATTGCTAATGCCTTTAAACAATATGTTTCTGCTTCTTTATAGTTTTTTAAATCAGCGTAATCGGCGCCAATATTTCCCATCGTATAGCCTTCGCCAGGCACCGATTTAAGTTCTTTCATTAACTTTAAAGCTGCAAATTGGTTTTTAAGCGCTTCGTTAAAATTGCCCTGCTTACGATAAACTATCCCAATATTGCTATAGCAACCGGCCACACCCCAGGGGTTGCCAATTTCTTCAAAGAGTTTTAATCCGGCTAATAAATTCTTCAAAGCTTCGGCATAATTGCCATTGTTTATGTAAATATTTGCAATGTTGTTATACGTACCCGCCGTGGCTTCTTTGTCGCTTGTTTCCTTTCTTATTTTTAAAGCTGTGAAATAGTTTTTAAGCGCATCGGCGTCATTGCCCTGATGCGAATACACATTGCCAATATTGTTATAAGCAGTACCCAGGCCCGGTTTATCATTTGTTTCTTCCGAAATTTTTAAAGAAGCTAAATAGTTCTTTAAGGCTTCCGGATAATTACCTTCTCTTTCGTAAACAAGCCCCACTTTGCTGTAGGCGTTTGATATGCTTTGTTTAGTGCCAACCTGTATTCCGTTGGGGAGAGTTTCTTCTCTTAACTTTAAACATTCCATAAAATTTTGAAGTGCTTCGCTGGTATTTCCCTGGTCGCCATAAATATTGCCGATGTTGTTATAAGCACTGCTAAGCCCTTTTTTAAATGTAATTTTTTCGGCAAGGCTTTTTGCTTGAGTAGCGTATAGCAATGAGGTATCGTAATTGCCGCTTAGATAAAAAAGGCCGCTTACACTGTTTAAAGCATTTACCTTATTGGTATCTTCTTTGGCACTAAGTAATACTTTTTTTAATGAATCAATTTGTACTTGTCGCGAATAACAACATGAGCTGCTAAAAAGCAGAAAAAAAAGCAAAGCCTTATGCAATGGATTAATCATTGTTTTTTCTTTTTACTTAAAATAAAACCAATCACGATAAAAATAACTGAGCACGTAATAAAAATACAGATAGTCTTTATATTTAAACCTTCCTGCTTTTTCTGCTCGGCAGGATTTATTTCAGTTTTTGAGATTGCGGAGGAATCAATTTGCGAAATGTTGTCTTTGTGTTCGGGAATAAGTTTTAATTCATCCGAAGATTTACTATAGGCCGTATCTTTCAGTTCTGTTACCGCCTTTTTAAAATCTACCAACGCGAGTAAGGAAGTTACATCTGTATTAATTTTAGTCCAGTTAACCTTATAGTTTTCTTGGTTATTATCAGAAATAATATCCTTGTAATTAATGCCGTGAATTTTAGTCCTGGCTCCTTCAAAATATTCGCCGGGCTTTTCCGGTGCAGGCTGAACATCTTTATATTTCCTGATGAGTTTGCCTGTTTCTTTTATTTTTACTTCAAGCTCGGGCGAGGTATTGCCGTAATACTCTTTCGCAATAAGATAATAAGCTTTGGCGTACTCAATTGACTTAACGTTGAAAGATAAATCACCAAGATCTGCCATTAAACCGGCCATAAGTGCATCGGGGCCCGAAGTAAAGGGAAATCGTTCTTTCAGTTGTATGCTCAGGTGGTAAAAAACAGTACTGTCTTTCTTTTGCTTCTCTGTCAAGTCAAGTACAGTGTGTGTGTCCAGATAGTTCACATTCTTTTTTAATTGCAATTTTGTTTCCAATATTTTGGCGTGTATCCACTCGCTTCCTTCGTGGTCGTTAGGATTTAGTTGTATGCCCCTGCGGATATATTTCAAGGCACTATCAACCTCACCAACTAATTCATAGGCAGTACCAAGATTAGCCGCGATTTTATATTCGTTAGGGTAGTGGATGTAAAGCTCTTTCAGTATTTGAGCCGCTTCTTTAGATTTGCCAAGCTTCATAAGGCAGAGCGAATAATCCGACAAAAGCATGAAGTTTTTTTCTTTAAGAAGTTTCTTTTCTAAATTTTTAAGTTTCTGCACATTCAGTTCGAGATTAAAATTTTTGCTGAACGGAAATTTCCAATCGTAACCAAGCGGAATGATTTTACCTTCCTTATCAAGCGCGTAATAATAATTGCCGCAAGCCCACGGTTTAAAAACAGGGAGAAGGGCCAGCACAAGCAGGAAGAATGCCTTTTTCATTACCCAAATATAATAAAACAGATTAAAATGAGGGCCTATTAAAGTAGCTTTTTTAAGCTTTTTGCAATATACCTTTCGCTGGTGAGCAAACTGCGCTGAATTCTGCGAGCATAATAAATACTGTCAAGTATCTCTTTCTGTTTTTCTTCTATAAGTTCCTTCTGCTTTTCAATTTCTTCTTTCTTAAGCTCAACCTCCAGTTTTTTTTGCTCTACAACTTCTTTTTGCTTTTGAATAATGTTTCTTTGCTTTTGAGTTACTTTAAAACGTTTGTATAAAAAGATCGAAAAAATAATCACCACCAGTAAAACAAGAGCTACCGAAGCCAGTATGATATTTCTTTTTTTTGTATCGGCCGCGGTTAAAAGCGATTGGGTTTCTTTATCTTTATTCAAAAGCTCGATGGCTTTTTCTTTTTTCTCACTATCATATTTGGTATTCATTTCTGCCAGTTGTTTGGCGGTTTCATCGCTAAAAAGACTATCTTTTAACAAGCTGTAACGCGCCAGGTACTGATGCGCATTGAAATAATCTTTTTTATTCAGGTACATATCTGCCATATCCTGATAAATATCTTTCTCCAGGAGATGTAAGTTCTTGGAGCGAGCTAGGCCAAGACTTCTAAGGAAATTCTCTTGGGAAAGCGCATATTTTTGCATTTTGTTATAAGTCTGCCCAACATTTTTTAAAGTGTAAGCCATACCCTGCTCATCACCCATGTGTTCACGCAAATCAAGGGTTTGTTTATAGTAACCTTGCGCTTCTTTGTAATTTTTTTTGCCGAACTCTATGGTGCCGAGATTGGACAGGGCCTGCGACATACCTTGTTTATCACTAACCTGTTCAAAAATTTTGTATACTCTTTCAAAAATTTGTTGTGCTGAGTCTACCTTGTTAAACTTTAAATAAATTCCTGCCATATTGTTCAGCGTATTACCCAAGCCTCGCAAATCACCAATGTTTTCCTGTATCTTCTGCGCTTGCCTGTAATACTTAAGAGCAGGTTCATATTGATCCATCTCATACTGCACGTGGCCCAGATTTAAATAGATCATGCCTACCTGCAAACTATCACTCACTTCTTCGTTGAACTTAAGCGCGCGTAGATATGAGTCGGTAGCTTTATTAAAATTGCCTTGTCTTTCATATAAAGCACCCATGTTGTTTAGGGCTTTTCCTGCGTTTTTTTTATCGTTGTTCTTTAGGCCAAAGGTTACCGAACGCTCATAATATTTAATTGCTTCGGGAATATGCCCCGTAAGATGGTTGATGATGCCAATGTTGTTGCACGATTGCGCGATGCCTTTGTTGTCATTAATCTTTTCGCGGATAGCAAGGGCCTTGTGATGATAGACAAGCGCTGTATCGTAATTGCTAAGATAATCGTTTGAAAGGCCTATAAAAAACAGTGCGTCGGCCACCAGTTTATCGTTCAGGTTTTCTTTTTGGGCAAGAGTGAGGGCAGTGCGTGCCTCAGAAAGAGCCTTTGCCGGATCTTTCTTAACAACTTCTTCGGCCAAGGCGTTTAATAATTTTACTTTATCGCTGCTGTTGCCGGCTTTTGAAAGTGCTTTGTTTAAACTATCAATTTTGTTTTGACTAATGCCGGCTATAGAAAAAAACAGCAGAAAGAAGAGAATTTTTTTCATTACTCAAATATAACAAACTAATAGCACTTGTCCGCTTTTTAATCCGCCATCATCTCCAAGATGATTATCGGCATAAAAATTGCTTAGTATTTGGCGGGGAGTTTGTATCTGTTTAAAATACTGTAAATTTTATTTTTCTTATAATTGAAGATCCCTGAGTTTGCGAAGGCGACGTTTAATTGCAAAAATATAAATTACAAAAAACAAAATAAGAGAAAGTAAAGCCAATAGTATGAGAAAGAATTGATTTTCTGCTTCCTTTGATTGAATAATTTGTTGCACTAACAGGTCGTTTTTAAATAATTCATATATGTAAAATGATCTGTTACCCCCTTTAACAAATTCTTTGATGTTAGTTTTATAAGGCCTGCTATAATTCATGGCATAGTAAAACCAAATATCTCCGGTATTAAGATTTTGAATATTTGAGTAATTTGTCCATTTTTTTTGACTGGTAAAATCACATATATCCCTGAATGTTTCTAATCCAATCTCCTGCGATTTTATAATCCTTTCCGCAATAGGATAGCGCCAACATTTAACGTTATCTTTATTCGGGTGACCTAAATTGTAATTTGTAGAAATCTGGTAATCCACTTTCGTAATCCACATGCTGTCCGCAACAATAATTCCAAAACTTCCATATTTGTCGGCAAAATGTAATTGACTTACCTCGAGCCCTTGCAGCCTGTATACTTTAAAAAGATTAAATACTTCCTGAACTGTTTTGCATTTCTTTAATATATAGAACATCATTGCATTGCTGCCATTGGGGAAGTCTTTCTTTTTATCGAAATCCTTATAAGCCGACTTTGAAACAGCATTGCCATCATAAAACAGGCCCGCATCATTTACGCCTCCCTGAGGAAACTCGTTTGGATTATTCGAATTTGTAAAATAAAAATAGCCAAATGTATTTTCGGTTGGAGCAACGACATTAATATATGAGCTTAAATTAAAAACTCCATCTTCATTATTCCCCGTCCAAATATTACCGCTTTTATCTTTTGCAGAAAATATTGTACAAGCTTGTGAAGTAGCTATCCTAATAAAGAGTGTAATTAAAAACAGATACTTCTTAGTCATTTTTTCCAGTGAGTTTTTTCTTATATCAAATATACCAAAAAAAGAAATCCAGACGTTTCCGTCTGGATTCCTACTCAAAAAACTAAAAACCAATGAAGGTGTTTTAGCTTAAACCTTTAGGGAACCACCCCCAAAGGGTATCTTCATGTTTGGCAGAATTACTTCTTACCGTCCATTTTATCTTTCAAATCAGATAGTGCAGAGATATCACCAAGTGTGGTTTTCTCCTGCGTATCTTTCATCTTCTTAACCGCTTTTTTAGTGTCGTCCTGCTCGCCGGCTTTAACAGCTTTCTCCGTTTTTTCAGGAGTATACTTTGTGCCTTCTTCGTGCGTACGTGCATGAGATACTAAAATGCGTTTAGAATCTTTGCTGAACTCAAGAACTTTGAAATCCAACACTTCTTCTAAAGCGGCTTGTTTTTTATCAGCTTTCACCAAATGTTTAATAGGGCAGAAACCTTCAACGCCATAAGGTAAACCAATTACGGCCCCTTTATCGTTAATGGTAGTAACTGTGCCACGGTGTACGCTATCTACAGTAAATACTGTTTCAAACACATCCCATGGATTTTCTTCCAGTTGCTTGTGGCCTAAAGATAAACGACGGTTCTCTGCGTCAATCTCTAATACAACCACATCCATTTTATCTCCTATTTTATAAAACTCGCTCGGGTGCTTAATTTTTTTGCTCCACGATAAGTCAGAAATATGAACTAAACCGTCAACACCTTCTTCTAACTCTACAAACACACCAAAGTTGGTGAAGTTGCGGATAGTACCTGCGTGTTTAGATTCTTTTGGATATTTAGTTGTGATAAATGACCAAGGATCAGGAGTAAGTTGTTTAATACCTAAGCTCATTTTGCGCTCGGTGCGGTCTAAAGTTAAAACGATAGCTTCAACTTCATCACCCACTTTTACGAAATCCTGCGCGCTGCGTAAATGCTGACTCCAGCTCATTTCACTTACGTGAATTAAACCTTCAACACCTGTTGCAACTTCTACAAAAGCTCCGTAATCAGCCATAACAACTACTTTACCTTTTACTTTATCACCAACTTTTAGTTCAGTGTTAAGTCCATCCCAAGGATGAGGCGTTAATTGTTTTAAGCCAAGTGCAATACGTTTTTTGTCATCATCGAAGTCAAGAATAACCACGTTGATTTTCTGGTCAAGCTTAACGATTTCCTCAGGGTGAGAAATACGGCCCCAAGATAAATCTGTAATGTGGATAAGACCATCAACACCGCCAAGGTCAATAAACACACCGTATGATGTGATATTTTTAACGGTACCTTCAAGTACTTGTCCTTTTTCAAGTTTACCAATGATTTCTTTTTTCTGAGCTTCAATCTCAGCTTCGATAAGTGCTTTATGCGATACTACTACGTTTTTAAATTCGTTGTTAATTTTAACAACTTTAAATTCCATAGTTTTTGCTACATATACATCGTAATCGCGAATTGGTTTAACATCAATTTGCGAACCCGGTAAAAATGCTTCAATACCAAATACATCAACAATAAGTCCGCCTTTGGTACGGCATTTAACATAACCTTTAATAATTTCATCAGTTTCAAGCGCTTTGCATATGCGATCCCATGAAGAGGCGGCACGTGCACGTTTGTGCGATAAAACTAATTGTCCGCCTGCGTCTTCTTGCTCTTCAATGAAAACTGGAATTTTGTCGCCGGCTTTTAAATCGGGGTTATATTTAAATTCGTTGCGGGGAATTACTCCGTCTGATTTGTAACCGATGTTAACAACAACTTCTCTTGTGTTAACGGCTACAACTGTTCCTTCTAAAACCTCCAGGTTGTGAACGGTTTTTAAAGTTTTTTCGTACAAGTCTTCTAATTTCTGGCGGTCGGCTGCCGAGTAGTTGTCTTGTTTTTTACCGATAGTACTCCAATCGAATTCGGGAGTTACTACTTCATTTAGTGTTTCTGTTTGTGACATTATCTTTCACGTTGTATCTGTGGTGTAAGGGGCGCCGCAGAGGGGTTTATAATGATTTGAATTTATCCCTGTTTTCCCTTAAAAACGGGGACGCAAATATACCACAAAGCGGGGGTACGAAAAACCTTTTTTAGTAAGGGTTTGGTAATCAATAAAGAATTTTATAAACCTGCTTGTAAGAAGGAAACTAGCAATACGTATAAAATTCTGATATTCAATTTCATAGGCTTTAATTCTATTTTACCATTCAAAAAAGACGTGGGCGGGGCACAATACATGTAAAATATGCTATATTTTATGGAATTGTTGTAACGCTTTTAACCTAAATGCATACGACCTTTACTTATACAAAAAAAACAATATGAAAAATTTAGGAATAGTATTGATAGCACTTGGCTTGCTGATGATGATTTACACAGGATTTAATTACGTAAGTGAAAAGCGGGTGGTAGACATAGGCCCCCTGAAAATAGATAAAGCAGAAAACCACCCCGTGCATTGGTCTCCTGTAGTAGGAGGCGTATTGTTAGTGGTAGGTATAGCGTTGGTTGCAACAAATAGGAAAAAAGTAAGCTAAACTATTATTTTACCTGAAAATGTAGTACTTTTATTCTCTCATGAATAAAAAACAAATCCTATATATCGGCATATGTCTTTCCTTATTAGCATGCAGTAAGCAAAGCGTAGAAAAACAAGCGCTCATTAATCAAAGGCAGAGCTTGGATATTTCTCAGGCTGTAGCTACGGGTAATTGTCCAACACCTGTTGTTTGTGGTGGAACAGTGATTGCCACGGTTGCAACGGTTAACGTTTACAGGCACAACAATAGTAACGTGGTAATGTTTAAAGCCAAAATGTATATTGATGCCGATGGTTCACCAAGAGCATACGGACCAAACAACAGCGGATTGGATTGGACTGCCAATGCAGGCTCTCCCGGAAACTGGTGGGGCGTTGCGGTTGACGGATTTGGGAATCCCTATATACAACATCCGGGCGAGCCTTATCCGGGCATGTATGTTTCAACAACTTCTTTATTGAATTCTGCTTGTGTGGATTCTATGCCTTGCCGTTATGTTGATTCTGAAAACATTCCATTTTTTGTTTTACCATCGGCTGTAAAAACTGCCGGAGGAATTACAATTGGCGATATTGGTTTTGTTTACAACACCGTTACCAAAAAAGGCTGTTACGCAATTTATGCGGATGCAGGCCCTTCGGGAAGTATAGGCGAGGGCTCCATGTATTTAGCAACGCAAATTGGCATTAACAACAATCCCAAAACGGGCGGCACCTCGTCGCTTATTGTAGATTATATTATTTTTCCGGGCTCGGGGCAAGGACAAGGAATAATTCCCACAATCACTAAAATAAATCAAGTGGGCGCAGCCAATATGAAAAAAATGGGTGGCGTTGATTTAACTAAGTGCCTGTAGAAAGTATAAGAAGGCAGTATAAGCAGTAAGAAGATGAAGCAGTATTTAATTTTTGGAATTTTAATCGCCCAAATTGGGTTTGGCCAGAGTAAAAAATTTCAAGGGCAAGCAACAAGTATCACAACAAATAAAATTTCTTCTACCACCGATACTTTAACGCCTCCTTCTTTTTCATTGGGATGTTATACTAACCAAAACATTTTGTATTACGCCGATTACTACGCGCCGCACGATTCGGGATTTGTTACCGGTAATAATATTTACGCTGATTTAGAGAAAGCACAACTTTATACCAATACGCAAACGGTAACGGTTACGGGTTGCTTAGCTTTGGGTTACCGAAGCGCTTCGGGCTCTGCAACAAATTCAACGATAAAAATTTATAGTAAAAATAGCTCAACCGGTTATCCGCAAACTTTATTGGGAACGAGTTTACCGAGAACGCAAAACAGTTTAACAAACAATGCATTTAATACTTTTACTTTTAGTCCGCCCATAACCTATACCGCCGATTTTTTTGTGAGTTACGTTTTGCCGCAAAACGCAGGCGATACTATTGGCGTTTACAGCACCTACGTTACCTGTCATTCGCCCACAACACTGGCTTACGAAATGGCGGGCGGCAATATTTGGGGAAAAATAAAAACCAATTGGGGTTTTACAGGCACCAACGATCTGGATTTGGTTCTTTTGCCTTTGATTCAAAATAATTCGACCGGTATTTCTGAAAATAATTCTACTAAAAATATTTTTTTTACCAATGACAACGAGCACTTATTTTTTAAAAACCTTGAAGCGGGAGCGGAGATAAACATAATTGAAATGCAGGGAAAAATTTGCAGGAGCGATATTTTGCGAAGCGATAAGGTTGATATTTCTCAATTACAACCGGGACTATACTTTTGTATTTTAAAAACCAATGAGGGGATTGCGCTCAAAGCAAAGTTTATCAAATTATAGCCACAGAGAAAACAGCAGAGGAGGCACTGAGGGCCGCTGAGGTTTTTTTGTTATTTGTTAAATAAGCGCCTGCATTTTTCGCAAACCCTTTGAGTAAACTAATATATTATTTTAATAAATTTTCTCTGGGGCTTCTTGACTGTTCCCTCCGCGTTTTTTTTATTTAAAGCCCTAAGCCTTTCGCTTCATTCCAAAAAACATCCATCTCGGCAAGGCTGCAATCCGACAAAGCTTTGCCTTGCGAGGTAATTTTTTCTTCCATGTATTTAAAACGGCGCAAAAATTTTTGGTTGGTTTTTTCTAATGCGTTCTCGGGATTAACGCCAATAAATCTTCCGTAATTAATTAAAGCAAAAAGCAAATCACCAAACTCGCCTTCAATTTTTTCTATCGAAGCTTCTGTTTTTACTTCTTCGTGCAGTTCTTCTAATTCTTCTTTTACTTTGCCCCAAACTTCTTCGGGTTTATCCCAGTCAAACCCTGCGCCGCGCGCTTTCTCCTGCATGCGTTGCGCTTTTACCATTGCGGGTAAACCTTTGGGTACGCCGCCTAAAACAGTTTTCTTTCCGTCTTTTAATTTTATTTTTTCCCAATTTTGTTTTACATCTTCTTCATTGGCAACTTTCACATCGCCGTATACATGCGGATGGCGCTCAATCAATTTATCGCAAACCGAATTGATTACATCGGTAATATCAAAATCTTTTGTTTCTGAGCCAATACGGGCGTAAAAAACAATATGTAGTAAAACATCTCCCAGTTCTTTTTTTATCTCCTGCATGTCTTTTGCAATGATGGCATCGCCCAATTCATACACTTCTTCAATGGTAAGATGGCGCAAACTTTCTATCGTTTGTTTTTTATCCCAGGGACATTGCTCACGCAACTCATCCATTATTTTTAGTAGGCGACTAAAAGCTATTTCTTGTGGTGTTGACATAGGAAGCAAAATTTATAAGTAGGATTTTAATACCAAGATTAAAGGAATCAGGCAAATAGCAAGTCCGATAATAGCTAAAGCAAGGCCTTTGTATTTATGATTTTGCGTTATTTGAACAATGCCTACAATAGAAAAAATAAAGGCAAGTAAATAAATGAGCCCGGAAATAATAAAGGTAAAGGCCGCGGCAGCCAGCCCGCCCCATGCAGATATAAAAGCCAGCAAAATAGCAGGGTAGAACAAAAGACTTAAAATAAATCCTGCCAGAGCAAAGCCGTTTAATGTTTTTTCTGTCAGGGGAAGCTCTGCAGATTTCGGGGTTACGGGTGGAGTTATTTTAAAAGTTTCTTTTACACCGTTAGAGAAAATAATGTGCTCTACATCGGTTTTTAAAATATACATAAAGTCTTTATTTGCGCCCTGGCAATATTGGTATTTAACTTCCTTTTCACTTATTTCAAGAATTTTAGCGGCTATTATAGTTCCGTTTTTTAAGAAAAGAGTGTCGCAACCTTCTGTTAAATGATTTCTTTTTGTTACAGCTAAAATATTTTTTTTAACGATTGATACTACATGCAGGTTATTGGAAATAGGCGCCTGTGCGGTTAAAGTTTGTTTTTCGTTGATAGGCAAATCAACCGTTTTCTTTTCTTTATAAAAACTTTTTATGGTTGCAGTATTATTTTTTGCAAGATTTTTATCGGATGATTTTCCGCTTACATAAAAACCCTTGGTATAGTGGCGTTTAATTACCGAGCAGGAAGAAAAAAGCAAAGCTATCCCAATAATGAGATTACAACGAAAAAAAACTTTTTTAAGGATGGCCATATCTTTGACTAAAGTAAGAAAAATAAAGAACAGGGTGATTACATTAAAAATTAAAATACCTAAACGAAAGTTAAGAAAGAAACTGAAAAATTTTTCTCAACGGTTTTAGCGTAAGAGTAAAGAAATATGGCTTCAGTCCGTTCATCTCCCACGCTTTTCGGTCTTCATTATTTGCCTTTACGCGATTTTTTACCGATGCGTTGCTTTGTCCGCCGGTGCGCATTTTTACAATGAATTGTGGCAGGTAAATAAGTTTTATTTTGTTTTTGTGAATGAAGCGCAACATCAATTCGTAATCGGCGGCCGAGCGTAAAGTTGTATTGAAGGTGCCGTACTTTTGGTAAACTTCTTTTTTTACAAAAAAGGTGGGGTGGGGCGGCATCCATCCCCATAAAAATTTTCCGTGGCTGTATTTACCCGATTTCCATTTGCGGACTATCTTATCCGTATCATCTTTATCCACATAATACAAATCGGCGTAAACGGCATCGGCATTTTCATTTTTAAAAGTAGCGGCTATTTTGCTAAGCACCTCATCACCCAAATAAAAATCGTCGGCATGCAAAATACCAATGATATCTCCTGTGGCAAGGGCAATTCCTTTATTAATGGCGTAATACAAGCCCTCATCTTTTTCGGAAACAAAATGATCAATCTTGTGGCGGTATTTACGGATTACAGATAAAGTATCGTCGGTAGACCCGCCATCAACAATAATATATTCAACATCTTCATATTCCTGCAATAAAACCGATTGTATGGTGTGCTCAAGCGTTTTTGCGCTATTGTAGGTAACGGTTATGATGGAAATCTTGCTCACGCTTATTTAACCGCAGAGAGCGCAAAGAAGGCGCAGAGAACCGCAGAGTTTTTTTGTTTTATTGTGCAGGTAATTAGTTTTTTAGAACTCGTAAAACCTGCGTAAGTTTTTCTTTCATCTCAATGCGATTTATAATCTTATCGAGGAAGCCGTGCTCTAACACAAACTCTGCAGTTTGAAATCCTTTTGGTAAATCTTTACCAATCGTTTCTTTCACTACGCGCGGACCTGCAAAACCAATTAAAGAACCGGGTTCTGCAATGTTCATATCGCCCAGCATGGCATACGAAGCAGTAACGCCGCCCGTTGTTGGGTCGGTTAATAAAGAGATGTAGGGAATTTTTTCTTTAGCCATCAAAGAAAGTTTGGCCGAAGTTTTTGCCATTTGCATTAACGAGTAAGCCGCTTCCATCATGCGCGCGCCACCCGATTTAGAAATGATAAGCAAAGGCGTTTTAGTTTTTAAACAAAAATCAATCGAACGCGAAATTTTTTCTCCAACAACAGCACCCATCGATCCTCCAATGAAAGTAAAGTCCATACAGCAAATTACCAAATCGTAATCGCCAACTTTTCCGTAAGCGGCACGTAAAGCATCTTTTAATCCGGTCTTCTTAACGCTGTCAACCAAACGGTCTTCGTAAGGTTTTGTATCTACAAAGTGTAAGGGGTCGCCGCCAATTAATCCTTCGTGCAATTCGGTAAATTGGTTGTTATCAAAAAGCACTTCAAAATATTCGGCCGAGCCAATGCGCTGATGATGCCCGCAATCAATGCAAACATACGAATGCTTGGCATGATCATCGGCGGTGTGAATTTTTTTGCAGGAAGGGCATTTGTACCACAATCCTTCGGGAGTTTCCTTCTTTTCTTTGGTACTAGTTGTAATACCTTCTTTTATTCGTTTAAACCAACCCATTGTATAATTTTTGATTTAGTGATTTGTTGAATTATAGATTTAGTAATCCTATAATTCAATAACTCAACAATTCTATAATTGTTTAAGCAATTGTAATTGATTTATCCAAATACACATCCTGAATAGTATTCAGTAATGTAATTCCGTCTTTAATAGGTTTCTGAAAAGCTTTGCGGCCGCTTATTAAACCTTGTCCGCCCGCACGTTTGTTTACAACCGCAGTTGTTACGGCTTCGGCTAAATCCGATGCGCCTTTGCTTTCGCCACCGCTATTAATTAATCCTGCGCGGCCCATGTAACAATTTGCAACTTGATAACGACAAAGGTCAATAGGATGATCGGTAGTTAACTCGCTATAAACTTTTGGATGCGTTTTGCCGAAATTTAAAGCAGTATATCCTCCGTTTTTATCCGACATTTTTTGTTTGATGATATCTGCCTGAATAGTTACCCCTAAATGATTTGCTTGCGACGATAAATCAGCGGCAGTATGATAGTCAACTCCGTCTTTTTTAAATGCGGTGTTGCGGGTGTAGCACCATAAAATAGTTGCCATACCTAATTGATGTGCGCGCTCAAATGCCGCGGCAACTTCCACAATTTGCCTTCCCGATTCGGGCGAACCAAAATAAATAGTTGCACCCACTGCAACGGCTCCCATGTTCCATGCGCTTTCTACGGTGCCAAACATAATCTGGTCGAACTTGTTAGGGTACGTTAAAAATTCGTTGTGGTTTAATTTTACGATGAACGGAATTTTGTGCGCGTATTTGCGTGCCACACTTCCTAAAACGCCGTACGTAGAAGCAACGGCGTTGCAACCGCCTTCAAGGGCAAGCTTCACAATATTTTCTGAATCAAAATAAATAGGGTTAGGTGCAAAGGACGCGCCCGCGCTATGTTCAATGCCTTGGTCAACCGGCAAAATGCTCAGATAGCCTGTACCGGCTAAGCGGCCTGTGTTATATAGTTGTTGCAGGCTGCGCAATACTTGCGGACTGCGGTTAGAGCCGCTAAAAATGCGTTCTACAAAATCGCCA
Organism: Bacteroidia bacterium; assembly: GCA_038214655.1. Classification (GTDB taxonomy): domain Bacteria; phylum Bacteroidota; class Bacteroidia; order B-17B0; family Aurantibacillaceae; genus PALSA-968. Next base: position 2,194 of record JBBQRR010000025.1, on the reverse strand, counting down.
CCGGGCAGGTGTAAATGTTCTTTGCTGATGGTTTTGCAAGTGTGGTTAAGCAGGCTATCGGCCTGTGCGCCTAAAAGTTCGTTTATTTTTGACATAGTTGCGGTTGCCATGTTAGTGTTTTAAGAGGGGCAAAGATACGAAATAAGGAATAAAGATAAATGCCTGATTTGTAATAAAATGAGGATGAATTAAAAGGAGTTTGACGGAAGTAGCGATAAGCGAATTAACCGACAGTTTTGCCCTTAATACCTCAAATTTAATTTTAAAAGCAACGTAATTTCAAAATAGTGGCTCTTCAAATAAACAGCATCATTAAATAAAAGATTCTTGTATTTCTAAACTTTAAAAATAATACCATGTGTAAAAAAACTATTCTTTTTATCGCCGCAATTATTTCCTTGCAAACTGTAATAGCCCAACCTGCCATTCAATGGCAAAAATCGGTGGGTGGTTCCGCTTACGACGAAATATATGCTTTAAGGAAAACTACTGACGGAGGCTATATAACTTCCGGATACGTTAATTCAACCAATGGAGACTTTATAGCTAACACAGGCGCACTTCAATGCGGCGTAATAAAATACGATTCGTTGGGAAATATTCAATGGGTCAACTTTTGCGCCGGAACATTCGGTTACGACATTAGGCAAACAGCCGATGGGGGTTATATTATAGCGGGTACTACAATTATAAAGATTGATGCTGCGGGAGTATTGCAGTGGCAACTGGCCTCAGGTGCCAATTCAATACGCGCGGTTTGCATTACAGTGGCCGGAGATTATGTGATTGCAGGAACGGATACAGGCATTATTGGAAATGGTCAGGACCTGTTTGTGGCAAAAATAAATACCGGAGGTAATTACGTATGGCAAAAAACCTATGGTGGAACTGCAGCTGAAGGTGCTACTTCTTTAGCAATAACAAACGACGGAGGTTTTATAGCCGTAGGTTTTGCAAACTCAAACGATGGAGATGTAACAGGGTTTCACGGAGGTGTTACAGCTGGTCCGCTAGGCGGCGATAACTGGGCTGTAAAGTTAGACAGCCTTGGCAATTTACAATGGCAAAGAGCAACGGGCGGCACACTAGACGAGCAATCATATTATTCGGGTGTAGCGCAGGGACCCGACAAAAGTTTTACCATTGTTTGCAGCACAAAATCAAACGACGGGGATATATCGGGAAACCACAGCAGTAATTTTGACGGCTGTGTTATTAACCTTGACAGTAATGGTATTTTAAAATGGCAAAAATGTTTTGGTGGAACATTGGCTGAAGGTTTTCGAGGAATTTGTGTTGCACCTGCAGGTGGATATTTCATAGCAGGAATAACCGGCACTTTAAATAATGGCGATGTAGCGGGATTACATAGTAGCACCGATATGTGGCTGGTAAAAATTGACGCGGCCGGAAACCTGCAATACCAAAAATGCCTTGGCGGAAATGGACCGGATAGGGGCAACACCATTTTGGCTACGGCCGACGGAGGCTGTGTTCTGGCTGGAACTTCTGCTTCGAATAATGGCGATATTACTTTAAATAAAGGAGGTTTCGATTGCTGGATTGTAAAATTATATCCGGTACCTACACACGTTATAACCGGAAATATTTTTGAAGGCCTCAATCACAACTGTGTAAAAGATATTGGCGAATCGGTTCTTTCGGGTAAAGCAGTAAAGGCTATGCCCGGAAATTATTTTGCAGGCACTGATGCCAATGGAAATTATACTTTGTTTGTGGATACCGGTTCGTATACAGTAAGCCATATTCCTTCTACTTACTACACACAGATATGTCCAACGCCCACACCTGTTTACTCGGCAATTATTAATTCTACAACGCCAAATTCGTACGGAAATAATTTTTCGGATACATTACTGGTTCATTGCCCGGACCTAAAAGTAAGTATGGGATGCAATACTTTGATGCGGCCTTGTCTTAAAAATGTTTTTACAGTGTATTATTGCAATGTAGGTGCCGTTGCCGATTCAAATGTAGTGGTGTCGATTAATTTTGACCCTGGATTAATTCCGGTAAGCAGCAGCATTCCATGGACGCAGGTTGGTAACACCTATAATTTTAATGGCGGAATATTGCAGCCCGGTTTTTGCGGCCAGTTTACTATTACCGATTCGGTTTCATGCAGCGTTGCTTTTAATACAGTACTTTGCGGTTATGAATCGGTAAGCGGTAA